>CAZMQV010000061.1:0-13477 GCA_964568675.1 uncultured Paludibacter sp.
TATAAATTTCTTTCCAAAATCAAATTATTTTTTTTTTTTTTGTGTGTGTTGTGGGTTGGGGCTCTCCCCCCCACCCCCACCTCCTCACCCTCGAATCTTACGTAAATATCTGTCATTCTGAACGTAGTGAAGAAACTGAAAATTTTAGCCGGTCAGTAGTGAAAGAATATGA
This sequence comes from uncultured Paludibacter sp., assembly GCA_964568675.1. Lineage (GTDB taxonomy): Bacteria > Bacteroidota > Bacteroidia > Bacteroidales > Paludibacteraceae > UPXZ01. The sequence continues at coordinate 173 of CAZMQV010000061.1, forward strand.
TTGTCTGTATGCTTAAATAGCTGCCTGATATCTATTGCTTACTTCATCCCAATTCACCACGCTCCAAAATGCGTCGATGTAGTCGGGGCGTTTGTTTTGATATTTCAGGTAATAGGCATGTTCCCAAACGTCCATTCCCAGAATAGGAGTGCCTTGTTTTTCGGCAACATCCATCAACGGATTATCCTGGTTTGGTGTGGAGCTTACGAATAGCTTGCCCTCAGCGTCAACACTCAACCATGCCCAACCACTGCCAAAACGGGTTTTCCCGGCATCGGAGAATTGTGTTTTGAACGCATCGAACGAACCGAAAGTTTTTTCGATGGCTGCGGCCAAAGCGCCTGTAGGAGCGCCACCGCCATTGGGGCTCATGTTTTCCCAATACAATACGTGATTGATGTAGCCTCCACCATTGTTGCGCACCACGGGTGGATATTTACTGATGTTTTTGAACAAAGTGTCGAAGTCAAGCGATTCGAGTTCGGTGCCTTTCACCGCATTTTGCAAGTTGTCGAAATATGCCTTATGATGACGGCTGTAATGTATTTCTACTGTGAGCGCGTCAATGTGTGGTTCGAGCGCGTCGTATGCGTAAGGCAAAGCTTTGAATTCGGTGTCTTTAATTGTAGCCATAATATTTTTATGTTTTATTATTTAGAATCATTTTTAATTACACCGCAAAGTTATGGTAGTTTGCCAGTAAATGCAACTGATAGAATCTATATCCTTATAGAGACAGACGATTAAACAAAATTATAGTTGTGCGATGAGCCAATAGAATGAGGCTTTAAATTGGGAAACAGCTATGTGGTGTCGTTCCGTTTGTGTTTGTTTAGTCAAATAGCATGGTGATGCCCTTTGTAGGCGTTGCCATTCACCAATGAGAATCTGGGTGGGGGAAAAACAAACGGGTGATTGCCTCTCGTAGCAATCACCCGTTTCTGTTCCTTATAGGGAGTATTCTTATTTGGCGTAGCTCACAGCCCTCGTTTCGCGGATAACTGTTATTTTCACCTGTCCGGGATAGGTCATTTCATCCTGAATTTTCTTGGCGATGTCAAACGAAAGGAGTTCGGTTTCTTTGTCGTCGAGTTTGTCGGCGCCAACGATGACGCGCAATTCACGTCCGGCTTGTATCGCATAAGTTTTAATCACTCCGGGGTAGGATAGCGCCAGGTTCTCGAGGTCGTTGAGTCGTTTGATGTATGCTTCTACTATTTCGCGGCGTGCTCCGGGGCGTGCTCCGGAGATGGCGTCGCATACCTGCACGATAGGCGCGAGCATGGTTTCCATTTCCACTTCATCGTGGTGTGATCCGATGGCGTTGGCAATATCCGGTTTTTCTTTGTATTTTTCGGCCAAGCGCATACCGAGGAGCGCGTGAGGCAATTCCGGTTCATCGTCGGGCACTTTACCGATATCGTGGAGAAGTCCGGCGCGTTTCGCTTTTTTAGGGTTGAGACCCAGTTCCGAAGCCATGGTCGAGCAGAGGTTAGCCACTTCGCGCGAGTGTTGCAGCAGGTTTTGTCCATAAGACGAGCGGTATTTCATTTTCCCCACCAATCGAATCAATTCGGGGTGAAGTCCGTGTATTCCCAAGTCGATGGTGGTTCGTTTGCCGGTTTCGATTATCTCTTCTTCCAGTTGTTTGCGCACTTTGTTTACCACCTCTTCGATGCGTGCGGGGTGAATGCGTCCGTCGGTAACCAATTGGTGGAGCGAGAGGCGGGCTACTTCGCGTCGCACGGGGTCGAAGCCTGAAAGCACGATGGCTTCGGGCGTATCGTCCACAATGATTTCGACACCTGTGGCAGCTTCCAGCGCGCGGATGTTTCTACCTTCGCGTCCGATGATACGTCCTTTCACCTCGTCGGAGTCGATGTGGAAAATTGTAACGGAGTTTTCGATAGCCGTTTCGGTAGCTACGCGTTGTATGGTGTTGATAACGATGCGTTTTGCCTCCTTGTTGGCAGTCATTTTAGCATCTTCCATTATCTCGTTGATGTAGGATAGCGCGTTAGTTTTGGCTTCTTCTTTCAGGTTTTCCACCAATCGTTCTTTCGCTTGTTCGGCCGACAGCCCCGATATGGTTTCGAGTTGAATCACGGCTTGTTTGTGAAGTGTTTCTGTTTCCCGTTTTTTTATTTCCAACGCGCTGGTTTGTTGTTCGTAGTTTTCGCGCGCGGCATCGGTTTCATTCATTTTTCGTTGCAAGTCGCCTTGTCGTTGGTTGAGTTGCAATTCGCGTTGTTGGAGTTTGGCTTCGGTAGCCTGCACTTTCGAGTTGCGTTGTTGCACTTGTTGCTCATGTTCTGCTTTGAGTGCGATAAATCGCTCTTTAGCCTCTATTTCTTTGTTTTTCTTGAGAAGTTCGGCTTCGGCCTCCATCTCTCTTTTTGCTTTCTTGTTGAAAACCCCGAGCATGAGATAGGCGGCGAGGAATCCGACAGCAAGCGCTATTACTGTAATTATCAGATAAGTTACCATTTTTGTTTTTGTTGTTTATTGTGTGTTTTTAAAAATAAAAAATGCATTACATTGTTTCCCCCCCCAATGATGAGTTTTTTACTGTAGTAGAAACTCATCGGGTGCGCACCGGGGACAATATAATGCGGTAAAAATAGATAATGCGAATCGTGGTTGGCGGGAGCTTATGGTTCAAGCAAAGCCTTCAATTCGTTATTAAGTTCTTCAATCTTTTCAGCTAAGGGCGACTCGTTTTGCCAGGCGTTTTGTTTGGCAAGTATCACCGCCACCTGGAAGGTTACTATCGTGAGTATCTCTTCCATGCTTCGCTGACTGTATTTTTGTCGGTATTGCTCGAGATAATTATTGAAAATCTTCTCGGCTTCCCGGTATATTTCTTCTTCGTCGCGCCTCACTTCCAGAGGCAGTCTTAATCCGTTAAGAAGAATATGAATTTGAAAAACATCTTTATTATTCATACGCTCATTCTCTGAGAAGCGCTAAACACTTATCTATTTCCCGCACCAATTTGTTGAGGTGCTGCCGGGAGTTTTCGCGGCTTTCAGCGGAGCCGCTCATTCCGCCGGCTGTTTGCGACAGCCTGAGTTCTTCGCGCAATTCCAAAATGTCTTTGTGAGCCGCCATCAAATCTTCTTTCTTGCGTTCCAATTCAGCGTGTAGTTGTTGGTTTTCGCTTTTCAGACTGTTGCGCTCATTTATTATAAGTTTGACGTTGCTTTCAAACTCTTTTATCAGACTTTTGTATCGATTTTCCATTATTTAAGCAAAGAAATCTTTACAAAAATAAGATTTTGATTTGGAAAAAAAAACTTTTTAAGCATATTTGTTCTAAATTCGCTCATATTGTTTTGTATCGCTAACTAATTTTTCCGACTTTTCGATTGCCAAATGGATGTTTGAGCAGATATTTTCTTCGCCAATAGTGGCGGCTACACCCGAAGTTTCGAGCACGCGTCGCACCGCGTCATTCACTCCTGAGAGCAGAATGGTTGTTTTATCTTTTTGCGCCATTTTTATCAAATTCTTCAGGTTGTTGGCGCCGGTGGCATCCATGAAAGGCACTTTCCGCATCCGAATAATCCGCACCTTGGGGAAGTCGCCGAGCTGCTTGATAGTCTCTTCAAACTTATTGGCAACGCCAAAGAAAAACGGTCCTTCAATTTCGTAAACAGCTACTCCGGCCGGAATGTTCAGCGCTTCGGTTTCATCTGATAGCAGGTCGGAGGGCGGCTCTTCCAGTTCGTGTTTCATCACCGACACGGTCGATGTTTCGGAGATGCGGCGGATAAAGAGCAGGATGGCGAGCAACAGACCTACCTGAATGGCGATGGTGAGGTCGAAGATGACGGTAAGCAGGAATGTGGAAAGCAATACGGCAATGTCCGATTTGGTGTTGCGAAGCAGCGAGCGGAATGTGCGCCACTCGCTCATGTTGTATGCCACAATGACTAATACGCCGGCAAGGCAGGCCATGGGTATGTGTTTGGTGAGGTCGCCGAGAAAAAGCAAGATAAGCAGCAGCACCACAGCGTGAACGATACCCGCTACCGGTGTGCGTCCACCATTGTTGATGTTGGTCATGGTGCGGGCGATGGCTCCTGTGGCGGGTATGCCGCCAAATATCGGGCTTGCGAGGTTGGCTATTCCTTGCGCGATGAGTTCGGTGTTGGAGTCGTGGCGTGTGCCTATCACCCCATCGGCCACCGTAGCCGAGAGCAGCGATTCGATGGCTCCGAGCAGCGCGATGGAAAACGCGGCGGGCAGCAAGCGCCTTATCGTTTCGAAATCAATGTCGTAGAAGGTGAGTTCGGGGAGCGAAGCTTTGATGGTGAAGCGGTCGCCAATGGTTTCGATGCCTTGAATGCCGAAATAGTTTTTCATTACAAACACCAGGATTGTCATGGTGATGATGGCAATGAGCGAGCCGGGTATCTTCTTTGAAAACCGGGGTGTAAGCGCGATTATCACCACGGAGCCGATGCCTATCAGTGTAGCCCACCAGTTGATGGTGCTGATGTCGCGCGCGTAGGCTACCCATTTGTGAAGAAAGTCGGCCGGCACACTTGCCATCTCCAGTCCAAAGAGGTCTTTTATCTGAGTGGCGAAAATGGTGAGCGCGATGCCGCTGGTGAAGCCCACCACCACCGGATAGGGGATGAACTTGATGACCGCGCCAAGCTTCAGCAATCCCATGCCGATGAGCATGACGCCGGCGATGAGCGTGGCGATAGCCAGCCCCGTAACGCCGTATTGCTGGATAATGCCGTAAACGATGATGATAAACGCGCCGGTAGGTCCGCCTATCTGCACGCGGCTACCACCAAGAAATGAAATAACAAAGCCGGCGACAATGGCGGTGTAGATGCCTTTCTCAGGCGATACGCCCGAGGCGATGCCAAAGGCGATGGCAAGCGGGAGCGCCACGATGCCTACGATGATACCTGCCATTAAGTCCGAATAGAATTTTTCTTTGCTGTAGTGCTTAAACGTGGAAAATATCTCCGGGCGGAATAGGTTTGTTTGCATTTGCTCTTTCCTTTTAGGGTGAAATATAAAAAAAATGGAACGGGTAAAACCTTTCGTAGTAAGAAATGTTTTAAAAGATTATTGTTCCGATAATATTTTGCAAAGGTAAGAAGTTTTACTCTTTTTTGGGTAATTTTGCTTGTTAAACTTATCGGAATCTGTTTAACTGTTAATAGAATTTTTAGTTTTATCTTATGTGGAAATCTGATTTATATAACTACAAGCGCCGGCCAACGAGCGAAATAGCTGTTGGAGCGCTGAAGATGGGTGGCGTCAATCCGGTGCGCATCCAGAGTATGGCAAACACCAATACCAACGACATCGAAAACTCGGTGGCGCAGTGCGCGCGCATTGTGGACGCGGGCGCCGACCTGGTGCGTTTCACCACACAGGGCTTGAAAGAGGTGGATAGTTTGCGCGAAATTCACAGCCGTGTGCAAGCCATGCGGCAGTCGGTGCCGCTAGTTGCCGATGTGCATTTCAATGCCGCGGTTGCCGATAGCGCCGCTACCACGGTGGAAAAAGTGCGTGTGAATCCCGGCAACTATGTGGCCGGTATCAAATCCGACACTTCTAACGGCTACACGACGGAAGAGTATGAACAGGAATTTCGGAAAATAGAAGAACGGTTTACCGCTTTTCTGAAAATCTGCAAGGCGAATAATACCGCTATCCGCATTGGGGTGAACCACGGTTCGCTATCCGAACGGATGTTGCTCACCTGGGGCGATACGGCAAAAGGCATGGTGGAGTCGTGTATGGAGTTTCTGCGCATTTGCAGGAAAAATGATTTCTCCAACCTCGTTATTTCAATGAAAGCATCGAACACGGTGATGATGATACAGGCGGTGCGCCTGCTGGTGGTGCAGATGGAGCTGGAGGGCTTCCAATTTCCCATACATTTGGGTGTTACCGAAGCGGGCGATGGCGAAGATGGACGCGTGAAATCGGCTGTGGGCATTGGCGGTTTGCTTGCCGAAGGCATTGGCGACACCATTCGCGTGTCGTTGAGCGAAGAGCCGGAAGCGGAAATACCGGTGGCGCGACTGCTTGCCGACTACATCACGGCGCGTGGTGGCAATGAGCGAACGATAGCGATGAAATCGGACAGGCCGATGCATATCAACGCTTTTGAACGGAGGAAAACGAAGGCGGTTGCAGGCATTGGGGGTGGGAACATCCCGACTGTGATAGCGTTGAGCGCCAATCACCCTACGTTGAAGTCCGATTTTGTTTTAGAAAACGATGCGATAGTGAATGAGGCGGGTGTGCGCATGCCGATACTCACGCCCGAAAGCATGAGCCAAGCCCACGATAACGAGGCTTTTCTTTTGCAAGTGAGTTACGATACGCTCACGGATGAACTTCTGCGGAAAATAAAACTGAACCCGAACATCATTCTACTGCTCGAAGCCACAGCGTCGAACCCGGTGGGTGAGATGCGCGCCGTGTTGCATACGCTTGTGGCAGAAGAGATTGCTACTCCCGTGCTGTTGCGCGGAAGCTATGCCGAGGATGACCTGGAGGCGTTGCAAGTAAAGGCGGCTGCCGACTTAGGCATAATTTTTGTAGATGGATTGGCCGATGGCGTGTTGATTGAGAACAGCGGACGCGTGGGCGCGGAAGATTTGTTGTCGCTCACTTTCGGGATTTTGCAAGCTTCGCGGGTGCGTGTGAGTAAAACGGAGTTTATATCTTGTCCCGGATGTGGACGCACGCTGTTTGAGCTGCAAGGTGTGATAGCGCGAGTGAAAGCGAAAACATCGCATCTCACCGGCTTGAAAATCGGAATCATGGGTTGCATTGTGAACGGACCGGGCGAAATGGCAGATTCGGATTATGGCTATGTAGGCGCGGCGCGGGGCAAGGTGAGCCTTTATAAGAAGCATGAATGTATTGAGAAGAACGTGCCTGCGGAAGATGCCGTGGAGAAGTTGATCGACTTGATAAAGCTGAACGGAGACTGGCGCGAGCCTGAAAGCTGACTAAGCGCAAACATCATGGCAAGGAGAATGAAAATTTTTAATCAGTAATATATATAAAAGAAGAAGAATGAAGAAAATTGTATTTGTAGCGCTTTTCGCGCTGGGTGTTTTTAGTTTCGCGTCGGCGCAAACCAACGATCGTGCCATTGGTGTGCGTTTCGGCTATGGTGGTGAATTGAGTTATCAGCAGCCGCTCACCAAAACCACACGTTTTGAGATCGATTTAGGATTGTTTGGCTACGACCGTGGCGACTTTGTAATTTCAGGTATTCATCAATGGCTTTTCGCGCCGAATGGTGGTTTTAATCTGTATGCGGGCTTGGGTCCGCAAATCGGCTCGTACTATTGGGGAAAAGAAGATAGATACACGCTTGGACTTGGCCTTGCCGGTCAGTTTGGTTTGGAATACAATATCCCCGAAGTGCCTCTGCAATTCTCGCTCGATTGGCGTCCGAGTTTTAGCATCATCCCCTCAGGGCGCGGATTCGGTTACGAAGGCTTCGCGCTTGGATTGAGGTATCGGTTCTAAATGTTAGCCATTGGCCATTGGCTGTTAGCTTTTGGCTATTGACTGTTAGCCAAGTCGAAGATTTTGATAACGCGAAATCTTTGACTTGGCTTTTTTTATTTTAGCTTCTCCGCTGGTCCGCTGGCGCGGGTTTGTAACCCGTGCTACCCGCTGGCGCGGGTTTGTAACCCGTGCTATTTAATACATAGCTTTCTTACTTTCGACTAAGTGCTTCTTCCTTGTTTCGTTATATTGTATTCGACGTTAAACCTATTCGATTTCCAAAACCTAATAGGTTTCATCGCATTTAGAACGGTGGATGGATGCCCGTTAGCCGTTAGTTGTTAGCTATTAGCCGTTAGCCAATTCAAAAAGCAGCCGCTGGCGCGGGTTTGTAACCCGTGCAATTTAATACATAGTTTTCTTAGCCAGCTATGGATGCTGTGCTGATGACTTGGATTCATCTGCTCAGTAGTGGGTAATTAAACCCATTCGGTTTCTAAAACCTAATAGGTTTGGTGCACCAAGCGAAACAAGGAAACTGCCTCAGGCAGTTTCCTTGTTTCGCTTTATTGTATTTGATACGATTAAACCTATTCGGTTTGTAAAATCCGTTAAACCTATTAGGTTTCGTTTTATTCTACCATACGTCGTATTGATAGGGGTCTTGCATACTTGCCGATTGACTTTGATTCATCATCTCAATCTCACCCGGATTCACTGTGGGGTTCGATTGTAACTGCAAGGAAATTTCTTTGTCCAACACGATCTCTTCGATAAAGGGGCTACTATATTTCTTTTTCATTTTTTTATTTAGTGATTAGTGATTAGTGATTTGGTGATTTGGGAGTAGCGTTTGCTTGCTCCCAAATCCTCAATCTTGTTTATTTTACGATTACGCGTTGCACGCTTTGTTTGCCGCCGTTGATGATTTCCACTACATAGGCGCCGTTGTTGAGGGGCGCGCGGAGTGTGGTTACGCGGGTGGTGAGCGCTTGCGCGGCTATTTGCTGACCGGCTACGGTATATATCCGAATGCTTGCGCCTTCATTGGCTCCGGCGAGCGATACCACGAGTTGGCGGTTGTTGTTGGCAAAGATATACGCGCCGTCGGTGGTTTTGTCGATGCCGGTAGCCGAGCCGGGTACAAGTTTAATGGCGAAGCGGTCGTTGGTTGTTGTCGCGCCGGACTCGAAGCTATACGCGCCCAGACTGAGGTCGGTGAGGCTGTTGTTCGATTTGTCGAGCAGCAACACGCGGTCGTCGGCTGCAAAATGGCTAAACTCGCTTGCTGAGATGGTGAAGTTGCCTGCCACTTTGGTGTTGAAGCCGAGCGGAAGCTCTACGCCGTAAGAGATATTCGCCATGGCGTTGATAACGAGCGCTTCGTTGTTGAGCAGGGTGTAAATCTCCGGGATGTTGTTGCCGTTCATCATTTTCGCGGCATCGTAGCTATCGCGGCTATCGCTGTTCAGGGCGCTGAAATAAACCACGGCTTCGTCGCTAAGTGTGCCGTTGCTTACGGTGAGGCGAAGTATGGATCTGTCGCTTACTTGCGGAGCGCGAAGGTGTTTGTTGCCGGCGCTGTGGTGCGAGCGCATGGCGTTGATAAAGCCAAGCGAACCGGTTTGTCCCGATTTTACTTGTACCCAAAAACCTTGCAGTGGCGCGATGACGCCATCACTGATTAGGTTATATGGTGTTCCAAGCTCTCCATTCCATGTCGCATATTTGTAGGTGTTGCCTTCGGCGGTGCGGAACCATACCGTTTCTTCCAGGTTTGTTTTTGAGAGCGCGCTCCAAGCGAGGTAGGATGGATAGGGGTTACCCACATAGTGCCAGCGTTTGTTGCCGCTTGATAAATTACTTAATGTTACATCCCCGTTGTTTAATGTTCCGGTGAAGCTAAGTGATGTTACGCTGTTCGTTGGGTTAATGGCTACGCCGGTACCGGCTGTAAGCCCTGAATAATCTGTAGATAAAGACGACCACACATTCGAACTTTCAGTAAATGTGCTGTACCCGGCTACTCCCGTATTTCCGCTGACACTGCTTACCGGCAAGCTCATATACCAACTGCGGTATTTGTTGATAGCCTGGTGTACGGTGGCGGTGCCGCTTACATTGCCTACCACGGTGGCGGTGCCGTCGGTGGCGTTGGATTGCAGCACGATGGAGCCGTTGTTGGCAGCTGAGCCGCTAACGGTGAGTTGCTTGCCTGCGGCTACGGTGAGTTTCGCTCCTCCTTCAACTTTAAGTGTAAAATTCGTACCAAGAGTTACATCATTACTGATTATGGGCATATTTGTAGCGCCGGAAGGAATAATGATTTCATACGGAATGGCTGATGATGTGGGAGGCGCTATACCGGCACTCCAGTTGCTCCCTTTGTTCCAATCTGTATCAGTAGCACCAAGCCACGTATTTGATTCCGGATTGATATAAATCAAATAGTCATAAGCCCTACCATTTTGAGGAGATGCTCCGTTTTGCCCCGTTATAAGACATGGTGAATAGTAACTCTGTGTAGCGTGTTTTGGGTCTGTCGTTTGCTCAAACCATCCGACAAACACCCGAATCCTTGTTTCTCCGGCTTTACTATTGCTTGGTACGGTAAAATTAAGTGTTCTTGATGTTGGATTGCCGGCTGCATTTTCATCCGGCACACGACCGATTTTTTCAGAAATAGGATCAAACGTGCCATCGCCATTCCAATCGGCATAAACTACCATGTGCAACCAATTAAAACCGCCATTTAGATTTAATGATACTTCTTTGTTTTTATATACATTTAAAGCGGCTGTGTTATTAACGCCACGGTAAAAAGCTCCCGCGCCGATGGTTGCGCTTTCCGATATTTTTGCATCGTAAGTGGTTTTCTGACTTAAAACTGTCATCTCGGTTGTTTCCCATGACCTTGTATTGTCAGAAGTTACATTAATTGCACTAATCCTGCTAATACAATATTGTGATATGTAAGGTACAAATCTCAATGTGTTTCCAGCATCACCGGCATCGAATTCACCTATCCCTTTCCCAACGCTAGAGCCTCCATAAGGGTTCATCGCTTTTTTGTTAGCGGCTCCTACGCGCTCCAACTCCCAACTATCGGTATAGGTGGTATTACCCGATACGTTAAATATGATATTGGTAGGAGTGTTGTCGTTACCGGCTCTAAAACGAGGGTCTGTAGTTGCGTTGTCCCAATAAATTTTTCTTCCCGCTTTGGAAGTTATGATATACTGATTGTTGGTGCTACTTGCTTCCACCTTCCAAAGTTGGTTATCATTCCCAGTTATTATGGTTTGAACAGTTACTATGGCGTCTTCGCCCTTATCTTCCAATGCCAAGTTGTCTCCGATACTTTCGCCGGTTCTTCGGAATACAATGTGATACCAATAATCATTGTCTCCGGAACTTATCTGCGGCATGGTCGGCGCCGCGAGCGATGCTGATATTGCTGTAAAAAGAAAGACTGTACTCAGCAAGATTTTGTACATTTTCTTCATAGATTTAATTTTGATTTGAAATTATTAATTAGGTTGATAAATTTATTTCATAAATGATACATGATTCGAAGCCGAATGCGAGCGGCGGAGCGCCCTGATATCGGAGCGTGAAGACGAGTAAACAGGCTTTACGTACATTCAAATAAGGTATTGTTGTGATTGATTCGTGTTTATTTGCGTTTCTTACTTATGTTTCGTAATATTCGGAGGCGAAAATAGTAATTAAAATTAAATAATCAAATTATTTAGGAAAAATAGTTGCGTTAAAGAGTAAAATAAATTAATTGAGTAAGTGGAGGGGGGATTGTGTGGGATTGTTATTATAGCTGTTGGCTGTTGGCTGTTGGCCGTTAGCCATTGGCTTCTGGCTTTCCGATAAACCGGAATTTTTGAATTGGCTCATTGCATTAGGCTTTAGACCTCACCCCTAACCCCTCCCGACAAGGGGAGGGAGACAGTTCATCGCACTTAGAGCGGTGAATGGGTTTTTCTTTCTTTCTGATAAATCGGAATCTTCGACTTTCCGATGAATATAAATTGTATATATCAATCTCCATCTCTATCACAAAATATTTGGATTTATTTATTTGTTCTCCTCCAGCTAAAGCAGGAGGCAATTCATAGCATCCCCTTATTGAATATGATTTGTGCATTTAATAAGATTCATAATAAGAGAATAAATATCTCCAATAGCAGTCTGTTATGAATAGGATTGGGCTTTAGCCCATTCCATATATATATAAATTCCACAATATGTAAATTGCATATATACAATAAATCTTTTTCTTGTTCTGTGTATTGAATATTATTCCAAATAAATATAAATTCCAGTTGGCAAAATGGCAAAAAAAAACAACCCGCTAACAAGGAACGCGGGTTGTTTCATTTTTATTCAGTAACCGTTATGGTTTAGTTCTGCGAAGTTATTGGGTTGTTGCCGTCCCACAATATTTTCGTTTCGTTCGCTGCTTCTATTGCTTCCGCTACTTTCGTTTGTTTGGTATCTTCCGCCTTCTTTTTGCCGGCATTGCGTGTTTGTCTGCTCATGGAAGTGATGTTCAACGGACGAATGAGCTGGTTAAGGTCTTCAATCATCGCTTCGAAATTCATCTCCGGGTGTTCCAAACATGCCGACTCGATGGCGTCGAACAATCGGGTCATCAGTGTGTAAATCGCTTCTTTCTTTTCGCCTTTGCCGATTTGCTTTTTCGAACGATACGCTATCAGCTTGTCGTTTGCTTCGAGCAAGTCGGTAAAAGTCAAGGTTATCGCATCGAGTTCATCCTCCAATTTCAGCGTTGCTATAGCCGCTTGCAAATTTAAGTCGGCGCTTACATCGTTGATAAATTGCTGCGTGCGCATCAATTTCGAAGCGTTGGTCTGATTAATGAATCGTTTGAATACGCGACTTGTGAGCGCATGAAGTTTGTTTGCCGCCTGCTTCACCTCCGCTTTATCCGAGATTGTGTAGCTATTGGTCAATGACGCGATATGGGATACCTGCCGCGAAAGTAGCTCGCGCTTCTCCCTTATCAATTTTGACTCGGCACTGATAAGCTCGGGGGCTTCGTCCTGGTTCGATACTTCAAATGCGAGCGCCATTCGTGCCAGCGTTTGTTTAACTAAAAGCTTTTCGGATTCATATTTGTCGGTAACGCGTATCACCGACTTGCACAAGGAATTAAAATCCGACTTCCTTGTAGCACTTGGTTTAATTCTTAAAACATTTGTCATAAATAACTTATCTGTTTAAATTGTGAATATTTGCTCCTCCCGATAATTTTATACACACCAATAATGCATACTTCTATTGTTCGCAAAATGTCCTTGTTGCCATTTTGTTAATTAATTTTTTCTGACTAATGATGGGGTTTCGTTATCGAACGGAGCGATTAACTTATCTGCGAACCTTGTTTCAATCTACTTGACTCAATAAATATGTAAACTGAAACCGTTTTATTACAGACGATTAAGCTATATCAATTAACGTGCCAAACTATTAATAGATAGAAATTAAAATTAGCAAAGTTTGTATATTCTAACTCTACAATGTAGTTATATGTTTCAAAATACAAAAACTGCCATTTTTTCATGTAAAATTGACGGAATGGCAGATGCGGTGTCAGTTGCCGACAATGCCAAACTGACATTTTGTCAGATATGTCATGAAATGAGTTTGTCTGAAAATTGGCAGACTGCCAACGGCAGTTTTAAAATCAACAGGTGTTGAAACGTGGACTGCAACGTGCAGTTTTAAAATCAACAGGTGTTGAAACGCAGACTGCAACGT
>CAZMQV010000061.1:13577-18060 GCA_964568675.1 uncultured Paludibacter sp.
GCAACGTGCAGTTTTAAAATCAACAGGTGTTGAAACGCAGACTGCAACGTGCAGTATCCCCACTTTTTATTTTCTCCTCCAGCTAAAGCAGGAGGCAATTCATAAATCTTCATGCTGAATATGATTTGTGCATTGAATAAGATTCCTTTCTTATAATCCTCCAGCTAAAGCAGGAGGCAATTCATAAGATTTATACATTTAATAAGATTTGTGCATTTAATAAGATTTCTTTTATTTGTTATCCGCTTTTAGTTCCCTCGCTCCGCTCGGGATGACAGCTTGGTTGGGTGATTATAGCCCGTCGGCAACCGATAGATGTTTGATAGAGTTTACATCACCGACGGGTGCGGAAGCCTTGCTCACCGACGGTGATGCGGCGTTGATTTCGACACATCGGTTTGTCCGTCGGCATTAATAATAAGCATGCATGTCATTCCGAACAAGAAAAACGGAAAGCATTGAAGTTTTTCGCCGTGAGGAAACTGCTATTAGCTCTTGGCCATTGGCCATTGGCTTTTAGCTTTTAGCTATTAGCTAAGAGCTAACGGCTTTTTGATGTTTCCTTTGCAAACCGGTTTAATCAGCTAAAGCAGGAGGCAATTCATAAACCTCCCTGTTGAATAAGATTTGTGCATTGAATAAGATTCAAAAAATGAGAATAAATATCCTCTGTCGTTATTAGTTATTAGTTTTTAGCTTTTAGTTTTTAGTTTTTAGTTATTAGTTATTAGTTTTTAGTTTTTAGTTATTAGTTTTTATCTTTTAGTTTTTAGTTATTAGTTTTTATCTTTTAGTTATTAGTTTTTAGTTATTAGTTTAAAATAAGTTTATTAACATCGATTCTAATAAGAAATTTGTATATTTGCCGGCTGAAATACAGCTTTAAAAATCTGGTATTCAACTCTTAATAACAAACTTCAAATCTCAATCGAAATTACAATGAAAAAAAATACACGGATTAAAATCCACAAATTTCTTGTTTTGACTGCTTTCTTTCTCGCTCCGACACTCATCTACACACATGCCGAAACTGCTCCTTTTGCCAAGTATGCCATTGAGGGCGCTACAAAAGTGCTTATCCAGAGCGGTGTGGCAAGTTCATACCAAAGTGGCGCGGAAATTGATAAAAGCTTCGATGGCGACAAATCTACCATGTATCACTCCAGCTGGAGTAGCACCTCTTTTCCGGTAACGCTCACCTACACGTTGAATGCAACGAGCGACCTGGATTATTTTGTTTACACCACGCGAAGCAGCGGCGTGAATGGAAACTTCAAAGAGGTGGATGTGCTTGTGCGCAAATCGGGTAGCACTGTCTATGAAAAAGTATTGACAAAAAACTTTAATGGCGCTAATGGCTCCTTCAAAGTGGTTTTCGACTCGCAACTAAAGAGTGTAACTCACGTACGCTTTTCGGTGAAAACCGGAGCGGGCGATGGCAATGGATTTGCCGCATGTGCCGAAATGGAATTTTACAAGCGAGAGGCGGGCGCGTTTGATCCGCTAACGCTATTCAAAGATGCCTCTTGCACCGAAATAAAAACAGGCTTGACGCGCGAAAACATTTTGTCGGCAAGCAATCCGTATTACAAGCAATTGGCATTGGATATCTTCGACAACGATTACGCTACTGAGTTTCGCGTGCAGGAGTTCAAAGCCTGGCCTCACCCCGACAACTTTTCGAGCGCCAATCGGGTAGGTACTTACAGCCTTTGCGACAATCCCACCGGTATTTTTGCGCGTCAGGGCGACACGATATTTGTATTTGTAAAGGAAGTGGGCGATATACCCGTTTCGCTAACGCTTAAAAACTACAACAAGCCCGGAGGTGATGGTTATTGGGAAAACACGTATTATGGCCTGACTAAGGGGGCAAACATGGTGGTAGCCGACCGCGAAGGATTGTTTTACGTAACGTATCACAGCACCGAGCAGTACGCTACTTTGCCTCCGGTGAAAATTCACTTTGCCTACGCGCGGGTAAACGGATATTATGACGCCGAAAAACATAGCGCCGCGGATTGGACCCGAATACTGAACGCTACGAAATATGAATACTTCGACGCGCTGGGCAAATATGCTCACCTCTCATACCCTACGGGCAAATTCAAACAAAACGCATTGACTACCGGCGTGCAGTTGATTCAGGCTTACAACGATTTGGTTTTCATGGAGCGCGAACACATGGGGTATTACAAGTATCCAAACCGCGACCCCAAAAACCGTTCGCATTTTGTGGTAATGTATTTTAATTATATGTATTCCACTTCGTATCACACTGCCTACGAAGTGAGTACGCTGGATGGCCTGACCTCTGTAACCGGATTCAAGAAAAGCCCGTGGGGACCGGCTCACGAAGTAGGACACTCCAACCAAACCCGTCCGCTGCTCAACTGGGTAGGCACAACGGAGGTAACCAACAACATCCACTCGCTGCTGGTGCAAACAAACTGGGGAAACACCTCGCGCCTGATTGAAGAAAGTCGCTACCAAAATGCTTTTAGAGATATTCTTATCCCTAAAAACGCGCATGCCGATGCCGACGTGTTTGAAAAACTGGTGCCTTTCTGGCAAATACAGCTTTTGTTTAACAACGTGCTTGGACAAAAAGACTTTTACGCCTCCATCTACGAAGCCGCACGCACCCGCGCTACCGGCTCAAACCATGGAGAATACCAGTCGAACTTTGTGAAAATGGTGGTTGACTCGGCTCGATATGATATGACCGAATTTTTTGACGCGTGGGGATTTCTGAAACCGGTAAACAAATCCATTGACGACTACGGGGTGCAAACCCTCACCATCACGCAAACGCAAGTAAACGCGTTGAAAAACTATATCAAGAACAAGAATTTTGCCAAAATGCCTTATGCCATGCAATACATTACCGATAATAATTGGCAACTGTATAAAAACAAATCGGAAGTGGAAAAAGGGAAGACTGCCCGCATTGGTAGCACTTATCGCATGCAGGATTGGAAAAACGTAGTAGCCTACGAGGCGTATCAGGATTCGAAACTGGTAAACGTAAGCATTGACAATCAGATAAATCTGAACGGAGAATATACCGAAGGCTCCAAAGTATATGCCGTTCAGTATGACGGCACGCGTATTGAGGTAACACCCGATTTGCAAATAGAGGTAGATAAGGCAAAAATGAGCGACAATGACAACACATATTGGTATTATGTGAAAAACATGGGAAAAGAAACCGGCAACGACCCCACGCTGCGTTCGTTCACCTCGCTGAATGCCACTTCGGCAGGCGCGCTTGTGGGAGCAGTTACGCTGCCGATGCTACAGACGCAGAAATGGAAAATGGTGGATGTGGATGGCAAAACCGGATTGGTGAATGAAGCCGGATTGTATCTTGGTAGCGACCTGAAAGCTACGACTACTCCTTTTGGCTGGACATTGGAGGCTGTAACTCAAGGTGGCTCAAGTGGCTATCGCTTTGCCAATTACAGCGGCACTACGCTGAACTCGGTAGCGCATCTTAGCACCTCGCTTTCGCTGATGAACTATACCCCTGCCGACGCTGCTTCCGTGTGGCAATTCGTTTCCGACAAAACGATAGCGCCAAGCGTGGAGAATAACGAAAGCTATTATACCATCACCACCATGCGTATGGAGTCGAACCTGATGGGTAAAAACCTGGCGGCAAATGATGAAGGCGCGTTGAGCATTGACGGCGCTAAAAATAAGTGGAAAGTGGTGAACTACAACGCGAGCACAGGCGCTTGCAACCTGCAAAACGAAAACGGCAAATACCTATATCGCTCGGGTACGACGATGAGCCTTTCGGACCAAGCTACTGTTTTTTATATTTATATGACGAGTTTCGATGGCGTGGTAGCTTATCGGGTGGCGGTGGCCAAAACCTCGAATACCGCAATGCTTAATATGACCACTCAAGGCGTAATAAACAGCTCCAGCACTTTGTCCAATGGTTCGCTTTGGCAGTTCCGAAGCCCATCAGCCGCCTCGGGAGTGATTCGCCCCGGCTACTCGGCGCTCAACGCATACTCCCGTAATGGTAGAGTTTATGTGCGGGATAATAGCGATTTTGAAGTGTTAAACATTCATGGTGAGCAGGTAGCAAATCAAAATCTGCCGGTAGGCGTTTATATTGTAAAAACCGAAAAGGGTGTCGCCAAAGTTATTGTGAGATAACGAGGAGATAATAACCGAAAATAATACGAACAGGCAGTATTTTTCCGAAAGGAAAGATACTGCCTGTTCGGTTGTTTATTTAGTCGGCTGTCGGCTGTCAGCTTTTGGCCATTAGCTTTTGGCTAAGAGCTTTTTGATGTTCTCTGTGTAAATCGGTTTTACCCCGCTGGCGCGGGTTTACAACCCGTGCCATTTAAATGAATAGCTTTCTTTCTTTCTTTCTTTCTTTCTTTCTTTCCTATAAATATAAATTGCATATACAAATCTCCAATATCCATCTCTATCACAAAATAATTAGCTTTCTTTTATT
>CAZMQV010000062.1:0-17579 GCA_964568675.1 uncultured Paludibacter sp.
TATAAAAGCAAGCAAAACAAACGGTGCAGCAAGTTCCAACCGACTAAAGATCGGGGAGTTGTATGAAATAATGGACGCGGATTCGAAAAGCGAAACGAGTAGAGAACACTCAAAAAAACCAGTAAAACATGAAAAAGAAAATAATTTTATTTGCAATCGTATCTTTGATTACTACCGGCTCAATATTTGCCGAGAAATTTATTTACACTATTAAATGTGATGGTAAAGAATACAAAGGATATATGAGTGCCAAAGATAGAGATGAAGCAATTCGAGCGGCAGCTGATATGGCGGCTGAATTATGCTAAAATCAATAACACAGCTTAGTGTCTAAGCTGTGTTATTTTAATCAATATTACTTATTTCTATAAACTATAATCGATCAACACATATATTTTCATCAAATGAAAAAGACATTAATTATTTGTATATTCTTCTCGCTTTTCAGTCATATAAATGCACAGGTTGTCTCAGTATCAACCATGCCGAACGAGAACTACGTTGCCGAAATGCCCAAATTGGACACCTTGGATGTTTGCCTGCTACGAGCACAATACAGAATGACATCTGTAAAAGATGTAAACATACCCGATAAGAAAACGAATCATTTTATGCTACTGCAAATAGGGAAAAAGATTTCCAAGTTTTCAGATTTTTTCATACTAAAATCAGATTCAGTAGAAGTTCGTTTGGTTAAACAGAACAAGTCAAATCAGGAGATAATGAATGCTATGTTACCATACTTCACAGGTTCATCATCGTTAATTATTTTCAAAAACTACCCTTCTAATCAAATTTCGACTATAGATAGAGCCTATTTAACAGGAACATTCTTATACACTGAAAACACTCCGGAATTCGACTGGAAAATGCAAGCCGGCGCAGCCACCATTTGCGGCTACAGTTGCAAAAAAGCGACAACAAGCTTTCGGGGACGTAACTACACAGCTTGGTACGCGCCAAAAATTGCACACAGCGATGGTCCATGGAAGTTTAGGGGATTGCCCGGCTTGATACTAAAGGTTACCGACGAAAAAAACGAATACAGCTTTGAGTGTGTCGCAATTGAAAAATCAAAGAATAACGAAGCTATTTATTACAAAGACAGAGATTACTTCAAAACAAATCGCGAGCAATTTAACAAAACCATGAAGCGCGCGCACGAGGAGCCATCGGTAGAGCTGGAAAACATGGGTATAAAACCAAAATCAAATAAAAAAAGGCCTTACAATCCCATCGAGTTGGAATGAGAAAGAGAATGCGCTTAGCCATAATGCTGCTCGCCTTTATGCCTCTGTTGGCAGTTGGTCAAACTGTGATCAAAGGCAGTGTATCCGATAGCGAAACCCAAAAGCCGGTATCAGCAGCTATTATCACCATTCTCGATAGCGAGAATGAGACAGTTGCCTTTGGCATAGCAAGCGAGCAAGGCATGTTTTCTATTTCATTCGACAGCGACAAGCAAAAACTATTGTTGGTATGCCGGGCAATAGGCTACAGGGATATTCAATTGAACATCGACAACAAACCGGAACAGCTACATCTGAAAATGGAACAAACGGGAATCGAGCTTAATGAAGTTGTAATAAAGTCGAATCCAATAATCGTAAATGAGGACACCATAAAATACAGCGTGAATACTTTCAAATCGGTAGGTGACCGAACCATCGGTGATGTACTCAAAAAACTTCCAGGCATCGAAGTGTCCGACAACGGACAAATAAAATATAAGGGCGAGACCATCAACAAATTCTATATCGAGGGGATCGACTTGCTTGAAGGAAGATACGGAATTGCGACAAATAATGTACCGGTTGACGCCGTACAAAATGTGCAGGTCATCGAAAACCACCAGCCCATCAACTCCATCAAAGGTATGATAGCCAGCTCAAAAGCCGCCATTAACCTCAAACTGAAAGATGACAAAATGAATAGACCGATAGGTGGTGTACGCGCCGGAGGTGGTTACTCCGACAACATGGATTGGCTTTTTGAGATATTTGCTCTTCAGGCATCCAAAAGGAGGCAGGCAATAGGCATGTACAAAACTAACAATACCGGTAATAACATCAGCCATGAGCTTAACGAACACACAGCAATATCTATCAGCGGCGCGCAGGGCGAAGATACCGGTTTGGGAAAAAGCATGCTCTCATCGTCAAGTATGGAATCGCCTCCCATCGAAGAGCAACGCTACCTCTTCAACCAGAGCCACGTAGCCACACTCAACAACCTCTGGAGAACCTCAAAGACAAGCCAGCTTCGCTTCAACGCCAACTACCTCAACGACCATGTCAGCCAAAACAAATCGGTCAAAAGTGAGCATTTTTTGCCTGACAGCACTATCCAAATTGATGAAACCGACGCTATTCTGAAAAGAACCGAACGGTTTGAGGGCGGAGTAAATTATACTGATAACGCCACGAACTTTTATTTGGAAAATGCGCTAAAGTGGAAACTAAGAAAAGAGAATAGCAATGCGCTAAGCTCAGTAAATGGTAACTCACTGTTGCAACGTTACGAGCTGCCCTATTACTCAATTGAAAACAAACTCGATTTTCTGAAACGGTGGGACACAAAACTGCTCAATATCGGCACACAGTTTATCTATGCTCAACAGCCGAAGCATTTAGCTGTAGAGATAAACGGCGAGAGATCGACACAAGAGATAGATTTAAGCAATTTCTATTCAAAAACCGAAACTTATTACTCTTGGGCATGGCAAAAATCGCGCCTGCTGCTTAAAGCGAACGCTGAAATTGCTTCAAACTCGATAAGCACACTACTTTCGGATGCCGAATTGCCCGACAGCATATCGTCAAAGCTACATATCAACGACTTCATGCTTGAACTGACCCCAGTTTACACCTACAAACTAAGAAAATGGGAGTTGAAATGGTCGGTACCAATTAAAGAACAAATATTCGTAAAAAAGGATCGAGAGGAAAACAACACAGCTACTTATAATTACTTTTTTATTAATACTAACGCCAATCTCTCTTATACTTTCAGTCCCTATTTGTCGTCGGAATTGAGTTATAAGTATCAAAACAATGTGAGCGACTACACCGATTTTATCAACACATATATCATGCGCGACTACCGAAGTTTCACCAAACCATCCGGCACCCTTAGCAAGCGCGAAAGTCAGTCCTATGCCGTTTCATTTCATTATAAAAATCCTTTTAGTGTTGTTTTTGCCAACGCTCAACTATCCTACGTCCCCTCGGCACGTAACAAAATGATTGCTCAGCGATATGTCGGCATACGCTCTCTCAGCACCGACATAGAAGCTGTCAACCATTCGGATTTGTGGATGACTTATCTCTATTTTGGAAAGTACTTTAGTAGTATAAAAACAAATCTATCGCTTACATCCAACGTTAGTCTTTACAAAACTGCTTATCTGAGGCAGAACAGCTACCTCCCCACATCAAACCAATCGTTGGCGTTGACTTTCAAAAGTAATACCAAAATTACAGGTTCAATCAACACCATTTACTCCGCTACATATCTGCGTAACAAGGCATCGATAAAAACTGCACGAAGTAGCTTCAATAGCAGTATTCATACTCTTGGACAGCAATTGAGTACCTACATCGCAGTGAATAAAAGACTCAACCTCTCATGGCAATTAGAACATACTTATAATGAAACAAGCCAAAATAACGCCGTCAATATGTTATTTGCCGACATGGGGATTACCTATAAGTTTGACAAAATGGACGTTGAATTGAACTGCAACAATATCTTCAACGAAAGAAGCTACAGTTATTCAATAGTAAGTGATTTAGATACTTATTTTTATCAATACCGCATCCGCCCCAGATCGGTTATACTAATAGTGAGTTTCAGGTTTTAACACCAACAACCTTAAACTAATTAACACAAAAAACATAATTCCACGAATAAATTTAGAGTATCGCATTGTCAAAGACAGTAGATATCAAACAACAACAAAAAAAGGAGCTGAATCGGCTCCTTTTTTTGTTTATAATTTTCAAAGGCTGATTACTATCGTTTTTTACCTCCAAACAATGTTCCAAGAATCGCGCGCGTGATGCTTCGCCCAATTTGTGAGGTCATCTGGCGACCTACCGTACGGCCTACATCTTTGAGCATACCTCCAAAAACATCATCCTTTGCTTCCGCTCTGCGTTGTTTTTCGGCTTCCCGGTTTTGTTTCTCCTGTTCGCGCCGTTGAATTTCAATCTGTTTTTGCTCTTCGAGTTGCTGGCGTTGCAGCGAGTCTGCATTCATTCTTTCGGCAATGATTTCGAAAGCGGAAATCCTGTCCACTTCTTTTTCGTAAACACCATATAGCAACGAGGATTGAATCAATTGTTTGCGCTCGTCGGGTGTGATTGGCCCTATTTGACCTTCGGGAGGGAGCATAAATGCGCGCTCAACCTGAGTAGGCGCTCCTTTTTCATCCAAAAAAGAAACCAACGCCTCGCCAATGCCAAGCTCGGTAATTACAGTCTCTGTGCTAAACTTAGGATTGGGGCGAAACGTATTCGCCGCCACTTTCACCGCTTTTTGGTCATTGGGGGTGTAGGCGCGAAGCGCGTGTTGCACCCGATTGCCAAGTTGTCCGAGAATCGTTTCGGGAATATCAGCCGGATTTTGAGTAACAAAATAGACACCTACTCCTTTGGAACGAATCAGACGAATGATTTGCTCCACTTTCTCAAGCAAGACTTTGGGCATATCGTTGAAAAGCATGTGAGCTTCGTCAAAGAAAAACACCAGCTTTGGTTTTTCCATATCACCCACTTCGGGCAAATTTTCAAACAAATCGGACAACATCCAAAGCAGGAACGTGGTGTAGATGCGTGGCGAGTTCATCAACTTGTCGGCAGCCAGAATATTGATAATCCCTTTCCCACGTTCGTCGGTTTGAATCAAATCATTCATATCGAGGTCGGGTTCACCAAAGAAAACATGACCACCTTCCGCTTCAAGCCTGCCAAGATTGCGCTGAATGGCACCGATACTTGCCGCTGACATATTGCCATAAGTGGTAGTAAACTGCGCGCGATTATCGCCCACATACTGAATCATTTTCTGCAAGTCCTTCAGGTCTATCAGAAGCAAATCATTTTCATCGGCAATTTTAAATATCGTATTAAGCACCGCGCCCTGAGTTTCGTTGAGCATGAGCAGGCGTTCGAGCAGCAATGGGCCAAGCGATGATATGGAAGTGCGAACGGGATGACCTTGTTCACCAAAAACATCCCAGAAACGTACCGGGTGCGATTGATTATGGAAACCTTTGTCAGCCAATTTATAAGCCTCAACACGCTTGTTGACACTCTCCTTGTTACCACCGGGGCGCGCCACCCCCGAAAGGTCGCCTTTCATATCGGCGGCAAACACAGGCACACCCATATTACTGAATGTTTCGGCCAGAGTTTGCAAACTTACTGTTTTCCCTGTTCCCGTAGCGCCGGTAATCAATCCATGACGATTTGCCATTTTGGGTAAAAAACAAATTTCCTGTTCGCTATTAATCGCCACAAATGCACGATGCTGATTATCAAACATAAGATTTTCCTTTCATTTTATTTTGTTTAGTATATTTCCTTTTGTTTCTGCAAATATACTCTTTTCATTCATAGTTTTCAATTATCAACCAAAAAAATTAACTTTGCAGGTATGAATCGAATTAAGAATGAATTTTTCGGGCACGACGCGGTGAAAACTGCCCGTAATTTATTGGGTAGAACATTAGTAAGACGTTGGGACGATGGCAGTGAATCGCGATACCGAATCACAATCACCGAAGCCTATGCCGGGATTGAAGATAAAGCGTGTCATGCAAGCAAAGGACGCACTGAGCGCACCGAGGTGATGTTTGGGGCAGGCGGAAGAGTTTATGTATATCTCATCTACGGCATGTATTGGTTGTTTAATGTGGTTTGCGCCGAAGAAAACAACCCACAAGCGGTGCTGATATGTGGCATAGACCAAATTATTGGCTCCGGAAGAGTGGGTAAAGCGTTAAAACTGGACAAGTCGTTTTATGGAGAAAATCTATCCGATTCTGATCGGATTTGGATTGAAGATAGCGACGAAGCTAAAGAATACGTCGCCATGCAAAGAGTGGGTGTGGACTATGCCGGCGAATGGAGTAAAAAGCTGTGGCGATTTGACGCTACCGGAGATTTTAAGTAAAAAAAACAAGCTCACCCCTGAACCTTTCAAGCATCTGATTAGTTTCATATAATTAGTCTGTTCGCTGTAACAAGCTATCCATTTTTATCTATCAATTCAGATTAATTGAAACAAACTTACAGCGTTTTTTATTATTTTTGCAAATTAAAATACAAAAGCTCATAGAAATGATTTCAAAAGTTATTGCCGAAGAAGCCATTCACAAGGTCAAAATAGAAATAGAAGAAGCCGAAAACATTGTGATAGTATCGCATTATGGCCCGGATGGAGATGCGCTGGGAGCATCTTTGGGGTTAAAGCATTTTCTGATGACACTCAATAAGAATGCCACTGTAATTGTACCCACCCCACCACCAAACTTTCTGATGTGGATGCCCGGAGCAAAAAAGGCGTTGATTTATGTGCTTCAGAAAGAAGAATCTGACAAAATAATCGATGAGGCCGATCTGATTTTCGCCGTTGACTTCAATACGCCCAAAAGAATGGAGATGATGGCAGCTCCCATTGTAGCATCCAAGGCAAAAAAGATTCTGATAGATCATCATTTGGATCCCGATAAAGATTTTGTGGATATCGTAATTTCGCATCCGCATATTTCATCCACAAGTGAGCTTATTTTCCGGCTGATATGTCGGATGGGTTTTTTCTCAAACATCAATTTGGCATGTGCCGAATGTATCTACACCGGCATGATGACCGATACCGGAGGTTTTACATACAACTCCAATCATGAAGAGATATATTCGATCATATATGAATTGCTTCGACTTGGAGTTGACAAAGACGCGATATACCGAAAGGTTTTCAACACTTTTTCGGAGCATCGGATGCGCCTGCAAGGCTATTGCATTTATCAGAAAATGAAAATATACCCCGAGTATCAAGCCGCTTTGATTACGCTTACCCGGCAGGAAATGCAAGAGTTCAACTATGAGAATGGCGACGCGGAAGGCTTTGTCAACATCCCACTTGCTATCGACAACATACTTTTCTCTGTATTCATGCGCGAAGACCCTGACAAGATAAAAGTGTCGTTGCGCTCACAAGGAAGCTTCCCCGCAAATAAGTTTGCCGCTGAGATTTTCACTGGTGGCGGGCACTTGAATGCCTCCGGAGGTGA
The DNA here is from genome assembly GCA_964568675.1 of uncultured Paludibacter sp. Classification (GTDB taxonomy): domain Bacteria; phylum Bacteroidota; class Bacteroidia; order Bacteroidales; family Paludibacteraceae; genus UPXZ01. The sequence continues at coordinate 7,298 of CAZMQV010000062.1, forward strand.
AAGCTACACAAGCATGGAAGAGGCTGTAGGCAAGTTTGAAGCCGGATTGCCGCTTTTCACCGAATTTCTGGAAAAAGGGAAAAAATAAGTTTACTCAAATCAGATTCTATTTCTAAAAGTTCTCTATTATAAAAATGAGATAGTCAGAATGAGAACAAAATATTGCTAAAAATGTATGAAACACGCGTGTACTTACACACACCAAAGATAAGACGCGTAGCATGTTTTGACATGTATGTATCCATTTGAAACCAAAATTAAAAGCGCATGAAATACTTAATTATACTTGGTGATGGGATGGCCGATGAGCCAATCGCCTCACTCAACAACAAAACGCCGCTTCAAGTTGCCGACACGCCAAACATCGACCGCTTGGCTCAAATGGGACGATGTGGCATGTTCGACACCATCCCGGCTGGCTTTGCACCTGGAAGTGAAATTGCCAATCTGGCCGTATTGGGCTACGATGTGGCACAGGTATATGAAGGAAGAGGCACTTTGGAGGCTGCAAGCATGGGGGTAGAAATAGCTGAAAATGAAATGGCGATGCGTTGCAACCTGATTTGTGTAAAAGAAGGAGTCATCCAAAGCCATTCGGCAGGTCATATCAGCACCGAAGAAGCTCGCGAACTTATAGCATTTCTGCAAAAAGAACTTGGCAACGATGTTGTTAGTTTTCATCCGGGTGTGTCCTATCGGCATCTTTTAAAAATAAAAAATGGCAACAAACAGCTCAATTGCACTCCACCACACGATGTGCCGGGGCAAGCATTCGCGCCATTGATGATAAAAGCCACCGAGCAGACAGCAGAAGCAACTGCCAACCTACTCAATTCCCTCATTATTCGCTCCATGAAGATTTTGGAAAATCATCCGATAAACTTGAAACGCGCTGAGGCAGGAAAAGAGAAAGCCAACTGCATTTGGCCCTGGTCTCCGGGCTACAAACCATCCATGGAGCCGTTATTACCCAGTTTCGGATTAAAATCGGGCGCCGTAATATCGGCGGTAGATTTAATACGAGGTATCGGCAGATATGCCAATTTGAAAATAATAGAAGTGCCCGGCATCACAGGCCTTTACAACACCAACTACGAAGGAAAAGCAGAAGCAGCCATCAACGCGCTGCGCACCGACGACTTCGTGTATCTGCACATCGAAGCCAGCGATGAAGCGGGACATGAAGGCGATGTGCCACTCAAAATAAAAACCATCGAATACTTAGACAAGCGTGTGGTGAAACCAATCATGGAGGAGCTACTCAGCTGGGATGAAGCTGTAACCATCGCGATATTGCCCGATCACCCCACCCCTTGTGAAATTCGCACACACACCTCCAGCCCGATACCCTTTATTATCTTCAAAAGTGGCAATGAAGCGGACGGAGTGCAAGCGTATGACGAATTTTCATGTCAAAAAGGCAGCTATGGCTTGGTAAAAGGGCGGGAGTTTATTGAGCTTTTTTTTGAGAACTAAGAATTTCATAAAATCAAAGAATATTGATAAGCACAGAAGGTATAAAATACACCGGATCGAAGAAAAGGATAATCCCGCAAATCATATCGCTTACAAGCGAGCTGAAAGGGGTGAAAACGGTTTTGGATGGATTTAGCGGTACCACTCGCGTATCGCAAGCCTTCGCCCAAAAGGGATATGACACCACCGCCAACGACATATCCGTATGGAGTGAAGTATTTGGCAATTGTTATTTGAAATCATCAAATTCCGATAATTTTTACCAAGAAATAATAGACCACCTCAACGCTTTGAGTGGAAAAAAAGCCTGGTTTTCGGAACATTACGGAGCTGAGCAATTTGAATCGAAGAAACCATTTCAACTAAAAAATAGTATGAAACTGGATGCTATCCGGCAGGAAATCGACCATCTCGGACTTGAATGGGTTGACCGCTGCGTAGTGCTTACAAGCCTGATAAACGCATTGGATAAAGTAGATAGCACGTTGGGACATTTTGCAGCTTATTTGACAGGGTGGTCGCCCCGTTCGAGTAAAGACCTCACACTGCTACTCCCAGCGCGTTTCCCTTTGAAAACCGAGAATAAGGTAATTCGTGCCGACATTTTCGATACCATTGCTAATAACAGTTACGACTTGGCTTATTTTGACCCACCCTACGGCTCCAACAACGACAAGATGCCACCCAGCCGTGTGCGATATGCCGCTTATTATCATTTCTGGACAACCGTAATACTGAATGACGAACCTGCTATCTTTGGAAATGCCAATCGACGCGAAGACAGCCGGGATAAAATCGCATCTTCGGTATTTGAAGAGTTCAGAAAAAATGAAAGCAACGAATACATTGCTCTGAAAGCGATTGAAAAGCTAATCGTCAACACAAAGGCACGATACATCCTATTGTCCTACAGCTCGGGCGGACGCGCGACGAAGGAAGAATTGAATACAATAATGATGAACACAGGGAAGCTTCTCAAAACAATGGAGATCGACCATAAGCGCAACATCATGTCGCAAATGCGATGGTCAAACGAATGGCTGAATAGTGAAGGCACGCACAAGGAATATCTTTTCTTGCTGAAAAAACAATAATGGTACATATTAAAAAAAGCTCACAGTAACTAAATGTGGCATTATTTACACTGTTGTATCTGTTCAGTTTATTGGATTTTGTTTTGTTTAGCAAACTCGTCCTACAACCTGTGCCTGATAATGTTCGTGTCCCTCCGACCGGAACTTTGCCGCCGGCTTACTTCAGATTCCACCTCACGATGGACACCCTTGCCTTTAGCTAATGGTTGGCAACTGAAAGTCCCCATAACGGACTTAAACCGTCAAATCTACTCGCCATGTTCGGCGCACTAATAAGAAAGCGCCTCCGGAAATTACCGAAGACGCTTTCTTATTTTTGCTTTATTTTTCTACAAATCCAGGAGTTGAGATTCGCCGCCACGACTACCAAAGAGCAATTCCACCGGATTTTCGAGCAATTGCTTCACGCGCACCAGAAAACTCACCGAGTCGCGCCCGTCAATCACTCGGTGGTCATAAGAGAGCGCCACATACATCATGGGGCGAATAGTAATTTCGCCATCCAATACCACCGCGCGCTCGGTGATGTTGTGCATACCAAGAATTGCCGATTGCGGCGGATTGATAATGGGAGTGGACATCATGGAGCCAAACACGCCACCATTGGTAACGGTGAATGTGCCGCCGGTCATTTCGGGTATCGTCAGCTTAGCGGCTCGCGCTTTGTCTGCCACCTCAGCTATCGCTTTCTCTATTTCGGCCAAACTCAGGCTTTCGACATTGCGAATTACCGGCACCATTAGCCCTTTCGGGGTGCTAACAGCTACAGAAATATCCACATAGTCGAAGAAAGTGATATTATCGCCGTCGATCATCGCGTTTACATTCGGAAACTCGCGCAAGGCTACCGCTGAAGCTTTCAGAAAGAATGACATCATCCCCAATTTCACACCGTGGGTTTTAGTAAACTTCTCCTGATACTTCTTTCGCAAATCCATTACGGGCTTCATATTCACCTCGTTGAAGGTGGTGAGCATTGCCGTTTCGTTTTTTACCGACACCAAGCGTTCGCTGAGTTTGCGACGCAGCGCGCTCATCTTCTCCGTGTTCGACTCACGACTAACCGCAGTTTGAGGCGCATCGGTCATTGACAAGCCCGCGGCTTTCAGAATCAATGCCACTTCAGCCTTGCTCAGGTTTTTCAATTCGTCAACAAGTTGTTCCGTCATCAATCCGGCTTTCACAGTTTCAGGCTTCACCTCTTCCGTGTGAGTTTCCGCTACCGTGTCGGTTTTTGGAAGTTGAACATCGGCTTTCACTTCCGGCGTATCCGTTGGAGCATCATTAACCACTGCTTTACCGGCGGCAGTGTCGATAGTGCAAAGCAACGCGCCCACCTCCAACGTGTCCATTTCTTCCGCATGAAACGAAATTATTCCTGAAGCTTCCGCCACGATTGTCAGTGTTGCTTTAGCCGAGTCAAGCTCCGCGATTTCCATATCTTTTTCCACAAAGTCGCCATCTTTCACAAGCCAGTTGTAGAGGTCCACCTCTGTGATAGATTCGCCCGGACTGGGCACTCTCATTTCAATTATTGCCATGGTATATTGCTATGTATTAATTTTTTTTTCGAATTATGAATTATTATTCTTTACGATATTGCTTTCGCTATGATTTCAGCCTGATTCACTTTGTGCATCGCCACAAGGCCTTCGGCGGTTACACCACTTGCAGCACGGCCAATGACTTGCAATCCGAATGTTTCCAATTGGTTTTTCACAAACTGCGCGCCTCCCATGTTCAGAGGTTCTTCCTGCACCCACACCAGTTGCACATCGGCGCTGTATTGTTTCAGCAGTTCTTCAAATTGAGTTTGGGGGAATGGATAGAGCTGCTCCACCCGCACAATGGAGATGTGTTCCGCTTTCGATTCTTTGCGCGCGTTGTTCAGCTCGTAATAGATTTTGCCGGAACAGAGCAAGAGTTTTTTTACTTTTCGCGCATCTTTCATTTCATGGTCGGCAATCAACTCGCGAAAATGTCCTTCGGTAAATTCGTTGATGGACGACACGCACTCCGGATGTCGTAGCAGGCTTTTGGGGGTGAAGGTGATAAGCGGCACACGGATATCGCGGTGCAACTGCCTACGCACGGCATGAAAAAGGTTAGCCGGCGTAGTGGGGTTTATCACCTGAAGATTGAGGTTGGCGCATAGAATCAAAAACCGCTCCATTCTTCCGCTGGAGTGCTCGGCTCCCTGCCCTTCGTAGCCATGTGGCAGATAAACTACCAGCCCCGAATTGACACCCCATTTTTCTTTTGCCGATGAAATATACTGATCCACTATCACTTGTCCTACATTGAAGAAATCGCCAAATTGCGCTTCCCATATAGTCAAACCATCGGGATGCGCCAACGAATAGCCATATTCGAAGCCGAGAATGCCGTATTCATTCAGTGGCGAATTGTACACACGCACTTCGGCATGATTGCCACCCAGATTTTTCAGCGGGAAATACTTCACTTCACCATCTTCGGTGATGATTTCGGCATGACGGTGCGAGAAGGTGCCACGCTCCGAATCCTGCCCGCTTAGTCGCACAGCATAATTCTCTTTTGCGAGTGTGGCGTAAGCCATCAATTCGCCCATGGCCCAGTCATAATTATCGTTTGCAATCATGGCAGCCCGCTGCGCGAATAGCTTCACAGTTTTGTTGTAAAAGTTTTTCCCTTCGGGCAATGTCGTTATCCGCTTGGCAATGTCCAGAAACACGTCCTTGGAAACACTTGTTGTGGCAGCCGTTTCAAAATCTTCGATGCGCGGCAAACGTATATTTTTATATTTATCTTCGAGAAAAGCTTGAAGGGTAACTTGAGCCGTTTCGAGCGAAGCTTCATAACAGCGATCGAGGCGTTGGTGGAAATCGGCAATCCGGGCATCGGCATCCGACTTGGAAATCAGACCAAGTCCAATCAATTTCTCGGCATAAATATCGCGTGGATTCTTATGTTTCGCTATGATGTCATAGAGCTTGGGTTGGGTAAAACGAGGTTCATCGCCTTCGTTGTGTCCATATTTTCGGTAGGAAAGCAAATCGATAAAGACATCTATATTAAATTTCTGGCGAAATTCGAGCGCCATCTTTGCTACAAACACTACCGCTTCAATGTCGTCGCCATTCACATGAAACACCGGCGAATGGGTTACTTTTGCCACATCCGTGCAGTAGGTGCTGGAGCGCGCCTGCAGGTAGTTTGTGGTGAATCCCACTTGGTTGTTTATCACCAAATGGATGGTACCTCCCGTTTTGTAGCCGTCCAATTTGGAGTATTGCAAGGTTTCATACACCACCCCCTGCCCGGCAATGGCGGCATCGCCATGTATTAGGATGGGCAATACCTGGTTGTATTGCATCTTATGGTCGTTTTCCAAAATAGATTTTGCCATACCCTGCACCACCGGAGTTACCGCCTCCAAGTGCGACGGATTCGGGGTGAGCGTAAGGGTGAGTTTCCGCCCTTTGTAGTCGATGGTGTTGTTATATCCCAGGTGATATTTCACATCGCCATACATGATGTTTTCATCATAAGCTTGCCCTGTAAACTCGCGAAACACTTGCGAATAGGGCTTGCGCATCACATTGGTAAGCACATTGAGCCGCCCGCGATGCGCCATCCCGATTACGATGTCGCTCACTTCGGTAGCGCCACCGTGAGCTATGATGGTGTCGAGCGCGGGGATGATACTCTCCGAGCCTTCAAGCGAGAAACGCTTTTGACCTACAAATTTCTTGTGAAGATAGTCTTCAAATCCCGATGCCTCAATCAGGCTGTCGAGGATATTGAGGCGCGTATCGGTGGGTAGCTCTTCCCTGTTGCGCGAACCCTCCATTTTCTCCTGAAGCCAACGTACGATTTCAGGTTTGGTAATATAGCGATATTCCACACCGATGGAACTGCAATAAGTGGCTTGCAAATGCTCCACTATTTCGCGAAGACTTGCCCTGCCAATGCCAATTTCCTTGCCGGCTTCAAACTCCGTATCGAGGTCGGACTGCGCGAGGTCAAAATTTTCGATGGATAAGTTTGGCGTGTATTCACGGCGCGTACGCACCGGATTCGTGTTGGTAAAAAGATGCCCCCTACGCCGATAGCCGTTTATCAGATTCATCACAGCAGTCTCTTTGTAGGAATAAGCCGTATTGCCGACGCGCGATTCTTGAGGTTTGGTGGGAAAATGACTCACCGCAAGGTCGAAACCCTGAAAGAAAAATTGGAAACTTACATCCACGCTTTGCGGATTGTCTTTGAATTTTTTGTAAAGTTCCTCGATGGCGCCAATGTCCATCGAATTTAACTCATGCTTCATATCTATTATTTTGGTATAAAATTTTATTAAGGCAATTATCAAACCACATCAACGAAGCTTTTGTTCAGTTACCTACATAAATATGCAATAAATAAAATTTATAACTCATCCGCTTAAATGTTTTCAAATGAATGAAAATAGTAGCGCGCCTAAACATCCAACGACGCGAACACAGCTGTTCGCCCGACGACGCATTGCAATCTTCTTTTTTCATCAACACAAGGATGAACTATTAAAGCAGATTGCTACCTTTGCAAATGGAAATCAAAAACATATTGCTTCAATGACCCGATTGATAGAATCCATCCGCATATACAACGGCTGCGCCGAACTGCTGGCGCGCCATCAGCAAAGAGTGAAAAGCGCGTATCTGCACATCTTCAACTCCACATCCCCCTTGGCGCTCAATAAAATAATAGCGCTTAGCCCGCCTCCCGGTTCCGGCTTGTATAAATTGAGGGTGGAATATGAAGAAAATAGTTTTGAAATGGAATACATCCCTTATTCGACACCGGAATTTCGTGGTTATCGCCTCGTAAACATTCCCTCCGATTTCGATTATCGCTTCAAATATGCCGACCGCGCCTTGTTCGACCTTATCACGCGCGAAACGGAGCCGGGCATGCTTCCCATTCTTGTTCGGGACGGGATGATTACCGACTCCACATTCACCAATCTTGTTTTCAGAAAAGGCGATACGCTATTCACCCCCATAACGCCTCTGCTGAAAGGCGTGCAAATCAGCAAGCTGATTGACGACGGAAGCGTGAAACCCAGCATCATCGCCCAAGCGGACATCAAACTTTATGATGAAATTATTCCGACAAACGCGATGAATCCTCTCGGCGAGATGCGCGGCATCATGCTTACGTAATCATTCGGAGAGGGGAGCGCTCCATTTATACAAAAAAACTCCACCTCACGCCAGGCAGATTATGCACGACAAAAGATGGAGTTTACGAAATTCGCTATTTAGTCTTCATTATTCTTTCTTTACGTTACTCCTGCCTTTCCGATAATGCTTGTACCACACCACAAAACCCGACACGAGGACAAACAGTGTGAAAAGTCCCGTAAGCGGCACCAATAGGATATACATACTGCCCATGAGCGGACTAAAAAACCTACCGGTATGCACTTCGAGCGCAACCCCCCAAAGCGACATGGGCGAACGGTCGAGTATCTGCCGGGGCATTGCCGGGAAGTCCGGCTTATCTTCCAGACCCATAACACCATGACTATAGTCGAACGCCACCCGCCTACCTCCACGGTCAAACCCGAAGCCACTAATTTTGTAGTCGCCTACCGGAGGCCCGGCTTTGGCAGGGCGCACATAAGGTTCACGCTTTATGGCATCGAACACAAATCCATTGCGATAGTCCCAGAGGAAAAGTCCGTTAAACGAACCCACAAGCAATCCGTATTCACCCTCATCTTCGAGCACTGTTACACCCATCACACTCGCCGGCGGTTGATTGTCAAATTTATTCAACAAGCGAAACTCGGTGTCGGTGTAATAGAAACCCTCGGTAGTCGAAATCACAAATTTATCTTCAGTAGGCAAATAAATAATTCGACGCAAGATATCGAACCAAGGATTGGGCGTATCCAGTTCGGTGAAAGGAATCTTCCCCACTTTTGCAGAAGCGATGGCAATGAGCAATGGCGGACGCAAAAACATGCCGGTGAGGGTGGTTACAACAGCAAACAAGATGGTGATCCAACCTATCTTATTGTGCCATCGGATATTCCACCGATAAGCGTCGCGGTGTTTCTTTTTTGACGCGGCAGCCAGTTGCTTGTTTTTAATTTTCTTTTTACTAAAAAACAACACGAGACCGGTGATGGACAGAAAAATAAGCACCAACGCCACAATATCCACAATCAGTTTACCCACTTCGCCGTAAATCTCGCCACTGTGTATCACCCAGAGCGTTTTGAACAAGCTCACTTTATTGTCATATCCGGCAGGAGTTGGCAGTTTTACCTCGCTGAATCGCGCGCCATCGACACTCAACATCAAATGTGAACGGGTGAGCACCAGCAGACTATCGCCCTTCACCTCCATATCCACCACATTCGCCTCTTTCACCGGCATTGGCAAATGCTGCCACGCACGAGTAGCACCGTCGAACCGGTAAAGTCCATAGAGGGTGCCGGCATACAAGCGGTGGCGATAGGATATCACTTTGAACACCTTTCGGTAATCAATGCCGGCAGGGAAACCCGCGTTCATATCCTCCATGTTACGCAACGAGCTATCCGAGCGCCATATCCCAACGTTGCCATAGAGCAACACGCTATCAGCCGACAGCTTCACCATCTCTTTCACCGACGCGTTGTTCCAATTCACATAGCGATAATCCTTCGGGATGTGATTGCGGCTTATCTCGGCTTTGGCAAGCAAGTCGCGGTGATTCAGAACTATGCCCGAAATGGAAAACAAAATGAGAAGAAGGGTGAGAAATATCCCCAACCATTTATGATATTTTCGAAAAAAATTGACCATTGAAATTCTTGTTTTCTTTTATTAGCTTTACTAACGCAGACAAGCTTCGGCAGCAGCGCCTGTTTTTAATCGCTATCAGCATCAGCTGTTCGCCGAACTATCCGGAAACGGCATTACAAAGCATCTGTTTACTTTCGGATAAAATTATCTTTTTTATTTCAATAACACAAATAATAGCAAAGCATTGGCATAAAAAAAGCGAAGATTTAACGATTAGAACAGACTTCCGGCGCTCCAACAATGCGCGCCATCGGCTAAAAACAGTGGAAAATCAAAATCCGGAAGCAATTAAAATATAACGCAATTTGAACAGGTGTGTAAGTTTAGCCGAATTCAAAAACTGCCGGATATCAAATAGAATAATAGGGATTTTCAATCTGGATTAAAGAAGTCTTACCACGGCTTGAATGACGATTGTGTATTGGGAAGAAGTAACGCTAACTCATTAGCTCCAGGCTATCTTCGAGGTATTGTCATCGCGTCGTAATGACAATTTACGTATTAAATGCCCGAGAAGTGATTGGAAGAAGTAGCATTAGTTGAGAATTGTATTATGTCAATTTTTTTATAAATTGTCTAACGGACTTTTAACCCTGGACAAATGTTTGTTTGTAACATTGGCATAAATCTGTGTGGTTTTTACGTCTTTATGACCCAATAATTTCTGAATAAAAACCATGTCGGTGCCGGCCTCCAGCAGATGCGTGGCATAACTGTGTCGCAAACCGTGAATACCAATGGTCTTTTTAATTTTAGCTTTTTTCATGGCTGTCTTAAAAATAGACTGTACGCTACGTACAGAATACTGCCCACCATACTGTCCTTCAAATAGAAATTCTTTAGGACGATATTCGATGAAATAATCTCGTAAATCCTCTAAAACAGTTTCGGGTA
>CAZMQV010000063.1:0-16866 GCA_964568675.1 uncultured Paludibacter sp.
CTGTTTTGGCATGGAGATTTAGATTTGTTTTCACACGAAATCCAGTAGTACCAAACAAATAATATCACTAAATTTTATATAATCATTAAAAAAATCACAGTTATGAAAACACTTTTACAAATTCTGCAAGTTGGAAATAAGTATAAGTTACTTTTTTCTGTTTTTTCTGTTTTTTGTATTGGCTATTCGTTGAGTGCACAGCCGCTTCATGGAGTTTGGGCAGTTGGAGGGAAGTCTGTTGATAAGGGTTTTTCGATAGTTCAAGCACCAGACAGTAGTTATTTTGTTATTGGTCAGACTAATACTTATGGAGCTGGATTGGATGATGTTTATGCTGCAAAACTAAATAAAGCAGGTGTACTGATGGGAACAAAAACTTATGGAGGTAAGGCAATGGAAGCAGGATATTCCGTATGTAAAACTCCGAAAGGTTATGCAATCGCGGGATTTACGAATGGTTTTGGTGCGGGTAAATCAGATTTTTATGTTATTATGACTGATTTGTCAGGTTCTACGCAGTGGATAAGAACCGTAGGCGGTATTGCCGATGAGATGGCTTATTCCATTGAATACAGTTCAGATGACTACCTTATCGTTACCGGATTCACAAATACTTTTGGAGCCGGTGACTACGATATGTACATCGTAAAGATGGATATAACTGGAGCTATTAAGTGGACAAGAACCGTAGGCGGCGAACGATATGAGGTAGGTAATAGCGTTAAACAAACTTCCGATCGGGGTTATATTATTGTAGGAACAACTACATCGTATGGAGCCGGAAATGAAGATGTGTATGTGGTGAAACTTGATAATTTTGGTAATTTACTGTGGACAAAAACTATTGGAGGACAGGGGCGCGATGTTGGTATGTCCGTATATCAAACCGCTAAAGATGACGGCTATATCATCACCGGAAGTACCGATTCTTTTGGTGCCGGGAAGCGTGATGTTTATGTAATTCGCTTGGACTCCGGTGGCGCTTTGTTGTGGACAAAAACGATAGGTGGAGAAAGTGATGATGAAGGTATTTCGGTGATTCAATCGGACGATGGCGGGTATGCTATCGCTGGCTATACGATGTCTTATGGAGTAGGTAGCGAAGATGTTTATTTTATCAAACTCGACACGAATGGAAATCTTCTTTGGGCTAATACGCTTGGAGGAAAGTTGAAAGAAAGAGGGCAGTCGATTAAGCAAACAGCAGACAAAGGATATGTTATAGGTGGTCATACAGAATCTTTTGGTTTTGGAGCACAAGATGTTTTTGTTGTGAAATATGATTTGAATGGAAGAACTTGTTACGACCAGCTTAAAGGAGGAGTGGAAAAGAAAGGGGGCACTGTAAAAGAGGGTGGTTTAGTTAAAGAGGGTGGAAAAACAGGCGAAGGTGGTATTGAATTGAAAGGAGGTGAGCGACTTGATATATGTACCACCTCTACGGTAAACCCGACATACTCATCGGTATCGATTTCTATCTCGCCCAATCCGGCAAGTGAATATGTTTTAGTGAAAAGCGATAGGGTAGTAGAGCAGATTTCGATATTCAACGCTACCGGAAGTCGCCTGCACGTCGCTCGAAACGCATCGAATGAAGCCCGGATAGATATTCGGAACTTGAGCAATGGAATTTATCTCGTTCAGCTTTCTACAGAATATGGCATTACGAATAAGAAACTTATAGTTGAACGATAATCTATCTGTTGAGAGTTGCTTTTAGGCAATCACGCTTTAGAATAAATGGATAATACAATATGAAGAATGGATTTGACTTTTGATGTTAAATCCATTTTTTTCTCTTGGTGAATTACTCAAAATTAGATGAAGCAAATACTGTAACAACGAACAAAAAAAGACCGGGGAAGCAAGAGATAACCTGGCCTCCCCGGATACTTATTTTTTTGAATCCATAACGACTTAGCTTGCGATACTAAATCCAACGAACATAACAGAAATCCTGACGATGAGGCAATTGTTCGTTTTTAGGGAACATCCGGAAACTGTATTTATATGCTCCGGCATTGTCAAGCTGATAATGAATGTTGAAATGCAGTTTGGAGCCTTCAACTTTCACCAATGTGAGTTCGTCCACACTTTCGAGTGTGTTTTGATTGTTAATATCTGTTTGAACAGATAGAAGCTCAATTCCAATGCCTTTAAGCGATTCATTTTTTACATCAACGATGATGTTGATGACATAATCTTCTCCCGCTTGTGGGTTGGTTATCATTTTTTCCGGCATATCAATGCTCAAAACTTCAATGTTGTCCCAGCCTTTAGCCATTGCTTCTTTCCATGCGGCAATTTCTTTCGCTTTCTCAAAATTTTTCGCTTTCAATGACGCAACTCGTTTCGCCTGTTTTACATAGAAACGGTCGAAATAATCATCCATCATCCGTTTTGTAGTATAAATAGGAGTAATTTGGGCTATTGAGTTTTTGATGTACTGAATCCACTCGGGCGAATAGCCTTTTGTGTTTTTAGCGTAATAAAGCGGAACAATCTCATTCTCAAGCATGCTGTATATTGTTACAGCGTCGAGTTTGTCCTGATATTCTTGATTGTCATAAGTGCGTTTGTCTGTCAATGCCCATCCGGCATTTTTGCGATAACCTTCGTACCACCAGCCATCGAGGACAGAGAAATTGAGCACACCATTCATCAGTGCTTTTTCTCCCGATGTTCCCGAAGCTTCTTGCGGACGAGTAGGTGTGTTGAGCCAAATATCTACGCCGGTAATCAACCTTTTTGCTAAGCGCATGTCGTAGTTTTCAAGGAAAATTACTTTTCCAAGGAACTGGGGCATTCGTGAAATTTCAATAATTCTTTTGATTAAACCTTGTCCGGCACCATCGGCAGGGTGGGCTTTGCCGGTATAAAGGAATTGTACTGGATGATTTGGATTGTTTACGATTTTAGCCAATCTATCCAAGTCGCTAAACAGCAAGTGAGCGCGCTTGTAGGTAGCAAAGCGGCGTCCGAAACCAATAATAAGCGCATTTGGATTGATTGATTCAAGGATAGAAACAATTCGCGAAGGGTCGCCTTGGTTTTTCAACCAATTGTCGCGAAATTGTTCGCGTATGTATTCTATCAGTTTTATTTTGAGTGACGTGCGCAAATTCCAGATTTCCTGATCTGGTACTTGATAAATCTTTTCCCAGATTTTCAGATTCGACTGGTCGTTGTAAAATTCTTTAGTAAAATGCTTTTCGTAAAGTACTTTCCATTCTGACGATGTCCAGGTTGGGAGATGCACTCCATTTGTTACATAGCTAACATGCGATTCTTCCGCAAAATAACCTTTCCAGATTGGCGAAAACATCTCTTTGGATACTTCGCCGTGGAGCCAGCTTACACCATTCACTTCCTGACTGGTATTGCAAGCAAACGTACTCATGTTAAATTTCTCATGTGTTCCGGGATTTGAACGTCCCATGTCAATGAAATCATTCCAATTCAATTGAAGTTTGGAAGGATATTCACTCATGTATTGATGAAACAGTCCTTCGTCGAAACTGTCGTGTCCTGCCGGAACCGGAGTATGAACGGTGTAAAGTGAGCTAGCGCGAACCACTTCCAGTGCTTGGTTGAAGTTCAGACCTTCTTCATTGATGTAGTCGTTAAGTCGTTGCACATTGATAAGAGCAGCATGACCTTCGTTGCAATGATACACTTCTTTTTTTATTCCAAGTTTTTTTAGCGCCAAAATACCGCCTATACCGAGCATTATCTCCTGTTTCAAGCGATTTTCCCAGTCGCCACCATATAATTGGTGGGTAATGGAACGATCGCTTTCGCTGTTCATTTCATTGTCGGTATCGAGCAAGTATAATTTAATACGTCCAACCGCTACTTTCCATAAGTATGCGTAAACTGTGCGTCCGGGATAAGGAACTTCTACAATAAGAGGATGATTATTCTCATCCATCACCTGCGTAATAGGCAAGGTATTAAAGTTTTGTGGTTCGTAAACCGAAACTTGTTGTCCATCAACCGATAAGGATTGTTTGAAATAGCCATAACGGTACAAAAATCCAATTGCTGTCAAGTCCACATTGCTGTCGCTTGCTTCCTTAATATAGTCTCCGGCTAATACGCCAAGTCCACCCGAATAAATTTTTAGTATTTCAGTCATTCCATATTCCATACTGAAATATGCGATTGATGGACGTTTGCTATTTACCGGTTCGTTCATATATGCTGTAAACCGATCGTAGATAGAGTTTAATTTCTTTGAAAAATCAACATCTTTCCCTAACTCTACTAATTTGTCATAGCTCAATAAGTTTAGCAGTTGAATTGGGCTTGACTCTGATTTTCGCCAAAGTGGTCTTTCGATTTCACGGAATAGTTTTTTTGTTTCGCTATCCCATGACCACCAAATGTTTTGCGCTAAGGCTTCAAGCTTGGTCAGACTCTCCGGAAGATTGGATTTTACTGTTATCTCTCTCCAGTTGGGCGAGTTTACATCATTTACTTTAAGTTTCATTTTATCGTAGATTTTTATGTTTATTCTATTGATGAATATAGGTATTCCTGCTTTAAAGCATAATTTTCTGCAAAATTAGACAATAATATCTTAAAACACAATAGTTTGATAGTTAATAATTAGTTTTTCCATTTCAATCGAGTGCAATAAGAAAATACCGTAATTCAACAAAGTATGTTTATACGTTGTATGAATTGGTTATTCGTCTAAATTTGTTCGTTAAATAAGCGCTTAAACGAAGAATAAAGTTTTTTTAAAAATTATTTCTTTAATCGAATCTCTTTGTTTTTCAACGCGATGTCGTAGGCTTCGTAATAATAACTTATAAAGTTTTCCCAAAGTGCTTTTTTAGAGATGTTGAGCGCGTTCTTTTTCGCTTCGTTTCGTTCTTTTTCGCTTTTAGAGGAAAACTCAAAGAGTACTCTGCCAATTTCGCTCGTAACTTCACTTATGTTGTAGTCGGATCGGTGTACGACGCCCGCACCACATTTCTTCTCACAATTATCTTTTACCCATTGTCCAAAACCCGATAGATCGGTGGTGATTGTAGGTACGGAAAAAGCGACACTTTCTAATGGTGTGTAACCCCAAGGTTCATAATACGATGGGAAAACGGTAATGTCCATGCCGATAAGTAAATCCCAATATGTTTTGTTGAAAATCCCGTCATTGCCATTCAAGTAGGATGGAACAAATATTATTTTTACTTTCTCATGTTGTAAATTCTGGAAATGAAACCATTGAAGTGAAGATATTACATTGTCATTGTAGTAGTCATAAAGTTCATGTGTGGTGTGCTTATTCCAATAGTCCATAGGGGAGTTTGGGTCTTCAAGTTTGGCTGCCAAATCGGCTCTTGCGCCTTTGATATGCGCGGGTACCATTATAAATGCGACAATTTCATTCTCTAAGTTTTTTGCCGAAAGATTTTTAAGCGCTTCGATAAATGCGTCTAAGCCTTTGTTTTTATATTCATATCTACCAGCGGTGCTTACGAACAGCGTGTTTTCTTTGAGTTTGTATCCGAAAAGTGTTTCTGTAACTTTCTGAAGCAACTCACGAGCCTCATTTCTTTTCTGGGTAAATTTCTTGCCTTTGGGTACAAAGTCGTCCTCAAATCCATTGGGTGTAACGATGTGGGGCGACTTATCTAAAAGCTGAGCGCATTCTGCAGCAGTGATTTTACTTACAGTGGTGAAGCAGTCAACAGCGTGAGCAGCCTTTTTCTCGGTCGAATGTTTCGAAATCATGTTCAGTTCATAAGCCATTTGATCGCCGTTGTACTCGTTCAGATAGTCGTAAAGCGGTTTATGATTGCCGGCAATGGAGCGCCCAATGGAAGTGGCGTGTGTGGTAAATAATGTGGCTATCTGAGGAACGGACTTTTGAATATGAAACGCCCCGAAAGTAGTCATCCATTCGTTGAAATGAGCAACAACTTTGTTCTTTTTGGTCAGCTTATGGAAATTGTAATAACTTTCTATCACTAAGCCGGTAGCATATCCAAACATGGATGCCTCATCGTAATCGCCATAAGCGTGGAGCGAATCTACGCTATATTGCTCCCAAATTCGGGAATATATTTCATTTTTTTCCTCATACAGCGGTGTGAAGTCAACTAATAATGATACGGGTTTGCCGTAAATATTCCATCTGCCGGCTCTTATTGGTAATCCGGTTTCTTTGGTGAAATGAGCACACCATTCCGTTAATAAAGATTTGTCCTGCTCAAAATAGGGCGATTCATTATTGTCTTTCCATACGTCCGGCCCAATAAAAATTAGATTATCGCCGTGCTGGGCTGACAAAATTCTTGCTCGTGTTGATAGAACCGTATAAATTCCTCCCACCATGTTGCATACTTCCCAGCTTGTTTCGAAAATATATTCAGGTATTTCGTTTTGTTTCATTCTTTGGTAATTTGAAAATTAATTAAGTTTAAAAACTGTGTCCGAATTTAGATAAAAAAGAGACAACTATTTGTCATGTTAATGTTTTACCAGCAATTCGCTTTATTCACAGAATGAAATTGATGTTTTATTCAGATGTGTTCAATCAATTCTGTGTACGGCGACAAAACTACAAAAAAAAAACAATAAATGCAATTTACAATTATTTTATTTGATTAAAAATTGTGTTAATAATGAGATAACCGTGATTTATGTGGTTATATGAAACAAATAATTTAAGATATACGTATCCGAAAGTAATCCTAACAGAAAAAATCCAAAAAAATTGCGTAAGGTGGAGCTAATTTGGTATATTTGCATTATCTTTGTTGTTGGTATGGCAAAGTATAAATTCTATATTAAAAATGAGCCTATGAAGAAATTTACTTTTATGATTTTCTTTGTACTTTGTGGACTATTCGGCATCAACGCGCAAGGAACTTTGGATTATGCTTCGGGATACTCCAGTAATGTCATGTATTCACAAAGTAATATGATGATGTTTGCCGCAGACGACACACCCAAGTTCACTGTGTCAGCCAAAGTATTGACGGCAAAGAACATAGATCTTGGAACCGTAATTGATATTTACAGCGTATTGGGCGCGAAAGTGCATACTTTTATTTATAAAGGTACGGGTGAAGTCCTGAATCTAAATAAAGGTATTTACATTATTCGTGCCGGCACTATTTCTCAAAAAATAATTTTGTAAGAATAAAACATATAAAAAGATTAACCGACAGATAATATTTGTCGGTTATTTTTTGCATATTTGCAAAGAATAGTTTGACTCAAATTTTGTATGTCTATCATGCAATTATGATTTTTAATTGTTATAAAGAAATCAATTTATTAAAACAGGGTAAACCATGAATAGTAAATCGAAGAAGAAAAATTTTGTACTGGATACAAATGTTATTTTACATGACTATAAATGTCTGCATAATTTTGAAGAAAATGATATTTATATCCCTATTGTGGTGCTCGAGGAGTTGGATCATTTCAAAAAAGGTAATGAACAGATAAATTTCAACGCGCGAGAATTTACTCGTGAGTTGAATTTGATTGCTGACGAAAATTTATTCCATAGAGGAGCTGAACTAGGCGAAGGAAAAGGAAGATTATTTGTCATTACCGGCAATCAGTATCCCGAAGTGATGGCAGGGATTTTCCCGGAGAAAACCGCTGATCATCGGATTTTGGCAGATACCTACAATCTCAATCAAAAGAGTAAATCAACGAAAACCGTGCTAATAAGTAAAGATATTAATCTGAGAATGAAAGCGTTGTCGTTGGGGTTGATGGCTGAAGATTATATTAATGACAAAGTTGCCGACATTAATGTGTTCGAAAGAAATCATGAAATCTATGAAAATGTTTTGCCGGAGCAGATTGATAGAATGTATGGTGAGGGAGGTATTTCGCTGGATGAATTTGAATTCAAATCGGAGGTAGAGCCCCATGATTGCTTTGTGCTGAAAAGTACACGATCAAGCGTCTTAGCCCGATATAATCCGAAAGAGGAACGTGTAGTAAGAGTGGAAAAATCACGCTGTTTCGGTATTGAACCGCGTAACGCGGAGCAGGCTTTCGCGCTCAATGTTTTGCTCGATGAGGATGTGAAATTAGTAGCACTTACAGGGAAGTCAGGCACAGGAAAAACCTTGATGGCGCTTGCCGCGGCACTACAACAGCATGAAAATTACAAGCAAATATTGTTGGCACGCCCCATTGTGGCACTTTCCAATAAAGATTTGGGCTTTCTGCCCGGTGATGAGCAAAACAAGATTGCGCCTTATATGCAACCTCTTTTTGATAATTTAAATGTGATAAAAAACAATTTCTCGTATCAAGGTAAGGAGATGAAAATGCTTGATGAGATGCAGCGGGATAAGCGTTTGGTGATTGAAGCGCTTGCCTACATTCGGGGGCGCAGCCTCAGTGAAACATTTTTTATTATAGATGAAGCGCAAAACCTTACGCCACATGAAGTGAAAACTATCATCACACGCGCCGGCGAAGGAACGAAAATGATATTTACCGGCGACATTCAGCAAATAGATTCTCCATATCTCGATGCTCATTCCAATGGATTGGTATATATGATTGACCGGATGCGTGGGCAAGATGTTTTTGCACATGTGAATTTGGTAAAAGGAGAACGAAGTTATCTTTCGGAGCTTGCAAGTAACTTGTTGTAATTGCAATAGGTAATAAAATATGTATCACACAATTCTAATATAGAGGCAATTAATTTGGAAATATTTCTTAAAGGGATAATAATTGGCTTGAGTATTTCGGTGCCACTGGGGCCTATAGGGATGCTTTGTATTCAACGCACCTTGAATCGCGGTCAAAAATTTGGTTTAGTAACCGGCTTAGGCGCTACCACCTCGGATGTAGTTTATGCTATTGTTACCATGTTCTTTTTGAATATTGTAATAGGCTTTATCGAACAGCATCAATTGGTAATTCAACTTGTAGGAAGTGTGGTAATCGCTTTTTTTGGTTATTGGATTTATCAAAGTAACCCTATGGCACAGCCACGCCCCAACGAAAAATCGGATGGAAAGCTTTTTAATGATTTTATTACATCATTTGGTCTCACTCTATCCAATCCGCTGATACTCTTTGTGTTAATCGCGCTGTTTTCGCAGACCGAATTTGTGAGTTCTACTACTTCTATCTGGGGACATATCTTTGGCCTGTTTTCTATCGTTTTAGGCGCTACATTGTGGTGGGTGATACTCACAAGTTTGGCAAGTCGTTTCAGGTACAAATTTAATATGAGAGGTTTGAAAATAATTAACCGTATAACAGGTGTAATTATTATGATGCTGGGAATTGCCGGAGCTGTAATGATTTTTATTAAATAAAATATAATATTTAGATTAACAGTGATATGAAAGAAAATTCAATTAGAAAAATAGACCTATCCGTCGCCAATTGGATGGACGTGAAAGATGCGAATTATGATGTTGTAATTCTGCCATGGGGTGCAATCGAGCCTCATAATTATCATTTGCCTTATATTACAGATTGTTATCTGTCGCAAAACGTGGCGTTAGAAAGCAGTGTGGAAGCTTATGAGCGGTCAGGTGTGCTCTGTGGAGTGATGCCACCGATTTTCCTTGGCTCGCAAAATCCGGGTCAGTGGAGCAATCCTTTTTGTATTCATACGAGTAGCGAAACACAGAAGTCGATTCTTAATGACATTATTTTGTCTCTTCGGGGACAAGGCTTGCGAAAATTGGTGATAGTGAATGGACATGGAGGCAATTCTTTCAAACTATTTGTCCGCGATTTCGCCTTTAAATATCCCGATTTTGTAATCGTTTTAGTAGATTGGTGGACGGTGATTCCTTCCGGGAGTTATTTCGAGGCTAAACCTGACGAACATGCCGGCGAGTTGGAAACATCGGTTTTAATGTATTATCGCCCCGATTTGGTGTGTCTGGAGATTGCAGGTGATGGCTTTGCGAAGAAAACCCGGTTAGAGTCGGTAAATAATAAAACAGGCTGGTTGCCACGCCACTGGGGTGAAGTAACTGAAGATACGGGCATTGGAAACCCACATAAAGCAACGGCGGAGAAAGGGGAGCGCTTTGCTAAAGATGTGGTTTCGAAAATTGCCGATTTGATTATTGAACTTAAAGATTACGAGGTGAATAAGTCCTGATACACTGTTTTGCTAAAGCACAGTTGAGGTTAATCTTCGGAGTTATTTTGTTCAATAGCTTCAGGAGTTGTTTTCCCTTTTAGCCACACAAGTTTTAATCCGGTATTGTCGCTCACATAGATAATATAGTCGGCATTTAGGTTGATGTTTAGCTTTCGATAAACGTATGTATATTGTTTTTTATCCCGTTTCTCCAAAGTCGTTTCAAAATTTTCTTTTTGAATAATTTTGTCTAAATCTTTGCTTATGGCAGCGCTAAGTTCTTGATTTGCAGTATTATTCTTTAAGGAGATTGACTTGATACTACTAATTGATTGCAGCTCTCCATCTGTGAGATAACTGTAATCCGCTAAAGGTGCGACTAATTTCATCAAACTTTTGCCTACGGCTATGTATTCCACAAATTCACTATCAGAATATTTCTTGAAAAGTTTCTCTATGGATTGTGCCTGAATGGATGAAATGCTTAGTAGGAGAGCTAATACATAATAGATTTTTGTTCTCATAATTTGAAAAATTGATGTAGTGGTTTCATGTTTCACTCCATGAGATACAAAATCTATTCCAAAGAGATGAATGCGTCAAAACATTCGCTTTATAACTCTTAATTTATGGGTGTATTCGCCCGAAGATGAAGATATGATACCATGCGAATCAATAATTTCAATTTTCACATAGCCGGATGCGTGAATGATTTGATGCGAATTGAGTAATATGCCGACATGCGTTATTTCACCTTCATTGTTTTCAAAATAGGCAATATCGCCGGCTTCTACTTCGGAAATGAAATCAACCGTTTTTCCCTTTTCTACTTGCTGCATGGTATCGCGTGGCATTGTGATGCCGAGCATTGAGTAAACAACTTGAATCAAGCCCGCGCAATCCATCCCAAAAATTGTTTTACCTCCCCACAGATAAGGGGCATTGATATATTGCAAAGCAAGTTCTACCACGTGTTGTCCATTCAATTTCTTATTGTCAAAGCCGGGTAGGTATTGTGCTACCTGGTAAATTTCGGATAATAGTTCAAATTGATCGTTAATTATCAGAGGAGTAATACCACCACCCGGAAGAGAGATTTTCTCAACGCTTGAGGTCTTGAAACAAACGAATGTCGGAGTTTTAATCGGTACAAAGTCGGTTGTATCGATAGGAGATGGTGTAAAGTTTTTCCGATTGAGAGAAACTGTTGGAGTCCATCCGGTGTAATTGTCCGACAGACAGCGTACAAAGTGCCACTCATTTGAACTTTCAAGTATTTCAATTTGTTCTCCGAAGAGTAATTGCGAGCTTAATTCGCTGTGGTAATCGGCTTCGGCATGTAGTGGGACAAGTGGCGCAGTGATGATTGTGAACATAATTTTTGTTTTTGAAGTATTATGCAAAAATATACATTTTAAAATCATTTACTCTGTAATTATTATTTTTTTTATAGCTTTGCAGATAAATCAATCTATCCCGAATATCTTTATGGATAAATGGGATTGTTTTATTGAGAAAAAAAAGATAAGAAAATGGCATTTCAATTAACAAGAGATAATATACGACTTACGATACGAATTGGGCTTTTTGTTTTGCTCGTAGGCGTGATTGTGTTGCTTTATCCACGCGAAAAACAGTTTAAATACCAATACGATTTGGGTAAGCCATGGAATTATGAACTGCTAACGGCTACCTTCGATTTCCCCATTTACAAGACTGACGAACAATTGAAGCGCGATAAAGAAGAACTACTTGCCAATTATGTTCCTTATTTTCAAATTGATACGAGAATGGCTGACCATCAGCTTGAGAAATGGCTGAATGCAAGAAAGATTCTCAGTCAAGATGCGCCTCAATACATTGATTATGTTAGACGTAAATTTGACCAAATTTATAAACAAGGGGTTGTTTCGTCAAGTACCTTTGAACGTTTTCAATCCGAGAAACTTAAAAGTATTGCTGTGATTCATAATGATAGGCGTACTTCTATAGTTTCTCTCGAGGATGTATATACCCCTAAAACTGCTTATGAGGAAATAATATATAGTCCGCCTTCAGGAATTGATGTGGGTGAACTTAGCGCATACAACCTAAATCTTTATCTAACTGAAAATCTGCGTTATGACAGCATTACATCAGCCAATGTAAAAGAGGATATGCTGAAAAATATCTCTTTGACCTCCGGCATGGTGCAAACAGGCGAGAAGATTATCAACAGAGGCGAAATAATAACTCCTGCATCGTATGCCATTCTCAATTCACTGAAAATTGAAATGGATAAGAAAACATCATTATTCAGAGAATCAAGTTATGTCGTTTTAGGAGAAATAATTATTGTTTTTGGCTTGATTATGTTTCTTTGTCTTTACTTGTATTTATTCAGACCAAATATATTTGAAGAAACAAAAAATCTGGTTTTTATCGCCCTTTTGATTTTTCTAATGATAGGTTTAACTACTATCGTGCAGAAATTCACAGATTTGGGTGTGTATATTGTTCCGTATGCCTTGCTCCCAATTATCATTCGCGTTTTCTTTGATTCTCGTACGGCGTTGTTCGTCCACATGATTACTGTGCTAATTTTGGCATTTATGGTGGACAATCCATTTATTTTCATTTTAATACAGATGACAGCCGGTATGACGGCGGTGTCAGGATTGAAAGATTTAACATCACGTTCGCAGTTGACTCAGACTGCTATTATGATTTTAGTATGCTATGTGCTGATGTATGTTGCTGCCGAGTTGATATCGGAAGGAGATATTGCCCGGGTCAATTATACTCCACTTATCTACTTGTCAATAAGCGCGTTGTTATCTCTTTTTGCTTATGTGCTTATCTATCTTTTCGAAAAAATGTTTAATCTGATTTCCGCCATTACCTTGGTTGAACTGACAAATATTAACAGCGATTTGATGATTCGTTTTGCAGAGAAAGCCCCCGGCACTTTTCAGCATTCATTGCAGGTGTCGAATCTGGCAACTGAAGCGGCAAAGACGATAAACGCCAATAGCTTGTTGGTGCGTACCGGAGCGCTTTATCATGATATTGGTAAAATGATAGACCCACAGTATTTTATTGAAAATCAGATTCCCGGAGAAAATCCATTGTTGGAAATGAGCTATGAGGATGCCGCGCAAGCTGTTATCAAACATGTGGCTGATGGTGTGGTCTTAGCAAAAAAACATCGGCTTCCTGAGCAAATAATCGGTTTCATCACTACTCATCATGGACGAACTAAGACAAAGTTTTTCTATAATTCGTTTGTAAATGAAAATCCGGGAGTTAAGCCCGACGACGAAAAATTTACTTATCCCGGACCGCTACCTTTTAGTAAAGAAACTGCTATATTGATGATGGCGGATGCCGTAGAAGCACGCTCACGAACACTTACTGAATATTCCGAAAAAAGCATAAGCGATATGGTCGAGTCGATGATCGACTCGCAAATAGCCGATGGACAGTTCAAGAAAGCACCCATCAGTTTCAAAGATGTGGAAAGTGTGAAAAAAGTGCTTACGGAGAAAATCAAAAATATATACCATTCCAGAATTTCTTACCCCGAATTGAATGGAAATAGCTCGACAGAGGCAAAGTAAGTGATTTGTAATTTCTGGTAGTTTTCTTAGAAGTAAATCATGGGGATTAAAAAAGAGAAAGAAGAGAAGAAAATGTAGTGCCTTTACTCGCTTGATACTAATTTTGAACTTTTACTGGTTCGTCGAAAATAAATGATTGTTTTCATTTGAAGTCAAAGATCTTTTGGATGAATCTGGAAGATTTTTTCTGCTTTTCTTTGTATTCTGAATTGTTCTTTTCAAAAAAAACAATCCCTATTGTATAATGATTTTTGTAATAGTTAAATAAGCGTAATGAAAATAAAAAAGATATTCTTGTTTGCTTCGACTTGCCTTATGCTGTTTTCTTGTGTAAAAAAACAGGAAACCGCAAATTCACGGTACGAAATGGCAGAGCGCTCAACTCGTTATGCTACGGGTTTTACGGTTGATAATAAGGGCGATTATAAATTGGTTGAGGTAGAAAATCCCTGGAAAAGAGGAGAGGTGTTCGCCCGATACTTTTTGGTGAAGAACAATGACGTCGTTGTTCCGGGAAATGGGGTTAAAGTGAAAATCCCTTTGCAATCAATCGCTACAAGTTCAGTAACACATTTGGAATTTCTGAATTTATTAGGCGAGATCGAACGCATCGCCGCTGTATGTAATCCGGAGTTGGTTTATAATGAAAAATTGCGTACGCAAATTGACAATAATTTTACAGCAAATATTGGAGACGCGTTTGCAATAAATGTAGAAAAAACGATGAAACTGAAACCGGGTGCTTTGATGATGAGTGGCTACAACACCTCCGATGCTAATGCTCAACGAATAGAGCAAGGCGGGATTCCCGTGATTTACAACAATGAATGGATGGAGCATAACTTGCTGGCTCGTGCCGAGTGGATAAAGTTTGTGGCTGTCTTCTTCGAGAAAGACAACGAGGCAGATTCTATCTTTAATGTGATTGAACATCGCTACAATGAAATGAAAAAGAAAGCGTCCGGAACAATTCACAAACCTACAATCATGGCCGGTTCCACATTTCGTGGCACTTGGTATATGCCTGCCGGGCGCAGTTTTATGAGCGAACTATTTAAAGATGCCGGTGCAAGTTATTTTTATGCTAATGACACCACTTCCGGTAGTTTACCTCTGAATGTAGAGACAGCGTTGAAGAATTTCTCGCAGAGTGAAGTTTGGCTCAATTGCAACTACTCGAACATAACCGATTTGTTGAGAGAGGACAGCAAACATGCACTTTTCCGTCCGGTAAAGGAAAATAATGTATATAATTTTCGTAAACGCATGTTGGCTTCATCGGCTAATGATTTTTGGGAAAGCGCAGTTGCTCGCCCCGATTTGTTGCTGGCTGATGTGATTGCTATATTGCATCCCGAATTATTACCCGATTATGAGCTGTTTTATGCTGAAAAATTGGGAAAATAGTATTCTGCTTGTAGTGTCAAAATAATAGATAGAGATTGGTATTCACATTAAATAAACCACATAACATCCAACAGCGACGAACTTGAAGAACTATAATAAATTTTTAGCGCTTGTCCTGATTTTAATTGGGTTATTTCTGTTCGATTTAGCATGGGGAAGCATACGCATTCCCTTAGCGGAAGTGATACGAATTTTTACCGGCGGGAGTGGCGATTTGATAAACTCTGAAATATTATTCAATTTCAGATTACCAAAAGCAATTACCGCAATGCTTGCAGGCTCCGCTTTGGCTGTGTCAGGACTGATGATGCAAACATTGTTTCGCAATCCGCTTGCCGATCCCTATGTATTGGGCGTTAGTTCGGGTGCGAGTATGGGGGTAGCGTTGGTGATGTTGTCGGGTGGAGTGTTGTTGGGTGTTGCTACAGGCTCTTGGCTAACTATTTTAGCAGCAGTAATAGGTGCCGTATTGGTAATGATGCTTGTGGTAGGAGTATCGTTTAAGGTACAAAGCGCGGTTTCACTCTTAATTGTCGGTATTATGTTTGGCACCATTGTGTCGTCGCTGGTGGGCATACTGCAATATTATAGCAATCCCGATGCCATAAAGCTATTCGTGATGTGGAATTTAGGCAGTTTGAGCGCGGTAACTTGGCAACATTTACATTTTTTGCTTCCAATTGTTATCCTTTCGCTCAGTTTGACTTTCCTTATTCACCGAAGTCTGGACAGTTTGTTGCTTGGCGAAAATTATGCAAAGGGTTTGGGAGTATCAATCATTCGTTTGCGCACCGAAATAGTGGTGCTTACAAGTCTTCTTGCCGGCTCTATCACTGCTTTTACGGGTCCAATTGGATTCGTTGGGATTGCTGTGCCGCATATTGCACGCGGTATTTTCAAAACAGCTTCACATCGGATATTGATTCCGGCAACGGTGCTATTAGGAGCTGTCTTAATACTTCTTTGCGATATCGTTTCGCAAATACCCACTTATACACTTCCTATCAATACCATTAGTTCTCTTTTTGGAGCGCCTATCATCATTTGGATAATACTTAAACGGAATCGATAGGCTAACTTGGATTAAGATATTTGTATTATAAGATTTATCTATAAGCAGATAAGGTCTGAGCTGTAAAACTATCCATTAGTTTACGTGTTTTATAAGTATATCATACATGGAAATTAATTACAATAAAATCATTACTTATATATGAAAACAATAAATGTAGGTGTAATCGTCGGGAGCCTCCGAAAAGAGTCATTCAATCTGAAAACAGCAAAAGCGCTTATTGAAAATGCGCCGGATAATTTGAATTTTGAATTTATAGAAATTGGAAATTTACCTCTTTATTCTGAAGATACTGACCTAAATCCACCACAAGTATGGACTGATTTTCGCGATAAAGTGAAATCAAAAGATGCGTTCCTTTTTCTTACTCCGGAGTATAATCGTTCGATCACAGCCGCGCTTAAAAATGCACTCGATGTAGCGTCACGCCCTTGGGGACATAATGTTTGGAGTGGAAAACCTGCCGGTGTTGTCAGTGTTTCAATTGGCAATACAGGTGGATTTGGAGCAAATCATCATTTGCGCCAAACACTTGTGTTTTTGAATCTGCCCACCATGATGCAACCCGAAGCTTATATCGGTAATGCCGCAAGCCTATTCGACGAATCGGGAAAATTGATTAATGAAAAATCGAAAGAGTTTTTTGTCGGTTATATGCAAGCCTTATCCGGGTGGTTTAATAAAAT
>CAZMQV010000064.1:0-16740 GCA_964568675.1 uncultured Paludibacter sp.
TACAAAAGTCAGAATGGTTTTGTAAGTTTACATTTTCATTTCTACTAAAGTCAGAGGAGTTTTTGTGTCGAAACAATTCTATTTCTACTAAAGTCAGAGGAGTTTTGTATCGAAAAATTTGGCCATTTCGAAGATTCCGGTTTATCGGAAAGCCATTAGCCATTAACTAACAGCCAACAGCTCTGTTTACTACCATCTTGCATTGCCTGCGCTAAACTTCCGAACTTAGCCATCGGAATAGTATTAAACTTCCTCAAGCTTTTTTACTAAAACAAATTCTGAGACCAGAATCAGCCGACATGTCTTGCCTGGATGTGCATAACGGCTGATTTGGAATGCTTGCGTAGTTACAGGTATTATTTTTTAATATCAGTTTCCTACAATGTTTTTACATTTATTCGGTATTGTTTCATTGTTTTGAATTATTTTTCTATATCTTTGCTTTAAGCAAAATTCTATAAAAAGAGGACGGTTTAGTAACCGGCCTTACAAAATAGTATTTTACGGAAATGTTTCATGATAGTAATACCTTTGAAAAAAATATGCTTGTAAAAACTTATGGTGCAGCAGTGCAAGGAATAAATGCCACAACGGTAACAATTGAAGTTAATGTAAGTCAGGGAATCCGATTTATGATTGTGGGACTGCCCGATATTGCGGTTCGTGAAAGTCATGAGCGCGTAACTTCAGCCCTAAAATTTAATGGATACGACCTGCCGCGTAAACAAGTCATTGTAAACATGGCACCCGCAGATATTCGCAAAGAAGGATCTGCCTACGATCTGCCGCTTGCAATAGGTGTGATGGCTGCTTCCGAAAAAATTCCGAATGAAGATTTAGATAAATATGTGATTATGGGCGAGCTGTCGCTCGATGGTGGTCTGCAACCGATAAAGGGAGTATTACCCATTGCGATAAAGGCACGCGAAGAAAAATTCAAAGGTTTAATTTTGCCTTTGCAAAATGCCCGCGAAGCTGCCGTGGTGAATAATCTGGAAGTGTATGGCGCATCGAATATCAAAGAAGTAATTGAATTTCTGAAAGGAGAATTAACTCTTGAGCCGACGGTGGTGAATACGCGTGAAGAGTTTTTTCAGCAAGTAAATCTTGTGGATATTGATTTTGCTGATGTGAAAGGTCAGGAAAATGTGAAACGTGCCCTTGAAGTGGCGGCAGCAGGTGGGCATAATATCATCATGGTAGGGCCTCCGGGCGCCGGAAAGTCGATGCTTGCAAAACGTATTCCAACCATACTTCCACCTTTAAGTTTGCACGAAGCTTTGGAGACAACAAAGATTCATTCCGTGGCAGGTAATATCGAAAGCAATACGTCGCTCATATCACATCGACCTTTCAGAAGTCCGCATCACACCATTTCCGATGTGGCATTGGTGGGTGGTGGCACATTCCCGCAACCGGGCGAAATATCATTAGCTCATAACGGCGTTCTCTTTCTCGACGAACTCCCTGAATTCAAACGTACGGTGCTCGAAGTGATGCGTCAACCTTTGGAAGATAGGAAAATTAGTATATCGAGGGCTAAATTTGCCATCGACTATCCGGCAAGTTTCATGCTGGTGGCTTCAATGAATCCATGTCCTTGCGGCTACTACAATCATCCCACACGCTCTTGTGTGTGTGCTCCCGGAGTGGTTGCAAAATACCTTAGCCGCATTTCCGGTCCGCTTCTCGACCGGATTGATATTCATATTGAGATTGTTCCGGTGCCTTTTGAAAAGATGGCGGAGTTGAAAGAGTCGGAAAGTAGCGCAGTGGTGCGAAGTAGGGTAGTGAAGGCACGCGAACTCCAGGAATTGCGTTTCAGGGATGTGGATGGAGTGTATTGCAATGCGCAAATGTCATCCAAATTGCTCCGCGAATATGCGCAGCCTGACAAGGAAGGCAGCGAGTTGCTTAAAAACGCTATGCTACGTCTGAATTTGTCGGCGCGCGCTTATGACCGGATTCTCAAAGTGTCCCGAACCATTGCCGATTTGGATGATAGCGAAAAAGTGTTGCCCAGTCACTTGGCCGAAGCAATAAATTACCGAAACCTTGACCGTGAAGGCTGGGCAGGTTGATTTAGGCAGGAGAAAGAATCGAACTTGTTCTCAAAGATGCAATGGGCATCCCAAATCGGTTGTACCAATGTTTTTACCTGTCAGCAGTTCCGAGCGTTGACATCTGATTTTATGCAGGTTATTATTATTCAAACCTAATATGATTTTTATCATTGAATAGAGGGCGAATGTATTTGTAGTGAATCGAAACGGAAAAATTGGAATGCCTGCATACATGAAAATCATCGTAACCCGAATGCACACAGACATGAAAAAAGGAAGTGAACGAATTGCTCGCTCACTTCCTAATCTTTTTCTTTGACAAAAAATGCTTGTTCTTACTTCGACGAAGCGATAGACTCTTTGCGGAACTCTTTCAAAGATTTTTCCAAGTCCAAAGAAGCTTTGCGTGCGCGTGCGCCTGCAGCCTTGTTGCCTTTGTCAGCCTGAAGAGCTGCGTTTTCAGTAAATTCAGCAATTTGCTCATTAATTTTTGCTACTAATTCTTTCATAAAGCTTTTAATTTTTATAATATGGTTTGATAATAAAGGTTTTCTTTTCGCAAAAATACAATCTTTTATTGTGTTTGCAAATGTTTTGTGAAGAAATATTGATTTTTTTTTAATAAAAGTCATGTTTATTCCCATATTTGAGCTGTTTCTTGCTTTCAGATAGTTTGTTTAAGCTTTTCGAGCGATAAGAATAAATTGTTCGTAGCTCGAAATTGTTCCCGGGACACGCTCCCTTTTCAGCGTTCGATAGGTTTGGATTTGTTCCACTTCAAAGCCTGCTGTTTCAAATTGCTTACGAAGTAGCTCGGTGTCAAATCCGCGGTGGGGTATCGGTTCGAAGCGATGAAACGAACCATCTTCGGTGCGAATATCTCCAACAACAATGCTGGCTCCGGCACGGGTGATGCTGTGTAGATGTAGCAACAAAGCCGGAATGTCCGGGATATGATGGAAACTCATGTTGGAAAAAACAAAGTCGATATCTTGTGTCGTGTAGTCGGTCGTTTCGCCATGTACGATTTCGATGTTGTTTTTATCTGTGGTTTTGTTTTTCAAAACTTCAAGCATCGCGCCGGACGAATCCACACATACAAGCGATGCGATATATGGCAATAACATTAAGCCTACAAGTCCGGTGCCGGCGCCTATTTCCAGTGCGCGCCATTGTGGAAGCGGATTGATGTGATGGAGTGTCGCTTCTACAAATTTCTCCGCCATTTTTATTTTTTCAGGCTGATCCCAGTCGGCTGCCCGATGAGCAAAACGATCTTCTGATAATGATTTCATTGTGAATGTGTTGAACCTTAAACTAAAATTTAATTAAACATTAAGTCTAAAACATTATATAAGTAGAAATGGTTCAAGCTAAAAAAAGACCTTTTCACCGCTTTAAATGGCAAAACGCAATCTTAAATCAGATAAAAATTGTATTTTTGTATCGGACTTTTATTTGCAATTGATTTTTTTGCTGTATCTATAATTGCACTATTTGCGGAATATAAATAAAAATCAAACATACGCGTGTAATCATGAAATTAAAACATTTTGCTATGGCTTTAGCCCTGACTACGCTTGCCGCTTGCAGCGACATTAAAAAAGAGGATGACTCGCCGCTGATTGGCAAGCATTCACCTAAAATTGAAAACGGATTGTTGACCCCGGAGGTGCTGTGGTCGTTTGGCCGCATTGGAGATGTAAAGCTCTCGCCGGATAAGTCGAAAGTGCTTTACAGTGTGTCATACTACAGTGTGGAGCAAAATAAAAGTAATGCCGAACTCTTTGTGATGAATGCCGATGGGAGTGATCGTAAACAAATCACTCAAACCAAATGGCGCGAATCGGCAGCTAAATGGATGAATGATAGTAAGCACATCGTTTTCTTATCCAACGAAAGTGGCTCATCGCAACTATGGAAAACAGACGCTCAAGGAGAAGGACGAGTGCAAATAACCAACCGCGAGGGTGGTATAAATGATTTTGAATTTTCGCCCGATGAGACGAAACTACTCTTTGTAGCCGATGTGAAATACGGCGAACGCACGGTAGATAAATATCCCGATTTAGATAAATCAAGTGGTATAATTGTGAACGACTTGATGTATAAACATTGGGATGAGTGGACTCAATCCATTCCGCATCCGTTTGTCGCTTCTTTCGATGGAAAAGGAATTACCAATGAAAAAGATATACTTGAAGGTGAGCCTTTCGAAAGCCCTATGAAGCCTTTTGGGGGTGTAGAGCAACTCGCCTGGAGTCCCGATGGAAAAACTATCGCATACACCTGTCGGAAGAAAACGGGGCTGGAATATGCAATTTCCACCAATTCCGATATCTATTTTTATTCGCTTGAAAATGGAACTACTCGCAACGCGACTGAAGGTATGATGGGTTATGACCAAAATCCCTCATTCTCACCCGATGGTAAATGGATGGCGTGGGAAAGTATGGAACACGATGGTTATGAGTCGGACAAAAGCCGCCTTTTCCTACTCAATGTCGCGACTGGAGAGAAACGCGACCTTACCGCGAAGTTTGATCAAAGTGCCAACGAACTGGCTTGGAGCGACGACAGCAAAAGTATATACTTTGTAAGTGTGTGGCACGCAAAAACTCAGGTTTACAATGCTTCAATCGAGTTGGACACCATCGTGCAAATCACCAAAGGACAGCACGATTATGAAAAAGCAATTCCGGCCGGTGATAAGTTGATTGCCGTGAAACATTCGATGAGCAAACCGAATGAAATATATGCCGTAAATCCTACGGATGGCGCGGAAAAAGAACTCTCATTTGAAAATAAAGAAATACTCGACCAGCTGAAAATGGGAAAAGTGGAAGAGCGCTGGATACCCACTACCGATGGTAAGGAGCTGCTTGCATGGGTTGTTTATCCCCCCGATTTCGATCCGAACAAGAAATATCCTGCGTTGCTTTATTGTCAGGGAGGACCGCAGTCGGCAGTAAGTCAGTTTTGGTCGTATCGCTGGAACATGCAAATCATGGCTGCCAACGGTTACATCGTCGTATGTCCAAACCGTCGCGGACTTCCCGGTTTTGGTTATGATTGGCTCAAGCAAATCAGTGGCGACTATGGAGGCCAAAATATGAAAGATTACCTTTCGGCTATCGACGCTGTGAGCAAAGAGCCTTATGTGAATAAGGATAAACTTGGCTGTGTGGGCGCAAGTTATGGCGGATTCTCGGTTTATTGGATGGCCGGGCATCACAACAAGCGTTTCAAAGCTTTTATTGCCCACGACGGCATGTTCAACTTGGAGCAACAATACCTCGAAACGGAAGAAATGTGGTTTGTAAACTGGGACTTGGGCGGAGCGTATTGGGATAAATCAAACGCGGTAGCGCAGCGTTCGTATGCCAATTCGCCACACCTCTTTGTGGATAAGTGGGATACCCCGATATTAGTTATTCATGGTGAAAAAGATTACCGTATCCTCGCTTCGCAAGGCATGGCTGCTTTCAATGCTGCAAAACTTCGAGGTGTGCCAGCCGAAATGCTCGTTTTTCCCGATGAAAACCATTGGGTATTGCAGCCGCAAAACGGTATATTGTGGCAACGCACATTCTTTAGCTGGCTCGACAAATGGTTGAAGTAACGCTGATGTGAAAGATATTGAGACAAGAGTCAAATTTTGGAGTAAAAACTCTAAGATTTGGCTCTTGCTTTTTACATGAAAAGGAATAGTCGTAACGATTTTGTGCTAATTTGTGTTAAATCGTTAGCGTAGCTGTAACTTTGAGTCTTAATTTACCATCATCTATTAAACAAGGAATGAACAAATCTAATAACGAACAAGCTTTAATAACCCGATGCAAAAAGGGAGAGGCGAAGGCAATGAGGGAGTTGTATGAACTTTATGCTCCTGGCATTATGTCTTTGTGTGTTCGTTATGTGAAAGAGCGTGAAGCAGCTCGCGATGTGATGCAGGAAGGTTTCGTTAAACTCTTTTCAAGATTGGAGCAGTATAATGGCGCAGGCTCGTTCAAAGGATGGGTCTATCAGATTTTTGTAAATGAATCGCTGATGCACCTTCGAAGCCGGCATTACTATGACGAAAACAGGCGGATTGAGGACTTGTCAGTCGATGAAGCTGTTGACGGAGCTTTTCGGTTTGAGAAACTTACTGTCGATGATTTGGTGGAGTGTATCGCTGAATTGCCCCATAAGCTCCGAACCGTATTTAACCTGTTTGCAATTGAAGGATTTACTCATGCCGAAATAGCCGGGATGCTCGGCATCGAAGAGGGGAACTCCCGGGTGCAATACTTACGCGCTAAAAAAATTCTTCAGGAGAAAATAAGTATCTTAACTTCCAAACGATGATGATTGAAAACAAAAATAGAGAAGAAGCAGATCCTTTCGCTCGGCAGGTGAAGGAACTGATAGAGAATCATTCACTACCTGTAGATGAAGGACTGTGGGCAGGAATTGAACAACAACTCAACCAACGGAAAAAACGTGTGTTATCGCCATTATGGTATTGGATTTCCGGAGGCGCCGTGGCTGCCGCGGTAGTGATGGTGTTGCTAATAGCGCCATATAATTCGGAGAAATCCAAGTTAAATATTGCGCGGGTGAAAACGAATGTTGCTGCACCGATAGTTTCGGCAAACTCAAATACGACTCAAGGCAATCCGATTTCAGCCACTATGGCAGAAAATGAAATGCCTGCTAAAGTGAAAAAAATGGTTGGGACTACGCTGTCTGTAAAAAACGATATTCTTTCGGAAGTAAAACATCGAGCTCCTGATGGCAACAATGCCAGGAAAGAGCTTTCGGAAGTTTCGGTTGTTGATGTCATTGCTCATGTAACAGAACATTCCGAAACAAAAACTGCGGAAAAGAAGCAAGACGATATTAATGCGGTAGATCGAGCCATTGAGCAAGCGAAAGATAATAACGCGATCAATACTTTGCCCGACTTAAATGATTATCCGGAATACGAACCAAATATGAATAAGACGAAGCGTGCCAATACAACACTATTTGCCGCTTTCGTAGGCTCTGGAAATGGGTTGAATCACCATTACAATGCCAACAACGGCATGATGTATGAGACTAATTCCGCTTCAGGAAAATATCTGTTAAGTAGCGATGTGGTGAAAAAATCTGAAATGAACATGCTCCAGACTGAGTCAACAAACAAGGAGTTTATACCACCGCTTTCGGTGGGAATTACACTGATGAAAGCTTTGAACAACCGTATTGGATTTGAAACCGGGCTAAGCTATACTTATCTGCGTACCAACTATTCTTCGCCTGTTGGTGATAATTATCGTGCAAGTTTGCAATTGCATTATTTGGGCATACCGCTTTCGCTTCGTGTCAAAGTTTGGGAACACAACAATTGGAATTTGTATCTTTCCGGTGGTACGATGCTCGAAAAGGGTTTGCAATCGGTTTTTGCAGAGCAGTTTGACAATACCGTGATGCTAAGAGAACGGGAAGTGAAACAAGGGATTGATGGCTGGCAATGGTCGGTCAACGGAGCTTTAGGTGTAGATTACAGGTTCGCACGCAATCTCCGAATCTTTGCGGAACCAAAACTAAGCTATTATTTTGATAATAACCAACCCGAAAGCGCCCGCAGTGAGCACCCACTCAATGTAGGGGTAAACGGAGGATTAAGAATTGAGTTTTAAGAATTTTTTTATAATCGAATTGTAATGGAAATGGAAAAGAAATGCGAATTGAAAAGAAAAGTTGCTCGTACTTGCTATGTATTGTTGGTGTTTATTGTAATATGGGGCTTGGCGCTGGCTTATGGCTAAAGAGAATAGGAGAAAGCCTCAACACTGATTTCTTAGAGTTTTCTATAAATAAAAATGATTCGGATAAACTTTTTGTTCGCGCATTGATTTGTGTCAATTGACGCCTGATTGTTATTTTGAAAAATAAGGTGGAATTGTGAAAACAAAGAGTTACACGCTTAGGACAAGAAGGTTTTAATTAACTGTATTTGAGATCTGTTTGACCGACTAAAAAATACTTACACATGAAAAAACTATTATTTCTCGCCATGGTTTTGCTTCCGATAGCCGGATGCAGCACGAAAAACGAGGTGCAAAAACCCATCGAAGACGCTAACCCCATTCTTTTAACTCCCGCGCAGCAAAAGCGAGTTGGGCAAGACAACGCGTTTTCCTTCGAATTGATGAAACGTACGCTTGAAAAATCGGATGAACAAAACGTTTTTATCTCACCTTTGAGCGTTAGTCTTTGCCTTGGCATGGTGTGGAATGGCGCGGTGGGCGAAACAAAGTCGCAAATGGAAAATGCGCTACAAATGAATGCGCTTTCTTCGGATGAAATTAACGACTATTACAAGTTGATGCAAACCACACTACCTGCTATCGACCACGCTACCAAACTGAATATCGCCAATTCAATATGGTATAGCGAGGGGTTTGTCGTGAAGCCTGATTTTCAAAAAATAAATGCTGATTATTTTAATGCCACTTCGAGCGGGCTTGATTTCGCATCTCCCAATGCTCTCAACGTCATTAATGGCTGGGCAAAAGAAAAAACCAACGGCTTAATCCCCAAAGTGCTCGATGAAATAAGCCCCGATGCACGCATGATACTGATGAATGCCATCTATTTTAAAGGCAGTTGGGTGCAGAAATTTGATGTGAAAAACACACGTGAAGCCGATTTTTTTAACGAGGACGGAACGGTGAATAAAGTGAATATGATGAATCAGCAGCATGATTTCTCATACTCGGAGGATGAAACAGCACAGTATCTCGACTTGCCTTATGGCAACAAAGCTTTCAGTATGACTGTGGTGCTACCGAAAACTACCATCAAAAGTATTCACAATTTTACGCTGACGAGAAATGCATATAACGCTGCCATCGAGGCGATGTCCGTGCAAAAAGTCGAACTTGCATTGCCGCGTTTTGAAGTGAAGAATCGATTCCAACTAAAACCGATGCTGAAGCAATTGGGAATGAATCTCCCTTTCGAGGAAGATGCTGATTTTACCCAAATGTCAGATTTAAGACCTTTGTTTATCGGGTTTGTGCAACATGACACATACGTAAAGGTGGATGAGGTAGGTACCGAAGCGGCTGCAGTTACCACTACCGGAATGTACACGACCTCACTTCCCATTGTGAAAACCTTTAATGTAAATCGCCCGTTTTTCTTTATTATTCGCGAAAAAAGTACCGGTGTAATCCTCTTTATGGGAAAAATGGGAAATGTTTCCAAAATATAGCGTTACAAGTTTATAGAATAAATATTAAAAGCTTATCGCCATGAAAAATTTGAATGTTTTAATCGCCATTTTTACTGTCGTATGGTTGAGCGGGTGTGCCGAATCGCGTGAAGAAACGGTTACATACAAAATCAATGAACCGGTGTTTATGCCCGTTGAGCAGTTTCGGCAAGCGGTGCGTGTAATTTCGGAGCCTATGCCACTCGCTAAGCAGGGCAAAATAGCCTTCTTTAAGGATTACCTCTATATATCCGAACCGGAAAAGGGGATTCATATCATTGACAACCGCAATCCCGAACATCCTGTTTCGGTGGGCTTTATTGAGTTGCTTGGCAATGCCGATATGGCTATCAAAGATAATATTCTCTACGCCGATTCGTATATCGACATGGTGTGGTTCGATATTTCTTCGCCGGCTACTCCAAAGTTTCTCGGACGAAAAGTAGATGTTTTTCCTGAAGCATTTCCCAAGCCCGAGAATGAATATGGAATTGATTATTCAAAAGTTTCTGACAGAACGAAAGGTGTTGTGGTAGCTTGGAAGCTGCGTGAACGTACCGAAACATACATACGCGAACATAATATATGGGGATGGTGGCCTGGTGTTTTTGAAAAGGGCGATATGGTCATAAATTCGAGTCCTCAATCAGGCGCCGTGGGCAAAACCGGCTCCATGTCCCGATTTGCGATTTATGAAAATTATCTTTATACGGTGATGTCCAATCAACTGGGTATTTACAATATCGAAACCGCAAATCCGAAAAAAGTGTCGGATAATTTCTATGTTGGATGGAATGTCGAAACAATATTTAGTTACAAAAACTGTATGTATATGGGAACTCCAACCGGAATGCTGATTTACTCGGTAGAGAAACCGGAGAAGCCCGAAAGATTAGCCTCGGTGGTTCATGTGCTGGGTTGCGACCCCGTGGTGGTTGAAGATGATGTGGCTTATGTAACGATTCATTCCGGTAATTTCTGCGGACAAAATTCCAATCAGCTGCTAATCTACAATGTATCGAATCCGCGTATGCCCAAGCATCTTGTTTCCTACGAAATGACCAAACCGAAAGGTCTGGGTGTTGACAATAAAACGCTCTTTGTCTGCGACGAAGGTTTACGGGTGTTCGATGCAACCGATCCACTCACTATTATGGCAAAGGAAAACAAACTAGCTCATTTTCCCGGCATGGCGGGCTATGATGTCATTGCATTTAATAATGTGCTGATGATGATAGCCGAAGATGGTATTTATCAGTACGACTACACCAATTTAAAAGATATAAAATTTCTCAGCAAACTGAAAATCGGGAAATAAAAATCAATTTGTTTTGTCGAAACAAACCCTGTTGCAACTTCACTGAAGTTTTGACAGGGGTTGTTGTTTGAGTTTTATTGATGGGCTTTTGTATTATTGAACAAAATATTATTGTAAAGATAATCCTTCAGTCTATCCTGAAATGTTTTTCCCCTTGGGGATTTTTCGAAGCAAAAAGATAATTGCCATTGAAATAAGAATAGTAAGTAATACCATCAAAGGTATAGATACGATAGGCGACGTCAAGCGCCAGGAAATACCTTGCCGGTAAAGTAAGCCAAGTATCATGATGTGAATCAGATAAATGCCGTAGCTGTAATCGCTTATGACATTTCGCGCCGAGGCAAGAGTTTTGTTCGGGATTTGAGTCTCTTTGAAAGCAATAAAAATGGCAACCGACTGGATTATAGAGTTCAGACTGTAATAATGATAAATTGATAGATTAAGTTTGCCGGTGGTTTTGCTCGAAATGTAAACCATGCAAGCGGCGATAATCACTGTAACCAAATAAAGAATCCACGCACTTAGACGAATATTGCGCGAGACATACACGAAGTTGTATAAATAATATCCAAGCACCATATAACCCGAGTAGATCGCATAATTGATGAATTTTGGAAATAAATTTACATTCCAGGCATACATATTGATGCTCATGTCTTTCAGAATGCTACAAACCAACACCCAGGCTGCCAACAAAAAAATGAGCATTCCGGGTTTTAACTTTCGTACGTATGCACCCATTATCGGGGTGATGATGTATAGGAAAAGCACCATATAAACATACCAGAAGTGTTTTGATATGCCTTCGTTTAGAAAAAGCTTGAATGACCAGTTCAAAATATCTTTGATTTCCGTTGGTTGGTTGCCTGAGAATGTGAAATATCGGAACACAAAGTAAGCAACTGCCCAGAATAAAAAAGGATAGAGTATTCGGGTGTAACGTTTTTTATAGAAAGTTTTTACATCATATTCGTGAGATAATAATACAGCGCCGCTTATCATCAAAAAAAGCGGAACAGCAAAGCGGGTAGCGCTTGCAAACACATTGCCCACCCACCAGTGAAACATATCAATGCCAAAAGCCATATTCACAGTAGGGGTTGATGTGTGAATTAGTACTACACCTATTATTGCTACTGCCCGCAAACTATCGAGCCAGTCTATTCGTTTTGTCATAAATCTTCTTTAGTTTTTTTTGAAAAAAAAATAATGTCAGTCTTTTTACTTTTCTCCTTCCTGCAATTTTAGTTGCAGCGCTGCCCACTCCAAATCGAAACTTGTTGTGATTTTTATGTTCTCGCGATTTCCTTCCACGACTTTTATAGCGTATCCGGCCGATTCGGCAACCGAGGCGTCGTCGGTAAACTTCGAGTCAAACGCTTGCGCGTAACTATCAAACAGTATTTCAGTTCGAAATACTTGTGGCGTTTGTACCAGAACGAATGCACTGCGATCAACTGCCATGCTTTTGTCCTCAGTAATCATGCGAATGCTGTCAGTCAGCGCGATTGCCGGAATGGCGGTGCCATACTTTTCCGCACACTGAAAACAACGAGCAATAGTTTCTTTGTCCACCATAGGGCGCACTCCGTCATGTATGGCTATTAGTTCGCTGTCGGTTACGGTTTGAAGAGCATTTTTTACTGAATAAAACCGTTCGCTACCACCGGATACTATCTGATGTGGAATGTGACACTGATATTTTTCACACAGCTGCTCCCAATTCTCTATTTGATTTTGAGGAAGCACTAAAATAAGTTTAATGTCTTTGTCGAACTGATAAAACTTATCCATCGTGTGCATTAAAATAGGCTTACCACTTAATACAAGAAACTGCTTGGGTGTGTCCATCTTCATTCTCTGCCCTTTGCCTCCTGCCACAATGATTGCTGTTCTATTATTTATCATATCTTTCAACTGATTTAAATGCAAAGGTATGAAAAAAAGGAGAAATTTATTCCGAATTTTGATACAACAAAGATGTTTGCTGTGGAATTAGCTTGCGTAGTGAATGGCGCTTTTAGGTTTGGAAATTGATATATGAAGCCAAATGTAGAAATAAATAAAAACTTCAAGAGTGTTAAAATGCAACTGAAAATCATTTCTATTTCATATCTTTGCGAAAATTTTGACTATAAAAATATGAGAAAATACTTTGTATTATCGTTGTTGGCGCTTATTGCCTCTCCTGCTTTGTATGCTCAGAGTGCAGAAAAAACAAATCGTCCGGTGATAATTGAGACCATTGAAGCCGGTAAAAAAGTAACCATCAAGCAAGATGCGCGCATTGATAAACTATTGATAGAGCGCGTAGAGAAACATGAAGATACAAGTGATGTGGATGAGGTGATTGTACCCGAATCCTACACGGGTCCCGGTTTTCGTTTGCAGGTATTTTCGAGCAACGAGCAACGCACCGCCAAAGATGACGCGCTTGTCGTTGAGCGTAAGTTGCGAAGCTCTTTTCCGGGAGTAGGTGTGTATCGCGTATATAATTCGCCTTTCTGGAAGGTACGTGTGGGCGATTTCAGGAGTATGGACGAGGCGCGTACGTTTCGAACGAATTTGCTGAAATTGCTTCCTGAATTAGGACGTGAGGCATATACTGTACGTGAAAATAAAATAACTATCCGTTAATAAAAAAAAGTGCAAAACTATGGATCTGTATGAAAACAATATGATTGAATTTGAGCAAAGTAAAACTGATGAGTTGGCAAAACACTACAAATTTGCTTTGGAGATATTAGGTGAAGATCCCAACCGCGAAGGATTGTTGAAAACGCCTCAGCGTGTGGCAAAAGCAATGCAGTTTTTTACGCAGGGCTATGAGCAGGATCCGGAGAAGATAATTCAGTCAGCCATGTTTACCGAAGATTACCGGCAGATGGTTATCGTTAAGGATATTGACTTCTATTCGCTTTGCGAACATCACCTTTTGCCGTTTTTCGGGAAAGCGCATGTGGCATATATTCCTAATAAAAAGATAACAGGATTAAGTAAAATTGCGCGTGTGGTAGAGGTGTTTGCACGTCGGCTTCAGGTGCAGGAGCGACTTACTACTCAAATCAAAGATTGCATTCAAAACACCCTGAATCCGTTGGGAGTAATTGTTGTCATAGAAGCACAACATCTTTGTATGCAGATGCGCGGAGTGCAGAAACAGCATTCTGTTACCACTACTTCCGACTTTACAGGCGTGTTTCAACAAGCGAAAACGAGGGAAGAGTTTATGAATCTGATTAGGAAAAATTGAGATAAATACGGAATTCTATTTAATTAAAAAGCAAGGTGAAGATCATCTTGCTTTTTTCGATTGTAAACTTTGATTGTCGTTCGTCATCCCTGCGCTTAAAGAATATAGCAGAAATGGCATTGTCATGTTAAAATAGGTGATGTCGAACGAAGAGCTAAAAAGAGAGTCTTGAAAACCGGCATCAATCATGCGATGAAGAAATGTTACTACTACTAAAAGTAACATGGAGTAGCTTGTGTAGCTGTTAAAACGGATGAAATCTCCCCGCCATTTCATCGCCAGAAAAATTGAAAACAATCCAATAGCTATTAATTCAAGCAACGAGCCCTGACGCGATTGCAA
Organism: uncultured Paludibacter sp.; assembly: GCA_964568675.1. GTDB lineage: Bacteria > Bacteroidota > Bacteroidia > Bacteroidales > Paludibacteraceae > UPXZ01. The sequence continues at coordinate 14,229 of CAZMQV010000064.1, forward strand.
TACAAAGGGATTGTATTTGAAAAACAACAAAGTATTTGAGTCCCAAAACAGGAACGGTAGAAAGGTGATGATAAAAACAACAATAATTGTCGCGACAAACAAGATTCTTGTGCGCCATGTTGCTTCCGGAAACTGTGGAAAAAGATAAATGAAAAATGGAATTACAATGGTGAGTCGTGTGGATAAAAACAGACCACAGATAGTCCCAAGTACAAACCAATTGTTAGCAATGCAATATTCTTTTTTTTGGATATATAGTATTGCCAGAATTACGAGAATGAAATTGTAGAAAAGGTCGCTGATGGTTGCTGCCTCGTACCAAAATGCAGGCGATACGAGAAGTAGAATAAGGTAAAGTACAGATGTTTTTTTTTCTTTCACAAAGTAAAGCAGAGATGCCACAAGTAGCACGAAAGTGAAAATCATACCGAATCCTACATTGCCCAGTAAATAAAATGGAAGATGAAATGCTTGCCATACCGGAAAAGGCGAACCATAGCCGCCCATGTGTGTGTGGGCATTGTATGGAAACTCACCGTTGAAGAGATTTACAAAAAAGTTATGAATTGCCGACCAGCGTGTTAACTGAATGGAGTAGGGATCAATGAAAGTATGCAATGCCACAATGCCACTTATGCCACCTAATGTAATCAATACAAGAAGGAAGTTGAGCCGCTTTTCCCTCTGGCTCAAAAAACGGAAATACAAAAATATTATACCGAGAATAACTGCCGTGTAAATCACCGGAAACAAGTATGCGTATTTGGTAATTCTTGCTGCATACTTTAAGATGAATAACGAATTTATAGCAATGTAAAATAAAAGCATCAATGCGCTGTCTTTTGATGCTTTTATTTTTCGTAAGAGGAGATTCATTTGTTAAACGAATTGGTCGGTGAAATGGAGACAAGCCATTTTTTTATTCATTTGCTTGTCGCTTATGCGAAACTCCATTTTTCCGATGTTGGTTTTGTTAATTGATAATCAGGATTTTTGTATTTGCGCTTTCAGTTCCATCGGGAGCAATGCACATTGCCACGTAAACTCCGGTACTCACTTTCTGCCCCGATTTATTCCTTCCATCCCACGTGGCGATGCTTCCGTTTGAATATGTTTCAAATACTAAATTTCCTGCGGTATCGGTGATTTTTACTTGTGTGTTGTTCACCAAGCCGGCTATAGTTATCACGCCATCGAAGTTTTCACGCACCGGATTCGGATAGGCGTGTACGTTCAAGAAGTTGCTGTTTCCGGTCGCTGCATCGCTTTGGAATGAAATAAGTCCTAATGCAGTACCAAAGAACACTTCTCCCGTTTTGGGATTGATGGCTATCGAAAGTATCTCGTTTGAAAGTAATGGACTATTTTCTGAAGTGAAATGCTGAATCATCTCCTGTCCATTGTCCGACATTAGGTATATCCCTGTTTCTTTTGTTCCTATCCATTTACGGTTTGCTCCATCAATGGCAATCGCGGTTATTTCTTGATCTTCAAGGAGGAAATCGCCCAATCCGGTACCGTCATTTCGGGGGATAATGATGCGGCTCACCATGAAGTCTGTATCAAATGCTTTGTCGGGATTGTTGATGATAATTGGGCCCATATTGGTGCCAATCCAAATCGCTCCATTTTTGTCCTGCGCGATACTCTGAAAAATACTTGGCGCTATACTTCTCACTTCGTTGTTGGCTGTGTAGCTAAGTGATTGTAGGTAAGTGTATTTGTCGTCGTTACTACTGTCAATTGTGCCGCCATCGTCAAACACCACTACGCCGGTATTGACCCGCTTGGATAACATCCATTTCTGGCTTTCTTTTTTGTTGGAAATTAATATTTCACTTAAAGTTGGCAGTCCGCTGATTTTTTGATTACTCATTTTTGTCCAAGTGCCATCACTTTTTAATATCTGAATGCCACTGGGAGTCATTGAGTTTGAAAACCAGATATTTCCTGTCTTGTCGAAATTTCCCCCATTCATTCGCATATAATAGTATTTCTCCGCGCCATTGGGAAGTATGGTCTCGATGGTGCTGTTGTCCACATTGTGCCATTTGTAAAACTGATCTTCTCTGAACTCATAAACTCCGTAGCCAAATGAGCTGATATAGAAATTCTTATTGTTTGTTGGATTCACTCCAATGTCCATGAAGTCGCGAGCTGTGAAATTGGTTGCTTGAGTTATCACGCTGTTTTCGATATTTCGCCATTGGTTATTTTCAAATATCATTATCACACCCGGTCTTTGGTATTCGATGTCCCAGCCACCGCCTTGCACCACAAATAGTTTTTCTCCTCCAAATTTTAGTTTATAAGGTTTGTTTGTGGCGGGTCCGTCAGGCTTGTAAAAAGCGGGCGACTGATTGTCGCTTATTTCGGCCAAACCTTTCGGGTCGCCACCCATCCAGAAACGATTGCCCGTGTTGTCATACACTGCGTCGGTTGGTGGTGAGCTTACCGCAATTGCGCTTCTGTTGAATTGCTCGTCAAAAACGTAAGCTTGGCTTGATGTGAA
>CAZMQV010000065.1:0-15928 GCA_964568675.1 uncultured Paludibacter sp.
GGAAATGTCAACCCTTATTTTTTTCTTTGCTAAAAAGGTTTACCGGACAGCAATGTTTAAAAATAAGTTCTATTTTTGCAGTGAAAAATTTAGATTTAAACAGCTACGGTGTTCAAGAATAGAATGCTGTGGAAATGAGTGAATATAATGGATGAAAAGTTGCATACTCCGAACATAAATGAAGTTTCATAAACGTCCGAAATCAGCCCCTATCAGCCGTCATATTCATTTTAACGAAATATGACGGCTGATTTTTTAGTATCTTTTTGTTTCGGATTGGATGACAGTTATTATTTTCCTGCGGATAGGAGATTTCAGCGTCGGAATTACTCCGTTCACGCCATACAATCCTTCACGAATTTCGACACCGCTAACATATACCGCAATGCAGTCAGCCTCATTCAAACAAGACATAAGTGTGTTTTTGGAGGATAAGAGCGGAAGTTTCGTATAGGCGATACAAGATGGCAAAAAAGAGATACATACACTATAGGCAACATTGAGGGTTGTATGTACATTGCCCTTCCCCCCATAGAACCGGTGTTGTCCGTTGAAAAATATAATAGAAATCTCACATTTTTTAATAGAATGGCTTTGATAAAAGAAATCAAAATTGTAATTTTGAACACTAAAAATGAATTAAATTAAAATTCGGTACTTTAGAATGCTGTCATTCTGTCATCTTTAGTTGAAATTGATAAAGGATAAGAAATAGAATGATCCTCTTTGGCTTTATTAGGTTCAGAAGAGAAACTGTGAACAATCTTTACTTATTATTGTTTCACTTACAGCTTTTTGTACCGAAAATATATAACTATTTAAACACAATAAATTATGGTTTTTGACATCGAAATGATTCGTAGCCTCTATGCTACACTTCCCGAAAAAGTAAATGAAACCAAGAAACTTTTAGGACGCCCATTAACTTTAACAGAAAAAATTCTATTCTCCCATCTTTCTCTCGGAGTACCTGTGAAAAACTATACCCGAGCTGTCGATTACGTTGATTTTGCGCCCGATAGAGTTGCCATGCAAGACGCTACGGCACAGATGGCGCTGTTGCAGTTGATGAACTCGGGACGTAAAAGTGTGGCGGTGCCCTCTACCGTTCATTGCGATCACCTCATACAAGCATATAAGAACTCAGAAACAGACCTTTCGACTGCCAATGTAACCAATAAAGAAGTATATACTTTTCTAAGCGATGTGTCTAATAAGTTTGGTATCGGATTTTGGAAACCCGGAGCCGGAATCATACATCAAGTTGTGCTTGAGAACTATGCCTTCCCGGGAGGTATGATGGTAGGTACCGACTCGCACACACCCAACGCCGGTGGGCTTGGCATGATTGCAATTGGTGTAGGTGGCGCCGATGCGGTAGATGTGATGGCCGGTTTGCCCTGGGAGTTGAAAATGCCCAAAATCATAGGTGTTAAACTCACCGGAAAGCTATCGGGATGGGCTTCGCCGAAAGATGTAATACTTAAGTTGGCGGGTATCCTCACGGTGAAAGGTGGAACAAATGCAATAATTGAGTATTTTGGAGAAGGAACCGCATCGCTTTCGGCTACCGGAAAAGGCACAATCTGCAATATGGGTGCGGAAGTTGGCGCTACCACTTCGGTGTTTCCTTTCGACGAAAAAACAGCTCAATATCTCTCCGGAACGGGTAGGGAAGAAGTGGCCAATGAAGCCCGAAAAGTAATTTCATATTTGCAAGCTGACCCGGAAACTGCGTTAAATCCACAAAATTTCTACGACCAACTTATAGAAATTAATTTGTCGGAGCTTGAACCCCACGTAAATGGTCCATTTACCCCCGATGCCGCCTATCCCATTTCAGAATTTGCAAAAGCTGTAAAAGAGAATAAATATCCTCAGAAAATGGAAGTAGGACTTATCGGGTCGTGTACCAATTCATCTTACGAAGATTTGACACGAGCAGCCAATATTGTGAAAAACGCACGCGAGAACGGACTTGATGTGAAGGCGCAGTTTATCATTAATCCGGGTTCAGAACAGGTGCGCTTCACTGCCGAAAGAGATGGAGTAATTAAAGAATTTGAGGATGCGGGCGCTGTGATTATGGCTAATGCTTGCGGTCCATGTATCGGACAATGGAAGCGCGATGACGAAAAAGAACGTCCTAACTCAATTGTAACTTCATTCAACCGAAACTTTGCGAAGCGCAATGATGGCAACACCAATACACACGCATTCGTAACTTCTCCCGAATTGGTGGCAGCTTTTACAATAGCCGGCGACTTAACATTCAATCCTCTTAAAGATACTTTGACCAACAACAAGGGCGAACAAATAAAACTTTCAGAACCACATGGTTATGAGATGCCTCCCAATGGTTTCGATGTGAAAGACGCGGGATATAAAGCGCCAATTGAAGATGGAAGCAGTGTGGAAATAACTATAGCTCCGGACTCCAGCCGCTTGCAAATATTAGCCCCGTTTGCTCCTTGGGATGGCAAGGACTACGAAAACCTACCACTCCTTATCAAAGTAAAAGGTAAATGTACTACCGACCACATTTCAATGGCTGGACCCTGGCTGCGCTTTCGCGGACATCTCGACAATATTTCCGACAATATGTTGATTGGCGCGGTCAATAGTTTCAACGACAAAACAAATGCTACACTTGACCCGGAATCCAATGAATATATTCCGGTGCCGGCGCTTGCGCGCAAATTCAAAGCTGCCGGAATTGGTTCGGTGGTTGTGGCTGAAGAAAACTATGGTGAAGGCTCCAGTCGCGAGCACGCCGCCATGGAACCTCGTCATCTGTTTGTAAAAGCCATTTTGGTAAAATCATTTGCCCGTATTCACGAAACCAACTTGAAGAAACAGGGTATGTTGGCGCTTACGTTTGTTGATAAAAAAGACTATGACAAAGTGCAGGAAAATGATAAAATCAGTATTATTGGTCTGACTGAATTTACTCCGGGCAAAAACCTGACATTGAAACTCCAACATGCCGATGGAAGTGTCGATACGTTTGAAGTGGCACACACTTACAATGAGCAGCAAATAGCATGGTTCAAAGCGGGAAGCGCACTCAACGCGATGAAATAATAGATTAGAATCCGGTATTTACCCAAAGTAGGCGCGAATGCGCTTGCTTCGGGTGGATACTTTCAAATATAAAATGTCATTACCCGGTATCCAATAAAAAATCATCAATAAAAATGAATTCAATTTCATTCCAAAACAATTCGCTTCTTGTCCCGGATACACCTGTTATTCCATTTATCGAAGGAGATGGGATAGGAAAAGAGATTACCTTGTCGGTTCGAAAGGTTATTGATTGTGCGGTGAAATCAGCATATAACAATAAAAAAAAGATAGAATGGCTTGAAGTGCTTGCCGGTGAGAAAGCCTATAACGAAACAGGAAACTGGTTGCCTATAGAAACCATGAACGCTTTTCGTCAATATTTGGTAGGCATCAAAGGGCCTCTCACCACACCTGTTGGCGAAGGTATTCGCTCACTTAATGTTGCCTTGCGACAAGAACTTGATCTGTTCGTTTGTCTTCGTCCTGTACGTTGGTTCAAAGGAGTGGCAACTCCTTTGCTTCATCCTGAGAAAGTAAATATCACTATTTTCAGAGAAAACACCGAAGATATTTATGCAGGTATTGAATGGAACGCAGGTACTCCCGAACTGAAAAAAGTGCTTAAATTTCTTCAGGAAGAGATGGGAGTTGCTAAAATTCGCTTCCCGGAAACTACTTCAATAGGTGTAAAACCGGTGTCGGTAGAGGGTACCGAGCGATTGGTGCGTGCGGCTATACGCTATGCCATCGACAATCGGCTGCCTAATGTAACCCTCGTTCATAAAGGAAATATCATGAAGTTTACCGAAGGTGGCTTCAAGAAATGGGGTTACGCGCTGGCAGAACGTGAATTTCCGAATGAAACATTTACAGAGAACAAATTTAACAAAATCAAAACAGAACGGGGGCTTGATGCCGCTGTGGTGGCATACAACGAAGCGAAAGACACGGGGAAAGTTTTCGTAAAAGATGTAATTGCCGACGCGTTTCTCCAAAACACACTATTAAAACCTGAAGAATATGCGGTGGTTGCCACATTGAATCTGAATGGAGATTACATATCCGATCAGCTTGCCGCCATGGTAGGTGGCATTGGTATTGCTCCGGGCGCTAACATAAACTACAACACCGGACACGCCATTTTTGAAGCAACTCACGGCACCGCGCCGGATATTGCCGGAAAAAACATCGCCAATCCTTGCTCCATGCTTCTCTCCGGAGTGATGATGCTTGAATATATGGGATGGAACGAGGCTGGAGCGAAAATAACACTTGCCCTCGAACAGCTTTTTGTGTCGGGGATAGCCACTTCCGATTTAGCGCGTTTCATGCAACAAGGGAAAGCGCTTAGTACGACAGATTTTGCCGATTCCATAATTAATGAAATTGAAAAAACAACATAATTTTGTAACGAAAACACTTCTGCTACAAATAAAAGTTATTATTTCGATAGAATTTATCTAAGTTCAAAACAATATGAGGCTTTTCTGTGTTAAGTTTTAATGAATTGTATCTTGAAAATAATCTAAATAAAACTGAAAAATATGACCGAAAACGAATTAATCCAACAACTCTCTGAAAGTATTAAGCGGACAACCGACATTAAAAAGGAACTCTTTCCGGAAATGGGTGTGAAGAGAGGATTGCGCAATGAAGATGGCTCTGGCGTACTTGCCGGACTCACCCGTGTGGGTGATGTGGTAGGATATGAAAAACAACCGGATGGCAAACTGAAAGCAATACCCGGTAAATTGCTTTATCGTGGCATCGACCTCGAAGAATTGGTCAATGGCATTCTTGACGAAAATAGATTGGGATTTGAAGAAACTGCTTATTTGCTGCTTTCGGGTGGATTGCCTAATGAGGAGGAATTGGAGCTTTTTCGCAAAGTTATAATGAAAACCATGCCCCTCGACCATCGGACTACAATGAACATCCTTTCGCTCAAAGGGGGAAATATCATGAACATACTTGCGCGTAGTGTGCTCGAACTGTATGTATATGACGAAAATCCGGACGAAATCACCAAAGATAATCTGATTCGTCAATCCATTAATCTGATTGCAAAATTCCCTACAATTATTGCTTATGCTTATCAGATTATGCGACACAATCAAATGGGGCGTTCGCTTCATATTCGCCACCCGCACGAAGATAAATCGGTTGCTGAAAATTTCATTTTTATGATGAAAGGTAAAGATAACTACACCGAACTTGAAGTTAAAATTCTTGATCTCGCGCTCATTCTCCACGCCGATCACGGTGGTGGTAATAACTCCACTTTCTCGGTGCGTGTAGTTAGTTCTACCGAAACCGATACCTACTCGGCAATTGCTGCTGGTATTGGCTCGCTAAAAGGCCCACTTCATGGAGGCGCCAATATCGAGGTGAAGGGTATGCTTGACGACTTGAAAAAGAATGTGAATGATTGGAAAAATGTGGACGAAGTGGATAATTATCTTGTTCGCGTATTGAAAAAAGAAGCGCATGATAAAACGGGTTTAATCTACGGTATCGGACACGCCGTGTACACTGTGAGCGACCCGCGTGCCGGACTGTTGAAGAAAATGGCACGTGATTTGGCAAAAGAAAAAGGTCGCGAAGAAGAATTTGACCTGATGGAGCTTGTAGAAGAACGCGCCGTGAAAAAATTCATGGAGTTTAAAGGAGAGGGGCAAAAACAAACCTGTATTAACGTGGATTTCTATTCCGGTTTTGTTTATGATGCGATAGGGCTTCCCGAAGAAGTATTTACACCTCTTTTCGCAATGGCGCGTATTGTAGGTTGGACTGCCCACCGCATTGAAGAGCTTAATTTCTCCAGCAAACGCATCATTCGTCCTGCTTACAAAAACGTTCGCGAAAAGCAAGCATTCGTGCCAATGAATGCTCGAAAATGATTTTATTCGTCTCGTTTTTTTTTTAACTAACATATCAATCTGTATCTTGATTTCAGAATCAGATACAGATTGATTTTTACATAACAAGTAAAACAATAGAAAAATATGCAAAAAATAAAAGTAGCGAACCCCGTAGTTGAACTTGATGGCGATGAAATGACCCGAATAATCTGGTCATTTATTAAAGAACAACTTATTCTGCCTTATCTCGAATTAGATGTTAAATATTTTGATTTGAGTGTGGAAAACCGCGACGCAACCAACGACCAGGTTACAATTGACGCCGCTAATGCGATTAATCAATTCAACGTAGGTATAAAATGCGCTACCATCACCCCCGACGAAGCGCGTGTTGAAGAGTTCGGATTGAAACAAATGTGGAAATCGCCCAACGGAACTATCCGTAATATTGTTGGGGGTACCGTGTTTCGCGAACCAATTATTTGCAATAATATCCCGAGATATGTGCAAGGCTGGACACAACCAATCATTATCGGACGTCACGCCTTTGGCGACCAATATCGCGCTACTGATAAGGTAATAAAAGGTAAAGGCAAATTAAAGCTTACATTCACTGCCGAAAATGGCGAAGTGCAAGAGTGGGAAGTATATGACTTCAAAGGTGATGGTGTGGCAATGGCAATGTACAACACCGATGAATCCATCTATGGTTTTGCGCGCTCATCCTTTCAAATGGCATTGACGAAAAAATATCCGCTTTATCTTTCTACTAAAAATACGATTCTAAAAGCGTATGACGGACGTTTTAAAGATATTTTTCAGGAAGTTTATGACACGGAGTTTAAAGCTGATTTTGAAAAAGCCGGTATTGTTTACGAGCATCGACTCATTGACGACATGGTAGCTTCGGCTATGAAATGGAATGGCGGATTCGTATGGGCGTGTAAGAATTACGATGGCGATGTGCAGTCTGATACAGTTGCGCAGGGATTTGGCTCATTAGGATTGATGTCCTCGGTACTCGTTACCCCCGATGGAAAAACAGTAGAAGCCGAAGCTGCCCACGGCACAGTAACGCGTCATTATCGTCAACATCAGCAAGGCAAAGAAACTTCGACTAATCCCATTGCTTCTATTTTTGCCTGGACTCAAGGTTTGATGCATCGTGGAAAATTGGATAACAATCAAGAGCTTGTAAATTTCTGTCAGACATTGGAGCAAGTTTGTGTTGAAACTGTGGAAAGCGGTAAAATGACAAAAGACCTTGCCATTCTGGTTTATGGTAACGACATTATGCGCGAAAACTTCCTGAATACTCAAGAGTTTTTGGCTGAATTAAAATCGGGCTTGGAGTGGAAGATGAAGAATTAAGATTGAGAAACTGATTGTACAAGAAACAAAAAAGCGGGTATTTCTCCCGCTTTTTTGTTTGTTAGCACTGATGGTGAAATCCTGATTATTTCACTACGACTTTCTGAGTAAAATCTTTTATTTTTATAAGATATACACCTTTTTGTAAAGTGGAATTTAAGTTAAGTTTTTGGCCAGCAACCGAATAAAGTTCAAAGTTGTCAGCTCCTTCTACTGTAATAAATCCGCCGATAATTTGTATGTTATAATTTTTCGATAAAGAATTTCCAACACCGGTTGTTATTGAATATACATTAGTTAAAATATCGCTTGGGAAGTAAGTTTGTGTTCCTTCAACATAAGCCTGAAGAGTAAATCCACTTGCAGGAGCAACGAAAGAGTTTCCACTTGTCATGTTTTGACGGGTTGCGCTTGTTTTTGGATCAGTTCCATCAAGTGTATAATATATTATATCGCTAGCATTTGTGGCAGTCAATGAGATGTTTGTACCTTCGTCAACAGGTCCGGCAGGAACGCTTGCTGTGGGTTCAGTTGCTTTAGTATTACGTTGTCCTACTTTTTTAATCAAAAAACTACTTCCGGCGTCATTTATTATAAAGCCTTCCGTATTCTTTGTCCCTTGATTGTAACCCCAGTTATTAACCTCGGCATTATTGGTTGTACTTAAATTCAATTGTCCGTTATTAAGCGTCGGAGAATAGATAATCATTAAAGGAAAAATAGAAGCTTTATCCAATTTCCAGGCTCCGGCAGTCGGTGTGGTTGTCGTGGAGCTTATTTTACCTGAACCTGCTGTCGCATTGGTGTTTGTTACATAATTTCCTGAAAAAGGATTTACGAGAGCGTATGTGCCATCACCAAGGAGAATAAACGACCAAACTTGGGTATTCGGGAAACTTTCAGGCAGTGGACTATTGAATTGTGATTTCAAATTACTACCTGCAGGTAGAATGTCTATCAAAGAAGCATTATTCCGATTGGGGGTGTAAATAGCATAAAGTGTTTCGTCGCTACCCAATGTGGCAGATACAGGAAGATTAACCGAGGTTGCGTAAAAAGTACTAACAGCGGTATTTAACGCAGCAATAGCATTCAATAGCTCTGTAGTACTAGCCGATGAATTGTTGTACACATCTTGCGCGGCTGTGATGGCTGTTTGCAAATCATTTCCCGCACTAACTGAATACTGACCTATTGCATCACCAACAGAAGTGTTTATTATTTTTTGCGCATCATTAATTAATGCTTGTAAATAGTTTTTCTCACTGCCTGAAGCCAATCTGAAGAGCCAAGCAGTATTGGTGTTGATTTGAGCAGAACCCCATCTGTCGCAAGTTAAACTATTCCATGCAATCATATAACTGTTATTAACTACGGTTGAGTTATCTGCCTCAGTTACTGATGTACGAATGGCATATTGGTCGCTTCCCAAACTCGTAAATCGTACCGAATCATTAACCCAATATGCGCCAGCTTCACGGCTTCCACGTAAGTAGAATCCGGTTGATTTGTTTTTAAAATAGCTCTTTCCATTCGCATTCAACTCAACAGACCATAGCTCTTCTTCGCCCCCAGTTGATATTCGGTACATTACTCTTGTTTTGGTAGTGGCCTGTGAATATGCAACATATTTATTGTCTTTCAATGGTAAAATTGATGTTAGAGTTGCATTGGGAGACCCCAATGAAGTTACAGCTGCCGATTCCAGATAGTAATAAATTGGGTTAGTGTCAGCCGAAGCTAAAGGCTTCACGGCGGTTCCAAGCGTTTGGGCACTAACTTGCAAACTTACCAAAAGTGCAAGTATTGCAAAAACAGAGAAAGTAATTCTTTTTTTCATGTTCGCTTGAGTTTTTAAATAGAATGAGAAATTTGTTGTATTGATGTAAAATATTGTAAGTTGTCAATTATTTCTTATCGAATGTTAGTTTGAAAAATAAAATTAGTTTCATTGTTTCATTACATTAAACATCCAGCGAATGCCGAAGCGGTCGAGGCAACAACCCCAATACCCCCAGAATTCATCATGAGGTGGCACCAAGTCAGTTCCAGCTTCTGAGAGCACTTGGTAAAGAATATCTGCTTCATCTTTTGAGTCTGTTTCCAAGCTAATAGTCGTGTTGTTGCCGACAATCAATTTGTGTCCCATACTTTCAAGCATGTCCGAGCCCATTATACTTATACCCCCTAATATCGGAAGTGATACATGCATCACCATTTTCAACTCAGCCTCCGAAAGTTGCGGCATGTCTTCGGGAATTGGCATGTCGCCAATACGCGCTATTGGGTGATCGAATTCGGTATTGAAAACCGATTTGTAAAAAATGAATGCTTCTTCTGCGTTTCCCTGAAAATTGAGATAAATACCAGTTTTTGCCATATTATTATTTTCTTTATCGAGTTAATGAAATTAATTTAATATATACAGTGAATAAAACAAATATAATGCCATAATTGTTTGAGATATTTCATGAATTTTTACATGCCAGGTGAAAAAGCAAGTAAATTTTATCGTAAATTCCCGTTTCTAACCTTTGAGAATTACACTCTCACTTTACTTGATAGTTCAGAAAAAAAACTAAAAAACAATTAACCATCTTTTTCTTACTTTGCCAACTAAAATAATTGTAGTAACTTTGCATGAAGTTTGAATTAATAAAAAAACAATATTCAATTTGATGTTTTATAAGTCGTTTCATCATATTTGCTCTGGTGGGATTTGTTTTAATGGAGATGTATCCCATAACAAACAAATTCAAAAAGACATTTCAATAATATTTAGTCGGAAATATTAAGGCTTTAAGTCTTATTTTCCGATTTTTTTTTGAATAATAATTAACAATACATTTATACTTACAAATTACAATGGACAAATCAATCAAAAAAGTTATTTTGTTAGGTTCCGGCGCGTTGAAAATTGGTCAAGCCGGCGAGTTTGATTATTCGGGAGCTCAAGCCCTCAAAGCAATGAAAGAAGAAGGTATCGAAACGGTGCTTATCAATCCTAACATCGCTACTATTCAAACTTCGGAGGGAATAGCCGATAAGGTTTATTTCTTGCCTATCACGCCCTATTTTGTTGAGAAAGTAATTGAAAAAGAGCAACCGGATGGTATTTTACTTGCCTTTGGAGGTCAGACCGCGCTCAACTGTGGTACGGAAATGTACCTTAGCGGAACATTGCAACAACGCAATGTACGTGTGCTTGGCACTTCGGTCGAAGCCATCATGATTACAGAAGACCGTGATTTGTTTGTAAAAAAATTAGATGAAATAGAGGCTAAAACTCCGGTTTCGCAGGCAGTTAACAGCCTTGAAGAGGCCTTGAAAGCAGCTTACAAAATTGGTTTCCCGGTGATGGTTCGTTCGGCTTACGCGCTTGGGGGTTTAGGCTCCGGTATTTGTAAAGATGAAGCCGAATTTGTGGAACTGTGTAATAGCGCGCTTTCATTCTCAAGTCAGATATTGGTCGAAGAGAGTTTGAAAGGATGGAAAGAGATAGAGTTTGAAGTTATTCGCGATAAAAACGACCATTGTTTCACGGTGGTTCCGATGGAAAACTTCGACCCACTTGGCATTCACACCGGCGAAAGTATCGTAGTGGCTCCTATCATCACTCTCAGTCGCGAACAAATTGATTTGCTTGAAGATGTGGCGCGCAGGGTAGTGCGTCATATTGGCATAGTGGGCGAATGTAATATCCAATATGCCTTTAATGTGGAAACCAACGACTACCGCATCATTGAAATTAACGCGCGTTTGAGCCGCTCGTCAGCGTTGGCGTCAAAAGCATCGGGCTATCCGCTTGCTTTTGTAGCAACAAAACTTGCGCTTGGCTATTCGCTCGACCAAATCGGCGAAATGGGTACGCCCAATTCAGCTTACTTGGCGCCAAAAGTCGATTATATGATTGTGAAAATACCACGATGGGACTTGACTAAGTTTGCCGGGGTAAGCCGATTGATTGGATCATCGATGAAGTCGGTAGGCGAAATCATGAGTATTGGCCAATCGTTCGAAGAGATTATACAGAAAGGCTTGCGTATGATAGGGCAGGGTATGCACGGATTTGTAGGCAATCGTGAACTAACATTCGATAATGTGGAAGACGCGTTGTCCAATCCTACCGATTTGCGCATTTTTGCCATTGCCGACGCGTTTGAAAAAGGTTACTCCGTAAGCCAAATTGAAGAATTGACCAAAATAGATAAATGGTTCCTCGAAAAATTAGAGAATATCTATAAATATACCTTGGTGATTGGAGCTTACAACAGTATCGCCGAATTACCAAAAGATGTGCTTGCAGAGGCTAAGCGACTTGGATTTAGCGACTTTCAGATAGCACGCTATGTTGAAAATCCTGACGGAAATATGGAGAACGGCTTATTGCAGGTGCGCGAACTTCGAAAATCGCTTGATGTTACTCCAAAAGTTCGCCGCATCAATACCATTGCATCCGATAATCCTGAAAAAGCAAATTACCTCTATTTTACTTATGGCGAAGGCGCTCCATTTACGCCTCAACATGTTGAAGGTGAAAATGTGGTTGTGCTTGGATCGGGAGCCTATCGCATTGGTTCATCAGTAGAGTTTGACTGGTGTTCGGTGAACGCGGTAGAAACAGCCCGAAAACTTGGCTATCAGTCGGTGATGATTAACTACAACCCCGAAACCGTTTCGACCGACTACGACATGTGCGACCGTCTTTACTTTGACGAACTATCGTTTGAACGTGTGATGGATGTAATAGATATCGAAACACCTAAAGGTGTGATCGTGTCGGTGGGTGGTCAAATTCCCAACAACTTGGCTATTAAATTGCATCGTCAGCAAGTACCAATCCTCGGTACTTCGGCGCTATCGATTGACCGTGCCGAAAACCGTCATAAATTCTCGGCTATGCTCGACCAACTTGGCATTGACCAGCCACGATGGAAAGAACTGACTAGTTTCGAAGAGATTGACTCATTTGTAGAGGAGGTAGGTTTCCCTGTGCTTATTCGTCCTTCGTATGTGCTCTCAGGCGCCGCGATGAACGTATGTTATGACAAGGAGCAAATGCATGAATTTCTGCAAATGGCAGCCAAAGTATCAAAAGAGTTTCCGGTGGTGGTGTCGCAGTTTCTGCAAAATGCCAAAGAGATAGAATTTGACGCGGTAGCTAAAAACGGCGAAGTGGTGGAATATGCCATTTCGGAACATGTGGAATTTGCGGGTGTTCACTCGGGTGATGCCACGCTGGTTTTCCCTGCACAGAAAATATATTTCGAAACCATGCGCCGTGTGAAAAAAATATCCAAACAGATAGCGAAGGAGTTGAACATCACCGGACCATTCAATATCCAGTATCTGGCCAAAAACAATGAAATCAAAGTTATCGAATGTAATCTGCGTGCTTCACGCTCATTCCCTTTCGTATCGAAAGTGCTGAAACGCAACTTTATCGAAACGGCTACCCGCGTGATGCTCGATGTGCCTTACAGCAAACCGGATAAAACAATTTTTGACCTTGAACATATCGGAGTGAAAGCTTCGCAATTCTCATTCTCCCGTTTACACAATTTCGATCCGGTGCTTGGCGTGGACATGTCATCGACCGGCGAAGTGGGATGTATCGGCGACGGATTTTCTGAAGCAATGCTCAAGTCAATGCTTTCGGTTGGTTACAATGTACCTAAAAAAGGTATTCTTATTTCATCGGGCGAAGCAAAATCGAAAGTAGATTTGCTGGATGCTTGTAAGCAACTTCACGAAAAAGGGTTTAAGCTTTATGCGAGTCACGGAACTCAGAAGTTTTTAGAAGAGAATGGAGTGGAGGCTACAGACGTAAACTGGCCTGATGAGGGTGGCGAAAACAACATAAAACAGTTGATGGCCGATAAAAAACTGGATCTGATTATCAACATCCCCAAAAACATTACAAAGCGCGAATTGACCAACGGTTATGTGATTCGTCGTGGAGCGGTGGATTATAACATCCCGCTAATCACCAACGCACGCCTTGCTTCAGCCTTTATCACCTCATTTTGCGAACTATCTCTCGACGATGTGAAAATCAAAAGCTGGAACGAATACTAACCAAAAGTAGATAAAACGATTAAAAAGCCTCCTGGAAACCTATTCCGGAGGCTTTTTAATTATGTAGTACCGTGAAAAAGCGAGAGCATTCAAACCCTGATTTTCATTCCCGATTACATCTCTTTAATCGCTGGTAGCGCATTCTTTCATAACATTAACTTTTTTCTATCTCCACAATTTTATAATTTTGTAGAATACTAATAAAGATTCCTGACCACAGCTCTGCTGTTGATTTCTTATGAATGACCTGAATGTATGGCTTGGCGAATAAAGAATAAATATTAGTGTTTGGCTGATTATTTGTAGTTGAAAATATTGAATCCATCATAATAACTATTGACACAATGTTGAAATCTTCATTAAATTATATCGCGTTAGCGTTTTCTCTCTGTAATACTCCAACATTATTCGCACAAAACGCGGCTACTTCCAAAGCCGATTCGATGGTGTTAAAACATCAGTATGCTTCGGCATTCGAAGTTTTACGCGGGAGCGACCCCAACGATCAAGACCCGGATATCGCTATTTCGAAAGTAAATATTCTGCTAAATTATTATATCAAAACAGATTCGTTGCAGCGATTCGCATTGAAAGATTTGACCCCCAATCAACAGCTTTTTGAAATACGTGAGCGTAAATCTACAATGCCCATGTTTACCTATAAGCCCGATTCGGTACTAAAAAAGCTTATCAATCAATATCCGAATAATTACAAACTTCGGAAATCACTCGGAAATTTTTACTACGAAGCTCACCTGCTTTATCCCGATGGATGGTTGGAGCCTGATACGGTGATGATTGAGCAAATTAAGTCAAATAATCTGTTAGCATATCAGCACAAGGAGTTCGACAGCTGGTCGCTTTTCGGAATTGGCTATGCCTATCTGATGGAAAACGATGCCGAAGCGGCAATACCTTATCTCGAACATTCGATAATGCTCAATCCCGATTATGCGTTGAGCCATTACAATCTGGCGTATGCTTTCTCGGGTGTCGAACAGTATGATAAATGTTTGACCTCGGCACTCAGAGCTTATGGTATGCAACGCGATCCGGAGTTTAAAGCGGAGGCGGCACACCTGGTCGCGTTGGCTTACGAAGCGTTAAAAGATGACAAGAAAGCACTCGAATATTATCGAATTTGCGACAAACTTGTACCCAACGACTATAATACCATCCTGCCGATGACATTGGTTGAATTGCGATTGAATGACCCAATGTATCAAAAACACACCAATGATCTTTTTGCATTCGACCCCACCAACGCCGCTATTTATCAGGCTGTGATGAAGGCTTATGCTGAAAATGAAAAGGAAAAAGAGTTTATTGAGCTGATGGAAAATTTCAAACAGATATACAGACCCAATGTGATAGTGATGGCAAATGTTCATTTTCATCAGGCTATTGCCCAATATGATATCGATGAGTGGGTAGCGTCAAAGCTTAATTTTGAAAAAGCGCGTAACCTCTTCCGCAATGTGTTCAACTCAAGCCATAGCGTATTCAAAGTGATCGACTCCTATACCAACGCCATACGAAAAAAGAAAAAGTAATTCGTAACTTCCTGTTCTCACCGCTTATACAAATTGCACTTTCATGCCTTCCTTCATAGGTGTGAATAGCTTTTTTGCTCTTCAAAAATCCAGGAATACATTGTAATTTCAGAGATGTTATTTGAGGGTGGGTAAATGAAGGTGATTTTTCTGAAGATATAAAACACAGATTTATTGCTTGATTCTCAAAAGAATAACTTTTACGTACATATAATTGCTTATTCCACAGATTTGCACCCGGTTTGATGGCTCAACATTTACATGATAAAATTACTGTTTTTACCATAAACTCTCTTGTCTCAATTCAAAACGGTGCGAAGTGCGCACGATTCTATCCAAAAGAGCGAGTTCGGCATTGATCTTTTTTTTCAAGAACATCGCTTAATCAATGTTTCGGAGCTTACAAACGATTGAGATATACCGAAATTAAAAAAGCCGATTTGTTTCGCAAGAAACAAATCGGCTTTTTAGTTTTGATTTTGAATCGATAGAAATTTCTTATTCAGAAACTACTTCGAATGGAATTTCTACAGATACTTCTTTGTGAAGTTTTACTGTTGCTGTATAGCTGCCAATTTCTTTAACAGAAGCTTTGATTGAAATAAGTTTTCTGTCAATAGCAACACCGGCTTTATCAAGCGCGTCAGCCAACTGAATGTTGGTAACAGCACCAAAAATCTTACCGTTTGAACTGGTTTTAGCGCCAATAGTAAGGCTGCCAACAGCTTCGATTTTAGCGCCCAATTCAACTGCCGCATTCTTGATTGCTTCAAGTTTGTGAGCTTGTTGACGTTGGTTTTCAGCTAATACTTTTTTTGCAGATTCGGTAGCGATAACACCTTTCTTTTGAGGGATGAGGTAGTTTCGTCCGTATCCTCTTTTTACTTCTACGATATCGCCTTTGTAACCCAAGTTGATTACATCTTCTAATAATATAATTTCCATAATCTTTTCTCCTTTTTAGCTTATTTCATCATATCGGTTACGTAAGGAAGCAAT
>CAZMQV010000066.1:0-15868 GCA_964568675.1 uncultured Paludibacter sp.
ACAGGGCTTCGGGCGGGGTAATTATGCAGTTTTAAGTTTTACCGGACAGCAATAAAAAAAATACACAGTTAGCTATTCGGCATCAATAATTAAAATTGATTACCACTAACTCGCTTTGCGTACCTATCCGATAGAGCGGGCCCCAGATGCCCAAGCCCGATGATGTATAAAAGTGCGTATTTGCCTTTTTCAAATAGCCATAACCATTCTCAAAAATTCCATCTACAATCAGATTGCCAGGAAAAAACTGTCCGTTGTGTGTGTGTCCCGAAAACTGAATATCAACACCATTAGACACAGCCTCATCCAATTTCACAGGTTGATGATCGAGTAAAATAATCGGACGCGAATGGTCCGCACCATTTATCACAGCGTTTAAGGATTTACGTTCCGGATTCATTCTATCGTCGCGTCCTACAAGCAACACCGAATTATCTACCAACACACTGCTATCGCGAAGCAGATTAATATTCGATTTTTGGTAAAACGCTTCGACATCAGCAAGGCTTTCGCTAAAATGCTCATGATTGCCATACACGGCATAAACCCCAAGTGGAGCCTTTAGCCGGCGAAGCTCCTCATCCATTCGTTGACTCACAACCGGACGAAGCGAACGGTCAATCAAATCGCCACCAATAAGCACCAAATCCGGCTTCTCACTGTTTATGCGGGCTACATAGTCGATGAGAAGTTTTTTGTCGATTAGCACCCCAAGATGCAAATCACTCACTGCGACAATTTTCATCGTTTTTTCTTGTTGTGTTTTATGTGTTCGCAGATTCAAAGAAACAGTATTGGGGTGATAAAACCGGTAGTTTCCCACAAACATTACAACCATTATTGTCGCCAGCGCTACATAACCAATGACTATGCGAAATAATTTGACATCTGGAATAAAATGAGCCAACCGATTAACGAGTAAAAGCAAATCGGTGGCAAGAAATGCAAAGAGCATATAAACCAGAATTATAAGATAGCTATAACCCACCGTGCTAATTACTTTGCCCAGCGTAGCCGGAAGCAGATGAGCAAGAATCATTGCCGCAAACAGCGAAGCAAGCATTATAGTTGATACGATATTATATATCAACTTATGATTTCCTTCTAAAGAAAAAGCTCGAATTCCTTTTACCCAAGTATATGCAACAATACCGAAAAATAGAATAAAAAAAAGAGTAAACACAAAAGTACGCATGAATGTCTGGGTTATTGTAATGATTATTTACTTGTCAAGTTTCACAAGCTTGTTGATGAAAGTTGAGATTAATTTCGGATAAGGCATATTCAATATTTATCGGGCAACAGGAAACATCTTGCTGTAAATTCCGATTTTTCCATTTAGAAACTGTTTGATTAGAAACATTAAATCGGGCAGTAAGTTTTTCATTTGAATCTGAAAAACATTTTTGTATCTACTTACGATTGTGTACATTTGTCTTGGAATTTGAATGATAAATTTGTTACATATTATTTTTATTTTGGTAGAACAAAAATAATCAACTTTTTTGTCTTTTCCTCTTCCGAGTTCCGTTTCGGCTACACCTTCACTAAACTTGGAAGAGGAAAAATGCTTTCAATAACGCTGTGAAACTAAATAGCTATTGAACAATAATTTTTCCACCTTATGATAGCTATCGGTTCGCACTGAAACGAAATAAATTCCGACCGGTAATCCGAATGTAATATCAGAACTTCCAGCAATAAAAGACTGGTGCTTGAGCGAACCGTTCGTATCAAAAATGCGTATATTTGCCTTCAGTTTATTTTCGGCATCGGGCAATCCGATATGTATTATACCGTTTTTCACCAGCGTAGGCGATATAGTGTAAGTCTCGTTCTTTTGGTCATTTGCTCCGGGCAAACGGCTGATAACTTTCATTGAAAAAGCCATGGTGGAATAGCATTTGTTATTATCGGTGGCTTTCAGTTCTATTTTATCACCCTTCGCCGGTGTAACCACCACCACATCTCCGGTGCCGATTACCTTTCCGTTTTGCATCCATTCGTAGGTGTAAGGCGTCATGCCCCCACTCACGGTGTAGCCCATCAGTCCGAGTACCACAGGCATACCTTCGGGTACTTCCTCGTCGAAAAGCACCGTTACCTGCAGCGGTTCTTTAGCCTGAGTTGGCATTTTCATTTTTACCACTGTCTGTGCATTGCTAAGCACGAAGGCGATGAGAGTAATGGAAGTTATGATTATTTTTTTCATTTCAGTATGTTTTTATTGATTTTGAGCCGAGACAACAAGTCTGAAGCCGGTAAATTTCATAAAATTACACATAGGTTCCTGTGGACTGCCTGTGTTACCCCAGCAACCATCTATGCCGGTTGGCTTGATACTATTGCGGTACTTCACGTGGCAAGGAGAATATCCCCACATTTCGTCACTTTCGATGCTTCCGCCACGTACAATTTTGTTCGTTCCGGTGTCAGGCCCTTTCGGATTGGTTTGTAGCAAGGGAACCACCACACTTTGGTTCACTATCTGGAATCCGTAATAATAGTCGTACCAGTCGCTGCACCATTCCCATACGTTTCCGCTCATGTCATACAGTCCGAGTTGATTGGGGTCTTTTCCTTTTACCGCTTTCTTTTGTTTACCGGAGTTTCCCAGATACCAGGCTACATCGTCGAGCGTATTGCTGCCTGCATATTTGGTGCCGGTAGTATTTTTACCGCCAAGTGCCGCATACTCCCATTCAGCTTCGGTGGGTAGTCTGAAGGTTTTGCCCGTTAACTGGTTGAGAGTAGGAATAAATTCACCGGTTACCATGTTCCAGTTTACTTCACTTACAGGCAGAGTGGGTTTATCGGCTTCGCTGTGGTCGGAGTAAGGCAGCGAACCCTTTACAGCTTGCCACAAAGCGTTGGTAACCTCCGTTTCAGATATGTAGTAATCGCTCAGTTTCACCTGATGGGATAGTCCGTAGCTGCTTTGTTCGCTGCTTCCCATCGTGAACTCACGTCCTTCTACGAGTATCATAGTGACAGGAATCCCTTTTACCGTCATGGTCATTCTGGGTGTGCTTGCCTGGCTTATTTTAATTTCCTTCGACTTGTCGCCGGCACGGATGGTCAATGTCGTTTCGCGCATAAGCCCGTCGTTGGCTGTAGCTCCAATCAGAAAAGCGGTATTCATGTTGCCCGACGATGCCGAAAGAGACAGCCAGTCGGCAGTTTTTATGGCAGTCCACGATTTATTGGTACGTACGATAATAAGACTTGCATCTTTCCCGGCAGTGAAAGCAATGGTATTAATTGAAACGCCCAGCGAATCAACTGCTACGATAGGCGGATCGCCCGTACCATTCGGGTCATCCGGAGGATTAGCGGGTTTGCATCCGGCTATTATGATACCGAAAAGCAGAAGCCATAAGAATTTTATTTTCATACAAATATATTTTTTTAGATGTTCACATGGAAATCTGTAAGTATTTTAAGTCTGTTGACATTTGCAAACGTAATGATCTTATACATTATTTGTTATGGAACCAAACATGCATCTTGTTATTAGTTGTATATTCAGTATTTAGATAATTAACAGTTTCCCGGCTGGTTTCTTTTCCACTCTCGTCATATTGGATAGTTGTAGTACTCTCTTCGAGTTTTTCCACTGAATTCCTGGTTTCTTCGGTAGTTTTAGTTTCGTACAGCAGAGTACTTTCTCCCCACGTTTTGGTGTCCGGAATCAGATTGAGAATTTTCTTAAGCCTCATTTTCTGATTTTGATCCACTACTTCAAATGTATATTCCGGTTTGTCGGTGTTGGTCCAGTCATCGTGATAAGCACCCCATTTGTTTACAGTTTTGGAGAACTGATGTATCAGCATATTTCCTGTAATGAAATCATATTCAATTTTTTGTGTTATGTATGTGTCTTGAATTGTTGCAGGCAGGTTTGGTCCGTTGTTCATCCTGATTTTTTTGGTGAAGCTGCTGTTCGTCTGAATAATTGAATCCTCAATCAACTCCATGTATGAATCATAATTTTCGATAGTGTATTTCAGATCAGTTATAGCTGGCATTTTTGCTTTACCCGAAATGAAAAACAGATTTTTATTTCCATCACTGAAATTATGAATGGCTTCCTGTGTAACATCGGCATAGCATAGATCCGTGATGTTTGGTACCGGAGTGGCAGTGAGTTCGAAGGAGGCATTGTAATCGGTAAAAATCGTACTATTCGTTTTAGCGTTTACAAATAGTAGAAATCCTGAATTCAGAAAATCCGTATTCGATTTATTACTTAATGCTTCGAGCAAAAACACGTATTCGGTTGAATCAGTTATTTCCACTATTTTCATCTGTTTTGTTTTCTGGTCATATTTTCCAAAGTATGCTTTTTCGTTTTCGTTTTTTTCGGTCAGCCTTTTATACTTTACCACCACAGCTTTATCTTGGGTCATATTATTCAACAAATACATTTGTGCTCCAAGATATGGTATTTTTATGGAAATCTTATCGGTTTGGAAATCGTGTTTTTCAAAATCATAATTGAGTAAATTGGCAAATTTACCCTGATTGTCAATATTCTGATATATATATTTGTATGGATTGCCATCTTCCTGATTGATGACCGTAAATTTGGGATTAACGCCGCTAAAAATATATTTGACATAATCAGCAAATTCAGCACCGGTACTTGACTTCAGATACTTTTTAATGTAACTCTCCAGATAACCCAACCAGGTGTCGAAATAGGAAGTTTCTTTCAGGAGAACAGCCGCGTCCAGCGTTGTTCCGCGACGGTAATTTTGCATGTAATGGAGAAACAGACTTGCAAGATTGTAATCGGCCGAATTTGACGCTAGTTTACTCACAACCGGTAAGTTATAATCATTAAACCAGGATGCTGAAAGCACCTCGAAAATCGTTTTATTACCTTTAGTTGGAGATAATCCTTGTTTTATCAGCATTTCAGGCTCAGAGAGCGGTAAATCAGTTGTATTCCAGATCATTCTGCCACCCAAAGGAGCTGTGGCTTCCTGCCAGAAATAATTATTTATCAGCATCGACATGTAATAGTCCTGCGTATAATGTGTGTATTCATGGGCAAGAGTAGTCATCAACTGAACCGTATTTTCTTTATATGTTTTTTCCATACTCATGAAAATTGGGTCAATATAAAGGAAACCACGACCTGAAAGATAGCTTGCAGCTCCAATTTGAGCATAATTACCAACTTGTTTTACATAGACATTGAAGCGTAATCCCGGTGTTTCAAGCCCTATCAAATCACATTTAGTTATGATCTGGTTCATGTAATATGCAATGTCCTGTATCATATATGGATTACCATCTTTATCCGGATTGGTATTTGTATCATGCCAGCTTTTTAATCCCTCATTTTCATCCATTTTATCATACAAATCAAAATAGTTGAGATCGCTTACGTTGTAAATGACGTTTACCCTACCACGGGTAAGGCTGTGCGTATAGTTCCAGTCGTTAAACTCGAAGTAACCCAGCTTTGTAAAATGATAAGTGCCGAATGTAAGTGTTGTGTCATTCAAATTGATGTTTGCATCGTTATAATACTCCCATTGTTGTTCAATATCATTGAAATAAACAGCTTTGTAGTTTTCAATATTCATCTGGTTAAACGAACTTTTATTCAGGTTTTTTAGTTTGATGATAACCGGTAAATAAAAACTGTCTCCAAAACTTACCGTCACATCATATACGGAACTTAAGCGGGAAACAGAATCGGGCTTAGTCGGCGGATTGTCAAGCTTGACGATAGTAAGTCTAAAGTCGCTGTCGTTAATGCCCTGCGGAATGGTTACCTCTATGCTGTCTTTCTTAATCGTAACCGTTTTGTTCTGTACATTTAGTGTGGTGTCACAAATCACTTTTCCGTACGGATTGATTTTCAACGTATCGCTGTAATGGGGCGCACAATTTGTTTCCAACAGTGCACAGCGGTAATAAGCCGGAGTTTTAGGCGAAATCTTCAATTCTTCTTCATTCACCAAAACCAGATTTGCCTTCAGATCGTTCTGTGTCATGGAAGCCGATAACTCGTGCCATTCTTTTTGGTCGGACGATGCTTCCCATTTCTTTATACCGCGCATTTTGAAAGGCGAAATTAGCGTGACGGTTTTATCGCTCAGTTCCTTTTTTTGCAAGGATTCCGATTTCACAATATACTGTTCGGGATATTTCTCCGTCAGAAATTCATCTTCTGTTTGTATTGCCAAAAACACAGTATCGGTTATCAGATTGCTCAGACACGAAATTCGGTAATAAATCTGAGGATCTTTGTAAGTAGCTGCACTGTCGTTTGTTATTAAGCAATAATACTTTTTTCCGATATTTTTTTCAGATAATTTTAGATGCAAAACCGGACCATCTTCTATTTTTATAGTTGGTTGAATTTCTTTCTTTTCTTTCGTATGTTCGCACCATACATACGTATCATGTTTGTTCAAATTACTGCAAATCTTTCGGATATCAATTTCTATTGAATCTCCCAGATTGCCCTTGAAAGTGTTTTTCAGGAGCTTAAGCGGTTTCTGAGTCCCGATTAAGTTTGTAAAATCGGTTCCCTGTGGCAAGTCGTTGTAAACGAACCGGTTGTTGTAGAAGCGGTAATAGCCCGGCTCAGTTCTCAGTAAATTTGCCGGTATTGCTCCAGTGAGTTCATTTTCCTGAATCTCCAGAATTCTTACATTCAATTCGGATATCATCGATGGTAATCGGGTAATATTATTATAACTAAGATTAATCGAAGCAAGATTTGGCAGTAAACATAAATCTTGATGGAAAGTAGTTAATTCATTATTAGCCAGATTTAATGTGTTCAAACTTGTAAATTGATTCATATTTTCTGGTAATCTGCTGATTTTATTTGAATTTGCCGACAATGTTTGTAGCGCTTTCAACTGGTTCAGTGAATCAGGAAGTGATGTGAGCAGGTTATTATCCAAATTTAGGTACTGAAGTGATGTGAGTTTGCCAATATTTTCGGGAATTCCTGTCAGTTTATTGTTGCTCAAATCCATCCTTTCCAGGCTTATCATATTTTCAAAAATCAGAGAGAATTCTCCTTCAAGATTATTATTCTCAAGCTTTAAGTTCGTGATTTGGGAACAGTTTTTTAATGAAGGGGGAACTTGACCGGTAAGATTATTTCCGGAAAAATCAAGATATGTAAGTTTGGTTAATTCACCTATTGAAGTAGGCAAGATGCCTGAAAGTTGATTGCCGGAGACACTTAAATAAATCATCTCCTTCAAATTTCCTAAATTCTCGGAGATATTTCCACTTAATTTTTGATCATCTAATGTTATATCCTGCAAGTTTTTTAAATTGAAAATTTCTTCCGGAATAGTACCATTGATATTTCCGGTAGGTAAATAAAGACTTCTCAAATTAACAAGCTTTCCGATAGAAGAAGGAATAGTCCCTTTGGCAGCATTATAAATGCTTAAATTTGTGAGATTTGTTAGGTTTCCAATATTAGTTGGAATTGTATCGCTTAGTGTTCCTGAAAAGTTTGATATGCGTAATTTTTGAAGTTTCGAAAGATTAGAAATTGATTGAGGAATAGTTCCATGTAATTTGCCCGAAATATTAAGGTTGATCAATTCGTTCATCTTGTCAATATCCTCGGGTATCGAACCTTCATTGCCAATCATGTTCGCAGAGTAAATATTCAAACTCATTACTCGTCCGTTGAGGGTTGTAATACCTGTTCTTTTTTGAGTGTCAGACAAATCCCAGTCAAGATTACTTATGTTATTTTTTATTGAAACTAAAGCAAGCGAATCGGTTTTGTTCAGGTAAACTGGTCCGGGCTGATACAACATGACTTCACCCAGGTTGGTTCCGAATTTGTAATTTCCACCATAAAATAATGAATTATTGTTAAGCAGGTAGTAACCATTAGCATCACCTCCCCAGCCAAAATTGATATGAAAATATCCATTGCTATCATATCCATCCAATACAACAGCGTGCCCCGGATCGCCAGGAAGATGCGCGTAAACGGGTTTTTGTTGAGCAATTACGTTTTGAATTACTTGTGAGTTTCGTGAAAAATCATTAAATGGTTCGCATGAATATCCAAAATAATCATGCAATGCATAGAGAGAACGGGGAGATAATGGTGAACTTCCTGCCGGACTGCCATTATAATTCATATCCATGGATACCCCTACATGATAAGACAATAATTTGAAATCTTCGTCAGAGGGATTAATCCAGTTGTAGTGCGTATTCCCAAAATCAGCACAAAGCTGTCCGTATGCCGCATTTGTATAACAATGAGATCCTATCCCTTTGTCGGGGTACTTGTAATAGCACATGATTTGTGACATGGCCGTAGCCATACACCCGGTCCAGCTGCCGCCCACATTTTCGTGAAAAAACTGATTGAGACTTACACCGGCCTGATCCAGTAATGGCGATACCACTATAGTTGTTTCTTTGGTATTTTGTATCCCGATAATACTGTCGGGATGGGCATTTTCGTATAGTTTCAGTAGTTGTTGTAACCCATCAGGAATCTTTGTCGGATCAAAATTTGCATTGTCGGAATATCCTACTACCTGAAAACCTTCTGTGCTTTGTGCAAAAACCACAAAACCTTTTTGCTGATTTTGAAACACATACACCGGAACCTGTGCCTTGTTTTCCGATTGATATTTCAACTCAATTTCGGCCGAACTCACCGGTGCTTTTTGCATTTTACCCTTTTGGCTTGAAAAATTAAAGTAATTCAATGCAAATTTGTTTGCGATTTCAGTCGGTTTTCTCTGAGCGTTTACATCATTGAAGCAACCCGAAGCACAAATTAACAAGAATAGGTTAAAAACGACAACTAATTTTGATTGCCGGTTGATAGTTATTAATGGATTCATTTTTTTTATTTTTTATCTTGTTGTGTTCTTATTTGGTTTCGAAAGATTTTGAATTTTTGCTTATTGTATGGTTAATAATTCACGACAAAGAGATTTTCTGCTAAACACTTCAATATCAATTATAAACAGTGTACTAAATGAAGATTTATTCGGTTCATACTGATAGCTGATTCAAATTAAGGGGTGATGAAAAAAAATCGTATTCTGTTTTTTGAAAGATAATAGACTTTATACTTCATCCCATATAGATTCTGCTGATGAACTCAACAAGCATTTCCGTACAAAACATGACGCGCATCGTCTGTATGTTCGAAAAGAAATGTTTGTTTGAAAATATTTGATAGATTTAGAGACATTGTTTTCAGCAAGCGTGCTGAAAAACTCAGGCACTTGTCAAGTATTGCGCGCAGGAGTGCCACTCCCGCCAATTTGACTAAGTTCAACACCAACACGATGGTAAGAATCCAACTTTCGCGTGTTTCTTTAAGCCTTGCTTTGATACGACTCAGAACGTATCCGGTTTTAGTTTGGCCAAACGTACCTTCTATTGGATTTCGCTCTCCAGGACTTACATGAATTGATAATATCGAAGGTCTGCCAAGTGGCATGGCTATAAGTTTTATTCCTAATTCTTTTAGCGCTACCCGATTGACACGAGTACAATGAATTTCGTAGGTAAGAACGGTTTCACGATTGTCCAGATCGCAGATTTGCTTTAGAATAAGGGAGTCAATCACAATTCGTGAATTTAATGGGGGAAGGCCGGTCTTCCCTTTTGGGAAACATTTGAAATACAAATTGCAAATTTCATCCCACGGAATTAGATGGACTAAGACAATCCAACGATTTCGCGGATTTAAATTTTGTTCAAATGGCGACTCGAATCCTTCCAATACCAATTGGTTTAGATTAACATACGGAGGTACATGTACACGCTTTTTACGGGTTGATGTCATTTTTCCTTGCATTATGTTTCGCAAATATAATGATAAAATTATGAATTGCAAATAGTATAATGTTAATCAGCAGACCTAGTTAATAATTCAGTCAATTGTATTTGCGCAATTCGGAAGGAGTTAAAGCTTAATCTGCAGTTTCGCAAGGTATTTTGATCTTATATTGTGGTCGATCATAAAAAACTTGTGGATTTTGGGAGTCGAACAGCTTGATAATATGCAGCCTCTCATTATGTCGGGAAGTTAACCGCTCTCCTAACCTCTCCCGATTTGTCGGGTCAAGTCCTACTGAAGCGAGGAGAGCGGTCAAGCGCATGCAGAGTCCTGCATGGATGATTGCAAACGCGATGGTTTCAGTTATGTCGTCATGCGAAAGCTAAATTATTTATAGATGGACTTGAGTTCTGAATTTGAATACAATATTGCGAGTAGCTATTTATAGACTGAAGACAAACATCACAGATTATTATTTCTTCGCTATAACCATCCTTCAACACTCCATTCACTCCATTTTGATTTTACTACAAATTAGCTGCCAACCATTTTTTAAGCTCAGCTACGGGTTTAGCTTTTCTTCGAGCATAGTCTTCTAGTTGTTCATTGTCAATTTTTCCTATCATAAAGTATTTTGACTTTGGGTGGTCGAAATAAATACCGCAAACAGAAGCATTGGGAAACATGGCTCCATTCTCGGTGAGCATAATACCCGCTTCATCAAACTTCAGCATCGGTTTCAGGTCGAAAATAAGCGATTGATCCGGCAAAGACGGATAGCCAACAGCCGGGCGTATTCCAGAGTATTTTGCTTTAAGCATATCCTCCATGCTGATATTTTCATCGGGCACATAGCCCCAAAATTCTTTACGCACTTTCCAATGCAGCCACTCGGCAGTAGCTTCAGCCAGTCGGTCAGCAAGAGTTTTTATCAAAATAGATCTGAACACATCATCCTCTTTATCAAATCGTTGGGAAATTTCTTCGGCACCGATTACGGTATTGGCAAATGCGCCGATGTAGTCGTCATCTTCAGCCAAAAAATCGGCCAAAGAGTAGCAAAAACCATCAGTAGCCGGTTTTTGCTGCCGTAGCGTAACTATTTTCAATTCCGAATCTCCGATACGAACAAAAATATCTTCATCTTTCGAGCGTGCCGGAAAAAAAGAATAAGTCGCGTTCAGTGTCAGCGATTTGGCATCCACCACTTCGCGGAGCAATTCTTGCGTATCCCTTAAAAGTTTTAATGCTTCAGAAGCTTTTTCACGATCTTTCGCTTCGAAACCCTGCAACCAACCGGCTTCACATCCGGGACAATCATGCACCTTTTCAATACCTTCATAGCGACCCGGCAGCCTCCAAGCGGTAAAATAAAACCGCCAGTCGATAAATGGAATTACTTCTTTGATATCAATATCTTCAATTAAAAAGACTCCTATTTGATTTGGTTTCTTCATTTCTTATTACATCAAGTTTTCTGTTACTAACAAGCATATTCAGCGGAATGTTTTCTAAGCCGGCAAGAATCACTCAATCGGCAGTGCAAGAGCTCCTTTAAAATAACGTTTACAAAGTTCAAAACCAGTCTTTTCGTCTGAAGAACCATACCATTACCGCTACCACAATCAGCATGACTCCCCACATTGCAAAATAACCAAAGCTCCATTTTAACTCGGGAATATAATCAAAATTAGTGCCATAAACACCGACGATAAAAGTTAGGGGAATGAATATCACCGAAATGATGGTAAGAAGTTTCATAATATCATTAAGGCGCGAGGTGGCAGAAGTGTGGTAGATATTCAGCAAGTCGTATAGCATCTCACGATAGCTATCAGCCAGCTCATTCGCTTCATTCATATTATCTTGCAACTCCTTGAAATGAATGCGGTTGGATCGCCGGATGGACTCCGTTTCTATTTTGGCAAGCGTCAGAATCATTTCGCGAGCCGGTTTGATATTTCGTCGGATAAAATTTAATTCCTGCTTGTAATGGTTGATTTTTACCGGCATTTTTTTGTCAAGATTTTCGTTCATACCGCTTTCAAGGTTTTCGATATCTTCACCAAGCATACTGACGATGTAGGTATAATTATCAATCACTACATCGAGCAACGCGAAAGCCAGGTAATCAGGTCCTCCCGTCCTGATTTTGGTTTTATGTTTTCGTATGCGTTCACGAATGGGATCAAATGTGGTTCCCTCCTCTTCCTGAAATGTGATGACAAAATTTCCGCGAAGCAACAAACTGAAATTATCAAATTCAAGTATCTGATTCCTTTGTTGTCGGATAATTTTCATTGTTATGAACAGTCCGTTATCAAACTCCTGAATTTTGGGTCGAATGGCAGGATTCATAATTTCAGCCATAATATTCGCGTCAATATCAAAAAGCGTCATCAATTTTTTCATCAAATCCACATCGTGTAAACCAGCAATATTAAGCCAGCATGTGTTTTTAATTTTCAAAACCGCGTCCAAATCCTGATCATTCAAAATATCAGACTCATTGACGACACTCTCATTGAAGCTAATGGCGGTGATATGTGGCGTATCCGTTCTTTTCTTCCCTCTGAATTTTAGCTCAAAAGGAGACAAGCCAATATCTTCCACACGTTTCGGTGTGGTGCGCATGGTGTTTCTGTTCATTTTCTTCGAATTTCATTTTTATCCTCTTTCTCGCTCAAGCAAGATCATCATCATCAATCCAAGTAAAATCCGTGTTTCTTCGCCTTCTTCAAACTCGGCCAGCTTATTTACCGAAAATCTTCTGCCAAAAAATGATTTTTCCTTCTGCAAGCGCGCAATCAGCGTACCATTCGGGCGGGTAATGACATAAGCCGGATTGAAAAAATAACCTGTAAAGATTCCGATAATAGGCAATTCACCAAACAGACTGTCAAACACCTTTACCATCGCACTCTCTTCACTTACCGCGAAGTCAGGACGATTCTGTTCGTCGAATATCTGATACGAAGCCTTCCAAATGGAGCGCATCCCTTGGCGTGATACACACCCCATTTGATTATCCGAAGCATCGAAGAAGCGATAGGTGGCTGAAAAGTCGAGCCAACGATCGGCGCGAATCCGAAAAAGAAGCCGTGCGCGATTGTCGGACTCGAAGACCTCTATCTCGTCTTTCCATTTAAATAATTTCTGACGAACATAAGCTACTTCGATACCATCGGCATCGTGCACCCTGAAATCATTACTGATAGTGGTGATTTTAAATGTGAATTGCAAGGGGAATTTCATAAGTTATATTTTTGATTTGGTAATTGATAATTGGATTTTTTGGATTTAGGTAGTTTTACCTCTACGCAATGATGTTCTTCTTTCTTTACCGAGAGTCTGATTATTTATTAGTTTAATAATCGAAATTTTCATTATTTATCTACCGAAAACATATAGTAAAAACAATGTTTCCAATTAGTTGTTAGCAAATCCGGCGACAATGAAACGAATTGCCGAAAGTGATAACGGCACACCCATGGTGATGTAAAGCGACGCCAGCACAGACGGAGCGACAATACCCGAAATTCGCAAAACCACACCCAAACTAATCATCAACGACATAATCAGGTAACCACGCCAGCCAAAAAATGAGAAAGCACAAGGACGCTCCAGAGAAATTGAACGAATGCGTTCGGTGTATCTTTTTGCAATTTTATCAAACATCAGGATATAAAAGACTAAACCTGCAACTGCACATACAAGAAGTGTTTTCCACAATGATGAACTATCCGCAATCAAGATTAAACCCCGCCAAAACAACATGCTTCCGGCAACAGTCCACACCATTCCCGCGATAAAAAACAATGCACGCTTTGGCACAGCAGGCTTCAATAGCTCGGAAAATGTTCTTTTACTTTTCACTCACAAATATATTTTTTACAAAAATAGTTAATTCTCAACAATATCAATAAACAACAAGAAAAATCTGGAATAAATCGGTAAAAAACACAATTACCAATCTTACTATCTTCCTATCTCCCTAATAAAATCGAAGGAAAATTGAGACGAGATTACTTAGATTCTACATCACGATGGTAGCAATTCAAATTTAGTTTATTTCTTTAAACGAGATTAAATGGGGTCTAATGCATCTATTGATTTGCTTAACCAAACTCAGCTTCTACTGGTTTCCCGGATAATAAACAATGTCAATCAGCTCTTCTAATTTCCCCTGCCATCGTTCAAAAGGTTTTAATTGGTTGGGTGTACAATGTCTTTCGAACAGGCTGTAGCATCCTTGATGAGCCATCCTTTATGTTCGGTTTTACAAGGCGGATTCGGGCTTAGATATATTTGGTAGCATGAGCACACTTTTTAGGAAAATTGTCATATTCCCTAAATTTTAACTTCAAATAAAGAAGCACACCAACCTGACAAACAAAGGATGAGAAATTTTGATGTAAGCTCTAAATTAATTCTCCCCCACATTCATAAGATTACTTCGCATTCCCAATCCACGTCCATTTGTGCCAAACATATTCAAGTGGCCCCTGTTTATGGCTTTTCAACCACCATTTGCAGAATGTGATTTGAAGGAAAAGAATGACAAAACCAATAAGCAAGCTAAATGTATATCCACTGTAAGGCGCAAGGTACAATCCGAAAGGGAAATAAATAAAAGCGCCTAATATGGATTGAAAAACGTAGTTTGTCAAACTCATTTTGCCGTAATACTTCATATCGGAAACGGCATTCCGAAACCTCTCGCGCTGATAAAGCAACACAAAGGACGACACGATAACCAGCGTAAAGGCGAGCTTCTGCCACATATCAAGTACAGTTCCAACTGTTTGTTGAACTATCGGTTCGCCTTCCATAATCAATTCTTTCAGCGTGTAAAGCGGAGCGAAAGTGATAGCCGCGACGACCAGCGTTTTAATCCAAAACTGCTGATTTTTCTCCGTGGAAGCGAATACTTGTTTTCTTCCCAGGAAAAAGCCTAATAGGAAAAGTCCTGCGGTTTGGAAATATCGTCCGACATTGACAGCCCAAAACAAGCTTGCTTTTTGCCCTAGTGTAACGTTACATACGATGAAATCCCAAAAATTACCCGACTTCGTAACTTCCGCCACTTCTTTATACATCGCATCTACTCCAAGGTTTGGCAGTTGATGAGCCGGGTTTATCACGCTGGCAAAATAGTGATACCATTCCATGGGTTGTAGCAAAAAAAGTATCGCAACGATTAACAAAACATTGTCGTTCCAGTTGCGGGCAAAGAAAAGCACAATACCTACTATAGAAAACAATAGCAACACATCACCCGCCGGAAAGAACGCCGCATTCAATGTTGCAAAGCCCACTAAAAGCAGCAAACGCCACAGAAATCGGTAGCCAAAATCTTTTCCTTTTCGCTTTTGATTGACACTTTGTATATAAAATGTAAATCCGAATAAAAGTGCAAAAATAGCATAAGCTTTTCCGGCAAATAAGGTAAACACCACATTGAAAACACCCCTGTCAAGCGCTTCAAGCCATACAGGTAAATTCGTTGGATAAAAGGGGAGAATGAAATGTTCCAAGCTATGCACCAATAGGATTGCCATAACAGCAAATCCGCGTAGCGCATCGACGACCTCAATTCTTTGATTCGTTAAGTTAGATGGATTCATAGAAGATTTTAGGAAGAAAATAAGTTTGATGTAAAATTAATTTATTTGGCAAGAATAGCTAACACAACATTATGAAGTCGTCTTGACATATAAAGGTGTAAAACAGTATTTAAAAGAAGGGAACGTTATGTATGCGACAAAACAACAAGATCATTCACTTCATGATGCACCTGGTACTTGACAAAGATACAATAAGAATTGAAATTCTATCACATTTATCGGTAGCAAAAAGAGGTTTTCAGACCACAAGTTGGTTGTTTGAAGTAGCAAACAGAGTTTTATACAAGTTGAAATCAGACTGTCAATGGTATCTTTTGCCACTACAGAGTTTATTTTCAGATATTATATTAAGCCACAAAACCATTTTTGGTAACTACTCACCCCGCTAAACAACTTATTGGAGGTTTAGGCACAACAGATTTAC
>CAZMQV010000067.1:0-15285 GCA_964568675.1 uncultured Paludibacter sp.
TGCAATGGGAGGTATCGCCGACTACTCATAAGGATTGCTGGCTACAATGTGGAGTATAGACTTGTGTGGGCGTGGATTGTGAGTTTGCAACGCGGTGTGAAAATCATTTGCGGCTTGCAAGGATGAATGATTTTTTCATGCCGGAGCGAGTTGTGGCTCGCTTTGTTGTGTAGCAATATTCCTATTAAACCGTCCGGATAGGTCATTGCGCGCATACCAGGAAACATAGCGCGATAATGCAGGCATTGCATTGCCTGACATGATAATTATTCTATTTTTTCAGGTAAGGCACGGAGCAAGTCCGATTAAGGCTCAAATGTACTTAGCGACGCAAAAAATGATTTTTTTTTGAGAGAAAGCGAATGAGTAGTTACAATTTCCGCGTCCATCGCACTGAACTTTCAGTTTTTAGTTCTTTACTTTCAGTTTATATACTTTTTTTCATATATTTGCACTCATGTTTCATCACCAAAACAGAAAATGCACATGTTAAATAATATTTTCACTGAAGTATTTTTCATACCACCCGGTTTGGAAGCGTATCTATTATTGGGGTTTTCACTTGTATTTCTTGTCTTTTCGGTTTTTTTTGCCTCCTGGGAAGTAGCCTACTTCACCATAGAATCAAAAGACACGAATGAAATGCTCGAAAGCGACGATAAAAGAGAGAAAGCAGCAATCAAACTTCTGAGTTCGCCGCAACGGTTGTTTGCCACAATTTTAATTGGCAACAGCTTCACGAACATCGCGTTCACCATTTTGGCAATGAGTTTCACCTACAAGATATTTGATTTTGAAATACATAAAACCTGGGGCTTTATCTCCTCCGTGTTGGTAGTGGGCTTGATACTACTCATTGTCGGTCAAATAATCCCAAAAGTATATTCTACCGAATATGCAAAAGAAACTGTATTGAAAAGCTCACGCACGCTACTTTTCATCCAAAACTTCTTCAAGCCTTTTGTCAATCTGCTTGCCAACTCAGAAGCATTGGTGAGCAGCCGGTTGACGAAGAAAAACCTGAATCTGATTTCGATTGACGAACTGACTTACGCCCTCGACCTCACCGAAAAACAACAGGAAGACGACAAAGAGATGCTCGAAGGCATTATTAAATTTGGCAACATTCAGGTGGCAGATATCATGACTTCGCGCGTGGACATGGTAAATGTGGACATTAAAATGAATTTCAAGAAAACGCTTGACATCTGCACCGAATCCGGGTTTTCTCGTTTACCCGTTTATTCGGGTAGTCGCGACAACATCAAAGGGATACTTTTCAGCAAAGACTTATTGCCCTACCTGGACAAACCGGAAACTTTTCGCTGGCAAACGCTTATCCGACAACCCTATTATGTGCCTGAAACAAAAAAAATTGACGATTTGTTAAGTGAGTTCCAGGCAAACCGCGTGCATGTAGCCATGGTGGTGGATGAGTATGGCGGCATAGCCGGTATGGTAACTTTGGAAGATATCATCGAAGAAATAGTAGGCGACATCAGCGATGAATACGACGAAGAAGAAAAACTCTATGAGAAAATAGACAATCACACATATATTTTTGAAGCTAAAATTCTCTTAAACGATTTCTTCAAAATAGCGGATATGGACAAAAACCTGTTTGAGAAATACACGGAGGATGTAGAAACCCTTGCCGGACTTATACTTGAGATAAAAGGTGAAATGCCGGGCAAAAACGAGAAAATCTCGTTCAGACACTATATTTTCGAAATCATCGCGATGGACAACCGGCGCATAAAGAAAGTGAAGTTGCACATCAAAAACGACCCACTCAAGCGAACACAAGATGAAGATTAAAACCGCTTTGTTTCTCTTCATGGGGATGATGCTGACAATGTTCGTTGGCTGCCGCAAAGCCGACATACCACGCCCTTACGGATATTTCAGAATTGACCTGCCACCCAATCAATACAAACAATACGCCCCGATGGGCTTCCCTTATTCGTTTGACATGAACGACGCAAGCACAATAACGGAACGCCCGGCACAAAACGATAAATACTGGATTGACATCACATATCCCACGCTGAAAGCCACCATCTACATCAGCTACAAACCCGTGAACAACCAACTGCTTGAACTCACGGAGGATACGCGAAAAATCGTGTACAAACATTCGGTGCGTGCCGATGCCATTTCCGAATACCCATTTACAAACCGGGATAAAAAGGTGTTTGGCATACTTTATGAACTTAATGGCAATGTGGCCTCGCCAATTCAATTTGTGCTTACCGACAGCGTGAAACACTTTTTTCGTGGAGCACTCTATTTCGAAAGCACTCCAAATAGCGACTCCATCGCGCCGGTAACACAATACGTGATGAAAGACGTTGCCCGACTGATGGAAAGTTTCGAATGGGAGGCTAAAGGAGATTCTAAAAAAAAACATTTGAACTAAAGAATCATTGAACTACAAGAAAAAACGACTTACTTTCGCGTTTTTGACACAAATAGATATATACCAAGCTCTTAATCAACTGCGAAATGATCAACTGTCAGCTAATTTCCGACAAGGATAGTAAAATATGTATCTTCGAAAATCGCTTTTCGATGGATGAATTATTGTATGAACTTAACAGCAAGCAGCAGTATGAGTTTGAATTGAACAGATTGAAAAGCGAAAACCGCAAACGTGAGTTTCTCGCCATACGTTTAGCGCTGAAAATGGCATTGAAAGGCGAAGAAAAAAAAATAATATACACCGACGATGGTAAACCAATGCTCGACGACGACAGTCTGAAAATCAGCATTTCACACTGTCAAAGTCATGTGGCAGTAATGGTTCACCCCAGGCTTGAAGTAGGGGTGGACATCGAGTTACCTTCGTCGAAATTAGAGCGAATCCACCGGCGTTTTCTGGGTAAAGAAGAACTTGAGTTCTACAACATCTCCAAATCGTTTGATTTTCTTCGCGTCGCGTGGTCGGTGAAGGAGGCGCTTTACAAAATCATCGGCGAAAGAGCTTATAATTTTGCCGAGCAATTGCGCATTCTTCCTTTCACGATTGCCGACAGTGGTGCTTTAGACGCGATTCACACGGACACAAATAAAACATATAAGGTGTATTATATGCTCACCGAGCAATACACACTTGCCTACTGCACAGATTATGAATAAAATTTACAAAGAGATACAAAGCAAAATCTCCGACAACAAAAAAATGCTGGCTGTATTGCTGGACCCCGAGAAATGTATCGACACAGTTTTGGAAAACACCCTAAGCCAATTAGCGCTTTCGCTCCCGGATGTAATTCTAATCGGTGGGAGCACACGCTCCTACTCCACCGATTTTTTAGTTGGTAAATTGAGTTCAATACCTGTCCCTAAAATTCTTTTCCCGGGCGATGTCTCGCAGTTTTCACCATGCGCCGACGCCATGCTCTATCTTTCGCTACTCTCCGGACGAAACAGCGATTACCTTATCGGGCAACACGTCATTTCGGCTTTGGAAATCAAACGTTCCGGAATAGAAATCATACCTACCGCCTACATACTCATTGACGGAGGCAGACTATCGGCTGTAGAGCGCATAAGCGACACCACCCCAATGAACATCAATGCCACAGATGATATTATCGCCACAGCAATTGCCGGCGAACTGCTTGGTATGAAAATGGTATATCTGGAAGCGGGCAGCGGCGCCAACTACCCGGTAATGGACACCACAATAGCCGCGGTAAAAAGAGAACTAAACATCCCACTCATCGTAGGTGGAGGCATTCGTGAAACCGGACAATTGAAAAACGCGCTCGACGCGGGTGCCGACATGGTGGTAGTGGGCAATGCGTTTGAACAATCACCTGAAAAAATTAGCGAGTTTGTAGCATTCATCAAAACCTACAACAGTCGGGTAGCCGAATAAACTTTTATTTTCAATAGTAGCCGATATTGGTTCACACTAAAACAGAAAAGACAACCCGCAATGTGGTTGTCTTTTCTGTTTTGTATTGTTTTCCCGTGAAGTTATTTCTGAGTTCGCAGCTGTTCGAGCGCTTTTTTCACTGTAGCATCTTTGGAGTTGAGAATTGGGTAGAAATTATCATCACCCAACACATTTCTTACAATATATGATTTTATTTGATCGGTGATAAGTTCTTTCGAAACACCTAAATCTTTTGGATTCGCTGATATTCCTTTGGCTGTGGAGAATTTAACAAACTCTTCCAAAAGGTTTTGCGTACTTAGGTACTTGTCCATTTCTTGCCAAGATTTATATTTCTTGAGTTGCGCGCGATTTCTGTCGGTATATTGAAACGCGAACTGATAAATATATCCCGCATTAATCACCTTTGTGAAGAAAGGCGAATAACGTGTGGTATCGCGCGGTACAAACACATCGGGCATGATGCCACCACCTCCATACACTACGCGTCCTTTGGCAGTTTTGAATTTCTCGGTGGTACCAATGTGCACACTATCTTTATTGTCAAACTCGCCATGTTCAAATCGTTTCACAATCTCCATGTTATAATCCTGGTCTTTGCCAATTTTATAAGGTTTCTGAATGCTTCGCCCCGAGGGAGTGTAGTATCGTGCAACGGTTAATCTCACAGCCGAGCCATCTGAAAATGGTATTTGGGTTTGAACTAATCCTTTTCCAAACGAACGGCGACCGATGAGCGTCCCCCTGTCGTTGTCTTGAATAGCTCCTGCAAAAATCTCACTTGCCGACGCGCTAAACTCATCAATAAGCACCACCAAAGGATTGTTGATGCAGGTACCCGTACCATCCGCTCTAAACTCGGCACGTGGATAAGCTTTCCCCTCCGAATAAACTATCATTTCGTTTTTAGGCAAAAACTCATTAATCATGCGTATTGCCACATCCATTAGTCCGCCGCTATTCTCACGCAGGTCAATGATGTATTTTTTAGCCCCTTTGGCTCGAAGTTCGGCAATGGCGTGAATAAACTCATCGTAGGTATTGGTTCCAAAATTATTGTTCAGCCCAATAAAGCCAACTCCCGGCTCCACGATATAAGCCACCGTTACCGAATTAACAGGAATATCGCCCCGGGTAATTTTGTAGGTCAAGAGTTCTTTGGTGCCATGTCGTTTCACATTCAACACCACCACACTACCCTTAGGCCCACGAAGTTTTCGCATCACCTTTTCGTTGGAAACCACATCTTTTCCTACGAATAACGTATCATTCACTTTCACAATCCGGTCGCCCGCCATCAATCCAATTTTCTCAGAAGGACCTCCACTAACCACCGACACCACCATTACCGTATCGTTCTGGATATTAAACTGAACCCCAATGCCGCTAAAGCTTCCTTCCAATTCGCTATTGACCGACTCAAGGTCTTTAGCCGGGATGTAAACGGAATGCGGATCGAGTTTCAACACGATATCCGCCATCACCTCATCCGTGATACTATCAATGGGCATATCGTCCACATACTCGTCGGAGATGAGCTGCAACAACGCCGAGACTTTATTGTCGGCTCCACGTCCACCAAACAAATCCGTGATTTTACTGACACCCGAATTTTGCAAGGCTCGTCCGGCAATCATATTACCAAGAAATAAACCTGCAATAGCCGAGAACACAATGATTATGATTATCCAAATATTTTTCTTCATCTTTTTACTATGTTATTATTTTCCGGGTAACGACGGAAACATTCCATGCTTGCGTTTGAGCACTTCAGAGCCTATCGTCAATTTATCTTGAAATCTTATATTTTTTGCAATTAGAGACTAATGTTCGTTATCGTCATCGAGATATTCGACAATAATTCCAGCCCTTTCGAGCAGTTCCACGCCGTCCATTATACGGTATTTTTCGCCATAAATCACCCGCTTTATTCCAGCCTGAATAATCAGTTTTGAACATTCGAGACAAGGCGAAGCCGTAACATAGAGTGTGGCGCCATCGCTGCTGTTGTGCGAACGCGCTATTTTGGAAATGGCGTTGGCTTCGGCATGAAGCACATAGGGCTTTGAATTGTAGTTCTCATCTTCGCAGATATTTTCGAAACCGGAGGGTGTGCCGTTGTATCCATCCGAAATTATCATTTTATTTTTCACTAAAAGGGCACCCACTTTGCGTCGCTGGCAATAGGAGTTTTCAGCCCAAATGCGCGCCATGCGCATGTATCGTTTATCAAGTTGCAGTTCTTTATCGTTTTTTAGCATCGTATTTTCTAAAAAGAGTAGAGCATTTTTTTTTATGTTTCATTATTTCATCAATTCATCGGCAAACTCCGCCAGATTAATCCCGGAGAAATTGCCCGACGACATCAGCAACAGAACGGAATCTTTGTAGTTAAGTTCGCTTAATGTTCGTTTTAGACTTTCAATATCGGAGAAAACTTTGAGATTGTTGCCTCCAAAAGCACTCATCACCTCATCGGGCAGGAGTGGTTTTTGCTTTTTCCGTTGCCGATTGGAGTTGAAATACACAAATGCGACATCGGCTTCGTCCATACTCGAATGAAACTGAGGCAGAAACTCACGCGACAGACTACTAAAAGAGTACAACTCCAAGCAAGCAATAATTTTCCGATTGGGATATTGAGTTTTCACAGCGTTGATACTGGCACGTAGCTTTGCCGGTGTGTGGGCGAAGTCGCGAAACACAACTCGATCCGGTTTTTCTTCAATTTTCTCTAAACGCAACGCCGCGCCGGGAAAATCTGCTATGGCGTCGTAAAACTTATCGTCCCAAATACCCACCTGCCTGCATGCCATGCGAGCCGCCTCCATGTTTTGTAGGTTGTGCTCGCCAAACACCTCAAGAGCCAACATCCCCTGACGGGTTTTCACATAGCTCACTCCGTTTCGCACTTCATATTTTGGCATTTTGTAAGGAAATGGCACAATATCGATACGTGAAGTCGTTTTCACAATTTGCTTCAATGTTTCATCACCATCACAATAAATCAATCTTCCCTGAATCTCCATGGACTCAATGAATTGTCGAAACTGGTCGGCATAGGATAAGAATGTGGGGAAAACATCGATATGATCCCAAGCCACGCCGGTGATAATGGCAATATTAGCTTTATAATGAAGTAGTTTTGGTTTTGGGTCTATTGCCGACGACACATAGTCATGCCCTTCGAACACAGCTACACGGGCATCGTCACTCAGGCTCACCAAATCGTCGAAGCCGGGTATCTGCGCGCCCACCATGTAATCTACCTTAAAATTGAGTTTTTTCATCACATGCAATATCATGGCAGTGGTGGTCGATTTTCCATGGCTTCCTCCTACTACAATGCGTGTTTTGCTTCTTGTCTGAATATAAAGAAATTCAGGAAACGAAAGCACACGCAAACCAAGCTCTTTGGCTCGTATTAATTCGGGATTATCTTCTTTGGCGTGCATCCCTACAATTACAAAACTCAAATTCTTATGAATTTTATCCGGGAACCACCCCAACTCTTTGGGCAACAAGCAGTGCTGACGAAGTCGGCTCAACGATGGTTCGTATATTTCATCGTCGGAGCCACTTACTTCGAAGCCCTCTTTTAAGCTTAACGCTATTGCAAGATTGTGCATTATAGCTCCACCTATTGCTATAAAATGAACTTTTTGCATTTTAAAAGTTTTATCGTATTTTTGTATGGCATTGGTAACACATTATGCTACGAATCAGCAGCCGGTTTTCGCCATTTATCGGGCGAACAAGCTATTGAACTTACAAATGTACTAAGAATTTACAAATACAAACCAATAAAAGCAATGAAAATAGATAAAATTGAGACGGGAGAGTTTCTTGCCGACGGTGGCGCGATGTTTGGCGTGGTGCCCAAAAGAGTGTGGCAAAAGCGATATCCATGCGATGACGAGAACTTTTGCAGGCTCGCGATGCGTAGTTTGGTGGTTAAAACCTCCGATAGGCTTTTCGTCGTTGATACCGGAGTTGGCAACAAACAACTGGACTACCTGAAGTATTACAGCATCGAAGCTGTGGTTGACTTTGACATTGAATTGAAGAAACTGGGCTATAGCGCCGCCGAAGTTACCGATGTGATTCTCACTCACCTCCATTTCGACCATTGTGGCGCCTGCACCATTTTCAACGATGACAAAACTGAAATCATCCCCGCATTCCCCAACGCTACTTACTGGGTAGGAAAGGCGCAATGGGAAAATTTCTGCGCGCCCAATGTTCGCGAAGGTGATTCGTATTTTCCTGAAAACATGCTGCCAATAGAGAAAGCCGGACTTCTCCGATTGGTAAATGAAGACATGCGTATAGCGCCCGAAGTGGAACTAAGGCTATATAATGGACACACGGTGGGACAAATAGCGCCCTATTTCCACAACGGGGACAAAACACTGGTTTACACGGGCGATGTCATCCCGTTTCTGGCTGCCATGTCTATCGCATGGGTTTCGGCATACGATACATACCCCATCACTTCGATGGAAGATAAAGAAAAACTGCTTCAAGAAGCGGTGGAAAAGCAACAAATTCTATTTTTTGAACACGATGTTTACAACGAATGTTGCACGGTGAAAAACATTAATGGCAAGTATCGTGCGGAGGAAATACTGAAACTTGAAGATATTTAGCTTCAAAAAAACAATAGATTAGTATTGAAACATAAGAGAAATGCGAACTGCGGGAGTAAGCTCCTCCGGTTCGCATTTTCACATTCACCCCCAAAGTAATCCTATTCTCAAAAAAAAATAATGATTCAAACTATATCTTACTTGATAGTGTTTCTATTGCTCAGATTTGTAAGATTGTGTAATTTTGCAAACCAAAAAAATAACAAACACGTAAGTTTTTCGAGGCAGAACGAAGAATTTGAAAATCGAGAAGCTAAAATCACAAGGAATTTCGAAACAAGAATTCAAAACCGATAGTAAAAAAAAGAACGAATGAAATTAGAAGATATATTCAAAGCAAAAGTAAAACTTCATGGAGTGGCGCTACACACGCCATTGGTGAAAAACGACATACTTAGCGAACAATACGGCGCGCAAATATTGCTAAAACGCGAGGATTTACAGCCGGTGCGCTCCTACAAACTTCGTGGCGCTTACAATAAAATAAGTACACTCTCGCCCGAAGAAATTACACGTGGCGTGGTG
Organism: uncultured Paludibacter sp.; assembly: GCA_964568675.1. Classification (GTDB taxonomy): domain Bacteria; phylum Bacteroidota; class Bacteroidia; order Bacteroidales; family Paludibacteraceae; genus UPXZ01. The sequence continues at coordinate 9,079 of CAZMQV010000067.1, forward strand.
TGTGCCAGCGCGGGCAATCATGCGCAGGGTGTGGCTTATGCCTGCAACAAACTCAACATCAATGCCACAATCTTCATGCCGCTCACCACACCCAAGCAGAAAGTAAACAAAGTAAAGCAATTTGGGAAAGACAAAGTGCAAGTGGTGCTCAAAGGCGACACATTCGACGAGGCTTTTGAAATGGCAACCAAGTTTTGCGACACGAATAACGCCATTTTCATTCACCCTTTTGATGGAGATGAAATAATAGCCGGACAAGGCACCGTGGGTCTGGAGGTTTTAGAAGATTCGATAGAAGCGGTCGATTACATTTTCATTCCGATAGGTGGCGGTGGGCTTGCATCGGGTGTTGGTACAGTTTTCAAGCAACTTAGCCCAAACACGAAAATAATAGGTGTGGAACCTGAAGGCGCAGCTTCGATGAAAACCTCGATTGCCAACGGTGTGAACACCACACTCGAAGAAATCAATAAATTTGTGGATGGCGCCGCCGTCAGACGCGTAGGCGACAAAGCCCTGGAGATTTGCCGCGAAGTGCTGAACGACATCGTGCTGGTGCCCGAAGGCAAAGTTTGCACCACCATTCTCAAACTTTACAACGAAGACGCCATCGTGGTGGAGCCGGCAGGAGCCTTGTCAATTAGCGCGCTCGACTTTTATAAAGATGAAATAAAAGGCAAAAACGTGGTTTGCATCGTAAGCGGAAGCAACAACGACATCACACGCACCGAAGAGATAAAAGAGCGCTCCTTGCTCTACGAAGGCTTAAAGCACTATTTCCTCATCAACTTTTCGCAACGCCCGGGCGCGCTCAAAGAGTTTGTCAATGAGATATTGGGAGATGACGACGACATCGCCTATTTTCAATACACCAAAAAGAATAACCGCGAAGAAGGACCCGCGGTAGTAGGCATCGAGCTGAACAAGAAAGAAGATCTGCAAGCACTCGAAGACCGATTGAGAAGCCACAGAATAAAATATCAGCACCTCAACGAGCAAGGCGACCTTTTCACACATTTAATTTCATAAAGTCTATAAATCTTCTACTTTGCCCGCTTCATTCGACATTGAATCCGTAGGATTTTAATAAAAAGATTATTATTCTTCTGTATTTCTTCTAAAATTCCAATAAAAAATGTATTTTTGACGCGACATTCCGAACGAATGTCGTGTCGAACGAATTGTTACGCAGCATAGTCACTGAAAAAAAATGAAAAACAAACATGCACACACACTTAAAAAAAACTTAACTAATAACGAATAACAAAATGAAAAAACTATTTTCTTTCTCACTTTGCATCGCGCTGATTTCACTCACGCTGATTTCGTGCGAAAAAACTCCAATTGACACACCAAGCAAGCCGGAGAACAATCCCTATAAATATGTAAACGACTGGATTTTCGAAAACATGGCAACCTACTATCTGTGGAATGACAAAATCAACAATAGCCCCGATTACAAACTAAACCCAAGCGCATTTTTCAGTTCGCTCCTGAACAAGTTTGATAAGACTTCCAATCCCGATGGCGACCGTTTTTCCTGGATTCAGGAAGATTATGTAACGCTGCTCAACTCATTGAGCGGAGTGGTTTCGGACGAAATCGGATTTGAATATGTGAGATTAAAAGTAAGCGACAGTACACCGACAAAATACTATCTGCTGGTACTCTATCCGAAAAAAGGAACCGACGCTTACGCCAAAGGAGTGAAAAAAGGTCAGTTTATAATCAAAATAAACGACCAGAACATCACCGACGCCAATTTCAGCGAACTTACGGGCAGTAGCGGCAACAAAAAACTCAGCATCGCGAATTGGGTTTTCGACCCGGCAACAAGCACTTATAATTTAGTAGCTGACAACAACGACAAAACCGTAAGCACACATAAGAACTTTGCAGAGAATCCAGTCTATTTGGATTCCGTTTATACCACTCCGACCAACCAGGTCAAAGCGGCTTATTTAGTTTACAACTTCTTCGCACGCGACAAAGGCGACGAAACCAACGACTACGATCGATACCTAATGAATGTGCTCAATAAATTTAGCACGCAGGGAGTTACCAACCTTATTCTCGACTTGCGATACAACGGCGGTGGCGCCGTATCGTCAGCCAATGCGCTCGCCAGCGCGCTGAAACCAAACCGCGACGTCAGCCAGCTATTCTCTACCGCCGAATACAACGCGCTTGTTCATGCTTCGTTAAAAAAAGAATATGGCAACAACTACAACAAAACTTTTTTCTTAGATAAAATCAGCTCGAAATCGGGCGACATCGCCATACCCCGGATGAGCATAACGAAGCTTTATGTGCTGGTATCAAACTGGAGCGCTTCAGCAAGCGAATTGGTAATCAACGGACTGAAACCCTACTTCAAAGAAAACATAATACTCATCGGACTGCCAACTACCGGCAAGAATGTGGGGTCCATCAGCATTTACGAAGAAAACGACAGCCGAAACAAATGGGGAATGCAACCCATCATCGTAAAATACTTCAACAGCGACGGAAAATCCGACTTCACCAATGGCTTTACGCCTAATTACGAAGTAAAAGAACTTGACGATAACTTGCGTTTGGTGGATTTTGGCAATACGGACGACGTGATGCTGAACAAAGCGCTGACTTTAATTAATGGCGCGCCACTGAAATCTACACCTGCAAGAGTGCCACAATATCAAAACAGCCATCGACTGAAAGTGATACAAAACTCGCAATCAATGACTGACAAACCGGGCAGAAATGTACTTAACGACGACATTCACGGCGACGCGATAAAAAGATTGATGCAACACAGATAATCCCCACGACCAATATCAACGACAACAAATTTTAATTTAGAGCTATTGGCTAACGGCTATTAGCTATTGGCTAACAGCTTTTCGACATTCACTGTGTTATATACCGATAAATCGTTACAAGTTTCAACACTTCAACGATTAACATACTATATTTTCTCATTGCATAAGTCAATCCTCCTCCCGGCTTTGTCGCTAAATAGGGTCTGCTGATTAACAGCAGACCCTAAATGTGTCGTATAATTATTTTTATTTTGAATCAACAAAAACAAGCAACTTATGAATCTTTCCCTCTTCCGAGTTCCGTTCGGACTGCGTCTCACTTCACTCGGAAGGGAAAGAATGTCATCAACAACGTTGCGAATTTTCACTCCAATCAATACTCTATTATTAAAAAATGTTTTTTGCAGCTATTTGCCCAACAACGCCATAAAAGTAACACTACAAATCGAATCGGTCAAGATTCATCACCTTAGTCCAGGTCTTAACAAAATCATTCACAAATTTTTCCTGCGCATCGGCGCTTCCATAGACTTCGGCCAATGCCCTTAACTCTGAATTGGACGCAAAAACAAGATCTGCTCGTGTCGCAGTCCATCTCACTTCTCCTGTTTTACGATCGCGCCCGTTGAATATCTCTTTATCGTCTGTGGCTGGCATCCAAGCTGTTGCCATATCGAGAAGATTTACAAAGAAATCGTTTGTAAGGGTTTCGGGGCGAGAGGTAAAAACTCCATGAGAAGATCCATCATAATTTGTACTCAACACACGCATACCACCAACTAACACAGTCATCTCGGGCGCTGTAAGCGTAAGCAACTGCGCTTTGTCTATCAACAATTCTTCGGTTGACACCCGATACTTCGCTTTCAAATAATTGCGGAAGCCATCTGCCACAGGCTCTAATAGTTCAAACGACTCTACATCCGTCTGTTCCAACAGGGCATCCATTCTTCCGGGCGCGAATGGCACAACGACATTGATTCCGGCATCGCTCGAAGCTTTTTCAACTGCCGAACAACCGCCAAGGACTATCAAATCAGCCAAAGAAACTTTTTTTCCATTGTTTTGTTTGCTATTAAATTCTTCCCGAATGGTTTCCAACTTAGTCAAAACCAAGGTTAGTTGTTCGGGATTATTCACCGTCCAATCTTTTTGAGGTGCAAAGCGGATACGCGCGCCATTTGCTCCACCTCGCTTATCGGAACCTCTAAAAGTTGAAGCGGAAGCCCAAGCAGTTGACACCAATTGCGATATTGTAAGTCCCGATTGGTTAATTTGGATTTTTAACTCCGCAATATCTTTTTCATCTATAAGCGGATGATTGAGCTGAGGAATTGGATCTTGCCAAATCATCTCTTCAGTAGGCACCTCGGCACCTAAATAAAGTGCGCGGGGTCCCATGTCCCGATGCGTGAGCTTAAACCACGCACGTGCAAAAGCATCAGCAAATTCGAGTGGATTTTCATAAAAATTTCTTGAAATCTGTTCGTAAATTGGATCAAAGCGCAACGACAAGTCGGTAGTGAGCATTGCCGGAAGGTGTTTCCTTTTTGAATCCTGCGCATAAGGCATTTGCGGTTCTACGTCTTTAGCAACCCACTGATAGGCTCCTGCCGGACTCTTTGTAAGCTCCCATTCAAATTCAAACAAATTTTTGAAAAAATAATAACTCCATTTTACCGGAGTTTGAGTCCAAGTTACTTCAAGTCCACTGCTTATTGTGTCATCGCCAACACCCGATTTAAATTTACTTTTCCATCCCAAACCAACTTCCTCCATTTCAGCCGCTTCCGGTTCCGCTCCTACGTTGGCGGCATCGCCTGCACCGTGAGTTTTTCCAAAAGTATGACCTCCGGCTATAAGCGCTACGGTTTCTTCATCATTCATACTCATTCTACCAAATGTATTCCGAATATCAATAGCGGCAGCCAATGGATCCGGTTTTCCGTCAGGTCCTTCGGGATTCACGTAGATAAGTCCCATCTGAATGGCTGCAAGGGGAGATTCGGATTCGCTTTTATCAAGCAAGCGTTCGTCATTTTCGAGCCATTTTGTTTCTGACCCCCAATAAATATCCTCTTCCGGCTCCCACGTATCAACTCGTCCGCCTGCAAAGCCAAAAGTTCGGAAACCCATTGACTCCAACGCCACATTGCCTGCGAGAATCATCAAATCGGCCCAAGAGATTTTCTTACCATATTTCTGTTTTACAGGCCATAGTAAGCGACGCGCTTTATCGAGATTAACATTATCGGGCCAACTGTTGAGCGGCGCGAATCTTTGTTGACCACCGCTTGCTCCACCACGTCCATCACCCGAACGGTAAGTTCCGGCACTATGCCAAGCCATGCGGATAAATAGAGGTCCGTAATGACCAAAATCTGCCGGCCACCATTCCTGAGAATCGGTCATTAGTTTATGAAGATCTTTTTTGAGCGCCTTCAAATCAAGCGATTTAAATTCATCGGCATAATTAAAATCGCTATCCATCGGATTCGACTTACAAGAATGCTGCCGCAGCACACTAAGATTCAATCGATTAGGCCACCAGTTTGAATTTTTCGTACCTCCTATCGCGGCACTGTGCTTCCCTGTCGCACCCGTTACCGGACACCGACTTGTGTTTTCTGTATTATTTTCCATAACATAATTTATTTAAACGATTAGTACTATCTGTTTTAGTTTTTGCTCGAACCATTAGCATGATTACTTTCAATCAGTTTCACCAGAAAACTTCCCAATAATCTGGAGTTTCAAATCTTCTATCTTAAAGTTTGGAATACTCTTCTTTTGAAAATAATCGAGTAAAATGGAATTTAATTCGTCGTCGAAATAATCTTCGATACAATCCGAATCGGAACAATAGATATGATGATGACTTTCCGTAACGGCATCGTATCGCATTGCGCCCAATTCGGTTTTCACTCTTTTTACCAACCCGCAAGCTACAAACGCATCCAACACTTTATACACAGTCGCTACCGAAACATTGGGATAATTCATTCGGATGTATTCAATGATATTCTCGGCAGTAGGATGATTATTCAGCGATGTAATTGCCTCTAAAACAGCAATCCGCTGAGGTGTAATCTTCAATTCTTTGTCAATAAGCTTATTTCTAATATCCTCAACCTTCATGTATAATAATTATTTAATGAGAATCATTCTACTTTAGTTCGAATACAAAAATACAAAAACTCCGACAGAAAGTCAATACTTGGATTGTTATTATTGCATAAATAACGCACACCAGAATCAAAATAAATATCATTTTAATCAATCGAGCAAGCACGGGGACTACTCCCCCCGCCCTCTCACACCACCGGACATGATCTCGCATACGGTGGTTATATAGGGTCTGCTGATTAACAGCAAACTATATGTTATTCAATATTTTAGCAATAAA
>CAZMQV010000068.1:0-14938 GCA_964568675.1 uncultured Paludibacter sp.
AAGGTGAATGGCGTGTTGTTTATAACGTCAAAGATACAATTTTTGAAAGCAAATCACAACACCCTGCTACAAGTAAAATATACATAACCAGTTGTTTATAACGTCAAAGATACAATTTTTGAAAGCAAATCACAACTATACTTGTCAGCCCGCGCCTGATTAATTTGTTGTTTATAACGTCAAAGATACAATTTTTGAAAGCAAATCACAACAGGCTGTTGGATTTTGATTGCTGTCAGCGTGTTGTTTATAACGTCAAAGATACAATTTTGAAAGCAAATCACAACTCGTCATTGAATACTTATTCCAATGGTACACACCCAGTTCGGTAGCTAAACGATTAAAGTTTACTTGAACAAATTACTATTTTTTCTTAAACCATCTCCTTTTAATTCATAAGGTGTGAAGGTAGCACAATTCGAACCAAAACAGCATCGGCAATCGTTTTTTATCCGATAATCTCAAACCACTCTGCAACAGGAAACTTCTTGCTGAAAACCCCGATTTCTCCATTTAGAAACAGTTTGATTCGAAACTTTAAATTGGGCAGCAAGTTTTTCATTTCAAACTGAAAACCATTCTTGTATCTACCCACGATTGCATACATTTGTCCTGGCATTTGAATGATAAATTTGTTACATATTTTTATTTTGGAAGAACAAAAACAATCAAGTTTATTCTCATTTCATCTTCCGTGTTCCGTTTCGGATACGCCTTCACTACTCTCGAAAGAGGGGAATGCCATCAACAACCTTGTGAAACTATACACTTATTGACAAACCGGATGATGAAATTGATGGGGCAATGCCCGATAATGGGACGTTGCCCGTAGGGACGTTGCATGCAACGTCCCTACAACCGCAACAACCACCCCCAAAAAATCAAAAAATGTCGGATATTTCCCCGAAATCAAATACCGTTTCTTCCATAATTCGTTCCTATAAATCTGCCGTTACCCTTCATGGTAACCGATTAGGATTAAACAATGGTTGGCAGCCTCGTTTTTATGACCATATTATCCGGGACGATGCGGAATATCAACGCATTTCAGACTATATCATCACCAATCCTGAAAATTGGGAAAAAGACAAATTTCATTAAATAATGTGTTCTGAATACGATAAAATAAACTACTGGTTAATAAAATTTGCTCCTTTTCGCTACAGTTGGCAGAATGTACTACGCAATGGTAAGTTTGAAATTTACTCGGTTCGCAATGCTCAAACAGGAAATAATTTAAAAGCGATGCAGCTGGATGATGTGGTGCTTTTTTATCATAGTCAGGAAGGGAATGAAATAATGGGTGTTATGAAAGTTATTAACGAAGCACATCAGGATATAACTACCGAAGACCCCAAATGGGTTTCCGTAACTTTTGAGCCCATCGAAACCTTTGCAAAACCTATTTCATTGCAGGTAATCAAAGGAACTTAAGGACTTGAAAATATCGGACTTATTAAACAACCAAGACTAGCGGTAATGAAATTGAGTGAAGAAAAATTTGAGATTATTATAAATTTGAAATAGACGAAATGGTAAACCAAATTTTTGGCATAGAAGCCAAAGAAGAAATGGAAGTAGATGAATTGGAGGAGGAAGTTTTAATAACAGATGAAACGGAAGAGGATGAGGATTAACCCTCCCATTTTGCAAGCATCCCGAATGCTTTCGGGACCAAAGCCACACAGACCAAAGCTTTGTCAAAGAGCTTGCAAAGTCAAACTGGAAAAAAGAAATTTTTAGAAATGCTCGACTGTGCAACAAAAAACATGAATAGATAAATAACAAATAAACTGATAAGCTACATTAATAAAGGAGACGCTGGCTATAATACGGTATTGCCAAAATGGCGGCAGGAGTGCTACAATAAATAAAACTTTTGTTTTAACCCAAATTATAGCTAATCGATGCAAAAATTCGTTTTGTTCAGATGTTTGCACCTCTTCCAGTTCCGATTTGTGTAACGCAAGCTTTCCAAATCGGCCGTTATGTCCTACCACACGGAGCATGAAGGCTGATTTTTTATTAAAGAATATGTTTTTGATACCTGTTGGTGAGAAATAATAACTCCCGGCTGATAGGAAATTTCAAAATATGACCACTGGCTAATGCCAGTGGCCATTCAAAAAAAAACTGAATAGGAATGTGGCTTTAGCCCGTTTCTGCTTGCAATAGCAATCCGAATGTTTATTCACCAATTCCCGTAAGTTCAAAGAAGCTGAAATGGACATTGCCATAATTGCGATGAAATGAGAAGTTGGGATGTTCGCTGAAATTATTCTTAGCCGAATGTTCCAGCACCAGCAATCCATCTTCTTTCAGCAGTCCATAGCCGAAAATCAAATCCGGAATACCGGCAAGCGAATCCAAATCATAGGGAGGATCGACAAAAATCAGGTCATATTTCATTTTACACGACTGAATATAGCGGAAAACATCGCCTTTAACAACCGTGTAGTTGTCAATATCTAAAAGTTTGCACACTTTCCGAAGAAAACTAATGTGGCGTTCGCTCTGCTCGACGGCTACAACTCCACGCGCATCGCGCGAAATAAATTCGAAACCAATGCTACCGGTACCCGCAAAAAGGTCGAGCACATCAATCCCTTCAAAGTCAATCCGGTTGTTTAGCAAGTTAAACAAACCCTCTTTGGCAAAATCGGTTGTAGGGCGCGCGGTGATATTGCCTGTCACTTCTATCCGTCGCGCTTTGAATTTTCCTCCAATTATCCGCATTCGTTTTTTGTTTTTATATTTTGAAAATAAGATTTCAGCAACAACATAAGCTTCTCATCCTCCGCACTCTTGAACATCACGCATAAAGGATATGTTTTTTCATCCAATTCCAATTGCTCATACACTTTCAGCAAACTATACAAAATATCTTCCGGCGTAGTGGTTTCGAATGAATTGACCAAAACCAATTGGTTCGCCTTCACCACCAGTATGTCAACCATCCCCTTGCGCACCAAAGCAGTTACCTCATTCTCATTTTTTGCAATTCTATTTTTCATCAAATTGCTTACATGATGCTCTATCACAACTTCGGGATATTTACTTTGGAAGAAGCTCGTCATTTTATCGGGAATACGACACACGAAATGAACTCCCCACTTTGGCAAAACCAGATAATGCAAACGTTCGTACTCCGACTTGCCATGTTCGGTTTCAAAAAAAAGACTCATATCTTTCTCGCGAAACAACTCGCTGGGGATGAGCTGATAACTATTGTTTTCGAACACCACGCTAACATTCTCGCTTTGTATTTTCAACTCCGGCTGATTAAAAAAATGCTCATAAAACGCAATATCAGCCGATTTGCCGGGAAGCATATTAATCTCCTGGCGAAGCATTACATTATCGTTTTCATCAATTACCGAATAGACAATGGTATCGGGCTGAACCAGTATTTCCAACTTATTCTCCGAGGAGCTTATAAACAAAGGATTGACGGACATCGTTTTTTTATGCTTTTGTATTTCTCTACAAAATTACGAAACAAATCGTTTTTAGCCAAATAATAAGGATTGGATTTGTTTTTTAGCCTTTCTTACTCATATTTCTCACACATGTTTAAGTGGTAGTAACTTCAAATTTGTATATTTGCAAAACCGAATCGAAAAAAAACTCAAAGCAGATATGGAAACGACGAACTACGCGCTATATCGTAAACTTTACGAAACGCATCCAACGCTTTTCACACACGAAGAGCGCAAAGAGCTGTACAAATTAATATCCGATTTTTTGACCAACGAACAATGCAAGGTCAGTAACCCCACAGCTTTCCTCACAAAAAACTTGCAGATAATCGATATTCTACTGAATGAAATGAGTTTAGGTAAGGCTGCCGTTTTGAGTTTACTTCTTATCCAACCATCCGAAAACAAACTGATTGACACGGAAAAAATAGAGAAGCAATTCAATATAAAAATCAAACACATCATCAGCGGGCTGCAACGCGTAGATGAACTGTATCGGAAAAACGTGGCGCTCGAAACCGAAAACTTTCGTAAACTGCTGCTTTCGATGGCGGAAGATGTGCGTGTAATCTTGATTATGATAGCCGACAGGCTACAAACCATGCGCAATCTGGAACAATACGAAGGAGAAACGCAGCAACAAATAGCGCGCGAAAGCTCTTTTCTTTACGCGCCACTCGCGCATCGTATGGGACTTTATAAAGTCAAGACCGAATTGGAAGATCTTTCACTGAAATATACCAACCGCGAGATTTACAAAGATATCGCGAAGAAACTGAACGAAACAAAACGCTCGCGCGATGCTTATATTGCCGCCTTCATCGACCCCTTGAAAGAGAAAATGAAAGAAATAGGTCATCCATTCGAGATAAAAGGACGTACCAAATCCATTCACTCCATTTACACGAAAATGAGAAAGCAAAACACCGAAATGGAGAGAATATACGACCTTTTTGCCATTCGTATCATTTTCGACACACCCATCGAAAAGGAGAAAGCTGCTTGCTGGCAAGCTTACTCCATTGTTGCCGACATGTATCAGCCCAATCCCAAAAGACTGCGCGATTGGCTCTCCATACCCAAAACCAATGGTTATGAAAGCCTGCACACCACAGTGCTCGGCCCTCAAAACAAATGGGTGGAGGTGCAAATCCGCACCGAGCGAATGAACGAAGTTGCAGAAATGGGACTTGCCGCCCACTGGAAATACAAAGGTATTAAAGGCGAAAGCGGTATGGACGAATGGCTAAAAAACTTACGCGAAATTCTGGAAAACCCGGAATTGAACGCCGTGGATTTCATGGACGAGTTCAAACTTAACCTCTACGACAAAGAGATTTTTGTTTTCACCCCCAATGGCGATTTACACAAGCTGCCCAAAGGCGCCACTTTGCTGGACTTTGCTTTTTCTATTCACACCAACTTAGGCTCGCAATGTGTGGGCGGAAAGGCGAATGGCAAACATGTGCAGATAAAATATGAGTTGAAAAATGGCGATCAGGTGGAGATACTCACCTCGCCTACCCAGAAGCCCAATCCGGCTTGGCTCAACATCGTAGTAACCTCCAAAGCTAAAAACAAAATTCGTCAGTCGTTAAAAGAAATCGAGTTCAAAGACGCGGATGCCGGACGTGAAATTCTTCTGCGTCGTTTCAAAAATTGGAAAATAGATTTGGAAGACGGAAGGTTTTCGCGCTTGGCAAAAAAGAAAGGCTACAAATCGGTTAGCGACATTTATCAGGCTATCGCGCACGAGAAAATTGATATTCACGAAATAAAAGATCTGTATCTGGAGCTTGAAAACCGCGACAACAACACGGGTATGACCACGCGCACAGCCGAAACTTTTACGAAAGACATAACTCCGATACCCGAAAGCGAAGCAAAAGAAGATGTGTTGGTGATTGACAATAATCTGAAAAATGTTGATTACAAACTTTCAAAATGTTGCAACCCGATTTATGGCGATGAAATTTTCGGATTTGTGTCGGTGAGCGGTGGCATCAAGGTTCATCGTATCAATTGCCCCAACGCGCCTCAGATGATTTCGCGGTTTGGATACCGAATTATCAAAGCGCGATGGTCGGGCAAGGCGATTGGCTCGCAATATCCCATCACACTGCAAGTGGTGGGACATGACGACATCGGTATTGTTACCAACATCACTTCAATCATTTCGAAAGAAAAAGACGTATTGCTCCGCTCGATTTCCATCGACACCAATTCCGGGCTTTTCCAGGGCAATCTCACCATCATGGTGAGCGACAACAAAGCGCTTGACAATGTGATTAAGAAAATAAGAACGGTGAAGGGAGTGAAAAATATTACAAGAATATGACAAACTTATAGAAACACTTTATAGCAAATAAATGAATGTGGCAACTTCAAATCAGACCTACAAGAGATTTGTCAAGTTGCCACGTTTTTCTTTCATATTCGAAGTTTTGTATAAAATTCTCTTATCAAATCACGCCGATTTATCAGCAAAATGAAAGTATAAACACAAAACACGTTTTCTATTTTTTGAGTTAAGCCATTTTTTCTCTAACTTTGTAAGTCAAATTCTAATAAATAGCGCGAATACACGTTTTAAGTGTAATTAAAAATTGGAACTAAAGAAACTGTATTTAAGCAAAATTTCAATGAAATTAAAATTAAATCTTGTGTTGCTTTGCCTTTTGCTTGTCTGGACGGCGTCGGGACAAAAACACACTACTCGTATATATGGATATGTTGTTGATGAAAACAACCGCGGCGTGGAGCATGCCAGTGTAAGCCTTGAAAACACCGGCATTCACACCACCACCAATTCCAACGGATATTATGATTTGATTTGCGCTATCAAAGACTCTGTAAAAATATCGTTCTCACACATCGGTTACGAACCAATTCGACACACTATACCGCAGGGCAAACAAGTAATTCAGATTACTGTTACACTACCGCTGAAAACCAAAGAATTATCAGCGGTGAATGTTACAGTGAATCGACGCGGCACATCGAACATGGAAACCATAGCTGCCGAAAAATATAAAATGATACCCAACGCGAGCGGTAGTTTTGAGTCCTTACTAATAAACTTTGCCGGTGTAAGCTCCAACAACGAATTAAGCTCGCAATACAATGTACGAGGAGGTAGTTTCGACGAAAACATTGTCTATGTTAATGGCACTGAAATTTATCGTCCCTTGCTTATCCGCGCCGGACAACAAGAAGGGCTGAGTTTCATCAACCCCGACATGGTGGGGAGCGTTGCCTTTTCGTCGGGCGGCTTCAATGCGGAATATGGCGACAAAATGGCTTCGGTGCTCGATGTGAAATATAAAACTCCAACAAAATTCGAAGCTTCGGGTATGATTAGCTTGCTTGGCGCGTCGGCTTATGCCGCCACCACCGGCAAAAATTTCTCGCAAATGCACGGCATTCGCTACAAAACATCGAAGTACCTTTTGGGTACGCTCGACACGAAAGGATCGTACAAACCCAACTTTGTGGATTATCAAACGCTCCTAAACTACAAAGTTTCGCCAAAACTGGAGATTAACTTCCTTGGAAACTTTTCGCGAAACGACTACACCTTTATCCCCGAAGACCGCGAAACACGCTTTGGCACTTTCAACATGGCTGAGAAACTCAAAGTATATTACGAAGGACAAGAGAAAGATCTTTTCCAAACACTATTCGGCGCTTTTTCGGTCAACTTCAAGCCGAAGGAAAACCTGAAACTCGGACTTACCGCATCGGCCTTCAACTCCAACGAGAATGAAACTTTTGACATCACAGGCGAATACGTGCTCGGCGAACTAAAATTGGGTGATTCGGGCGAAGTGGAAGATGGCGAACAATTGGGTGTAGGCGTATATCACGAACACGCGCGAAACCGACTAAAAGCAACCGTCGCAAATTTTTCGCACTCAGGCGAATGGATTAAATCGGGACACAGCTTGAAATGGGGCGTCAACATACAGCGCGAACTTATTTCGGACAAAATAGTGGAATGGGAATGGCGCGACTCTGCCGGATATTCCTTGCCAAACAAGCCCAACAGCCTTGAATTGTTTTACAACATGAAATCAAACCAGCAATTACAATCCTGGCGCTCATCGGCTTATCTGCAAGACACTTATCGGCTGAATACCGACGCTGCACTTTTCGCGATCACGGGAGGTGTGCGCGCAAGTTATTGGGATTATAACAACGAATTTCTACTAAGTCCACGCGTTTCCATTTCGGCTTTGCCCCACTGGGACAAGGATTTCAGTTTTCGTTTTTCAACCGGACTCTATTACCAGTCGCCATTCTACAAAGAACTTCGCGACACCTTTTCCGACGCTTTGGGAAACATCAGCATTCAGTTAAATCCCAACCTGAAATCGCAACGTTCCGTTCATTTTGTGTTGGGAGGCGATCATTATTTCCGTTTATGGGGACGTCCGTTTAAGTTCACTACCGAAACGTATCTGAAACTTGCCGACCGAGTAACCAGCTATTATGTGGATAATGTGCGTGTGCGTTATTCGGGCAAGAATGACGCGGTGGCATACACTGCCGGTCTTGATTTCAAACTTTTTGGCGAGCTTGTTCCCGGCACCGACTCGTGGATAAACCTATCGCTCATGCGTTCGCGCGAAGATATTATCGATGACTTTTATACTGATAAAGCGGGCAATAAAGTATTCCCGGGATGGATTTCGCGACCCAACGAGGCGCGATACAGCATGTCGATGTTGCTATCGGATTATCTTCCGAACAATCCAAAATACAAAATGCACCTAAAAGCAATCTACTCCGATGGATTGCCGGTGGGTCCGCCGCGCAGCCCGCGCTACATGGGCGACCGTTTCCGACTTCGCGACTACAAACGGGTGGACATCGGTGCATCGCGCGTGTTGGCAGGTGGTTCGGACAAGGTGATGAGTAGCCGATGGATGAAAAACTTCACCAATATCTGGATAAACTTTGAAGTATTCAATCTTTTCGATTTCAAAAACGAAAACTCGATTTACTGGGTATCGGATATATACGGCAATCAACACGGAAGCCCCAACTACTTAACCGGACGTCAGTTTAATCTGAAGCTAATGCTGGATATTAAGTAAACAAATACGAAATAAAAAACAAGGTTTTAATCAACTGAGAATAAAAGAAACTTTTGAAACAAATATAATTATGCCAAAAACATCAGAACGCGGTCAGGAAATGCCGGCATCACCCATTCGAAAACTTGCGCCTTTTGCCGAGAAAGCCAAAGCGCGCGGCGTGAAAGTATATCACCTCAATATCGGGCAGCCGGACATAAAAACTCCGAAAATAGCGATTGACGCGATAAGGAATTATAACCAGGAGATATTTGAGTACAGCCCAAGCGATGGATTCAAAAGTTTAAGGTTGAAATTGGCAGATTACTATCGCTCATTTAATATCGATGTTGCCTACGACGATATCATCATCACTTCGGGTGGTTCGGAGGCGGTAAGTTTCGCATTTATGAGCTGCCTCGATCCGGGCGACGAAATTATTGTTTCCGACCCCGCTTATGCCAACTACACCGCCTTTGCCATTGGTGCGGGCGCTGTGGTGAAACCCGTAGTGTCGAGTATCGACGATGGATTTTCGCTACCACCCATCGAGAAATTCGAAGAACTGATTACACCTCGCACCAAAGGGATATTGATTTGCAACCCCAACAACCCCACCGGTTATCTTTACACACGCAAAGAGATGAATCTAATTCGCGATTTGGTGAAGAAATACGATCTTTATCTCTTCTCGGACGAGGTTTACCGCGAGTTTTGCTATACCGGAGCGCCTTATATTTCGGCATTTCACCTGGATGGCATTGAAGAAAACGTTATACTGATTGATAGTTTTTCAAAAAGATACAGCGCTTGTGGCATACGCATCGGCGCGTTGGTAACCAAAAACAAAGAAGTGCGCAAAACGGTGATGAAATTTTGCCAAGCGCGCCTAAGTCCGCCACTGCTGGGTCAGGTAGCTGCCGAAGCGCTAATGGATACTCCAAAAGAATATTTGATGGAAGTGTATGACGAATATGTGGAACGAAGGAAGTTTCTGATTGATGGGTTGAATCGTATTCCCGGCGTATATTCTCCGATACCGATGGGGGCTTTCTACACCATTGTTCGCCTGCCTATCGACGACTCGGATAAGTTTTGCGCGTGGTGTCTTTCCGACTTCGAATACGAAGGCTGCACGGTGATGATGGCTCCAGGCACCGGATTTTACACCGACCACAACCTGGGCAAAAATGAAGTTCGGATAGCTTATGTGCTTAATAAAGAAGACTTGAAACATGCGCTGATTGTTCTCGAAAAGGCGCTGGAAGCTTATGCCAAAATAATGCGAAACGAAAAGTAATCGGACTTTGAATTTATTACGATAAAATGCAAAAGAAGTCACTGAAAAAATTTGTTTATCTTTCCATTGTTGCCGCGGTGGTTACGATAAGTCTGAAGTTTTCAGCCTATTTCTACACAGGCTCCATGGGTTTGCTATCGGACGCCATGGAGTCGTGCGTCAACTTGTTAGCGGCAGTTATAGCCCTTGTGATGATTCATATTGCCGAAAAACCGGCTGATGAGAATCATGAATACGGACATACCAAAGCCGAGTATTTTTCGAGTGCAATCGAAGGCGCATTGATTATGACTGCCGCCGTAAGCATATTGTGGACTGCAATACCCAAACTTTTAGCTCCAAAACCTATTGAAAACGTTGGCATCGGCCTAATCATTTCATTTGTCGCTACGTTGGTCAATCTGGTTGTAGGACTTTATTTAATTAAAAATGGGAAAGAAAAGAAATCGCTACTCTTAGAAGCCGATGGCAAACACCTGATGACCGATGTTTACACTTCGGTTGGCGTTATCGCGGCTATTATTTTAGTGAATTTCACCGGCTTCATTTTACTCGACCCGATTATAGCCATCGTAGTTGCTCTTAATATCATCTGGACAGGCTTGCAACTAATAAAACGATCGGCAAACGGACTTATGGACGTTTCCATGACAGAAGATGAACTTAAATTAGTGAACGACTACCTTGATTCGGTCAAAACGAATGGAATTGATTACCACTCTTTGATGAGCAGGCAAGCAGGTCAGCGAAAATTCATCTCCTTTCACTTGCTTGTGCCGGGAAGCTGGACAGTAAAACAGGGACACGACTTAGCCGACAGAATTGAAGAAAACATCGAAGATTTGTTTCCCGAGCTTATTACGGTTACCACACACATCGAGCCAATAGAAGACCCGGCCAACCTTCACGACATCGGCATTGACCGGGTAAGAGTGAAAAAGCAGAACAAAAAGGGAGTATCCGGAGTTTAAACAATAAACGATTGATTTCAAATCCATTTACTACATACTTTGTTTTTTTTTACTAAATAGAATGTAGTAGCAGACAAGTTATTAGCCTTATATTAATCTTAAAAAAAGCAATAGAAAACATGCAATTTTCTCTCGATTTAATACCGACGCAACTCCGTTCATTTGCCTTAGTTGCAATTTTCTCGCTTTTGATTGGGCTTTCGCAACGAAAAATGCAGAAAAAACTTGAAACTGAGAAAACAACTTTTGGCACCGATCGTACCTTTACGTTTATCGGTATTTTAGGTTATTTACTCTATATCCTCGAGCCGAAAAGCTTTAGTTTATTTATCGGAGGTGGCATGGCATTAATAATCTTCTTGGCTCTTAACTATTATGGAAGAGTGATGAAGCACGACACCTATGGACTCACTACCATTCTTATCGGATTGATAACTTATTGCTTAGCGCCTATCATCATGACACAACCATCTTGGTTCTACATCATGGTTGTGGTAGTGGTATTGATGCTTACTGAGATGAAAAGCAAATTCAAGCGGTTTGTCAATGAAATGCGAAACGATGAAATTATCACAGCCGCTAAGTTTCTTGCAATCAGTGGTATCATACTACCAATTCTTCCTCACAACAACCTGGTGGAAGGCATTAACCTCACCCCCTATTCCGTGTGGCTCGCCACGGTAATTGTTTCAGCCATTTCATATATTTCCTATTTAATCAAACGATTCATTTTTCCACAATCCGGATTGTTGGTTTCAGCCATTTTAGGCGGACTATACAGCAGCACCGCCACAATCACCATTTTGGCGCGGGAGTTAAAAAATGCACCGTCAGAACACACCAACCAGTATATCGCGTCGATGGTACTTGCCAAGGGTATGATGTACCTTAAATTTATGGTACTGATTTTTATTTTCAGTATCACTGTGTTTAAATCAATCTATTTATACCTGATAGCGTTGACATTGGTTTCAAGCCTTGTATCGTGGTATGTTCATCGCTTAGAAATAAGCAAAAACAACAGCAATAAAGTAGAGATTGACACACAGGAAGAGTATAGCAATCCGCTGGAATTTAAAGTTGCACTCATATTCGCCACTTTGTTTGTAGTTTTCACCGTGCTCACTACCTACACCGTACGCTATTTGGGATCAAGTGGACTTTCCATCTTATCCATTCTCAGCGGGTTCAGCGATATCACTCCCTTTATCCTCAATTTACTTCAGAACATTGAGGAAATACAATTAAAATCTGTAACGATGGGCATCATGACAGCCATGGTAAGCAACACAATTATTGGAATGTTTTACGCGTATTTCTTTTCAGGAAGCAAAAAAGAAGGACGTACCATCCTTTTCTCAAGTTTTTCGACAGTGATAGCGATTAATCTGATTCTATTAGGAGTAGTTTATCTGACATTGTGAGAATGAAATAATAATGGTAATTTTGCAAAATATTTTTGTAAAACAAACAAGTAGGAAGCCGGAATTAAACCGCACTGAAATAGTGCTATTTACAGAAACACTCAATAAGAATACAAATACATTTTTCATTAAAATACAATACAATTAATGTCCAACAACAAACTAATTGATAAATTAGACGGTCTTCAACACAAATTTGAGGAGATTTCGCTCTTAATTACCGACCCGGCTGTGATAGCCGACATGAAGCGCTACGTAAAACTCAACAAAGAATACAGCGAACTTGAGAAAATAATGAATGCTCAAAAAGAGTATATCAACACATTGGCTACCATACAAGAAGCAAAAGACATTCTGGCTAACGAATCGGATACCGAGATGCGTGAAATGGCGCGTATGGAGCTGGAAGAACTGGAGCCTAAAGTTCCTGAAATAGAGGAGAAAATAAAATTGTTGTTGATACCTGCCGACCCCGAAGACAGCAAAAATGTGGTGATGGAGATTCGTGGCGGCACAGGTGGTGATGAGGCTGCGATTTTTGCCGGCGACCTATTCAAAATGTATAGTCGCTACTGCGAGAATAAAGGTTGGCGAGTAGAAGTAACCGACTTCAACGAAGGCACCAACGGTGGGTTCAAAGAAATTATCTTTTCGGTAACGGGCGAGAATGTATATGGTATTCTAAAATACGAATCGGGTGTGCATCGGGTGCAACGGGTGCCGGCTACCGAAACACAAGGAAGGGTACACACCTCAGCTTCTACTGTGGCTGTGCTTCCCGAAGCTGAAGAATTTGACATCGAACTCAATCCGGCTGATATCGATTTCCACACGTCTCGCTCGGGAGGAGCCGGAGGTCAGAATGTAAATAAAGTAGAAACCAAAGTACAGCTTACCCACCGCCCTACGGGCATAGTAGTAGTATCGCAGCAAGCACGCACCCAGCTCGGCAACCGTGAGATAGCCATGGAAATGCTACGTACCAAAATTTACAATTTAGGTTATGAGAAACATCTCGAAGAAATTGCCTCGCGACGTAAAACAATGGTTTCGACCGGCGACCGTTCGGCTAAAATTCGCACCTACAACTATCCGCAAGGACGCATCACCGACCATCGCATCAACTACACCATCTATAATCTGAACAGCTTTATGAATGGCGACATTCAAGATGTGATTGACCAACTTACTATAGCCGAAAACGCCGAAAGAATGAAAGAAAGCGAAATCTAAAAAAAAATTACGATACAACTTACACCTTGCAACATTATCATTTCAAATAACAAGATATGAACAAACAAGAAATTTTTGAAAATATCCAACGAAAAAAATCCTTCCTTTGTGTGGGTTTGGATACTGATGTCAATAAAATACCCGAACATCTTTTCGACGAATCGGACGATGCAATTTTTGAATTCAACAAACGGATAATTGACGCTACGGCCGATTATTGCGTAGCCTACAAACCCAATTTGGCATTTTATGAGTCCATCGGATTGGAAGGATGGGAAGTTTTGGTGCGCACTGTGGAATACATACGCACCAACTACCCCGATCAATTTATCATTGCCGATGCCAAACGTGGCGACATAGGCAACACTTCGGCTATGTATGCCCGTACATTTTTTGGAAATATGAATTTCGACGCGGTTACCGTTGCGCCTTATATGGGCGAAGATAGCGTTTCGCCATTTCTCACTTATGAAAACAAATGGGTAATCCTGCTCGCGCTTACTTCCAACAAAGGCGCTTTTGATTTCCAATTTATGACAGAAGACGGCGAACGACTGTTTGAGAAAGTACTGAAAACATCTCAAAAATGGGGAAATGACGATAACATGATGTATGTGGTAGGAGCCACCAAAGCCGAAATGCTCGCCGATATCCGAAAGATTGCTCCGAATCATTTTCTGCTTGTGCCAGGTGTAGGCGCGCAGGGTGGCAGCTTGCAAGAAGTAGCAAAATATGGTATGAATAGCACATGCGGATTGCTTGTAAACTCATCGCGTCAGATTATATACGCTTCGTCGGAAGCCGATTTTGCAGAAGCAGCTCGCGTAGAAGCGGTGAAAGTGCAGCAAGAAATGGAAGACTTACTGAAAAATGCCGGTATTTGTGTTTAGTGTTGAATGTTTAGTGTTTAGTGTTTAGCGTTTAGTGTTTAGCGTTTAGCGTTTAGCGTTTAGCGTTTAGCGTTTAGCGTTTAGCGTTTAGCGTTGAATGTTTAATCGTTTAATCGTTTAATCGTTTAATCGATACGGTTACCGCATCCGTTGGTAACACACATCCCTTCAAACCGGTCGTTAGTTGAAAGTTGAAAGTTGAAAGAATAGCACACTGATTTTACTGATTTACACCGATAATATCATAAAGCTGTTAGCTAAATAGAGATTCCTCACTGCGAAAAACTTCAATACTTTCCGTTTTTCTTGTTCGGAATGACATGCTTTCTTTTAATCATGCCGACGGGCAGTTAGTCGCTGGTGGTTAGTGGTTAGTAGATGGTGGTTAGTGGTTAGTGGTTAGTGGTTGAGTGTTGAGTGTTACTGTTTCGCACCCGTCGGTGAAATGAACTCCTTCAAACTGGTGTAGGGGGCGCACATGCGGTTGATGTATGTTAACAATGCGGTGTGCAATGCTATGTGTATTGGTGTCGTACATTTGCTTTTGCTGGTCGTAGAGTGTT
>CAZMQV010000069.1:0-14917 GCA_964568675.1 uncultured Paludibacter sp.
GCTGTTGGAACCGTTTTAGTTAATTCTCTTATTTTTTCGTAATATGTCATAATCATTATTCGAAGCTACATTTTTAAAGACGATGTAGGGGCGCGGAAGCAAAACCGTATTTTGCAACAGAGAAGCACAGAAACTGTCGTTTTATTTTTTCGCCTTAGTGTGTGCAACCCTACAAAACTGTTACAAACATACAAATAAAATCTTAAATATCATATTTCGTAAACGATGTTTTTGCCGACTTTGGTCAAAGCAGATAATACTCACATAGCCTGAAGCATCCCTACCCACTTTTGAATAGCATTATATGAGCGAGTCGTACTGATTTTTTACAGTTTTTTGTTGATAATCCTGATTTTAGTTTGCTTTTTGTAAAACTATTTCGGAACAATACATACCAAAAAAGAGGCTATCTCCATTCGAGACAGCCTCTTTCCATGTAATTAAGTATTCCTCTAAATTTAGAAAATATACTTCAATCCAATCTGCAAATTCCAGGTTGCGCTTACCGTGCTTGGGTTTTGGAATGCGGTAGTCATGTATTCATTGTTGATTTTCGACATCGAAACAACTGCCTTACCGGTTGCCGCATCTCTGCTTTCAAATTTCAACGGAGTAACCTGATTATTGGAACCAATGTATAGCTTGTTGATTCCCCAGCTTGAATTAAACATATTGAGGAAGTTCACAAAGTCAAAGCTCAATTGAAGCGTATTGCGTTGTCCGGCTACGTCGATATAAAAATCTTGCAGGAATCGGAAATCCAAACGATTGTAGAATGGCATGTAAGCCGCATAACGCTGAGCGTATTTTCCTGCATTTTTCGACAAATAAGGATCTTTCGCCGCAAATGCGAAATATGCGTCGGCATCCGCGTCGCCATTTTTCCAGATTAATTCATCTTTCGATTTTGGAATGTACATCAGGTCGCTTACCGTACCGTCTTTATTGGCATCGGAAGAGTAGATGTAGGAATAAGAATTGCCACTATTGCCGGTATAGAACAACGAGAAGGTTGATTTCATGTGGTTCAGATACTCAATCTGATAATTTGCCCCTACAGTAATCCGGTGTGGGGTGTTATTGAAAGTCAGCCCCACTTCGTCCGAGTTCAACGAGCTGGTAACATGGCGGTATTGCCACGCTGAAAATGGGTCGGATCCATTCTTGCCGGTTACTTCTTCGGAATGACTGTAAGCATAAGCAATGTTTCCGCTGAATCCATAGTATTCAGGAATAGAAAGCTGTGCCGACAACAGATAGCCATAACCTTTATCGGTATTGGTCATTTTCACCACATCGGTATAAGGTGATGTGATATATTTACTAGCGTTCGACCAATAAGGACGTTCCAAACTTCCTTCTTTTAAATTAGATTCGGCATTTTGCAAGTTGATGTTATCAAATTTAATCGCGTTCAGGTCTTTCGTATAGATACCTTCGAGTGTAAGCACCATACCCGCCGGCAAACGGAAATCGGCAGCCAAACTGGCGCGCGCCACTTGTGGCAGACGGAAATCTTTGTCGATAAAGGCTATCCTACCGCTTGCGGGATTGCTTTGCGGGAAAATACTTTTTAGCGATTCTTCTTTCAGCAAATCATAAGGATTGGGCGTGAAAGGTATCTTGGCAAGATTGGCATTATCTGCCGATTTACCGTTATTAATAACCAATTGGTACTGAAGCATGCCGCTGTTTTGAGGCTGATTTACAAACCACACAAACGGAATGCGTCCGGTGAAAATACCCAAACCACCTCGTAGTTTGATTGATTTATCTTCTGTAACATCGTAATTAAAGCCCACACGTGGCGACCACAATATTCTTGACTTTGGCCAAGTAGAAAGGTCAACTTTTTCGCCATCACGGAATGCAAAATTAGCCAACGCGGGGTTGTCAACAGCGCCGGAATGATACATCGGGAGGTCGATGCGCAAACCATAAGTCAATTTGAACGATTTGGTGATATCCCATTCGTCCTGACCATAAAGCGAAAACTGACCGAAGCCCAACTCTGCCAATGATTTTGTGTTTCCATTAATTGGATAAGTAAATGCAAAGCTTAACGGGTGATAATCGGAATTATATGCCTTCCCTACTCCTTCGCCATTAATATATTTTTCGAATGCTTCGATGTTTTTGAAACGGTAATAACCACTTCCCTGACGAATATAGCTGTTTGACACATACTGATTTTCATAAGACACCCCTCCGGTAAACGTGTGATTTCCCATTTGATAAGTAAGGTTGTCGGTCAATATCAAGGTATTGTTTTTCACCGCATTTTCATAAGAAAAAAGCTCGGTACCTGCCGACATTCTTACATTAGATTTGGTAGCGTCGCCATCCAAAATATCGATGAATGGGAAGAAACCACCATCATATTCGCGTGGTTGACTGTATGAAGTATAAGCAGCTAATAATTTGTTTGAAACCGCATTACTCAATTTGCTATTCAACTCGGCAGTAACAGACTGGAGCGAACCGGCCGCGCGATATTGCGAGTTTTCGAATGACATACCGCCGGTGGCCGAATGCCGACTACCCGAAATGGTAGGGCGCGCATCGCCCGAGCTGCTCGGACGCGAAACGCTCGAAGATTTGGAATAATTGTAACGAACGGTTGCTTTGTTGTTTTTATCGATATTCCAATCCAACTTAGCCAAAAGCTTTTTGCTTCCTTCGTTGTCGCCACCCCAGCTCTCATAGCGTCCGGTATTGTATCCAAATTTATTTTTCAACAAATCGGAGAAATATTGCATCTGCTCGCCGGTAACATTTTTGTTTACGTTCGGGTCTTTAGCATCTCTGCCCGCGCCACCTGCAAGGAGAGTGTTGCCGGGAGTAAGGTTGCTTTCAAGCTCACCACTAACGAAGAAAAAAAGTTTGTTTTTCAGAATAGGTCCACCAAGAGTAAGACCGTAGATTTGACGTTCCGATTCATTTACCGTCAGCTCTTTATCTTCAATTTTCGTACCATTCATTTTTTGATTTCTGAAATAGTAGTAAGCCGAACCATGAAGTTTGTTTGTTCCCGATTTTGTTACCACATTCACGTTAGCACCCGTAAAGTTGGATTGTCTCACATCGTAAGGCGCAACCGCTACCTGAATTTCTTCTACCACATCCATGCTAATCGGGTCGGAGCTCGATGCGCTTGGGCCAGGCATGGTGTTGCTGTTGAGGCCAAAGTTGTTGTTGAAGTTAGCTCCATCCACCGAGATATTTGTAGCATAAGCGGGGCGTCCGCCAAATGAGCCGGAACCGGATGAATAAGGAGAAAGTTTGGTTAAATCACTCAAACCACGGCTTATGGTAGGCACAAGCGCCATGTCGCGACTATTAATATTTGTCATCGAACCATTTTTTTCGCCGGCAAATTTAGAACCTCTACCTGTTACTACTACTTCGCTCAGAATTGTTTCCGACTCGGAAAGCGAGGCATTCAGTACATAATTTTCGCCTAATTGCAAATAGATGCTTTCTTTTACATACTTACCATATCCTATGGATTTAATCTCCACTTTGTATGGTCCGCCGGTTCTCATACCAACCAAACTGAAACGTCCGTCCATGTTGGTAACAGTTCCATAAGTAGTACCCGATGCAACATGGGTCGCAACTACACTCGCGCCAATAACCGATTCGTTGTTTGCTTCTACTTTACCGCTCATACCCGAAGTGGTAACTTGCGCATTCGTTGTAGCAACACAAATCATAAGAATTGACAACAATAAAAACTTTGCTTTTTTAATCATGTTTACAAATTTTGATATTAATAATTATTCGGTATATATCCACAAAAATAGTACAAATAAGTTTAAGCGCCATAGATATTAAAAAATATTTTGCCACAAATTATTAACAGCTTATCTTTCTGTGAATTTGACACATAAGGTATTTACCTTATATCGCTCATTACAGACTGCTCTTTTTGTGTAATGCAAAATTAAATCAATTTATCTTCATTTATTTTACAATCGAGTTACAAAGTGGTTAACAAGTAAGAAATTTGTGCGAATCATAATGATTCAAATCAAACTCCGGTTTATGGTTAATAGGCGAACAATCAAGTTTTTATTGGCATTCTATCGCGAATATCATCGATTATTCCACAAAAAAGATTTAATTTTGAGAATTAAAAACTGAAAACTGAAAAAAGAATGAAAACATCTACGCAATCTATCGTTATTGAAAATCATCATAGCGCTATCGAAATGGGTTCCGGCACTTTGAAAGTATTTGCAACGCCGGCAATGATAGCTTTCATGGAGAATACGGCGATGAAAACTATCGACAATCTACCTCAAGGACACACCACTGTAGGAGTGGAAATAAATGTAAATCATATAAAAGCGAGCAAAATAGGCGAAATGGTGAAATGCGCCGCGACTTTGATACACCACGAAGGACGAATATACGAATTTAATATAGTGGTAACGAATGCGAATGGCGACATTATCGGCACGGCAACTCACAAACGAGCGCTAGTAGAGACAGAAAAATTCTTGCAGAAAATCAACTCAATAGGATAAAACATGAGTCAATTTGATTGGAAATGTTACCACTCTACCCCGAAACAATGATTCATTTTTAAACGCGCAGAGATGACCTCTAACAATCATAGCTAAACATGGCGTATCGATACTTTTAGATTAAATGCGTGCTATTAAACTTGATATTATCAAGATTGTCAAACAAAAACTGTTTAAGTAAACCAAAAGCGTTTGTACAAATAAATTGATTTTCTTAGCGATGCACTTTTAAGTACTTTTTTTGTGTAGCAGGCGTAAAACATGTAAAAGTCACGAATGGGCACAATCCATTCTGACTTTAGCACATATTACGCAATACGTATTTCCCAAATTACAAATCAATCCCGATGATGCAGTTGTTTTTCTTATTGAAAAAAGTGGTATGACGAAAAAGTGTAGTATATTTGCGTACATTTAAGAGATGTGGCGAAATCTGCTTCGCTCCTTCAGCCACGTCGGTTCGGTGGCTCACACCGCCTGATGTGCTCGTCGATTGGCGAACTTCACAATGCCGCCGAGAAGTTAGATATAAGCTGTAAGAACAACCGTAATGATAAAATTTGCAAGAAAATAGATATAACAAAATGGCTAAAAAAAAACCAGTCAACAAGGTTGACAACCCAACATAAAAAGTCCCAAGGTGTAGTGGGCATCTACGGGGACAATGCGAAAATGCATGACTTGACAGTTGGTGAAATCTCAAATCTTGTAATTACAAAACTTCAAGAAGAATATCCGCAATTGACGTTTCAATATAAAACAAGCATACGAAAAGAAGAAATAAACGAAGCCTTAAAGAAAATTGACCCAGAATTAGGACAAACTCTTTTTGTTCCAAATTCAAGCATCAAACCAGATGGAGGCATAATTGAAGTAAAAGACGATAACGGTGAATGGAGAATTGTTTTAGTTTCAGAAGCCAAGCATCAAGGCAAAGACATCGAAAACATTAAGAAAGGAATACAAGTAGGCACAGCAGACAATCAAGACTTAATGGCTGCGGGAAATGCAATTGAACGGTCGCATAAAAACATATCAGAAATAGCTAACTACATGCTTTCTGAATCTCATTTTCCTTATGTGCTGTTCTTAGAAGGTTCAAACTTTTTGACAAAAACAATTTCCATTAAACGACCTGAAGGAAGGATTGTAACGCTTGAATACAACTCAGGCATGTTAAATAGATTAGACAGGTTGACTTCTGCTAATTATGGAATGCCGATTAACACTAATCTTTGTGTCAATAAATTTGTGAAGCACAAAGACAAAACAATAATGCTTCAGGCCACATCTATTTACACACAGGGAGATGGCGAAAAGTGGAACAACAAGGAAATGTTTGAAATTATGTTTGAAATTTCAAAAACATCTCTAAAAATCTTAGGAAGTGATTTATTCAATCAAATCACAAAAAAGTAAAATTATTATGGCAAGAAACGCAACAAATAAATTACTGCAACAAGCTAAAAAATCAAAAAGTGATGAGTTTTACACGCAGCTTTCTGATATTGAAAGTGAATTGCAACACTATAAAAATCATTTCAAGGATAAGGTAGTATATTGTAATTGTGATGACGCTCGTATTAGTAATTTCTTTAAGTATTTTGCTGACAATTTCGAGGTATTAGGGCTTAAAAAACTTATTGCTTCCTGCTACCAAGAGCAAAAGAATGATTTATTTAATACAGAAGAAACTGAAAATGGCTTCTTCTTTGAATATATAGGTAAAGAAGGCGAAACGTCCTCACCAAATTCTAATGATATTATTCATTTCAAAGGTGATGGCGATTTTCGTAGCCCTGAAAGCATTGAACTATTAAAGCAGTCAGATATTGTTGTTACAAACCCTCCTTTTTCATTATTCCGAGAATATGTAGCTCAATTAGTAAAGTATGATAAGAAATTCCTGATTATTGGCAACATTAACGCAATTACATACAAAGAAATTTTTAAACTTATCAAAGAGAATAAAGCTTGGTTGGGAATAAATCTTGGAAGGGGTGTTTCAGGTTTTATTGTGCCTGAACACTACGAACTTTATGGCACAGAAGCACGAATAGATAGTTTTGGAAATAGAATAGTATCACCAAACAATTGCTTGTGGCTGACAAACCTGGACAACTTCAAGAGACACGAAGACATTGAGCTAACAAGAAAATACTTTGGACACGAAGATGAATTCCCAAAATACGACAATTATAACGGCATAAACGTTGACAAAACAGAAGATATTCCGTTTGACTACGATGGACACGTAGGAGTTCCAATTACATTTCTACATAAATTTAATCCTGACCAATTTGAACTAATTAAATTCAGAAAAGGTGATGACGCCAAAGACTTATCAATAGATGGTAAATGTCCATATTTTAGAATATTAATCAAGAACAAACGAGTTAAAAGCGTATCACAGGACGACAGAAGGAAAGCCGGCAGACAACAACGACACCGCAACTTACAAAATTTGAACATACGAAATGAATAATAAAATAACAACCATAGCATTTGACGCAGACGATACTTTGTGGGTAAACGAACCTTACTTTCAAGAAGCCGAAAAACAGTTTTGTGTCCTACTTGAAAATTATCATCCGCAACACACGATTTCGCAAGAACTTTTTAAAACCGAAATGAAGAATTTGCATCTTTACGGTTATGGCATCAAAGGTTTTTTGCTGTGTATGATAGAAACCGCAAACAGAGTTTCGGACAGAACCGCGCCCTTAAATGTCATTGATAAAATCATTGAAATTGGACACGACCTACTACAAAAACCTATTGAATTGCTGCAAGGTGTGCAAGAAACTTTGGGAGCCTTGAATGGCGATTATAAATTGGTGGTAGCCACCAAAGGCGATTTATTAGACCAGGAAAGAAAGTTGAAAAACTCAGGACTGGAACACTACTTCCACCACATAGAAATCATGAGCGATAAAAAAGAGAGTGATTATCAAAAACTATTCAAACATTTGGATTGCAAACCTGAAAACTTTTTAATGCTGGGCAATTCCATCAAATCCGACATTATTCCTGTTTTAGAATTGGGTGGAAATGCGGCACATATTCCATACCATGTAACCTGGACACACGAGCAACAAGAAACCAATTTGAAACACGATAATTTCATTCAACTGAATTCCATTGATGAAATCTTAAATTATCTGAAGTAATGAAAATTAGCATACGACAAGAGACCATTGCCGATTATCCGATTGTATTTAATTTGATAGAACAGGCATTTCGGAATGAAGTAATCAGCGATCATAAAGAACAATTCCTGGTTGAAAGCTTAAGAAAGTCAGCAAGCTTTGTACCAGAACTTTCATTGGTGGCAACAGTAGAGCAAGAAATTGTAGGCTATATTCTTCTCAGCAAAATCAATATTGAAACAAACACAAAAAGTATCATTTCTTTGGCATTGGCTCCGGTTGCAGTATTGCCCAATTTTCAAAAGAAAGGAATCGGCGGACAATTAATTGAGGAAGCCCATCGCATGGCAAAAGAATTAGGGTATGAGTCGGTAATTGTATTGGGGCACGAAAAGTACTATCCAAAATTTGGATATAAACTTCTGAATGAGTTTAACATCACACTTCCGTTTGATGCACCTAAAGAAAATTGCATGGCTATAGAACTTATTCCTGATGCCCTTAAAAACAAAGCAGGAAGTGTAATTTACCCAAAAGAATTTTTCGAATAAAGAATAAAATGAAAAAATTAATAGACCTCGACAATTGGAACAGAAAAGAACATTTTCTTTTCTTCTCAAAATTTGAAGAACCATTTTTTGGCGTAACAGTAAAAGTGGATTGCACAATTGCCTACAAGAGAGCAAAAGAAGAAGGCATTTCTTTTTTCTTGTATTATCTATATCGAGCTTTGAAAGCGGCTAATGAAGTAGAAAATTTCAGATACAGAATCATTGAAAGTCAGCCTTATGATTTTGAAACTGTAAACGCTTCACCTACCATTAACCGACCAGACGGGTCATTTGGCTTTGCGTATATGGACTATTTTGAAGATGAAAAACAGTTTTACGAAAAAGCATTGCTGGAAATTGAAAATGTAAAACGCACAAACAGTTTACTACCTGCCGTTTCTGGAGAAAATGTGATTCATTTCTCTGCCATTCCGTGGTTGGATTTCACAAGCATTTCTCACGCAAGAAGTTTTTCGCACCCCGACAGTTGTCCTAAAATTTCATTTGGCAAAATGACCGAAATTAATGGTGTGAGAGAAATGCCTGTTTCTATTCACGGACATCACGCATTAATGGACGGCTTTCACGTTGGACAATTTGTTGACAAATTTCAAGATCTATTAAACAACGAAACTCAATACTGACAATGGTTTGCAAAAGAAGATTGGATTGTCATGTAAGCATTCATGTAAAATCAAACAGAGCGGAAGCAAAAACCTCCGCTCTGACTTGATATGAAACAACCAATTTACTTAACTAATAGCTTTCCAACTCCTTCATCTGTTTGAACGATATATACGCCTTTGGGAAGTAGTATTTGCATCGTGCCCGCTTCAACTTTCCGATTTGCAATTAAGCTTCCGGCAATGCTGAAGACGCGAATGTTTCCGACATAATCGCCTACCGACAACATGCCTGCCGAATAATTGACCCGGATAGTATTAATTTGCAAATTACTAAGCCCGGTAGGTTCTTTTACAAATTTGAACTCATCCAGGTAGAGCGTATGTTCCACGCCATCTGTGGCGTCTTGTTCAAAGAATATTCCTTTCACCACATCTTTTGCCGTAAAATTTGGATTAGCCGCCCAAACATTTGCAAGAGGAACTGATATTTCAGTCCAGGTATTAGCAGCTAAATCTGCGGAATAAGCACTCAAAGAAACTTTGCCGGTTCTGTTGGGGTTGCCACTACCCGACTCGAACGAAATCTTTGGCAATGCAGATTTTGACAGATTCGCGGTAGCATTAACCCAGAATTTCAGATGTGTCATTTCGGTAAGGTCGTGCAATTTCCATCCCAAAGAAGCGAGCAAAATACTCCAATCTCCGCCAGCCATCGATTTCCATTGGAGTTTGAGCGCGTTGGTGCCATCCTTCACCGGAGAAGTTACAACAGGGAACTTATCACCATCGGGTTTGCCCGGTCCTTCCCAATGCTCAAGTGCCAATGTACTTGGAGCTGTGGCTTTGGGCGACCAACTTTGATCGTGGAAACGATCGTTCGCGCTATTATCGAAGAAAACTATGCTTGGCGGTGGCGCATCGTTGATAAATTTGATTTCATCCAAATAAAGTGTATGCTCTACGCCATCAGTAGCATCTTGTTCAAAAAACAATCCTTTGATAACATCTATAGCCTTGAAATCAGGGTTTGCAGCCCAGATATCAGCCAACGGTATTGATACTTCAGTCCAGGTATTGGCTGTTAAATCCGGAGCATAAGCGCTTAAAGCAACTCTTCCGGTTCTGTTAGGATTGCCACTACCCGATTCGAACGAAATCTTAGGCAATACGCCTTTAGATAAATTAGCAGGTGAATTGACCCAAAATTTCAGATGTGTCATTTGAGTTAAATCGTTCATTTTCCAGCCAATAGAAGCCGTCATAATGCTCCATGCGCCGCCAGTTACCGATTTCCACTGGAGTTTCAGCGCATTTTGGCCACTTTTCACAGGCGAAGTTACAACCGGGAACTTATCGCCATCGGGTTTGCCCGGTCCTTCCCAGTGTTCAAGTACCAATGTACTTGGAGCTGTAGCTTTGGGCGACCAACTTTGATCGTGGAAACGGTCATTGGCGCTATCATCAAAGAAATCAATCGATGTAGGTGGTGGAGGAGGCACAACCGAGGGGTCGTAAATCACCTTAATATCATCAACATAGACTATTGCGTTTACATCAATGGGAGTATAAAAATCGGGAAAAAGCCCAATAACCTTAATGTTTTTAATTTCATTTGCATAAATATCAAACACCAATGTTTCCCACTGATTTGTCTTAGTCGCATTTGCAACAGGCAACATCTCTTTGGTAACTGCACCTTCACATTTCAGTTTCAGTTGCGATGTCGCGTTTTTACGCAAATACTTCACCTCTATTTTATGATAGCCTTTGGGAATTTCATTAGTCAACACAGCCCAGAAACCAGCCCACGCCTGATTGTCGCCGGTATCATAGCGTTTCCATTCCCACACTTTATTACTGCCATTAACGGCATCTTTCACAGGGTTATCCACTACTGCTATATCCATAGACGCAGCAGGATTTACATGTACTTCGGTAGTGAAATTCACATTACCGTTTTCAAAATCATCCAAAGTGAAACTTGCTAACTGCGCGTTAGTGCCAATGACACACGCAATCATGAACAAAAAAGTAAAACTTAGTTTTTTCATACTGGTAAAATTTTTAATGTTATATACTAAAAAATCATCTTAATCGAACTGTTAGATTATACGTTTTGCTGTCAGGCGCGGTCATTCTCAATGTGTATTGTTTGCCTTTCGCAATGCTTTTGTCTTCGAATGAGAGAAGTGATTTGCCTGCAGGCGACTGGCTTGTAGAGTCCAAAATCACTTTTCCTTCGTCATTTATTAGTTTGAAATTCATCGAACCGCCGTTGGACAAAAAATAGTCTATTTCATACTTTTCCCTATCGGGGTGGCGCATCATGTCATACTGCTTAGTCGTTGCGTTTATATTTACATTTACAAAACCTTGTTCGTGTTTGGGAGATGCAATTCCCGCAATCGACAATGCTTCACAGATATGACTATTCTTCATCATTAAATTCCAAATTAGATTACTTCGGTAATTCTCAATCATCACCACAATAGGACCTTGGTCAATGGCCAAATGTCTTTTTTCTGCCGTGTTCGTACTTAAACAATAAGAATCAGCAAATCCATATTTACTATGCGCCAAGTCCATTTTATCCAAGTTAAGCAGCACTTGAGTGCTATAAAATGGCGTGTAGGGATATGAACTCAGTGCGGCAGTAGGAGCAATCACACCATCATCCTGGCGAGGTGAGCGTGCGTTGTAATTGTAGCTTGGAGGCTTAGACCCATAACAAGCTGTAAGTCCCCAGTTTTTTTCGTCGTATTTATACTCTTTGGGCGCCTCAACAAGGCAGTAATGCCTGTTAATCATGGTATGAGCCACATTTTGTTGCCAGAAGTTCACATATTTATCTTCCATTTCACGAGCATCCAAACCCAAGAAGGAGTAATGCGAAAAGAAAAGAGGACCTCCAAAGTCTTCACCCATTTTAAGGTTATAACCATAATGTTGCCGGCTGGGGTAATACATATTATCATCGCGTTTCCAACCATGGTTATATACATCTACCGAGATTCGGTGCGATTCCGGAGCAGCCAAGGCAAGCAAATAGGTTATCAAACATTCATTCCAGCCTTGGATATCAAGTTTTAATTCATTGGTTTGCGAATACCAAAGCCATTTCAGGCTATTCTGATTGGCTGTATAAAACTTCCAATCAATGGTATTCCAAAAAGAGTTTACCGAATCACGTATTTCAGTTTCTACGCTGTTTGAGCCGGTGAAGTATTCTCCTGCTGCAAGCAGTCCGGCCATCATAAATGAAGTTTCGACCAAATCGCCAGTTTTCACCTGATTGCCAAAAGGAAATGAGTTGCCATTGGTTTCGTACCAATGCGCCCAAACACCCTTAAAACGTTCGGCTTTACCTAAGAAACGTACTATTTTCTGAACCTGGGTTGATGCTTGCTCGCGAGTAATCCATTTTCTTTCAGCACCTACAATCAACGCCATCACACCAAAACCTCCACCACCAATGGTTACCACACCTCCGTCGTTGCGATCATTACCCTCCAATGCCACCCCAACGGGCGATGCACCATCGTAAAAATACTTGAAGTTATTATGTTGCCATTTTTCAAGTACTGGTCGAACATTTGCCGGCGAATATGTTTCGTCACTTTTAGTTACCACTACCGTAGGCACAACCGGAGGATTGCACCCCAATATTAAAACAAGCATTATCAATGTGACAGTTACCTTATTCAATGTTTTAATTTTATTTTTCATCACGAATGTATTTCATGTATAAATTATTAATTTTCACTGCTCTTACGAAATTCGCATTTATTTGCATTGCCTTCAGTCGGTTCAGCAGCCCCTCACTCTACGGCACTCTTGTTCATTTCGAAAGTGAACAATTACTGCAAATTACTTTTTTTAATACCCCGGATTTTGAGTTAAGACTCCACCAGACAATTCAATCTCTTTTTGAGGTATGGGATATAATTCATGCTTGCCGGTTACGAAATTGGGGATGGTGGATTTCGCTTCATCCCAACGCACCAAATCAAAATATCGCTCCCATTCCATTGCAAGCTCAATGCGTCGCTCGTGATGAATCTTGGCGCGCAATTCATTTTTATCTGTTGTCGTAATTTTTGGAAGAATAGCGTTATTCCCAGCTCTTGCACGATTTCTCACCATTTCCAGCTTATCGGCAGCATCCGTAACATTCCCACTCTCGCAGGCAGCTTCAGCGTGCATCAACAACACATCGGCATAGCGAATAATCCGTATATTCATCCACATGCCATGAGCAAAGGCTGCTCTGCCAAACACACTTCTTTCCGACACGCGCACATAAGCTTTTTTATTGAAAAACTTATAGCCGGCGGCATCCGCCTTCACCACTCTTCCTTCCAGATTTTCGCCATCTTTAATTACCGACGCGTCTTTACGAGGATCGCCGGGTTCATACGCGTTCATGAGCAACTGACTTGGCGCATTGAAACCCCATCCTAAATTAGGCACGCCACGCACACCCTGAACTTCGGAATACTGACTTCCAAGATATATTTTATCGTCCGGTTTTTCCTCACAATTGACCTCAAATACCGACTCAGGTCCATATTCATTTACCTCGGCAAAAATATCGGCATAAGGAGTAGTCAAGTCATTATCTCCTGACGATATTATCGCACTTGTCTGCCCGAGCGCGTCGCTCCACTTTTGTTGATATAAATATACTTTAGCCAATACCGCCCGTGCCGCATTTTGTGTAGCACGACCCGACTTTCCTTTCGATTTCAAATCCAAACGGGAGGGCAAGTGAGGTATAGCCCAATTCAAATCCTTTTCACAGTTTTCCCAAACCATCTGACGAGAGGAACGTGCGGGTATTTTCTCTCCCGTAGTCAGCACTTTATCAATATAGGATACGCCACCAAAAGCCTGTGCTAAGCGATAATACATTACCGAACGCAAAAAGATGGCTTCGGCCATGAATGTATTTTTCACGCTTTCATCTTCAGTACTCAAAGCAGTGATGAGCGCAATGGCTTCATTCGAAAGGGTTAAGGAGCGATAGCATGCTTTGTAATAATCTTCAATCGGGAAATTGCCGGATGTGAAACTCATGGGCTTAAACTCGGCTACTGCTCCACCATCACTTGGAGTACTGCCTTTTTCCACATCGGGTGTCGTGTAGTTGTGCATAGCCAATCCCGACCAAACAAACGGCCAACCCCGCAAGGTAGCATACGCTTCAGCCAACTTAGCTTCTACTAGTATTTTCTTGTCGATAGTGTTTTCTTCGGTATAATTTCCTTCGTGCCAATAACCTTTCGGATATCTATCCAGAAAACTATCCGAGCAGGACAAAAACAATGAGATTAACGCTGAATAAATAAGTATCTTTTTCATTTTCAATGGTATTAAAAGTTAACATACAAACCGAAAGAATAAGTTGTGGGTAGCGGATAAGTGCCTCCATCGTCAACCGACCCGCTCAGCAAACTGCCACCTACCTCTGGAGTAAATCCAGAGTTTGATTTGAAAGTCAGCAAATTCTGAACATTCGCGTAAACACGAACATGACTTAAACCCAAAGCGGAGTAAATGCTTTTTGGAATATTATATCCCAATTGCACATTGCGCAATCGGATATATGCGCCATTTTCCAACAAATTTGTTGATGGTAGAAAATTGTGTCCACGCGTATTGTCAAGAATTGGATAGCTGTTTGAAGTGCCCTCTCCATGCCACCTGTTCAGAGCTGTTTCGTAAAAATTGAACTGGGTAAATGATGGAAGTTTTTTTGTGTTGATAATTTTATTTCCGGTTACTCCGTTTATATCGGCAAGGAAGTCAAAACCTTTGTACTTTGCTCCCAGATTAAAGCCAAATATAAACGACGGAATCGTATTTCCAATAAACACACGGTCTTTCACTGTGATACTGCCATCGTTATCCAAATCTTTATACTGTATATCTCCCGGTTTTGAAATCCATGAGGTTTTTGCGGCATTGTTAATCTGGGATTGATTCTGGAAAATTCCATCCTGAACATATCCGTAAATAGCACCAACCGAATTGCCTACCCGTGTGATGTGATATGTGCT
>CAZMQV010000070.1:0-14492 GCA_964568675.1 uncultured Paludibacter sp.
AAGTTGCAGTTTATGAATTTAACGGAGAAAATTGGTTGACTGCAAGTTGCAGTTTGTGAATTTAACGGAGAAAATTGGTTGACTGCAAGTTGCAGTTTGTGAATTTTATGGGAAAAATTTCGAATAGTTTAAAAATCAGCCGTCATGTCTCGCATAGATGAACATGACGGCTGATATGGGATGCCTTATGATTAAGGATGATTATTTCACGCTTTTATTTGGGAAAGCAGGAATGGTAGCAGGCAGATATTTGTATTCTTTCATCTGATTTTTTATCACTTCAATGGCTTTCGTCAGTTGCTCATCATTGCCCATGAATTCTTTGTAGGGGTCGTTGGCAAGGTCGATGTCGGGGGTAACTCCGGTGCCTTCAATGATCCAACCGCTACCATCTACAGCAAAAGGAGCGTAGGATGGAGTAACAATAGCTCCACCATCAACCACGGGCACAGTGCCACTATAGCCTACCACACCGCCCCAGGTGCGTCGCCCGATTACGGTTCCCAGTTTGTTGTGCTTAAATCGATAGGGAAACAAATCGCCATCGGAAGCGGAATATTCGTTAATAAGCAACACTTTCGGGCCCTGGAATGTGCCGGTTGGGTTCACACTACCTTCTTTCTGATTGGTATGCATGGAGAAATAGGTAATGGTGCGTTGCAGTCGTTCGGTAATCATGGGCGACACATTGCCACCACCATTCCCGCGGTCGTCAATTATCAGCGCTTTTTTTGATAATTGCGGGTAGTAGTGTTTCACAAATTCATTTAATCCGGCAACGCCCATGTCCGGGATATGGATGTATCCTACTTCGCCGTTGGTGGCTTCGTTCACCTTTTTGATGTTATCTTCAACCCAGCTATAATATCGCAAAGCGGCTTCGTTTGCCATCGGTTCAATCAGAATTCTTCTTGCTCCCGCTTCACTTGCCTTGTTGTTTACTTCCAATTCTACGGTGGTGTTGGCAGTTCCTGCAAGCAGTTCGTAGATGTCATTGTAATCTTTGAGCGACTGTCCGTTGATGGAGATAATGTAATCGCCGTTTTTCACGTTGATACCCGGCATGGTGAGCGGCGAGCGTGTTTCTTTATTCCAGTTGGCGCCTTCAATTATTTTTTCGATGCGGAAATATCCCGATTTATCTTTCGATAGGTCGGCGCCAAGAAGTCCCATTGGGATTTTTGCAGCTTGTGGATGTTCGCCATTTTCGGAGTAAGCGTGTCCCACATTAAGCTCTCCAATCATTTCGCCAATGATGTAAGTGAGGTCGGAACGGTGATTCACATAAGGCACCAATTGGGCATATCTTGTTTTTACTTTATCCCAATTCACGCCGTGCATGTTTTTTGCGTAGAAATAGTCGCGCATCTGTCGCCAAGTTTCGTCGTAAATTTGTGTCCATTCTTCGTGATAGTTCACTAATTTCTTCACACCTTTCAGTTCGATAGGGGTAGTTATTGTTACGGCAGATTTTGGTATGTCTATTACCTGCATGTTTTTTCCCGAAATAGCTAAAGCTTTTTTGTATCCTGCTGAGAATATCAGATTGGCATTGAGCGCGGTCTCTTTTTCGCTTTCAATGTCGTAGCATTTCATTCCACCACGGCTGTTGTAATAGATGTTGTTGCCTATCATGTGGATATTGCCATAAAAGCCGGCTTCGACAGGCAGTTCGATGATACGCGCGCTCAGGTTGTTGAAGTCATATTCGTTAGCTGACTTGGGAGTAGCATCGGTTTTTGATTTACTGTTTTCAGTGTTTGGTTTGCTGTCGGCGCTCACAAGCGCTACAGTGTCATTCTTCGGAGCAAAAGGTGTTTCCGCATTTTTAGCCAGAGGAAGCACATATATTTTGTTCATGTTGGTATAGACGTGGTTCCATTCGGTTTGTCCGTAAGTGGGGTTGAAAGTGCGGGCGGATGTGAAGAGCAGGTATTTGCCATCCTTACTGAAATTACCGCCCGCCGATGCGTACCATTCGTCGGTAATTATTTGTTTTTCGTCATTCTGAAGGTTGAAAACCACTACGCGGCTAAGCTCTTTTCCGGGAAGTGTGTACACCAGGTATTTGCTGTCGGGCGACCAGTTGTAGTCGTTTATCGGGCTGAAAGCCGAAGTTTCCACCACTTTGTTTTTGCCACTTGCCACATCGAGCAGGTTAAGCGTGTTTTTCTTCTCGCTCCACGCTATTTTTTTAGCGTCGGGTGCCCATTCCATTCCCAGAATGTTGGTTTTCACATCGGTGAGTTTTTTCTCCTTTCCTTTCGAGTCCACATACCAGATGTTGAACTCGCCGTCTTTGTCAGAAACATAAGCATATCCGTTGCCATCGGGTGCCCATTCTACTAATTTATCGTTGGCGGTGCAGCTATTTGTAAGGTTGTATGTGATACCTTTTTTAGTAGGAATGGAGAAAATGTCGCCACGTGCCACACCCAATATTCGTTCGCCGTTGGGCGATATGGATGCGGAGCGGATGTTGCTCGAAATATCTTTCCACTCGGTGCGCGACCATGCAATGTCGTTGTTGATTTGCACGTTCAGTTTCTCCCATTTCCCGCTATTCATATCCAATTTGTGGATATATCCTCCATTCTCATAAACGATATGACGTCCGTCGGCGGCAGGAAATTTTACGTCGTATTCGTTGTATTTGGTAATCTGACGCGTGTTTTTGTTTTTCAGCTCATATTCATAGATGTTCATGTAGCCATCCCGATCGGAGGCATAGAAGATTCTTCCACCGTCGGCCGACCACATCGGGAAGATATCTTGATTTACATTGTCCGAAATCTTTCGCGATTCTTTTGTTTTAAGATTAAATACTCGAATGTCGTCGGCCATACCGCCTTCGTATCTTTTCCAAGTTCTGAACTCTCTGAAGATGTAATTGTATGCCAATTCGTTACCGTCGGGCGAATAATTGGCGAAACCACCATTTTTCAACGGTATTTTTTCTGAAAGTCCACCTTCGACTGATACGGTCATTAGTTGGCCTGTGAAGTCGTTGAATGTGAATCCGCGTGTGCGGTATAGAATTTTTCTGCTGTCGGGAGTCCAACCCATTACGATGTTGTTTGGACCCATACGGTCGCCCACATCGTCGCGGCTAAGTGTCGCGGTGTAAGTGAGGCGTTTGGGTTCACCACCTTCCACCGCCATTACATACACTTCGGTGTTACCATCATATTCAGCCGTGAAAGCTATGGATTTACCATCGGGCGAGAATTTTGGAAACATTTCGAAGCCAATGGACGAGGTTAAACGGCGTGCCACACCTCCTTGCGATGTGGTGATGTATAGATCGCCGGCATAAGTAAACACTACTTTGTCGCCGTTGATGTGTGGAAATCGAAGCAGACGCGCTTCCTGGCTATTCGCGGCTATAAGAGCAACATTACAGAGTTGCATCACGCCCAGCAAAAGCATTGAAAAGATTGTTTTTTTCGAAAATTTCATAAGCTTAATTGGAATTTGATTTATGTATGTTTATTAAATTAAGAAAGCATGTGGCTAACAAAAAAGGAGTAAACATGAGGCTTACCACCACCCGAATACTCCTTTTGTCAAATAGGTTTATGTCGCAGATCAAGCGCGAAGGCAGCTACATCGTGTTGTTAAATAATCGGTTTGTTGTGATTGATATTAATAAACGTGAGGCGCTAAAATGAAAAAGCTGCGCCTACCATGGCATTCACACCTTGCACTTCGTAGCCGTTGTACAGACTGTATTTCTTGTTGAATATATTATTTGCTTTTACGAAGAACGAAACCCAATCGCGGTAGGAGTAGGACGCGCCAAGATTCAGATCGGTTATCGCTTGCATTTTAAATCCTTGCGGATTGACAAGTCGCGCGTAACGTCCATCCTGGAAAATGAATTGCGCGTTGAGACTGATGTCGCTACCGATTTTCATTGTCGCGCCAAAGTCAGTATCCCATTTGGGTAAGTGCCATGCTTGATATTCGGTTCGCACCTCCCAATGATGGTAGGCGGCTTTCGCATAGAGGTCAAGAATGTTTTTGTATGACCAGCTTGTTCGCAATCCGAGTGACGAGCGGTTGGCTTCGGAGTAAATGGCATTGAAACGATTGTCGGAGAAAAATGTCATGTTAAGTCCTTCGGTGTCGGTGGGTAGGGCGCTTGCGGCAATGTATTGTCTGTTTACAAAGAAATACTGATTGTGAACAACTTTATATTGTGCATAAAGGTCGAATATCAAATTATGTACCGGGCTGAGTTTGAGTCCGATGTAGGCGTTGAGAGGTGTGTAGGTATCCTCCAGTCTGTCGTTTGGCGAGAAGTAGCGATTTTCGCTAAAGGTTTTGTCGAGCGAGTTTATTTCAAGGTCGCCAGTGGCGCCGCCGTAGATGGCCAGATAATCGTGGATGGCATTCCATTCGGCCGAAACATCGGGCGAGGGTGTGAAGAAGAGTCCATGACCGAGCGAAAGACCAGCCTTCGCACCAAGTCGCGCTTTCCAATTGCTGCCTTTGAGGTTCACATACGGATTGATTTTGATAATAGAATAAGCCTTATCAAAATCAAAGAAGGTGTTTTTATTTACTTTGTACTGAAAGTTATTGATGTCGATGTCCATTCCTAATTTGTTGGCATTGAATGGAACTTCGAAAATAGCTTTTAGTCGCATCCGGTTTTCGGTTACATCCACAGAGCGGATGTTGGTCATGTTGTAGCTCAATCCGGCATCAAAGTTGAGTTTTCCTTCGCTTTGAGGCAATGAGCGCAAACCGGCTTCAGCATTTAGTCGCAAGATGATGTTGTCCGCCGGGAAAGATGATATCCGATTTATCGTTACTAATTCATTTTTGAGCGATTGATAGGTCAAAGAGCCATATTTCGAAGCAAAGTCGGAGAGAATAACGGGAGTTTCGCCGGCATAGCTTCTGCTGTAATAGTTGTAGAAATCGTGTTGCCCGCGCAAGTTGGCATAGAGGTCTATTTTATCAAAAAGATGGTTGAAGCGAATCGCGCCATTTGTTTTGGAGTGAAATTTATCGCCAAATGCGCCAATGTGATGCACATCGGCATCCAATCTGTTGTTGGTGTTGTTGATAATCGGGTACATGACATCGGCAAGTGTATTAATGGGGTAGCCAAACCCAACTCTGGCGTAAGCCTTGCGTGCTGCAGGTGGTGTGTGAAGCAGTTCGGTAGGTTTGAGCAGGTGCACATTGAAGTCCATGCCCAGAGGTGAAGCGATGTTGGAGTAGCTTGGCACACCGCGCACCACATCGGGTTCCAATACTTTGGGGCTTGTAATGATTTTACCCACATCCATTATTACCGGTTGAAATTCGCGCGTAACGTTTACACTTTTATGTACGGTGGTGTCGTTAGCCTGCGCCGATGCTTGTGCCACTCCGGCAAAGGCAAGCAAGGAAATTAAAGAAAATATCTTTGTTTTCATTCTTTGGTCTTATCTTTTTTCTTGAATATATATATTGTAGTTGGCTTTATTTAGCGGAGCATAACAGCGTCATCATCTCCCTTCAAGCCTATTTAATAATCTTTGCTTTCGAACGCTGATCTATTTTATTCAGTCTTTCGGTAATCATTGTTTGCACTTCGTCGTTGGTGGTGTAGTTTTTTTGCAAGCTGAGCAAGTATTGTTTCGCTTGAAAATCATCACCTTTCTGTATGTTGACGTCAGCAAGAATGATGAAGCCGCGTGCGAGCCAATATTGTTGCGCGCTACCTTTTTTGGCAAAATCAAGAACTTCCTTTTCAGCTTCATTCAGTCTGTTGAGTTTGTAATATACATCCGACAATGTGAATTTTGCTTCCGCGCCAATAGCGGTGCGGGTGTCAATGTTCATCGCTTTCAAGTCTTTAAGTGCTCCATTCAGGTTATTCATCTGAACGTAGGCTTTGGCTCGATTGAGCAATGCCTCTTCGCGTACAGTGGCGTCCGATTTGTGGTCGGAAATGATTTCTTCCGCTATTTTCACTGTTTCGGAGTTGTTATTCAGCAAGTTGCTTGTGCGCATGATGCCAAGGCGCGCTATATTTTTGTTTTCGGTGCTTTGCGCCACCATTTCCAGTCGTTTGAAGTAGCTTAAAGATTTGGTGTAATCTTTGTTGTCGAATGTGATTTCGGCGCTTCGTATCGCAGCTTCTTCGATGTAGGGGTTGCCGCGTGTGTTAAGCATTTTCTCATATTCTTTTAGCGCGTTAGCTTTGTCGCCTGATGTGTAGTAAAGGTCGGCAATGTAGTATTGCGCCAATGTGCAGTATTTTCCTCCGGGGCAATATTTATCCATGTAGTTGCCGAAACTACGGATTGCTTCGTTGGTGTTTCCTTCGATGAATTGTTTTTCGGCAACGATAAACGAGATCGAATCGGCTTTGGCAAGTGTGGAGTTTTCGGTGTTTTTGCCCAGTGATTTGGCATAGCTCAGGTAGTCGTCCACATTGTTTGTTTCGATTGATATAGCTTCGAGGCTTTCTAAGGCGGTGTTGGCTTCGTCGCTTCCGGGATATTCGGCAATCACTTTTTTGTAACTGCGTCCTGCCTGTTCATACTGTTTCTGATTGTAGTGAATCATGCCGGTTTCGAGCTCGGCTTTGGGCACCAGGATGCTGTTTGGGTATCGTTCGATGAGTCTGTTGTATGTTTCGATGGCTTTCGCGTTGTTTTCGAGCATGAGGTAGGAACGCCCTATTTCGTACATCGCGTCGTCGCCATATTCCGATGAGGGATACTTTGTTATCATCTCTTCGAGTTTACCTATTTTTTGCGAATAGTTTTTGTTCAAACCCGCCAAGTAAGCCGATTGAAACATAGCATAGTCGCCGTTGTAGTTGAGGTTAACGGCTTTCTTATAATACTCGTCGGCTTTGCCAAAGTTGCGCGAACTGAAATATGCGTCGCCAATGCGGTTGAGCGCGTCGGCATAGGTTGAAGACGTATTATTTTGGTTTTCTCCTACGTATTTCAAAAACCAGTTGAGCGATTCATTGTAATTTTTCTGCCCGAAGAAGGCGTATCCCAAGGCATAGTATGCTTGGTTGTAGTTCGGGTTTGTTTTGATATTCGGTATTTTGAAATAGTTGATCAGGTCGGTAGCCGCGCTGGAGTAATCTTTTACGCGGTAATAGGCTTCACCCCGCCAGAAATAACTGTCGGCGATGTATTTGCCTTGAGGCGCTGTTTGTATTGCCTTGGTAAACTGCTCAATGGCTACCGTGTAGTTGCTTGCTGCAAATGACTCCGTTCCCAGCTGATATTCTAAGTATTGCTTGGTTTCGCGAAGTTTTGGAGTCAGGTTTTTAATTCGCAGTATTGATTCATAAGCCGCGCTGTAGTTTTTAGAAGTCAGATATACCGTTGACAGATAATCGTAAGCTTTGTCGATATTGTTTGATTGGGGAAATTCCTGAATGAATTGTTCGAAAGCTTTAACCGATTCGCCAAACGCGGTGTTGGTTTCGTAA
Organism: uncultured Paludibacter sp.; assembly: GCA_964568675.1. Taxonomy (GTDB): domain Bacteria; phylum Bacteroidota; class Bacteroidia; order Bacteroidales; family Paludibacteraceae; genus UPXZ01. Next base: position 7,460 of record CAZMQV010000070.1, read on the forward strand.
GATGTGAGCGCGTAGTTGAAGAGGGCTTCTTCTCTTACTTTGGTGTTGAAGTTGGTGCGCAAAGCGGCTTCGTAAGCCATGCGTGCGTTGTCTTTTTTATCCATGTCGATGTAGGCGTTGCCCAGTTGTAGGTAGGCGCTTTCGCTCATTTCATCATCATCGGTAGTTACCTGCGACAAGTATTTTACCGCGTCTTCGGCTTGCCCGGTCTTGAGGTAGCTCACACCAAGGTAGTAAATGTCGTTGCGAAGAACTTGAGGGAATATGGCTTCGTACTTTTTCAGATTATCGATTGCTTTGGCGTAGTTTCCTTCGGAATAAGCTTTTTCGCCCAACATGCGGTATATTTCGGCATTGTTGATGTTGTCGGGGTATTTTTTCAACAAGCTTTGCGCGCGACTTTCCATTTCGCCGAAATTCTTCTTCGAATAGTAAATCTGCGCTACGTAGTAGGGCGCGATGTTTTCAAATTCCGGGTTTTGCTCCACCTCGAGCAAGTCGGGGAGGGCGGCTTCGTAGTTACCGAGGCGATACTCGCAATAGCCTGCATAATATCGTGCGGCGCCTAAGTTCGATGCGTTGGTTTGTTTCAGAGTTTTGAAAATATCCAGCGCTTTGGCAATGTTATTTGTTTCGATGTTGGCATAGCCACGCGAAAAGAGATAGGCATCTTTCTCACTTTGTGTCAGATTTGTTTCGTCAACCAGTCTGAAGTGTTCCAGTGCCTTGTCATATTGCTTTGCTTCGTATTCGAGCATGCCGAGCATCATGAGTGTGCGGTCATAATAGGGTGTATAGGGGTGCAGCGTCAGGTATTGTTCCAGCAGTTTGGATGCGTTGCTTTGTCGCAGTTCGTAGGCGTTGCAAGCGCGGTAGTATTCAGCCTCCTGTATCATTCCGGCATCTGTAGCCTTGGCGGTTTTCAGATATTCTTCAAAGTCGCGATACGAAGCCGACCATTTTCGCTGGTTATACATCTCTTTTCCTTCGTGAAAGAGTTTGTCGGGCTGAGTAAATTCCAGCGTATGCTGTGCCTGAAGGCTTAGCATACTGAACGCGGCAACTGCAATTATGGATGTTTTCTTAAACATGATGTGTCGTTTTTACTTAAATAATTTTTCTTATAACTTGTGTCGATAAATTTTTGTTAAACTAAATTGCGTTTATTCTCAAGATTCTCATGCGTCGAAATAAAGATTTTCACAGCCTTTTTGATGGATGATAGTCCGAAAAGCTCCGGGTTGAGTTGATTGACCGGGATGAAAAAGCACTCTTCCACATCGTCGGCTGCTTTGATAGTAGTTTGATTCGATACTTTCGCTTCGAAAAAAAGGTCGAGTGTCGGAACGTTTAGCCCCGAATAATGGTAGTTGTTGGGGAGTGAAAATGCAAAGTTGAAATTGTTGATTTCAACTCCCAGCTCCTCATACACTTCCCGGCTTATACCTGCTTCGCCTGTTTCATTGTAGTCGATAAATCCTCCCGGCAAGTCGAGTGTGCCTTTAGCGGGTTCGTTGGCGCGGCGGCAAACGAGTAGATGACCATCTTCATTACAAATAAACGCCGCGGAAGCAGCCGAGGGGTTAAGATAGAATATAAATCCGCAAGCTTCGCACCGTTTGGATTTAGCGCAGTTGGTGGTGAAATGATTGGAGCCACATGCGGGGCAGTATCTAAACTTTTTTTGAAAATCCATGTGAATATTGTTTATTATCTTGCAAAGATAGTCAATTGAAATCAAAGGCACTTTTTGAATTTAGGTCAAATAGATTCATTTACATCTGCTTTTAGATTTTTTTATAGATGTCATACGGTCATACCTACGTATTGATTTATTCAATTTTCGTCCCTAAAGGAAGTAGAAATAGTCGTTTTTTACAATTACATATCCAGTTTCCTACATGCGCTGAACTGTTCACTTTGCTGTTGGAAAGGGCTTAGGAGTGAGGTCTATTGCCCTACACAACGAACAAATGCATATCGCCCTTCGCGCCAAACCTTTTGTTTCTAAGTCTCTGACTACAACACTTTCAAACTTTAGTAGAAAAATGTCGTTTTAAGTTCCTCTATTCCCTTATTATGTTTTTTGAATGCTGGTAAAATTAGGTTTGTTGTAGTCGGTGTCTGCATTTCTATTTAGCTTGCATGCAAAATCTATGTCGGCATCCAACATCCAACGGAATATTCTGTCCTAATTTCCGATGGGGCGACACATATAGTTGCTTAATTTTAAGCGACTTTATTAAGTTTTTATGCTACTTGCTTTATTCTTTGTCTGTAGATTAACTTAGTTGCGAAACTTGAGTAAATTAACCGAAAAGATGCTTTCTTTGCCTTGCGATAAATATCATTCTCATGTAAACTGATGAGATTCGTCGCATTGTCCGGCTTACTACAAAGTTCGTGCAAGTTGAATCCACTCATACCGAGCGTTGCTTCTGCTTATTTCACCCCAAAAGTCTGTAAAGAAACTGAAACATACGGCAGAACTTGTAGGCAGATTGTCTAAGTTCACACCGAACTGATTGACCAAGTCAGTAAGCCCCGGATTGTGTCCTATAAGCAAGCAACTGGCAATGAGATTGTCGGTTTTGGCTAATGTTCGGATGATTCTCGACGCTGAAGTAAGGTATAGCGCTTCATCAAAAATAATTTTTTCAGATGGAAAATTTATCCCCATGGCAGCTTGTTTCGCTGTTTCTTCTGTGCGACGTGCCGACGACGAAAGTATCATTTCGGGTGTGCCGAATTTCGCGGCAATGTATTTGCCCATATCCATGCTGTTGCGCCTACCTCTATCGGTAAGTTGCCGGTCATAGTCGTCCAGTCCATATTCCATTTGCTCTGCTTTGCCATGACGCATGATGATTAATGTTTTCATTGATTTGATTTTTGTTTTATGTTTTACTAATACGAATGACTTGAAACTCTGATTTTCTGTAACCTCAAAAACTGTGCGAATGTAGGTTCATTTTTTTTTGAACTCATATTGATTGAGCAAATCCATTTTTATTCTGAGACTAAATGAAGCATTTCATTGTTAATTCTCACTATAAAACAATTAAAAATGCTGATTGTTAATAACTTTCCTTAAAATGAATTGATTACAATAATAGAATGTCTTATTTTTGTAAAAAAAAATATCTGACAAAATGGATAGAAGTTATTCATACGATTTGACTGAAAAGAACGAGCTTATTTTAAGGTACGAAGAATACCTCTTAGGTAAATCGCCCGGCTACTTTGATGTGTATGAACTTGATAAGATTGTGGAGTTTTATTTCGATAATGGTTATTGGGAAGATGCCTTGGAGGTGATCGAGCTTGGAGAGAAAACACATCCCGGAAACGGTCAGCTCAGTGTGATGCGGGCTAAATACTACCTGCTTATGCAAGAATATGACGAAGCGCAAAGTATTTTGTCGAACATAATAGAAAATTCGGATTCGGAAATTGCGATGATGAAGATAGATGTGTTGTTGAATTTGGATCGCGATGAAGAAGCTTGGAAATTGGCGGAAGAGATGCTCGCCGATTCAAACGAAAATAATAGTGAACTCTATACTGATTTAGCTGCGCTTTTCAACGATGCCGACGCTTCAATCTATGCGCTACGTGTGCTTAAAATAGGATTGAATCACAACCCAAACAATATTGTATTGTTGTATGATGTAGCGATGAGTTACGAGCAACAAGGGAGGTTTGAAAAAGCAATAAGCATTTACGAAAGAATAGTGGAACTTAACGCCTATGAAATAGAAGCCTGGAAGCATTTGGGACGTTTGTATTATAGCACCTGCGAATACTTACAAGCATTGGAAGCTTATGACTATGTGCTCACTATCGACGAAGACAATGATTTCGCACTGTTTTTTAAGTCGAACTCGCTTTTTAATCTCGACCGTTGGCAAGAAGCCTTGGAGGGTTATCTGATTTATGTGGAAAGAACGGATGACAAAATAGATGTTTGGAACCTTATAGCTGAAAGTTACGAGAAATTAGAGAATTTCAGCCAGGCTTTATATTACTATAAATTATTGTATCTTGTAGATCCGGAAGATTACGCTGTATTGACAAGCATTTCCGTTTGTCTGCTCGAACTCGAAAAGTATGAAGAGGCGCTGAAATACATCGAAGAGGCAACAAAGCTTGAGCCGATGGAACCGGATGCTTGGGTGTATTTGGGCGAAGCCTATCTTGAACTGAATAAGATGGCAGATTCTCTGAAAGCCTACAAACGCGCGATTAAAATAGAACCCAATCTGCCTGAATCATTGATGGCAATGGGAAATATCTGTATGGATATGGAAGATGCCGTGTCGGCGCTCAAATACTACAAACAAGCGTATAAATATGATCATACACTTGAGTTTATCGAGCTTTTTGTAGCCGTAGCCAGTTTCTATACAGGTGATTTCGAGAATGTTGTCAATTTTATGGAATTGGCCATCCAACGCAACAATGATGCGGTAGATATGTTTATTGAACTCTGTCCCGCAGCCAAAGAGATGTAATTGTAAACACCCACGAATGAATAGAAAATACGGACTAATCGGATTCCCGCTGGGGCATTCGTTTTCGAAAAAATATTTTACGGAAAAATTCCAAACTGAGTCGCTTGATGCTGAATATGAGCTGTATGAATTGAAAAATATCGCTGAGTTCGAACGGCTTAAAACGATTGAAAACCTTAGGGGAATTAATGTTACCATCCCTTACAAAGAGCAGATCATCCCACTTCTCGATGAGCTTGACGCCACCGCATCGGCAATAGGCGCGGTAAACGTCGTAAAGTTTATTCGCAAAAATGATACGCTACGCCTGCGTGGATACAATTCCGATGCCTATGGCTTTGAGAAATCGATTGCTCCTCATCTTTGCACATATCATCGGAAAGCGCTCATACTTGGCACAGGTGGCGCTTCGAAAGCGGTGGAGTATTCACTGAAGAAGCTTGGTGTTGAGGTAAAGTTTGTTTCGAGAAATGGCGGTGAAAATAAACTGAAATATGAAGAGTTGGACGAAGCGATATTAAATGACTATTTAGTAGTGGTGAACGCCTCGCCTGTAGGTACTTTCCCGCATGTCAACGCGTCGCCCGCCATTCCTTACCACGCTTTAAACAGCCTTCATCTGCTTTACGACCTTGTTTATAATCCGTCCGAAACAGAGTTTATGAAAAAAGGAAAGACCCAGGGAGCAGCTACTATGAATGGCGCCCAAATGTTGACACTGCAAGCCGAAGAAGCATGGAGAATCTGGAATCTTCCCTGAAACGATTTTATCATAACTTACTGGCAAGTTTTTTATCCTTTACGTTCAATCACTTAACTGAAATAGTAAGAGTGGAAACTACCAGCGAATAAAGAACATTGCCGAATTGAATGTGCTGAACTATATTTATTGAAAAAAAAGTTGCTATATGTATCTCTTTTACACTCCCGATATTGCTAAAGAATCTGTATTGTCTGAAGAGGAAAGCAAACACGCTGTGCGAGTACTCCGGCTACAAAGTGGCGACGAAATTGATGTTGTTGATGGAGCAGGCAATTATTACAAAGCCCGTATCACCAATCCCAATCCTAAACGTTGCGAATTTTTGGTTTATGAAACCATCGTCAATTTTGGTGTCAGGCCCTATCGGCTTCACATCGCCATTGCTCCAACCAAAAATATAGAAAGGCTCGAATGGTTTATCGAGAAATGCACCGAAATAGGAATCGACGAAATAACCCCCATTCTCTGCCGCTACTCCGAAAGAAAACAGGTGAAGGAAGAACGACTCAAGAAAATAGTAATTTCGGCAGCTAAGCAATCACTGAAAGCCGACTTCCCCAAGCTAAATCCACTTTGCCGCTTCGAAGAATTGCTCAGAAAACCGTTTGCCGGTCAGAAGTTTATTGCCCATTGCTATGATTTGGATAAAACTCCGCTTAAAAAGGCGTATCGTCCGGCATGTGAAGCGCTTATACTGATTGGTCCGGAAGGCGATTTTAGTAAGGAGGAGGTAGAAATTGCTATTCAGAATGGCTACATCCCCATTTCTCTTGGCACTTCGCGTCTTCGCACCGAAACAGCCGGAATCGTAGCCTGCCACACAGTAGCATTGTCAAATGAGTAAAAACAATGTTTTTAGGCGTTTGGAATGAAGAATTAGAATAATCATAACAACAAGACAATCCATTGTTTACTTAATTTAAATTCAGGTTAATTGTTATTAAAGCAGATATTTAACATTTGAATTAATAGTATCTTTGCTCTCCGAAAATTGAAAATATTAAACTTACACAAAATAAGAATAAAATGGTTGATATTAAAGAACTTAACGAACGGATAGAGCGTCAAAGCGCCTTTGTTGACTCCATCGTAATGGGGATGGACAAAGTAATCGTGGGACAAAAGCATTTGATCGACTCGCTGCTGATAGGCTTATTGTCCAATGGTCATATCCTGCTCGAAGGTGTACCGGGGTTAGCTAAAACGCTTGCTATCAAAACATTGGCAGAGCTTATAAAAGCCGATTACAGCCGAATCCAGTTTACCCCCGATTTGTTGCCGGCCGATGTGATTGGCACAATGATTTACAGTCAGAAAAACGAAGATTTCCACATACGCAAAGGACCTATCTTTGCCAATTTCATCCTTGCCGACGAAATTAACCGCGCTCCGGCAAAAGTGCAAAGTGCTTTGCTCGAGTCTATGCAGGAGCGACAAGTTACCATCGGCGACAAAACTTATCCTCTCGAAGAGCCTTTCATGGTGCTTGCCACCCAAAACCCAATAGAGCAGGAAGGCACTTATCCGCTACCCGAAGCACAGGTTGACCGTTTCATGCTGAAAGTGGTGATTGACTATCCAAAAAAAGAAGAAGAAAAACTGATTGTCCGTCAAAATATTGCGCCTGAAAAAGTGAAAATTCAGCCGATAATCTCCACCAAAGAAATTGTGGAAGCTCGCAACGTGGTGAATCAGGTATATATCGACGAGAAAATCGAAAAATACATTCTCGATATAGTATTCGCAACTAGATATC
>CAZMQV010000071.1:0-14471 GCA_964568675.1 uncultured Paludibacter sp.
ATTAAATATGACCAGAACATTTATTAGAAATTGCGAAACCTAATAGGTTTAATATATTTTATATTGTTTGGAATGGGCTAAAGCCCAATCCTATTCATAACCTTTGCCTTGCAGTTCAGACGCGGCACGCCTCGTCTCTACCAATGATTTGGATAATGTCGCCGCACGTCGATATGGATACGAACCGCCCGGGGGGCGGCATGTGATTAACCCCATGATTTATCGTGGGGGTTCGGAGAACATCACCGACGGGTGCGGAAGTCGCAACCCTCAACGCTTCAACGCTTCAACGCTTCAACAATTCAACGATTAAACAATTAAACAATTAAACGCTTCAACAATTCAACAATTCAACAGTTAAACAATTAAACAATTCAACAATTCAACAGTTAAACAATTAAACGATCAACGCTTAATATTGGTTAATCTTATTTTATTTTTTGCGTACTTTATCCCCTCTAATCTTCCACACATAGCCTTGAAGTGGCATTAACACTGCGGCTACATTTCGCGGTGGCTTAGGCGTGTCTTTCATATCCGGGAAAATAAGATTACTTTTGCAGCTGAAAAATTTTGGAAACAGGATGAGCCTGTTCCTACTGATTATGATGTGCATTTTAACCCGATGCTTCATCCGAAACGAGATGAAAAAAAAACAAGTGGCGACAGCCTGCCTTATATGCGCGCTGCCCGATGCGGCGGAATAGCGCGCATGAGTGTCCACGACCAAATTTGATAGTAGTTTCCACCACCCCTGCGCAAGGTAGTGAGTAATGAATATCCCGTTTGGTCTTTCGTGTTTTTAAATTGGTTTGAATTTAGCCGGAGATGCGGAAATGCGGCGATAGACGGGGAATGAAAGGAAGAGGGAGATGAGAGAAGGAGAGGAGAGTGGGAGAGGAGGTGAAAGAGAAAGTGTTTACCAGAGATTTGTTTGGAGGGGATTGATATAATGAGGAATTTAACAGTAAAAATATAATTTGTAGAAATAGATAATGAGTTATTCCAATACAGTTGCAAAAGGTTTGATATGGAGCGGTTTTGAGAAACTTTCCGTACAAATCATTCAATTTGTGATAGGGTTAGTATTGGCAAGATTACTAACTCCTTCGGAGTATGGTATAATTGGAATATTATTAGTATTTATCGCTTTTCTACAGGTGTTTATAGATGCGGGATTTTCTAAAGCTATTATTCAGAAGAAAGATAGGACAACCGAAGATTATTCTACGGTATTTTATTTTAATGGTATTATAAGTATTGTAAGTTATTTGTTGTTGTGGTTTACAGCGCCTTTGATTGCAAAATTCTATGACAATATTCAATTGGTTGAATACATCCGGGTAATTGGATTAACCTTATTTTTCAATGCCCTGATAGCAATACCCACTACAATGCTTACAATTGATTTGAATTTCAAAGTGTTGGCAAAAGTGAATGCGCTTGGTAATTTAGTCAGTGGGATTATAGCCATAGTGATGGCATACTACGGATTTGGTGTTTGGTCGTTGGTATGGCAGCAAGTAATCCGGGCAGTATTGTTAGTTATTTTAGTATGGTTGTTTGTAAGGTGGAAACCTCAATATGTTTTTTCAACCTCATCTCTTAAAAGTTTATTTTCCTTTGGTTCTAAACTTTTGTATTCATCGCTTATAAGTATGGTTGTAAATAATTTCACTAATTTATTTATAGCGAAACTATCCAGCACGAAAGACTTGGGATATTATACAAGAGGTACACAGTTTACAGATGTAGTATATGGTACTGCTAGCTCGGTGTTAGAAAGTGTGTTATTGCCGGTTTTCGCTTCAATACAAGATAATTTAGAAAAAATAGAAGAACATTTCAAAACTATTATTAAGTCGGTATATCTATTGATTTTTCCCATATTTATGTTGCTTGCTATATTGGCAAAACCTTTGGTTTTATTTCTTCTTACCGAGAAGTGGTTGCCGGTAGTACCAATTATGCAGGTTTTTTGTTTTGCAAGAATGATTACTATCATATCGGGTATTAATGTAACCGTTCTTTATGCTATTGGAAGATCCGATTTAGTTTTCCGACAACAAGTGTTGAAAATATTAATACGCGTAATATTTTTGGTGATAGCTCTACCTTTTGGTATTTTCTACATAGCGTTAGCCGAATTATTGTCCACTATAGTTCATTTTTTTATCAACACGTATTATCCGGGTAAGATAATGAAACTAAATAGCAAGCAACAGATGAAGCAATTGGTTCCCATAAGCATCATTGGAGCTGGAATGATGATTGTAAGCTATGGTGTTACTTTAATAGTACCTGCTCAGTATTTGCTTGTCAAGCTCATCGTAGCTTCAATGATGGGGATATTAAGTTATTATCTGCTATTGAGGTTGTTTAAAATTAAAGAATTAACGCTGCTCACTACGAAAATGAAAGAAATGGTGATACGATAAATAATAGATATAGAAAAGGACGATATAGAATGACTAACAATACAAAACTAAATACTACTTGTTGTATATTTAATTTAGCGCCACATTACAGGTATCCCATCTACTCGTTAATGGACAGGGACTTGTCATGCGATTTTTATTTCGGAGACCGTATCGAAACCTCCATGAAACTCATGGATGTGGCGGCATTGTCGGGCTACAAAGCTACTTTGGAAAACAAAAGGATATTGTTCAATAAGTTTTGGTGGCAGAAAGATGCGGTAAAATTGGTGTTCAAAAAACAGTATCGGAATTTTATACTCACCGGTGATGCCGGTATTTTATCCAACTGGATTATCGTTTTTTTCTGTTTGTTATTGGGCAAACAATCTTATATATGGATGCACGGATTAAACAAAGAACCATCTTGGATTGGTAAATTGTTGACATACCCTTTTTACGGCATGGCAACAAAATTTCTTCTCTATGGCGATTTCGCAAGAGATGAAATGATAAAAATGGGTTTCCCCGCGAAGAAAATGGTTTGTATATACAATTCGTTGGATTACGACACTCAATTGAAATACAGAACGCAAGTAAAAACATCATCTGTTTATTCTTCTCATTTCGATAATACTTATCCTACCATTATCTACATCGGGCGGATACAGAAAGTAAAAAAAGTAGATATGTTGATAGACGCAGTTTCTCTGTTAAACAATAAAGGTGTAAACTGCAACCTTGTATTAGTTGGTGAAAACACGGATAACATCAGTTTATCTCATACAATAGACAAAATGAAATGTGAGGAAAAAGTTTGGGTATATGGCGCTTGTTATGACGAAGAACATATAAGTGAATTGATATACAATGCGGCTGTATGCGTGTCGCCCGGCAATGTTGGGCTAACAGCTATTCATGCGTTAAGTTATGGAACCCCGGTTGTTACAAATAATAATTTTAATACTCAGATGCCAGAATTTGAAGCAATAACAGAAGGTGTTACCGGGTCTTTTTTCAGAGAAGATGATGTGAATGACATGTGTAATAAGATGGAGCAATGGCTCATGCCGGATGCTACCAAAAGAGAACAAGTAAGACTAGCGGCTTATGAAACGATTGATACAAAATACAACCCTCATTATCAAATGAAGGTATTAAATAAACTAATAAACCCATAATGAAACTCCTCTGGATAGTCAATATACTTTTGCCCGATGTGTGCAAAGCTTTGCATCTGCCTGTTAATCCGTATGGTGGATGGTTGGTAGGTTTGTCCGCCCAACTGAAAACATATTCGGATATCGATTTGCACATTGTGTCGGTGAGCAATACCCATGCCGGATTTTCGAAAGAAATATCGGGTATTAATTATCATATCGCTGATAACTCGGCCAAAGCTTGGCAGGCGCTACGCCAACAAATACAACCCGATGTGGTGCATATCCACGGCACCGAATACGACTACGGATTGCAATACATCCGCGCCAATGGCGCCGATAAGGTGGTGTTTTCTATTCAAGGTATCGTTTCGGTTCTTGAAAAGTATTATCTTGCAGGGCTTTCTACTTGGGATATCGTCGGCAATATTAGTTTTCGGGATATTGTTCGCGCCGACAATCTGTATCAAGCGCAAAAGAAATTTAAGCAAAGGGGAAATTTAGAAAAAGAGTATTTTGAAAAATGCCAGCATGTTATTGGGCGTACGGACTGGGACAAGGCGCATGCCTTGGCATACAATCCCAACATCAAATATTACTACGGTGGCGAAATACTTCGTGAGGGATTCTATGTGGTAGAGGCGTGGAAATACGAAGATAGCATACCGCATACCATCTTTCTTAGTCAGGCAAGTTATCCCATTAAAGGGCTACACCAAGTGATAAAAGCCCTGCCTTATTTGGTGAAAGATTATCCGAACATCAAAGTAAAAATAGCCGGGCAGAACATACTGAGCAATCAATCGTGGAAACTCCGCTTGAAAAGAGGCGGCTATGCAAAGTATATTGGCCGATTGATTCGCACACTAAAACTCGGTGAGCATATCGAATTTCTGGGCAACCTGTCCGAAGAAGCCATGATACAGGAGTACCGTAAGGCCAATGTATTTGTTTGTCCGTCGGCAATAGAAAACAGCCCAAACTCTTTGGCGGAAGCCCAAATGGTGGGGGTGCCGGTACTTGCCTCTTTCGTAGGTGGCATACCCAACATGCTAAGCCATGGCGAAACCGGTTGGCTCTATCGTTTCGAAGAGGTGGAAATGTTGGCATATTACCTGAAACAGGTTTTTGACCACCCTCAAGCCTTGGAAGAAATAACAACAAATAGCAGGAAAGTGGCGAGGGAAAGACACGAAGTTCAAGAATGTATCAATCAATTATTATTAGTATATAGAGGAGTTAAATAATGAACATTAAACAATTCATCGCACGAGAATGGATAACATTGCTTATACTTTTCATCATGTTGCTCAATCCATTTTATTACGGATATCGGGTGGCAATATTATTTGTATTTGTAATATTTTTTCAACTAAAAAAGTATCTGCCATTGTTTGATAAAAATGTGCTATGGCTTTTTGTGTTTTCATGCGTATATGAGATTATGGCTTTCAATAGGCTTGATTCCTATAATGAATCGCTAATATCAATCATCCCCAATCTTTTTATCCCATCCACGCTCTATTTAGTAGGTAAGAATCTATTCTTTAGATACGCTTCATCGGATATTCGCGTATTCCTGTTTTTTTTTATCGCTAGTAGTTTTTCGATAGTTCCTTTGATATCCATTTTAGAACAAATATCAAGCAATGGGTTTATTGAAGGAACGCGAGCGATGTATTTGTTGTGGAATAAAAACGCCCTCATAAGTGCAACGGGTTTAGGAAGTTACTTTACACTCAACATGGCATCAATAGCCCTATTGAATATCCCGACCAAATCAAAAACAGAGAAAAGAGTGAAAGCTGCTTTTATGGTTTTATTTGTGTTTTCTTTAATCTGTGTGCTTCGGTTGGGTAGTCGCACCCAGTTGGTGATTGCGGCGGTTGCTTATTTAGCTTCGTTTATTGTTAATTTCTCTAAAATATCAAAATTCGGTAAGTTTATTCAAATCGTAATATTTGGAGGCATCGTATTTTATTTTACCTATCTTCTCACTTCTCATTCAGAGTTGCTCTTATTCTATGAAGACAGGATGGACAGTACTGAAAGTGGAATAGCCCAAGCAGGTGGTAGAACAGAACGCTGGATAGGAGCATTGCAGTCAATAGTAACAGACCCGATGGGGTGGGAGTTTGAACGATTTGGGTATGCACACAATCTCTGGTTGGATGTAGCAAGGGTATCGGGTGTGTTGGCACTAATACCTTTATTGATTTTCAGTATCAATAGCATATCCGCTTTATTAAAATCCATTCGTAGATTAGGTAATAGTATCTTTATTCGAACCATGGTTTTTTCATTTCTTCTTAGTTTGATATTAATATTCTTTGTAGAACCTATTATGGAAGGTATGTATTTAGCGTTTTTGTTATTTTGCTTGTTTGTGGGATATTTAGTAGGACTGGTAAAAACGAAGGTAATAAAAAGATGAAAGCTATTTATTACAGCAATTTAGTGCCTTTATCGCTTTATCGTGAGATAAGCGAGAAAACGGGTGTGTATTCCTCACAAGCCATTCAGAAGTTTCATGGTTTGCTTTGTGCCGGGCTTGAACAGGTAATGGAGCTGGAGTGCGTATCGTCTTTGCCTGTTGCGGGGAGGTTGGGTAGTGATATCGTTCTGGAAGCGTATCAAACGGATAAAAATTACTATACAAGTGCAGTAAAAAATACGAAACTTAGGCAGTTTTTTAATTTTACAAACTCATTTTTTCATACGCTAATAAAGAAAAAGGCGGATGTCGCTTTCTTCGATTATCTTAATTTTACAGTTTCCTTGGGTGGGTGGCTGGCATGCAAGTTAAAAGGAATAGATACGGTACTTATAGTTACCGACTTGCCCGATATGATGGTGAATACAAAAACTAATTTTTTTATCCGCCTGTTCAATAAGTTTAAGTACAGTTGGATGACGCATTTCGACAAATACATCTTACTAACGGATGCGATGAATGAACTTGTAAACCCACATCACAAAGCTTATATGGTAATGGAAGGTCTTGTGGATGGAAAATATGCACAACCCAACATCGAAAACAAAAAAAATATTGTGTTGTATGCGGGTGGGTTGTATGAAAAGTACGGCGTGAAAAAATTAATTGATGCTTTTCTAAGTCTTGATATGGACTACGAGTTACATTTGTACGGTTCGGGTGATATGGAAGACTACATACACCAGTGTGCAAATACGAATGAAAGACTGAAGTTTTTCGGTTCAGTAGAAAATGGAATTGTTGTGGAAAAACTCCCCACTTGTACTTTGCTTGTCAATCCTCGTCCATCCGCTTTAGAGCTATCTAAGTTCTCTTTCCCTTCAAAAAATCTGGAATACATGGTATCGGGTACTCCATTATTAACCGCACCCCTCCCCGGTATTCCCAAAGAGCATTATCTATATATCTATTTTTTTGAAGATGAAACAGAGATAGGATTTAGAAATAAATTAAAAGAAATACTCTCCAAACCAAAAAATGAACTTATTGAGTTTGGTAAAGAAGCGAGGAATTTTGTACTGAACAACAAATCGAATAAAAAACAAGCAGAAAGAATTTTAAAATTTTGTGAGAGATGAAGTATTCTAAAATAATAATCACCAACTTACCAAGTTTCTATAAAGTCAATCTTTTCAATAGAATAAATGAAAAGGAGAAGATTTTTGTTGTATTTACTGGCAATACAGCCGAAGTAAGAAATAATGATTTTCTGAAAACAGAGCAAATCAAATTTGATTTTGTAGAGTTAAGAAATAAGAATCAATTACAAAGAACAATGTACTTATTTTCACTATTGGTGAGTACCCGGTACGATGAATTGGCATTAGGCGGTTGGGATGAGTTTTTGCTCTGGTTTGCTGCGTTCTTTAGCCCAAAAAGAAAAAACGCGTTAATAATTGAATCAAGTTATTTTGAGTCTGTTACCACTGGAGTGAAAGGTATAATAAAAAAGTTATATCTAACAAGGATTACCAAAGTATATGCATCTGGCGAGAATCAAAAAAAGATAGTTGACAATTTGAATTACCAGGGTAAAGTGATTATAACCAAAGGAGTTGGCGTGTTCAATTTCATTTCTTAGCCAAGCAGAGAGTCAGAGTCAGGTATCAGATTTATTAAGTTACTTTGTAGATCCTGATAAGCCATTGCCGAATTTGATAATGGATGAAGATACGATTAAAAATATTCAATTGTCTTATTTTTTAGATTACTCTAAAAAAGAGAAGATAGACTCTAACTTAGTTAATTTGTTTCGTTTAGCAGCGCGATTGGAAAAAGATAGTAGAAAGTTTTTGTGGAATACCGAGGCATCGCTTAAATTTAGAAATCTAATCGATTTGGATGTAGAAGGTTTTATAAATAAACTCGCGATTGTGGATCGCAATCTAATCTTTATTAATAATATATGGCGTCCAATATTTAATGAAGATATAGATGCTGTAGAAAAATATCTGTTTGATGAAGGAAAGAATGCTGTTAAAGGAATTGATGACGCGCGGATTATATGGAGTTTAGTAAAGAATAATAATTTTAATGAAATAAGGTTGAGCGACAAAGATACTAAATTCAAAGACGAAAAAAATATAACTGAATATTTAAAACAGTTGAAGTTTGATTTGGATAATTTAATTGAAATAAGGAATAAGTTGGACGAAATTTTTAATGAAAACGACGATAATGGTGCATTAATAGCCCTGAAAGAAATGCAGGCTTATTTGAATGATATTTCTTTAGATATCACTTTGAAATGGACTTTAAATGATAAGATAAAAGAAAACTTAGCTTTGCTTGGATAGTAAAGAAAACCAAAACCAAAACAAATAAATAAGGAGAATAACGGATATATGAAACTAACGATTGTAGGTACAGGCTATGTGGGTTTATCAAACGCTATTTTGCTGGCACAGCACAACGAAGTGGTGGCATTGGATATCATACCCGGTAAAGTAGAACTGTTGAATAATAAAATATCTCCTCTCGACGATGCGGAGATAAAAGATTATCTGGAGAATAAAGAACTGAACTTCAAAGCCACATTAGATAAAAATGTAGCTTACAAGGGGGCTGATTTTGTAATAGTGGCTACGCCTACCGATTATGACTCTGACACAAACTATTTTGATACGTCGAGTGTGGAGGCGGTAATTAATGATGCTATTGAATATGCGCCAAGGGCAACGATAATCATAAAATCGACCGTACCGGTAGGATATACTCAGAGAATAAGAACAGAATATGGTAGTAACAACATAATATTTTCTCCTGAATTTTTGAGAGAGGGTAAAGCGTTGTATGATAATCTATATCCTTCGCGTATTGTTGTGGGGGATGATAGCGAAGAAGCCAAAACTTTTGCCAAGCTATTGGAGGAAGGTGCGGTTAAAGAGGATATAGATATTCTGTTTACAAACTCTACCGAAGCAGAAGCGATAAAATTGTTCTCAAATACTTACTTGGCAATGCGTATCGCGTTTTTCAATGAGTTGGATAGCTATGCGCAGGTGAAAGGTCTGAATACCGCTCAAATAATTGAAGGAGTAGGGATGGATCCGCGTATTGGTAATCATTACAATAATCCTTCATTTGGTTATGGAGGTTATTGCCTGCCAAAGGATACAAAACAACTTTTGGCGAATTATGACAAGGTGCCCAATAATATCATACAAGCAATAGTGGACGCTAATAGCACAAGAAAAGATTTTATAGCTAAATCTATCCTGGCAAGGAATCCAAAAGTAGTTGGCATATACAGACTTATTATGAAAAGTGGCTCTGATAATTTTAGAGCCTCGGCTGTGCAAGGTATTATGAAAAGGATTAAAGCGAAAGGCGTAAAGGTTATTGTATTTGAGCCGTCGTTAGATGATGATTTGTTTTTTAACTCAGAGGTATATCGAGATATAGCAAGCTTCAAAAAAAATGCCGATGTTATAGTAGCAAACAGACTGCACGATGATTTGGATGATGTGAAAGATAAAGTTTATACAAGAGATTTATTTGGTAAAAATTGATTTGTGTGATACTGAAATTGCTGTTTGTAATTAAAGATTCAAAAGTAGAAAAGAGAAATTGAATGAAAGAAAATTGTTTTATATTTAATTACGCTTCGCATTATAGGTTTTCTATCTATAAGAAATTAAACGATGAATTGGATGCTGATTTTTATTTTGGCGATATTCCCAATTCTTCCATTAAGAAACTTGACTTTAAGGAACTTTCCAACTTTAAGAAAGAGTTTCTTACACTTTCATTTGGCCCTTTCGTGTGGTATGTTGGTGTGTTGAAATTGCTGTTGATGCCTTATAAGAATTATGTTATCACCGGTGATCTTAAAATACTTCCAAACTGGTTTATATTGTTGTATTGTAAACTGACAGGGAAAAAAACTTACCTTTGGACGCATGGATGGTATGGACGCGAAAAAAAATATCAGAAACTAATTAAAAAAGCTTTCTATAAATTGGCAAGTGGGGTTTTCCTTTACGGTGATTATGCTAAAACCTTGATGATAAAAGAGGGTTTTTCGGAGAAAAAACTAATTCCTATTTACAATTCGTTGGATTATAATTTGCAGTTGAAAGTTCGTCAATCATTAGCAGCTTCCAATATTTATTGCAGACACTTTGGTAATGATAATCCGGTAGTTATTTTTATAGGTAGGATTCAAAAAGGGAAAAAAATAGAAATGCTATTGGAGGCTGTGAAAATACTAAATGATGAAAGCATAAAAGTAAATGTGGTAATAGTAGGCGACCAATTACAAGGTTATGATATCCTGCCATTAATCGATAAATTAGGTTTGGTTAACCAAGTATGGCTTTATGGCGCATCTTATGATGAAAAAATCAATGGCGAATTATTATACAATGCGGATATATGTGTGTCTCCGGGCAATGTGGGTTTAACTGCTCTGCATAGCCTGATGTATGGTACCCCGGTAATTACCCATAATAATTTTTCAAATCAAATGCCAGAATTTGAAACGATTCAGGAGGGCGTAAACGGTGGTTTTTTCAAAGAAAATAATACTGATGATTTAGCTGATAAAATTTGTAATATGCTTCAATATCCCATGAAGAAAGAAGATTGTTGGCGTATAATTGATGAAAAGTGGAATCCTGAATATCAAATAAAAACGATAAGAGAAACTTTAAAATGATTATAGCCATTGACGCAAGCAATATCCGCGCGGGTGGAGGACTTACTCACCTGAAAGAGATAGTAAACCGTGTGGAATTGGAAAGACATGGGATTGAAAAAATCATATTGCTCTCCAATCGGCATACTTTGGATAAGATAGACCACCGAGAGGGTATCGAAAAGCTCTCGCACGCATGGTTGAATCGGGGGATGCTGTTTTCTTTCCTGTTTCAAATATTTAAGATGAATGGGGTACTGAAATCCAATCGTGTAGATTTGCTGTTCGTGCCGGGTGGTACTTATTTTGGTGCGTTTCGTCCGTATGTAACCATGAGCCAGAATATGTTGCCCTTTCAGCAGGAAGAATACCGGAGATTCAAACAACTAAAAACGCGTTTGCGATTTCAGATTCTTCGCCTCACACAATCTTATACATTTAAGAATGCAAAAGCTATTATATTTATTTCGGATTTTGCCAGGAAATACATTACAGACTCGATAAACTTAAAGGTAAAATCACAACTTATTTCGCATGGCATCAATGAGCATTTTACACGAGAGCCAAAACCACAAAAGCCACTGTCGGAGTATTCGTCAGAGAATCCGTTTAAAATGTTATATGTATCTATTGTGTCGGCTTATAAGCATCAGTGGAATGTGGCGGAAGCGGTCATCCGATTAAGAAAAGAAGGGTTTCCTGTTACTTTGGATTTGGTGGGTGAGATGAACAACGAGTGGGGCGTGAGGCTGAATAGCGTATTGGATCAAGATACGGAAGGCTGCGTTCGATTCAAAGGTTTTACACCTTATGATGAGTTAGCGGCAATCTACAAAAATGCGGATGGCTTTGTGTTCGCGTCGTCGTGCGAGAACCAGCCGATAATCTTAATCGAAGCCATGTCGGCAGGTTTGCCCATTGCTTCGTCTGATATGGGACCCATGCCTGAAGTTTTAGGCACGGGAGGTTTCTATTTTAATCCACTTGATGTAAATTCAATTTATAACTGCTTGAAGGACTTTATCAATAATCCGACAAAAAGAGAATCGAGTGCAAAATCCACTTACTATAAAGCAACTCAATATAGTTGGAATGATTGTTCGGACAAAACATTTGAATTTTTGAAAGAGATATATATGGGGAACTGATAAAGCTATTGCGATGAAGAAAAGAATAGACCCATTGGGGCAGGTAGAGCGTGTTTGGCTTTTAGCTTTCCGAACAACCTAAATTTTTTGAATTGGCTAACAGTTTTACACTAAACATTAAATATTATACAATTCAATAAAATGAACTTCATATTTCTATCCTTATCTAAAATAAAATCTATAATAGATAGAGGCATTAAATCTGATGTGTTGCGTAAGTTTAGAAATGAAGGACATATTATCGCAATTCATTAACAGAACGTGATAGGATGTTTGGAGATAAATCTATCGACAAACAAAAGAGAGCATAATAATTATTATATTAAATCATGAAAAAACAAAAAGGATATAGAATAATTAAACAACAGGAAGTAAAAAGTTATTCTAAAGGTGAATACGTGAGGTTAGGAAATAAATTGAGGGCTTTTAACGCTATCTCTGAAATACCAATTGAAGATCTGGAAATGCTTCAAACCTTTAGAATTAGCTATAAAGAGCCACTTTCGCAGGTCTTTGATATTTTGCGCAAATCAATCATAGAAGTAGACAATAATGCTATAGTTACTTATCGAGTTAAACGTATCGAGTCTATTATTAGCAAATTAAAACGCTTAGAAAAAACACAACTTCCTAGAATAGAAGATATTGCAGGTTGTAGATGTATTCTCAGAAGTAATGAGCAGGTCTATAAATTAAAGAATATTCTAAATGATTATTTACATATTAAATCTGATAGGAATGATTATATCGAGAACCCTAAACCTGATGGATATAAATCATTACATTTAATAGTACAAACAAAAGATCAAAAGTCAAACCCAATTGAAGTTCAGCTAAGATGCGAAAAAGATCATAACTGGGCAACACTTGTAGAAATAACGGATCAAATATATGACACAAAGATTAAAGAATTAGGCAATGAAAAAGAGTTAGGTCGCATACTCTATTTACTATCTATTGGGATAAATTCTTTGGAGAAAAAAGAATTAAAAGAGTTGATAAATTTGATTGAACAAAAAAAGTTTTTAGAGAAAATAAGCAGTCCCTTCTTTAATAATAGCATAAAAGTAAGACAGCAATGGAGTAAAATAAGTAAGCGAAAAGGGGATGATTTTTATCTTATCCAAGTTGACCAATCAAATAACTCAAAAATATCTAGTTTTAATAATTTCTTTAACGCTGAAAAGAATTATTTTCAAGAATATCAAAAAAATCCAACTAACAATATAGTGTTAACTCATATTCCTAATGCTAAATTTGATCAAATAGCAAAAGCCTATTCAAATTACACTTTGACTTTTCATGATTTTATTGATGATTTTTCTACGAAATTGTTAGAGCTTGTCCGAAGTGCATTCGAAGAAAATAAGATAAGAGAGTTTTTGAATTATTATTCTATGTTTGTAATTCTTTTTTTCGAAACAGCTAAATTGCAGTTATATGAACAATATACAATTAAATCTACAAACTGTCTTCATAACAAGAGATTTGAATGGCAAAATGATTTGTCAGTTAGAGTTAAAAAAATAGTGGATAAAAGAGATGGACTATTTTCAAACATCAAAATAAACAAATTAAATATATCTCATTATATTATAGGATATAATATGAAAAAAATATGGGAAAAACACGCTAAGGACTTTATTAATGATGTAACTAAGACAATTAATCCCGCTAACGCGGGTTTTTAATCCGTGCCATACAAATAAAGCCCTCGATAGATAAATGAAATAGATACTCAAATCAACAATACTAAACTTAAAAAAAACATTATTATGCCGGTAAAGAATTTTATGTCAGAAAACATCGCTGCGATTCAGGAAATTATAAATGAATTGCCACGTCCTTTTGATTCCCACGCTTTCATCAGAAAGTTTGCGAATAGATTTCAAGTAGAATATGTAAATCTCTTGCATGAACATCGTGCTACTCCTTTTATCGTTGTGCATGGTCAAATAGCTCTTTTCCTGTCGGACAACCAAGCTGCTTTGGGTATAACAAAGAATGGTAAGGTAAGAAGCGAAAATGTATTTGGCTTAGTAAATGATAATGAACAGTGGGTGTGAGGTAGTTTGGTTACTAGCTATTAGCTTTTGGCCATTAGCTTTCCGATAAACCGGAATCTTCGAATTGACTAAGAGCTAAAAACTAAAAACTAAGAGCTAAAAACTAAAAACTAACAGCTAATAAAAAAACCTTGTCATTCCGAACAAGAAAAACGGAATGCAATGAAGTTTTTCGCAGTGTTGAAACTGAAAATTAAATAATGAAAATACATTTATACTATGTGTATATCTTAACTACCCGGTATAATACTGTTCTTTATACTGGAGTTACAAATGATATAAAACGTAGATTGTTTGAACATAAGTTAGGAGTGAATGATGGATTTACAAAAAAATATCATGTAAATAAATTGGTTTATTTTGAGTTATTTGATTTTGTTGATTTGGCAATTGCGCGTGAAAAACAAATAAAGGGTTATTCCAGAGAAAAAAAGATTCGATTGATTGAAGATAATAATCCAAATTGGAAAGAATTGAATATCTGAATATCTCTTTAGTTCCCTCGCTTTGCTCGGGATGACAGGATGTTTTTTTATTATTGCCCGTC
>CAZMQV010000072.1:0-14469 GCA_964568675.1 uncultured Paludibacter sp.
GGAAAAGAAACTTCAGATGTCGTATCGTATCAGCATGATGAGTTGGAAAATTTCGGAACAGCATCCGAAGAAGAAGAGAAAGATCTGCACGCAATAATCCGCCAGGCGATGCTTGCAGGCTATCTTAATAAAGACATAGAAAGCTATGGCGTGCTTAAAATGACCGCTGAAGGTAATGCGTATTTGAAAAAGCCAAAATCTTTCATGATAGTGAAAGATGCTGATTTTGATGAAGATGAGGAAGAAAATGTAAGTAAGAGCTCTGTTGGAACTAGCGCTGCTGATGATGTTTTATTCTCCATTCTAAAGGATTTGAGAAAAAAACTTTCGAAAAAACTGGAAGTACCACCTTTTGTTATTTTTCAGGACCCATCACTCGAAGCAATGGCAACAAGCTATCCGGTAACGTTCGAAGAGTTGCAAAACATACCGGGAGTAGGCGCCGGTAAGGCTAAACGCTACGGTGAAGAATTTCTGAAAGTTATTAAGGAACATGTAACCGAGAATGATATTATTCGCCCCGAAGATATGCGTGTTCGTACTGTCGCGAAAAAGTCGCAATTGAAAATATCAATTATTCAGGCTATTGACCGAAAAATCGCATTGGATGATTTGGCGCAGTCCAAAGGTCTGGATATTGATGAATTGCTGGATGAATTGGAAGCTATCGTTTACTCCGGAACAAAAGTCAATATTAATTATTTCCTTGATGAAGTGATGGATAAGGATAAAGTAGATGAAATATACGACTATTTCAGCACTGCTGAGACAGATAAAGTGAGTGATGCGCTCGAAGAATTAGGCGATAATGAGTTTAGCGAAGTAGAAATTCGACTTGTCCGGATAAAATTTTTATCTGAAATGGGAAATTAATATACAAACGCAATAACATAAAAAAAAATGGGCACGCCCATTTTTTTTTATGTTATTGCTATAATATTGCTTTAAGAAAACCATTATAAATTGGGTGCTATCGTACTTTTTTTGTAGAAAATGTCCCTTTTTCATGTGAAAAAAGGACATTGTTGCTGAAAGTATATGATTAGTGTGGATTTATATCTATTTTTGTTTTCCTGATAAAAAATTAAATAAAGATTTGAATATGAAAACTCCACTCTGGACTAAAAACTTAATAGCCTTTTATCGTGAAGGATTTAAAAATATGACTGTAGGGAAAAAGTTGTGGGTAATCGTGATAATCAAACTTTTTATCATGTTCGCAGTTTTGAGAGCCTTTTTTTTTCCAAATTTTCTAAATACCAAATTTGAAAAGGAAGAGGACAAAGCCAATTATGTAAACAAAGAATTAATTGAGCGCTCGATGCCAGCTTTAGTCGATACAACTAATTCGTACAAATAAATAATACTTTCTAATATCAATATTTTAAAAAAACAATTTATGGAATTATTAAACACCTCATTAGTCGATTGGTCGAGGGCACAGTTTGCCCTGACGGCAATGTATCACTGGATTTTTGTTCCATTGACACTTGGTCTTGGAGTGATTCAGGCAATTCTTGAAACAATTTATGTCAAAACAGGAAATGAAGCATGGAAGAAAGCCGCAAAATTCTGGATGACAGTTTTTGGAATAAATTTTGCAATCGGTGTTGCCACCGGTATTATTCTTGAGTTTCAATTTGGTACCAATTGGTCAAATTACAGTTATTTTGTAGGTGATATATTTGGCGCACCACTTGCAATCGAAGGTATTCTGGCTTTCTTTATGGAAGCTACATTTATTTCGATTATGTTTTTTGGATGGAACAAGGTGAGCAAGGGTGTGCACCTTGCAGCTACTTGGCTTACAATTACGGGTGCTACTTTGTCTGCATTGTGGATTTTAATTGCCAACGCGTGGATGCAATTGCCACTTGGCATGGAGTTCAATCCACTTACAGCACGGAATGAAATGGTTGATTTCTGGACAATTATAGCTTCACCTGTTGCAGTTAATAAGTTTTTTCATACAGTTGCTTCCGGTTGGGTATTGGGGTCGTTATTTGTTGTTGGTATTAGTTCGTGGTATCTAATCAAACGTAGAAATCTCGAGTTTGCTGGGCGCAGTATCCGTGTTGCGGCAATTTTCGGATTGTTTTCTTCGTTATTTATTATCTATACCGGTCATGGTTCGGCGCAACAAGTTGCCAAGCATCAGCCGATGAAACTTGCTGTGATGGAAGGGCTTTATGAGGGGCAAGAGGGTGCGCCTTTGGTTGCTTTTGGGATTGTCAATCCGAGTAAAGAATCGTACAAAGATGATGAAGCCGGTGTCATTGCAAAAATTCAGTTCCCTAAAATGTTGTCGTGGATGTCATTTGGCGATGCTAACGCTTATGTGCCGGGTATCAAAAACATTGTAGAAGGAGGATATACCAAACCCGATGGTACGATTGCGCTATCTTTCGAAGAACGACAAGCAATCGGACGGAAAGCACAAACTGCTTTGAGCGACTATATGAAAGCTAAGGATGCTAAAGACGAGGCCGCTATGGCTACTCACAAGGCTATTTTGGACGAGAATTACCATAGTTTCGGATATGGATTCCTGCAGTCGCCTGAAGAGATGATTCCAAACGTTCCTTTAGTATTCTATTCGTTCCACTTGATGGTGATACTCGGAGGAGCTTTCGTGGCAATTTTTGCTTTAGCGCTGTTCCTTGAAAGAAAACAGATGTTGACAAAATTCAATTGGATACTTTGGATTAATTTGTTATTCATTCCATTAGGCTATTTGGCTACTCAGCTGGGTTGGGTAGTGGCGGAAGTTGGACGTCAACCTTGGACTATTCAGGATATATTGCCAGTGCAGGCAGCCATTTCCGGAATCCAGACTTCCTCCGTTCAGATTACTTTCTTCCTCTTTCTTGTGCTTTTCACCGGTTTGCTTATTGCTGAAATTGGAATTATGAAAAAACAAATTCAGAAAGGACCTGATGGGCATTAAAAAGTGCTCAGAAGCATATATTTCTTAGTCTAAATAATAATAAAATAATACAACTATGATAACATATTCATTTCTACAACATTATTGGTGGTTTTTAATATCACTTTTGGGTGGTTTACTCACTTTTCTATTATTTGTACAAGGTGGGCAAACTATGATTAGCTCTTTGGGTAAGTCGGAAGATGAACGTCGCTTAATTGTCAATGTGCTTGGTCGAAAATGGGAATATACATTTACTACGCTTGTAGTGTTTGGAGGTGCTTTTTTTGCATCATTCCCATTATTCTATTCCACAAGTTTTGGTGGCGCATATTGGGTGTGGATGCTTATTCTTTCCACATTTATAGTTCAAGCTGTTTCTTACGAATATCAAAATAAACCAGGTAATTTCTTCGGACGAAACGCTTACCGTGGATTTTTATTTTACAATGGACTTGGTGCTACTTTCCTTATTGGTGCGGCTGTGGCTACATTTTTCACCGGGTCGGAGTTTAGCGTGAATAAGGCAAATATAGCAGAGTTCTCAGGTCAGTTCGCGCCAATCATAAGCCAATGGCAAAATTCCTGGCACGGATTGGAAGTCTTGCTCAATCTCCGCGTTTGGCTTCTTGGGTTGGCTGTTTTCTTCCTTGCACGCACATTGGCTGTTTTGTTTTTTAAAAACAGGATTTCTAATAAAGCAATCGAAGGGCGATTGGACAAAGCGCTGTTGATGAACGCAGCTCCTTTTCTTGTGAGTTTTCTGGCATTCTTAATCTGGACATTGGTGGCGGATGGATTTGCAGTAAATCCGGAAACGGGTGTTGTCTCGATGGAGAAATTCAAATATTTCAATAACTTGATTCAGGTGCCCGTGTTGCTAATCCTACTTCTCGTTGGTGTAGTTGGTGTGTTGTATGGTATTGGTTTTTCGGTTGTGAAAAAGTCTTGGCGCAAAGGAATATGGTTTGCCGGGGTTGGAACAATAATTACGGTAACAACACTGTTTCTTGTTGCCGGTTATAACAATACGGCATATTATCCATCGGTATTTGATTTACAAAGTTCGTTGACGATATTTAATTCTTCTTCGAGTTATTATACGCTGAAAGTGATGTCGCTGGTTTCGTTGCTTATTCCATTTGTACTTGCATACATTTTCTTTGCTTGGCGTTCGCTCGAAAATACGCATACTACAGTCGAAGAGATTGATAGTGATTCTCATGCATATTAATTGTTGTTAAAGAAACTATAAACAAAAAACGGTAGGAATTATTTCTACCGTTTTTTTGTTTAATAAGGAATGAACTGACTTGCTAAGAGTAAATGTAATTGTAGATTTCGCTGAAACAATCAATTTCTGTTACTCCGCTTGGTAATACCTGTTTTTTTCTTGTCCTATTGAGAAATATGGCATCAATGCCGGCGCCGGAAGCGCCGATTATGTCTGCCTCGAAGCTGTCGCCAATCATTAGTACCTCGTTTTTGCTCGCATTATTCAATCGAAGCGCATGTTCGAATATCTTCGGATCGGGTTTGAGTGCTCCTACCTGTTCGGAAAGCACCACGTATTCGAAATATCTTTCAATTTTTGAGTTTCGAAGTTTGTGATACTGAACTTCTACAAATCCGTTTGAGATGAGCGTTACAGGAATGCGGTTTTTTGCGCAAAAATCCAGGAACTCTTTTGCGTGTGGTATAAGTCCTGTTTTGGTGGCAAGACTATCTAAGTAGATTGAGTTCATTCGAAGCGCTAAATCCTGATTGTTAATGCCAATTTTGAGAAGCGGATAGAGAAAGCGTTCGACAGTGAGGTATTCCTTGGTGATAAGTCCTTGCCCGTATTGTGTCCAAAGTTCCAGATTTCGTGAGGCATATACATTGTAAAAATAATCGAAGTTTTCGTAATGCTCTTTTAGCTCCTCCAGTTCGAAAAGATCGCGCAAAGCCTCCTTGGCATTGGTATGAAAATCCCAAATGGTATCGTCCAAGTCAACAAAAATATAGTTGTATTTTAATGTCAAGCCTTGTGTGTTAATTGATTTCTATTACAAGATATTTGCTGACACTCCAGAACTCCGTAGGGTTCAGAATGGTTAGCACCAAGCTTCCGTTTTCACGCTCTACTTTATAGCTAGCTCTGTTGTGTGTTGTCAGTATTTTTACTTTACCTTCCGAGTAAAGCGGTATGGAGCGTGTTTCGCGAGTGTCCACTTTTACGAAATAGTTTTTATTGAAGTCGGATTGCAAAATCTTCTTTGCGACAAAAAGCCCCTCGGATGAAAGTATTTTATTGTCTTTAAGTTCTTTAGTAGAGCCAATGGCATACCAGCCGGAGTTTATCGCTTCATCTTGTTGCTGAATTACATTGGCTTTTTCTTCATTTTTCTGTGATAAATCATCGATGCTTTTTCCCATATCATCCACCTTGTTGCCCAATTGGTTGATAACCGAATCTTTTTGAAGCAATTGCTTTTGCAATCGAACTACTTTGTCCGACTCTTCATTCAGCTGTTTGGTCAACATCTCCAATGATTTTTCCAAATTGTCGAGTTTGAAGCTGCTGTTTTTCATCTTTGCACGCATCTTGTCGAGTTCTTCTTGGTTAGCTTTTATCAGGTCGTTGATAAATGCCACATCGTCATTCACTCTGTTGCGCACATCTTGTGGGGTGTTTTCGCTGAGTGGGCGTATAGGAATGATATTTTGAGCGGCTTTTATTTTTGCAATGCCTT
Organism: uncultured Paludibacter sp.; assembly: GCA_964568675.1. Classification (GTDB taxonomy): domain Bacteria; phylum Bacteroidota; class Bacteroidia; order Bacteroidales; family Paludibacteraceae; genus UPXZ01. The sequence continues at coordinate 5,662 of CAZMQV010000072.1, forward strand.
CCTGAACATCATTGAGTGTAGAAAAATAATCGTTTACTTCGTCTTCGAGTTTCAGTTTGTAGGTTTGCAACGAGTCGTTTTCAGCCTTCAGTTTTTCTATTTCACTTTTACTGCCCGACCCGCACGATGTGAGTATTGAAAGCAGTAGAATGGTGGGAAGAATAAGATTTCTCATAAAACTTGTTGTAAGATGTGAGTTGTTTTCTTTTGTTTTAGAAATCAAAATTCGGAAAAATTATTTCGTTTTAAATAATTGTGATATCTTTTGCCAATGTATATATAGTGGGGCTAATCACTCATTTTACCGGCAACTACTATTACAAATTCGCCTTTCGGAGGATGTGTGGTGAAGTGAGTTGCTATTTCTGTAAGCGTGCCACGCACAGTCTCTTCAAACATTTTAGAAATTTCGCGCGACACGGATGCGCGTCTTTCACTCCCCAAAACTTCTGCCAATTGCGTCAATGTTTTGACTATTCTGAAAGGCGATTCATAGAACACCATGGTTCTGTTCTCGTCGGTCAGTGAGTTTAATCTTGTTTGTCTGCCTTTTTTTTGAGGAAGAAACCCCTCAAAACAAAATCGGTCGTTGGGCAAGCCGGATGCGACTAATGCCGGGACAAAAGCTGTAGCACCCGGCAAACACTCCACTTCGATCTCATTTTCGATGCAAGCTCTTACAATTAGGAAACCGGGATCGGATATAGCAGGTGTGCCGGCATCGGAAATTAGTGCCATGAGCTCGCCACTTTTAATTCTTTCCACCATTTGTTGTACCGTTTTGTGTTCGTTAAACTTGTGGTGCGACATCATGGGTGTTTTTATGTCGAAATGTTTCAAGAGAAAACCACTTGTTCGCGTGTCTTCTGCCAAAATCAAACTTACCTCATTCAATACCTTTATTGCCCTGAAAGTCATGTCATCCAAGTTGCCAATTGGTGTAGGTACAACGTATAACTTCGTCAGTTTGTTTTTGTTCATGCCGGCAAAATTAGTGGTTCCGTATTTATTATAAAAGTGAATTTGTTACTTAATATCTTTTTTTGATGGTCTCCAGGAAGTCAGTAGCATGAGGATTGTCCTTAGCCCAGCCAAATTTTGTATTCAAATAATTGACTGCTTCCTCGTACTTCGCAAGTTGATTGAGGTAGGCGATGGTTTTGTTCATCGCTTCGCCATTGTTGCCAAAAAGTTCGCGTTGGTAGCGGAAGCGATCGCCAATGTTAATTGCTTGCTTGATGTCGCTTATTTTCTGATTGGCGATGTTGTCGCCCAATGAGTTTGTTGGAGCGTTTGAGAGCCTGTCTTGAAGTGAAACATTGTTAAATGAAGAGGTGTTTTTATCTTCATCGATTACTCCCGTAATGTGAGTTTCGGTATCAATAGCCGGTTCGGAATGATGCGTGTGCATCTCCGTATTGGAATAGAGCTGTATTTGATCATAATCAACGATTTCATCGACTTCTATATCTTCCTGAAACTCTTCCTGCATTTTCATATCTGAGACTTTTATCTTCTCGTTTTTTAGCAGATCTATTTGTTCAGGCATTAGAGGATCGTTACTCGGCATCATTTCTTCGTGATTAATGTCGGATTTGATATTATCTTCACTTTTGGAATTTGTGTCCAATTCCGGAGTGCTGTTTATTTCAACTTCATGTTCCGTATTGGGAATAAGTGCAATTGCCGGTGCGTTGTCAACCCCAATTCTTGTTGCTTCATTTAGCTCGTTCAGGTTATTCACGATGTTTTCAGCCTTCATTTTAGCCAATTCTAAAATAGCCTGAGGCAGTCTGTCCATTTCTACAAAACCCTCCGTGAGCTGCATTAATTCTTTGATATCTTTTCGGAGCAAGATTACAATCAATTCTTTGTTCATATCTTTTCAATAAAAAGTGGCATGCAGTATTTGATTTTTCCTTATATTTGTCAAAAAAATCGAATCGATAATAGAGCCGTAAAGATACGAATTTTAGTATTGAAATAGGCAGACTAACCAATTAAATTTTGTCAAAAAGATGATATATTCTGAACGCAATCATCCAAACCAACTAAAGAAGGGGAGCATTGAGATAATATGTGGCTCCATGTTTTCCGGAAAAACCGAAGAACTTATCCGTAGATTGAAGCGTGCAAAATTTGCAAAGCAGCGTGTGGAGATATTTAAACCCAAAATAGATACTCGCTATTCAGAAGAAGAAGTGGTGTCGCACGATCGTAGTTCCATTGTTTCTACACCCGTAGATTCGTCGGGGAGCATATTGCTAATGACGAGCGAAGTAGATGTGGTGGGAATCGACGAGGCGCAGTTCTTTGATGATGGATTGGTGGAAGTTTGCGCGCAGCTTGCCGATGTGGGCATCCGTGTCATTGTTGCGGGTTTGGATATGGATTTTAAGCGGGTGCCATTTGGTCCGATGCCACGCTTGATGGCAATTGCCGATGATGTGTATAAAGTGCACGCTATTTGTGTGCGTTGTGGTTCGTTGGCGTATGTGTCGCATCGGCTTGTGGCTGGTGAAAAACAGGTTTTGCTGGGTGAGATGAATGAATATGAGCCAATTTGTCGCGATTGCTACAACAGCATAAAACAATATTAAGCTTTATGGTTTGAAACGAAAACAGCAATTAGAGAGAACTCTGATTGCTGTTTTTTATATCAATTTGCTTGAGAAAATAAATTATTTTTCAACCTTAATGATATCCCGAATCATTAATTGAATGGCATTGTTGTTGAAGTTATTTTCCTCCAGCGTGTAGCAGATGTTGAGTGGATTCAGCGCTTTGAGGTGTTCGTTGAAGTGGTGCATCCGAAAGGCGATGCCACTCATCACGCTTTCCGAGCTGTTGTCAATCAATTCCATTTTCAGATGTTCTTGGTCTTTTCCCACCAATTTGCTGCTTCCGTAGTCTATTACATTCTTCGATTCGAAAATCGGTTTCATATTCCCGGGCCCAAAAGGGGCGAATTGTTTTAGTATTCGGAAGAACTTAGGTGTAATGTCTTTGAACTCGAGAACAGAGTCGATGAATATTTGTGGATATGTCTGCTCTTCTTGGATGTTGTTAGCCACAAATTCTTCGAAACGGCGGCTAAATTCAGGTACATTTTCCACTTTCATTGTTAGTCCTGCAGCATACATGTGTCCACCGAAATTTTCTAAAAGGTCTTTGCAGGTTTCGATGGCTTTGTATAGGTCAAAGCCCGAAACTGAACGTGCCGAGCCGGATGCGAATCCATTGGATTGGGTGAGGACTACAGTCGGTTTATAGTATTCCTCCGTAAGCCGTGATGCTACTATTCCGATAACACCTTTGTGCCAGTCGGGTTTGAAAACTACAATCGACTTGCGGTTTTCGAAGCTTTCATCGTTGCGAATCAGGTTGATTGCGTCGTCGGTGATGCCTTTATCCAGATTTTTTCTATCCTCGTTGTAATTATTAATGGTATTGCTTTTGTTTTTTGCAAATTCACTTTCGCGCGAAACAAGAAGCTCCACTGTTTCCGAAGCCAATTTCATGCGGCCGGAGGCGTTAATGCGCGGTCCTATTTTAAATACGATGTCACTGATAGTGATTTCTTTGTTTTTTAGGTCGCACACTTCGATAATCGCTTTCACCCCGGTGCTCGGGTTGGTGTTGAGTTGCTTCAGCCCAAAGTGAGCGAAAATTCTGTTTTCGCCGGTAATTGGCGCGATGTCCGAGGCGATACTCAGCGCCAAAAGATCGAGAAGGGGAGCCAGATCGTCAAAGGGTATGTCGTTTGAGATAGCAAAAGCTTGCATTAGTTTGAAGCCTACGCCGCAAGCCGAAAGATGCTTATACGGATAGCTGCAATCCGCTCTTTTGGGGTCGAGCACTGCCACTGCCGGCGGTAGTTCGTCGCCGGGGTTGTGGTGGTCGCAGATGATAAAGTCAACGCCGCGTTCGCCGGCATTTCTTATCTTCTCTACCGCTTTGATACCGCAGTCGAGCGCTACAATCAGCTTGATGTTATTGTCAACCGCATAGTTGATGCCAAGTTCGGATATGCCGTAGCCTTCGTTGTAGCGATCGGGGATGTAAAACTCAAGATTAGAATAATACTTGCTGAGGAAACTGTAAACTAACGACACGCTGGTGGTGCCATCTACATCATAGTCGCCGTAAATAAGAATTTTCTCATTGCGTTTCATCGCTTTGGTTAGCCTGTTCACTGCCAATTCCATGTCTTTCATCAGGAAGGGATCGTGCAAGTCATTCAAGTCGGGGCGAAAGAATGCGCGCGCTTCGTCAAATGTTGATATTCCTCTTTGAACAAGGAGCTGGGCTAATATGGGACTAATACTTAATTCATTGGCAATTTTCTCTTTTAATTCATTTTCTTCTCCGGATAATTCCGTGTAATTCCATTTCTTTATCATTGTGTTTTTTATTTTATTCAATCCTGCAACTTGAAACACCGTTGTGTTTCAAGCCAAGCTCGTCAAACTGTTCATCAGCGAAATGTCATCAGCTTTAAAGAATATATCATCAAAAGAGCTTAAAATCAACTGCATCTACTTACTTATTCCGTGTTATAACAATGTAGGTAGTTTATTCGTTCACAAATTTAATGATTTTATTACGAAGAAAATCGCGATAGCGGATATTTTTGAGCAAAACAATGAATTTTCATGGTTTTGCGTCTATTCATGTCCGTTATTCTTTTTTTTCTTTGATAGTTGAATGGTATGCCAAGATTGGTTATTGAGGCAAGAAAACAGCGAATGAACTTTCAAGGCAATCTATACAAATACGCAAAACGCTCATTCTCTAACTGCTCAATAATTCGTAATAAACTGTCTCCGTTTTGTCGTAGTTGCTGATTGTGGCATCTTTGTAGGTTATTTTCTCCGTTTTAGGGTTGTTTGTTACGTTTTGCAATCGAGGAATTAATTTTTTGAAAATAACGTAAGTCCTATTTTGCTTCTCAACTGCGGTATTCTGGAATATTAAAACATATTTGTTTAATGGGTATTTGTCGAGTAGCGCGTTAAGTTCGTTTGCGAGTTTTTCGGTGTCGTCTTTGGTTATTGCTCCAAACAGGTATGAAAAATTCAAGACAACCAGGTTGGGGAGCGTAAATACGCTTTGCCAATATGACTCTGAAATACCGCGGAGTGATTGGGTGAATTGAAATCGGGTGTCGCGGTTGAATAATCCGGAGTTAGCAAATTCTTTCGCTTTGTGAAGCATCGCGTCAGAAATATCAATGCCTACATAGTCGAAATGAAAGTGAGCTGTCGATGCGAAACTTTGTTGAAATGCCAAGCCCGCTGTCAGAGGTCCACATCCAAAGTCTATAAATGTTACTCGGTTGTTGCAGTTTGCAAAGTTTGTTCTGAAATAGTCGTGAAAACTTTTGAATATGGCTATCGAACTGTAATAATGTTTCCGCATGTCGAAGTAGCAATACAGATTTACCTTCTCAGCCGGACTATGCGTTGCTGTTGCTTGGTCAAAATTGGTTCTGCCGTATTCAATTATATTGTTCCGAATGTAATCGCTTTTACTTCCATATAGTGTTTTCGGGAATTGAGAGCGGCAGTCGGATTCAATTTTGCCGATTACGAGTTTATCAAAAACTGCTTTGAAATCAGGAGTGGCTTCCAGTGCATTGCCTCCGGGTTCAACATCTGTTTCGGGCGCTTCCATGATGAAGTTGCCTTTCAATATATCCTCCGGACGCGCCATGATGTAACCCGATTTTGAACGAATAAATTCGATAAAGCGGTAGTAAAGAAGATTATTGGCAAGTATGGTAGGGTTGCCAATAATGAAAATTTGTTTTTTTGCTCTGGTTATTGCCACATTGAGTTTTCTGTCAATGATTTTCCCTTCATCTTCGATGTTGTTTGCTAGGAAATCCAGTTGCGCATATTGATTTGTGCTGAACGAGTAAATAATAATATCCCGCTGCGAACCCTGAAAACGCTCTACGGTGTCAATGGTGATGTTGTTGAGTGCGGGGATTCCCAACTTGTGGATTTCTTTTTTTATCAAAGCTATCTGACTTCTGTAGGGCGTAATGATTCCGACTGTTTCGTCCGCTACGAAGCGGAGTGAATTGCCTGAGTATAAATTATAAATGTGTACTACAAGCTCTTTGGCGATTTTTGCTTCGTACGTGTTTGTTTTGTAGGTTTTGTCGGCTTCGTGTTGCTCCGATGGTAGAAACGCTACGCGCGATGAGGCTATAAGTTTCTGAAACGAATTGTTGTTATCAAAAACCCCGTATTCCAAATCTAAACCTTGGTGTGGAGTAGGGACGGCTTCGAGCCGGTTGTTGTAGAAAGTGTAATTTGGAAACAGCGCGATATCCGGGTGCATTCTGCCTTGTTTGTGCAACATGCCCCAAACCGGCGACTCCTTATCCGATTTGTGTAAATTATAAAGTCGTTCGAACAGCGAGTTTTTACGGTCGTTTAGTCCAATTTGGCGCAATCTCTCACTTGTAACCATCGACGCCTCCTCGCTTTGTTGCACTACCGCGGGCAATTGTTTGTGGTCGCCAATCAATATGAATTTGTCGATTGCATTTCCCTTTTTACTGTTTTTAGCTGATAAAATCCCAATCAGACTTGGTTCTAATATCTGTGATGCTTCATCGATTATTGCCACCTGAAAATGCTTGAGTTTGAAAAGCTCCACTTTGTTGGACAGCGAAGCTACAGTGCCCACAAAAATACGGTGTTGCCGGATTCGTGCTTTCACCTCATTCCTGTTTTCGCAGTTTTCAATCACTTTCTCAAGCAAGCTTTTTCGGTGCGTCGGGTCGCAGGAGAGTTCCGAGCCGATTCGGATATACGAAGGACTATCTTTTACGTTGTCCAACGCGTCGCAAATTTCATCTACCGCGCGATTGGTGTAGGAAATCAGCAAGATGTTGTTGTCCGAATTGCTATAAAACTCTTCGACCATTGATTTTAAGGCTATCGAGGTTTTGCCTGTGCCGGGGGGGCCAATCAGCAGAAAGTAGTCTTTCGCTTGTTTGGCTTTTAAGATTATTTCGTCAATTTCTTTTGAAATATAGCTGTTTGTCAATGTTTGACTGTTGTCTTGCGACGCTTGTCTTTGGTGTAGCAACAAATCTTTTCTGTCTCGGTTGGCTCGCAGAAAGGCGTAAAGTCCGCGATACATTGAGTTGTAGGATGAGTCCAGAAAGTCGCGTTCGATGGCGTATTTGCTACTTTGCGGCATCACGGATTGATTGCGCTGCTTGAAGCGGATACGCACTGTGATAGCTGTTGGCGATAGTTCGGCTATCGATGCTTTGAAAATTTGTTTGTTCGTAACATTGTCTTTCGGGCTGTTTCTTTCATACAGAATTACAATGTCGCCTTGCCTGAAGTTTGGTAGAAAGTCGTGGTCGTAATTCGGTATTTCGAGTTTAATGGAAGGTATTTCCGTCTCAGACAGATTTTCAACGATAGTCAGGTCGGTCAAAATTTCGCCTGCTTCAAGCTTTTCGGACAATGATGAGAGCCAAAGCGATGAAATTCCCTTTGTGTTTTCGTAGTCCGAGTCGCCGGCTTTCGATATATAATGTTCTTTCGTTACGAATGAGTAGAAACTGTGAAAATATTCGAGTTCGAGTTTGTTGGCGTTTTTGAATGGTGAAGTGAAAGCGTTTATTTGAGGAATGATGTAGTTGGCAATAAATCGGTCGGTCAAGGCTTTGCTTGTAACGAGGTTTTCCGGCTCAATGCTGTTGATGATGTGTCTTGTTTGTGTTTCATATTTGTCATTTACAATGCTTCTTTCATTCGCTACTATCAGATTCCGAACGTTCAATATCTCTTTTATCGCCCCCATATACGGAGCGGATAGGCGAAGATTGGCGGAGGGGTCGGTGTATTTCGAATATAAAATATAGGTATGCAGGTCTTTGAATTGAATGCCCAGTATTTTCTGAATGATTATTTGATAAAGAAAAGCCTGGCTTTTGTGGTTAAGCCCGATAAGCGTGGTGTCTATTTCGGGATAAGGCGCTTTGCCCGATTTTAGTTCTATCACAAACTTTTTGCCGCTGTTGGATTGAAGTTGAAGCAAATCCAGCCGCCCCTGAACACCCAAATGTTCGCAAATGAAATTTGGTTCCAATAGCGCGTTTTCGCGATCGATACCTTTGCTGGGAAAAGTGTTGTTAACAATGTTTTTAATGTTTTGGAATTGAATTTGAGTATCCTGAAAAAAGTTCGCGTCTATTTCGTCGCATGTTGAAAATTCAAAGGCGGCTGATTTGAACGCTTTTCGCATCGCCTCGTTATAGACTACCGGCGCTGTTTGTTTTTCATTTACAAATTCATCGAGCAGCACGTTGGCAATGTTGCCGAGCAGCATGTATTTGGTGTTTCTTAATGCTTCAAACTTACTTTGAACATAGTTCAACGGATGTTTGCCATATTCTTTCATACATTCGGCAAGCGAACTGATGTCGAGCAGATAATCGGGTTCGAGAATGATTATCTCGGGGAGGTATATCCCGCTCTCATCCACGTTCACTTCTATCAAATTGAGTTGGCAGCCCTTCCAGAGTTTTGCCACTGTGGCGTCAAACTCTTTGTTGACGCCCTGCGCGCTATGTTTTATTTTAATCGGTTCTTCCGTCGGGTTTTCTTCGTCGAAAGCGTAGATATATTGTTGGTCGGTCGATGACACTTCCACTCTTATCCGGTCGTATTTCTTGCCTTGTCTTTGTTTTGGTTTGTAATAATCTTTTTTTGGCAAAATCTCCGTCAACGACTTTGGAATGTCAATTCCGTAGAAATGATTAATCGCGAGGCA
>CAZMQV010000073.1:0-14173 GCA_964568675.1 uncultured Paludibacter sp.
GATTAAACATAAATGCAAGATTTTGTTTTGCAGGCGGTTACTTTCCAATGCAAAAAATATACTTAATTGATTATTAGTATTCTATTTACTTAGTGGTACAAAAGCGGTACAAATATTTTATTTGTATAAAGAAATAAATATCAGTATCTATCGCCCAATACAAAGATATGACTTTTTTGTTATAAGAAACTATAAGTTTGAGAGCAGACAAAGAATAATAAAAAAACGGCATATTAATGCCGTTTTAATTGTTATTTATGCGTGCTTAGCGCAAGCATAAGCACGAAAAAAGCCGCTTGCAGCGGCTTTTTAAGGTAAGATTTTTTTCAATCGAAGTACGAAGTACAACCCAACCAATAAGGCGATTGCAAGCAAAATCCGTCCGCACCACAGTTGAAAATTTTGCCAACTCGTCAATGGTGCTTTGACTTGTTTTATCACTTCCACCGGATAAGGAACGCGGATTGTGTCGATTTTGAAAATTGAATCTCTTATGATTTTATCCCTGTATAAGTACCGGTATCTCTCTAAAAATATTGTATCGCCTTGGTCTTTCACAAAAACAGAATCGTATCTGAAAACAGAATCGCGGACAATTTTGTCCCTGTATTCTGTTTTTACTGTTTCAACAGGAATGTATTGCGGTGTTTTGCAGGAACTGCAAACGCAAAGCAATAGAATTATGAAAATGCTTGCTTTTTTCATTGCATTGTAAGTTTATTTTGCAAGGCAAAACCTGCTTTGATTTGGTTAAAATTGGCGTTGTGTCCGTTTTCTACAAAACTCATTGCAGCGACAATCAGAATGTAGTCTGTACCGTCGTCGGCGGTTAAAATCTTATCTTTCGGAATGCCCGAAAATTTTACTACTGTGGCGATATACGACTGTGTGTTATTTTCGCTTGGCGGCGCCCAACGTGATATAATTTTTTCGATTGTGTTCAAATCTCTTGTAAGGTAAGTTGCAAGCGTTACAAAGGCGGCACGATAGCCGTAAGCCATCGTAGAAAAGGTTTTGAATGATTTATCATTCCCTTTGATTTCTCCTTTGAAAACATCGGCATTGTGCCGTATATTTAACGGGTTATTGTTGCGTAATCCCCTTGGTGTCATATTTATTCTGTTTTTTTAATTCGCCTTTTACGGGACAATTTTCTTTTTCGTTACAATCTGAAATTCGGCTTATTGCTTGCTCTAATCGCTGTATTTTATGGCTCAAAATATCAATCCTTTTTGTGAGCGGGGCAATCAGATATTGGTCGTTCAACTGCAATAATTTTTCGGCGTGGTCGGATTTTATGATTTCAACTTCGGCAGCGGATTTGCGTCTGCCACCCATCCAACCGACAATTAACGTGATTAACGATACCGAAAAAGGTAAAATATAATTTAGAATTTCCATACTATTTTGCTATTTAAATGAGTGAATAAAAAATCCCGCACTTGGCGGGATTTACAGAAAAATCGTTTGAATTACAATGAAACAACACCCAAATACACGCTGCTGGCAATTTCTTTGCCGTCTTCGGAGATAAATCCCAAATAAGTATGCAATTCGTCGTCCGTCCAATCAGCAGGAAGTGCGAGAGTTTGTGTTCCTTCCATCCGTTCTGCGCCTGCGGTGTCGGTTATTGCTTCGCCTTTGGTGGGGTTGAGTACCGCAATCAACGCTTTGTCGGTTTGCTTGGCAGAATTTACGCCGCTGTTGTCGTCCCAAGTGAAAACAATGTTTCCGTTTTCGGACTTCACACTTGCATTGGCTGCGGTGGTTAAAGCTCCGCGAGACGCTAACACTTTGGCGGGGTCAATCTCATAATCGGGATATGCTCCTGTGATAGCATTTGCTAACGTGTACGACATTGCCGCGTTAAACGGTGTTTGCCTGTTAGCGTAAAGTTTCCAACCCGTACGCAAAAGGGCTGTCATCGGTTTGAGTACGCCGAGCGTAAGTGCAAACTTGGTGCGTTGGCTCATTTGTCCGTCTGTGCGGGGATTTTTCACTTTTTGCGGGAGTGAGCGCATATAGCTAATGCCTTTCCAACTCGCGCCTACGACTGTTCCGACTTTGCCCGAAAAGCCGCCTAAAATTCCTTTTTTAATTGTTCCCATTTTGATAAGAATTTAATTTGTTGAACTTGATTTTGCTTGGACTTGGTACGGCTTTGGTATAGCCTTACCTGCTTCCGGTAACAAAAATACATATCCGATTTATATCTACTTTATTATTGGTCTCTTATGCTTTCGATTGCGCTATGTTGCTTTATGACAATGGAAAACAACTATAAATTTCTCCATAAAAAACAAGAAAGGGAAAAAGAAAATGTAAACACCCTTTTACTGCAAGAAAAAGCGGAGAGAAACGGAGCGTTGAGTCTGTCAAGGTTTTTAGTATTAAAAAATGGTAAAAACTACCCGCAGGGTGGAGTTTTGGCATTTTTTGATATTAAAACCCGAAGGGCTTGACCTTTACAGACTTATTTTCTTGCTGTTATCTTTGTGAGCATTTTTTTGTCGCTCTTTGGCTGTATTTCAATAACCTGCGTGGTAACGCAAATAAAATGAAGAAATCAACTGAATTTAGGGGTGGGTGGTCGGGGGTTGGCGCGGGAGTAGCACCAAAACAACGCAGGTAAAACAGCCCTGAGCCGGAACGGAGCGGTAAAAAATTTGCGGAGCGATAGCGGAGTAATTTTTTGCCTGCGTAGTGGAGAGGCGCGAGCCGACTGCGAGTGGAGCGAGGGTGGCGGACAGAGATAACACGAAGTGTGCTGGACGCCTACGGCTTTGCCGCAGGGCTGGCGCGATTTTTTGCCGTGCAGTGAAGTTTTTTTTGCGGGAAAAGCAAGGGCAGGAATGAATGAATGAAATGGAGCGGAGCGAAATGGAGTGAATGAATGACTGCGCTTGCCGGGTATAAAATGTGTGGTGGTGTGAGTGGAAAGAGCGCAGCCTGCGGAGCGACTGAAACGAACACGACCACGACCGCTGAAAAGAGTAGCAAAAAAACGAAACGGAACAAAGCAAAAAGCGTGACAGCCCGATTAGCCCGAGCGACCCGCAGGCGAGCACAACAATAAGCGGCGGCTGACCCCAATTTATTATTATATGAGTTTTACGAATACCTTATTGGGTTTTGGGGGCAGGAGTAGCCGCGAATGAGGATAGAGCGACCGTGTGAAACAAAACAAGCCGACACGCACGCAACGAGTACCTACCGGAACGCAGTGCGTGGTGTGGCGGCGGTGCTTGCAAGGGCGGCTAAAAAATACTACCCGCAGGGTGGAGATTTTTTTAAAGCCGCTTGTTATACCCTTGCAAGTATGTTTTTGTGAAACAAAGGGAGCGATTGACGAATACCGCTTTACCTGCGTTGTTTTGGTGCGGAGGCACATCTATAAATGTTTATTTCGATTAAATTATAAAAAATAAATCTCCAAATACCCGCTTAGGGGATATTGGGGAAATAAGGGATTTATCTGTAATTTGTGTTATTTCCTATATTTCCTACATTTCCCCAATTTCCTTTCTTATAGAGGAATGGGGATTTTTGTATTTATCGTGTGCAAAGTGGCTTATTAGCCCGCTTTGTACGAAGCGGGCAATGTGTTTTTCTGCGGTTTTGTGGGGAATGTTGAGGCTTTGGGCGGCTTTTAGGTATTCTTGCCGTGAAAATTCGGTGGGCAAGATTTCTAAAAATTGTTGTTTTTGGTTGGGTTGTTTCGGCTTTTCGGTTTCAGCGGGCAAGGTTTCGTAAATGCGGGCAGCGTGTTGGATTAGGATTTTCACTAATTCCAAGGCGGTATTGAAATCGGTATCTTCGCAAATCAGCGTATTTCCAAAAGGGAGAGAGCCTGTATCCATTATACGCAAGGTGGTTAAAATCATTGCTACGCGAAAAGTAATTAACCCTAAACGGCGCACGGTTGCCAAATAATCAATGCCACAGAGATAGAGGTATTGATTTTGAGCCTGCGAAAAATAGGCGTTAAATGTTTGTTGTTGCGTTGCCGTAAGGCAAAAGCGCAACGGCTCAGATTGGTGTTGTAGGATTTTGTAAAAATCGAAAAACTGATTGCCTAAATGTCTGAAATAGTCGTCAAGGGTTTGGCCGTCATCGCCTGCAAATACATCTTTCCAAACGGGCAGAATGTTCATATAGTAGAAGATAAAACGGCTGAATAAGCCGTTTTCGGCGTTAGGTATCAAGGTTGAAACTTGTTTGGGTGTTCCGGAAAGCAACGCCGAAAGGCGGGGCGTTTCGAGTTCTACAAATTCGCGGTCTTTACGGCGGTTGTATGATATTATTTCGTGGTGGAACGCTTTGCGGAAACCATCGGAATAATTACCGTGTTCGGATTTGAATGTTTGTGCCAACGTATCGCCTTCTGTTTCAAAAATCAGTCCTATGCCTTTGTTGTCGTTTAGAATTTGGAAAAGTCCTGTCGCACTGTTGTTGGCGGGAATGATTAACATTCGCAGTGGCGGTTCTTGCGGGCGTTCCCTTTCGGTTTTGTCTTTTGTCATTGTGTATTCGGTTAGTTGGCGTTGGTATTCCTGTTGTTCGGCTTTGGATTGTTCGCGCAATGCCCGGTGTATCGGCTCTATCAATTTACGGCACAATGTTAATCTCCCTTTTCCTGCTGAGGCTTGGGCAGTTACGAAAAGAAATAAATTCGGATATACAGTTCTTTCGGCATAGATACCGAAAATATTGGGCAGACAAGGTGAAATGGCGACCAAAGAGCCTAACAGCAACAGGTCTTTATCTTCGGCAGAAGTGGCTTTTGTAGTTATTCTTTGCAGAAAATCGGGTAGATTGTTATATACTGTTTCGGGGATTGTTGGCAGTGGTTTTTCTTCTAAATCTTCTAAATCCCCTGTTTCCGCCGTTGGCGGATTTTGGGATTTAGGGGATTTTTCGGGGAAGGAGTGTGAGGACTTTAACGAGTTTGTGAGCGGGACTGTTTTTATTGAAACATCTATGCCTGCCGATTTTGCTAAATGGTATAGTGTTTTGATTGTTACGCCGTGTCCGCGGGCTTTTAGACAATTGCTGAACTGCTTGTCGGTTTCGCTTTGGTTGTATTTGGGATAAAAGCGACTTATGCGGTGGTAGTAGGCGCGACCGCTTTCGCCCAACGCGTCAGCGAGGGCAAAGCCTACATCTCGCCAATCGGGGTAATTGGGGGCAATGTCAGTGGCGGCGGTTTCGATTCTTTTTGTGATTGTTTCAAGGTCATTGTCGGAAGATAAGGACTTTGAGGCGTTTAGGGAATTTAGGGATTGGTTTACCGCAGGCGTTGCCCAATCGTTTGGGTTGAATTTTTTCTTGCTCATATTACAAATTTTTACGAATTGTAACTAATTACACCAATTTGGGGTTTATAAACGCCTGTGGGTCGTGTGGCAGGAAACAAGCCCGCGAAATATCTTTGCCCGATTTGTCAACTTCAATATTGTAAGTTGCTTTTAGATAGTTTGCTACCGACAAAAAATAATCCGCGTGTGTGGCTTGGGTTATGTTAACTTGGATTATCCATTTCAACCCATTGCCCGAAGGGCTGACGAAAAGTAATTGTGTTTCAAAATATTCGTCTTGCAGAAGTTGAAAACGCAGTTTTTGAACATCTTTCAAGTGGTCGAAATATAGACACAGCAAGCCCGAATGTTTTACTAATGCTTTGTCGTTTCGGGTAGTGAATACGCCCGAAAAGGTGCAGTAGTCGAAGTTAGCGGCTTTGAAATGTCTTGCAGACTTAGACGGACGACCGCCCGTCTCTACAAGCAATGCTTGCAATTTCTCGGTACGTTCTTTTGCATACTTGCCAACAATATAGTTGTAAATATCAAGCAACCTAACCGCTTTATGCGGTTTGGTGTTGGATATTGGGGCTTTGAAGAATGAAAATAAATTGTCTGAACTTTGATTAGTAGGATTTTCTTGATTTGGTTTTTGATGATTTTTTTTGTAGAAATTCTGTTTTTCTCCGATACGCAAATTCAGTTCTCGGTTAAGAGTTTGCAAAAGTTCATCGCCTTGTTGTTTGTAGTGTAGTTCGGCAAAGCCGAACGCATCGCCCGCGGGGATAGCGTTTTCGCTATCGGTATGTTTGGCAAATTCTCTGTCAAGAGAATTGCCTAAAATATTTTCTTTTTCAATGAAAATGTGCAATGTGTTTTTGTTGGCATTGAAAGGGTTGCGGCATAAGCCGCAATCTCTTCCAACCAATTTGATAACGACTTCATCGGGATAGTAAAGCCGTAAGATATGACTATAAATATTTAATCCATAGTTGGTTATTTCTAAAATTGATTTTTTGGTGACAGTCATTTCCTATCTCCTTTCCGACCGTAATTTTGTTTTAATATCTTTTCAACATCTTGCCGAAGGTAGAATATTTTACCGTTGCTAAATTTCGTGTAAGGTAAAGTGCCGTTTGTGCGAAGTGTCTGCAAGGTGCGGGAACTTACGTGTAAAGTTTGCATTACAATTTGTCCGTCTATCCAATCTTCAAGGAAAGAATTTTCGACCATCGTGTTTAACGTTTCGTTTGAGACCAAATCGAGATTTATAATTGGCTGAATGTTGAAATGACGGCGAAATTCAATGGCAAACTGCTCCTGGCTGTTCTGAAAATAATCTTTCAGAATATCGGCTAATAATCTCGGCTTGCTCATTTCCTGTTTCTTTTTTTACCATATACAAATTGCTCGGCTTCGGCTTGGATTTCGGCGGCGGTTTTTCGTCTGCCTTGTTTGAGCCAATCGTCAATTTCATTTTTCAGAAACATTAATTTTTTGCCTTTTTTGTGGTAGGGGATTAAACGTTGACCTACCCACGCATAAACCGTAGGTTTTGCGGGGCGGTCCGGGTGGTACTTGCACAAATCATCAAGGTTTAGCCATTGGTTTGTGTCTTGTGTTTGCGATTGTTTTGCTACCAACAAGGTTTCGATTTTATCCACCTTGCTGATTAAATGTGCTACGGCTTTGGGCACATCGTTAAAAGAAAGTTCGCTTCGCGCAAAATCGGCGACACTCGGCATAACTTCAAACGAGTTTGAGTTCTGCGCTTGTTTACTTGATTTTTCTTCTGAAAACATAATTATTTTTGTTTTCGGCGGATTGGATTTTCTTTTGTGCCAATAAAAAGAAAACCACGACTTACATAAAAGCCGTGGTGCAAAAGAATAGGTAAAAGGAGGGTGTAACGGGTTGCTGTAACGGGTTACAGATTATCGTTGTTTATTGTATTTGATTGATATGTTGCTGTTTAATTCTGCAAGTATTTTGTTGATTGTTTCAACTTCCGTTCTGTAGTACGAAGTTAATTCTTCGGTGTTTGAGAGGCGTTGTCTGATTTTTTCTTCGGAAAAACCGGTAAGGTAACTTATCAGTCGGGCCATTTTTGCTTTGTCGTCTGAAACGGCGCTAATGCCTGACTTTTGCAAAAGCAATATCAGCACATCGGTAGTAACTTTCAGCGTTCTTATTGTTCCGTTTTTTTGGGGATTGTCTTTCTCGGACGTATGAGACGGTTGTTGCAGGATTTGTATTTTCCTGTCTATAATTCCGCAAAGGTCGTTCGGGTATTGCTTTTTGTATAAAGCAAAGTTGAGCACTTGAAGTAACTCAACTTGCTTTTGATTTGCGAAGTTGTGTTGTGATATAACTTCTAAAATGTCACTAACATTAATTGTTAAGAGATTTTTTTTGGGTTTTTGTACTCTGTGCTTTCATTTTCATTTATTTTTTTAGTGATTTAACTACTTTCCCATTTCATTACCACCGTATTTCCTTCCGACAATTCGTTTACTTTATCAATCCAACGTTTTTCGCCTTGTGCTTTTGCTTTCAAGAAGGGATTTTGCGTTTCGGTTAATAGCATACTGCTGTTTATCAGCCACCACTTATTTGTAATTCCTGCACGTTTTAAATCTTGTTGTAAGCGTTCGGCTTCAAATACAGGCGTTGCTTCGGGCAGGGTAACAATTACGACTTCTGTTTCTTGTGGGTTTCGTAGCCTTGGCAACAGGTTGCGAACCGCAGGGGTAATGTTTCCTTGCGTGCGTTCTACTTCGTGGTGGTAGCTTAATGTGGCATCGAGCAATAACAGGGTGTGTCCTGTGGGTGCGGTGTCTATTACCACGACTTGATTTTCGGACATTGCCACAATTTCGGCAAAGGCGTTGAAGACGGCAATTTCCTGTGTGCAGGGCGAACGCAAATCTTCTTCAATGTAACTCAAATCGGCATCGCCCATTGTTTGGCGGGCTTTGTCCAACACTTTTTTCTGATAGGCTTCCAATACCGCTTTTTCGTCAATGTGGCTCACGGATAGTCCTTCGGTATTCACAAATCCCAAATGATTGGCGGGGTCGGTGGTGCTTAAATGCACTTTTGCGCCGCGTGCCGCCAAACCTTTGGCGATAGCCGCGGCAATGGTGGTTTTTCCTACACCGCCTTTGCCCATTGTGAAGATTACCCGCTTGTTTGATTGGTAAAGGTCGTCAATGAGGTTGTTGATTTTCAGAAAATCGGTGGTTGATATTTCGGTGCTTTCTGTTTGCGCTGCGGCATCGGTTGTCAGCATATTGCGAATGTTGTCTATGCCAATCATATTGTAAGAACGCAACGGAATGTAATAGGTTTGCATTTTCAATAAAGACTGCGGACGGTTGTTCAAGGCATTTTGTTGTCTGTTGTACAATGCTTTTGAGATTTTGTCGTTGTCGTCCGGTTGTTCTAAAATGCCGTTTATAATCAGATTTTGCGACTTAATATCGAGTTCTGCCAATTCGTTTGCCGAGCGTTCCACTTCCATTAACGGAGTTTCATCGGGACGACTGACCAAGAAAAGGGTTGTTGTGGCGGGGTTGGATAAATTTGCAACCGCTTGTTTGTAAATATCTTTTCGGTCTTCTAAACCCGACAACTGACCAAGGCAGGACGCACCTGTGGTGTTTTCGTCAATAAAAGTGTTCCACGCCGAGGGTAATTGCAACATTCGCAAGGTGTGTCCTGTGGGTGCAGTATCGAATATGATATTATCGAATTTATCTCGTTTTTCTTCGTTGGCAAGAATATCGGAAAACTCGTTGAAGGCAGCAATTTCGACTGTACAAGAGCCCGACAACTGTTCTTCCATATTGGTAATAACGCTTTCGGGCAATTTGCCGCGATAGGGAGCTATAACGCTTTCGCGGTACTCTCTTGCTGCTTGTTCGGGATTGAGGTTGATAACGGTAAGTCCTTTTATTTCGGGAATTTCTGTGCCTTTGTTGTCTAAATCCAATTGAAACACATCTTGCAAATTTGAAGCGGGGTCGGTGCTTACCAACAAAACTTTTTTTCCGCTGTCGGCTAAATTGGCGGCTGTTGCACAGGCTACTGAGGTTTTGCCAACTCCGCCTTTTCCTGTGAAGAAAATATATTTGGTAAATTGCTGTTCGGCAGGATTGTATTGTATCATAAGTGTGTTATTTTTTTATTGTTAGTTCATCTTCCGAAATTCCCAACCATTGGGCAATTTGCGCGTTTGTGGGATATGTGGCTGTTATTTCTATTTTTCCGTCGAGGGTTGTTACAGGTAATTTTTCGGCTCCTTCGTTCATCAAAAAATCGTTAATAATTTTGTTTGTAACATATACTTGCGGGTGGTCGCGCAGGTTGAAACGTTCTACAATAATTCCCTTTCGCTTCAAGGTTTCGATAACTACGGCAATGCGCATAAGTTCGGGGTCGATATTTACTCCGCACAATCCGGTAGGACAACACAGCGTTGGGTCGTAAATTTTTATCTCTTTCGTGTTCATTTTTTTACTTTTTTAATGCGTTGATAATTTCTTCTTCTGACGGAACATATCCTTTCAGTTTTACTTCGCCGTTCACAACAATGGTGGGCAGGGACATCACATTGTATTTTACAATTTCGAGAATATCTTGTTCTTTTTTCAATTCTGCCGAAATGTTTTGCTCTTTCAGCACTTTTGCAACCTTATCATAAGTTGCACTGCATTTGGCACATCCGGTGCCGAGAATTATTATTTCCATTTGTCTGAAATATTAAGTTTAATTGATTGCAATGATTATGTAATAAATTCCGACAATGATAAAAACCGCCGCGACTATGCGTTTAAACCATTTTTCAAAGGTTTTCATATTGTTGTAAAATTTACCCACGTTTGAAATGCTGTAAGCCAACAGCCAAGCGATAACGAGAACAGGCAAACCGGTTGCAAGCGCAAAAATGGGCGGCAATAAAAGTCCTGCGGAACTCGCGAGCGTCAATGGAATAAGTGCGCCGAAATATAAAACCGCACTATATGGACAAAAAGCCAAAGCGAATAAAACGCCCAATATAAAAGCGCTCCAATAGTTTCGCTTGGTTTGCTTTTCGCTTACGCGTGAAGTCCATTTGTTTAGAAACGGGATATTGAATTTGATTATATCCAACATCAGTACACCAATTATAACTAAGGCAATGCCTATCCACAATCCGTCAATTTGCTGAAACCAACGGGAGATATGAAATTTACTCGCACCAAAATAGATAATGCTTGACAAGGCTGTGTAGCTGAACATTCGCCCAAGCGTGTAAAAAAGTCCGTTGAAAAACACCCGCTGTTTGCTCTCAATATCTTTGCTCAAATATGCGGTGGCCGTAATATTCATTGCCAAAGGGCAGGGACTAATGGCGGTCATCAATCCCAAAATAAATGCTGTGAGTAACGGAATATTTGAGCTATCTGCTAACTGTTGCAACCATTCCATACGCTATTGCAGTCTTTTGTTTACTTCTTCTTTGATTAGGTCGGTCAACGCATCGGGACTGCTTAATGCAGTTGCGAAGGCTTGGTCTGTGATTTCTATAAAATCTTCGCCTTTGGCAATTATTAGCGCATTCCAAGCTACTTGATACTTTTCAACCAAATCAACGTTGGCTTTTTCGTCTGTGTTTATTTCCTTAAATACTACTTTTGAGTTGTCGGCATACGCTTTTCCAACTGTTTCTTGGGCTATATTGCCCACTGCAATACAGGTTTTACAACGTTGCTTTCCGTGAAAATAATAGACGCTTACCAATGTTGCATCTTCGGTTGGTGTGGTGGTTGCGGAATTGTCCGCTTTGTTTGCAGATTGATTACAGCCTGTTAGAACGGCTATCAATAAGAATGCGAATACTGTTTTTTTCATTTTGGGAATTATTATTTATGATTACTAAAAAATTTTCGTTTGAGCCACAAAGAAACATTTACCAACATAATAAGCGCCGGCACTTCTACCAACGGGCCGATTACGCCTGCAAATGCTTGTCCGCTGTTGATACCAAATACGCCTATTGCAACGGCAATTGCCAATTCAAAATTATTGCCTGCCGCGGTAAACGATAGGGCGGCATCTTGTTCGTAATCTGCACCCATTCGCTTACCAACAAAGAAGCTGACCAAAAACATCAGTCCGAAGTATATGAGCAAAGGAATTGCAATGCGCACCACATCGAGCGGAATTTGCACGATTAATTGACCTTTTAGACTGAACATCAGCACGATTGTAAACAACAAGGCAATCAAAGTAATGGGTGAAATAAAGGGAATAAATTTTTTCCAAAACCATTCTTCGCCTTTTATTTTTACTAAGACTAACTGACTTAATATGCCCATTGCAAATGGAATACCGAGATATATGGCTACACTTTTGGCAATTTCGCCCATCGTAATGTTTACACTTTCGGTTGAAACACCAAAAATGGGGAGCATAACGGAAACAAAAAAGTAAACGAAAACGCTGTAAAACAAGACTTGGAAAATGCTGTTGAGAGCAACCAATCCCGCGGCGTATTCGCGACTTCCACCTGCAAGCTCGTTCCAAACGATTACCATAGCGATACATCGTGCCGAACCAATCAATATAAGTCCGACCAAATATTCGGGGTAGTCTCGCAGGAATATTACCGCCAAAGCGAACATCAAAATGGGACCAATTATCCAATTCAACAAAAGCGAGGCAGTGAGAACTTTTGTATTGCGAAACACTTTGCTCATTTGGTTGTAACGCACTTTTGCCAAAGGCGGATACATCATCAGAATTAAGCCTATTGCCAAGGGTATGTTAGTTGTTCCGCTCGACATCGCGTTAATTCCGTCTGCCACGGAAGGGAAAAAATACCCGGCTCCCACGCCAATTGCCATCGCAAGAAAAATCCAAAGTGTAAGGTAGCGGTCGAGAAAACTTAGTCGTTTGCGCTCTACCGTGGGATTACAATTATTTGCACTCATATCGGTTTTACAGATTTTCGTTGGTAAATTGTTGGCTATATTCCTTTATCATATTGCGTACTCGGCGAAATTCGGCGGCGATTTCTTCTTCCGCTCCTTGCGCTTTTGCAGGGTCGGGAAAATTATGGTGAAACTTTTTTGCTTTTGTGGGGAAGTAGGGGCAACGCTCGCGGGCATTGTCGCAAACGGTTATTACGTAGTCAAAATTAATATCTCGGTATTCATCTACATTGTTTGAGGTGTGGCTCGAAATATCAATGCCGTCTTCTTTCATTGTTTCAATGGCACGCGGATTTACGCCGTGCGTTTCTACGCCCGCGCTGTAAATTTCGGCTTTATCGCCTGCAAAGTGGCGCAAATATCCTTCGGCAATTTGACTACGGCAACTGTTGCCTGTGCAGAGTACTAAAATTTTCTTTTCCATTTTTTTTTGTTTTTTTGTTTATTTATTTGTTTAACAACATCCCGGATTGCAGTTACAATCGTTTGAGGGTTTTACGCCTGTAACTGTTATTGAAAGTATAGGATTTTCTTTTTTGAAATTTTCTATTTCGTCTGTTTCCAAATAATTTGATAAGATTTCATCAGGCATGACAATTCTATTTTCTTTTTCTATTATTACTTGCAGAAATCCTGCGCTGTATATATCAACGATATATTGGTTTTTTTTGCTTGCACCCGATACGCAACCTGCATACATTTCGGCAGCTTCTTTTAATTTGTCGGGCAGTTCGCCTGTTAGTACCACATCTGAAATGCAGAAATGACCGCCGGGTTTCAACACTCTGTATATTTCCTTAAAAACTGCTTTTTTATTCGGCACAAGATTCAGCACGCAGTTGCTTACTATCACGTCGGCGGTAGCTGCGGTTACGGGGATTTTTTCAATATCACCTTGGCGAAATTGCACATTTTTAAAACCTTTTTTTTCAGCATTGATACGTGCTTTTTTAATCATCTCGGGGGTAAAATCAATGCCTATGACTTTGCCCGCTTCGCCTGTTTCGGCTCTTGCCACAAAGCAATCATTGCCCGCACCGCTTCCCAAATCAATTACTGTATCGCCCTTTTTAATTTTAGCAAATTGTGTGGGTAGTCCGCAACCCAAACCCAAATCGGCATCGGGATTATATCCGTCTAAGTGATTGTAATTTTCGCTCATCATATTGTACACTTCCGGTGTGCAACTTCCCGAACTGCAACAAGAGGCTATTTCTTTGTCTTGCAAAGCGATATCAGTGTATTTTTGCCTTACTGTTTCTTTTATTTGTTCTTCGTATGTCATATTTCTACTATTTAAGGTTCGTATTTCGTAGAAATACGAACTATTCATTTAAAAAATTTTTAACAATATTCTTTGTTGTCCATTTCTATGAATAAGTCGCTAAACATTTTTTTAGCTAACGTCCAATTTTCTTGATTAATACAGTATTTTATGGTCGGTGGTGTGATTGTTCCTTGAATTAATTCGGCGTCTTTCAACTCATTCAAATGTTGCGAAAGTGTGCTTTTGGCAATAGGCAAAATTTCGGACATATCGCCGTGATAACAGCAACTTTCATTTGCCAACATTTGCAGGATAGCTATGCGAATGGGGTGTCCCAATGCTTTTGCAAAGCGTGCCAATTGTTCTTGTTCTTGTGTCAGTTCTTTTTTTGTCATAGTGAAAATTACTGTTCGCAAAGTTACAATTTATTTTTTATTTCACAAATACACAATTACATTCTTTTCTAAATCTCCCTTAAAAGAATCTCATCGTCAGGTTAAGCTAAAAACGAAACACGAAGTTTTGTTCGGACAAGCAACTATCAAAAAGAAACTTCAGCAAGGGTAGTTGCACTTACGGCAGGCACTGATCGACTCGGGTTTGGGCGAGGACTTGACGCCGGTTTCGGG
>CAZMQV010000074.1:0-14095 GCA_964568675.1 uncultured Paludibacter sp.
ACACCACAAATTTTTGTAGAAATAGAAATGTTTCGATACAAAACTCGTCTAACTTTGTTTGAAATAGAAATGTTTCGATACAAAACTATTCTAACTTTGTTTGAAATAGAAATGTTTCGATACAAAACCATTTCTCACTGCTGTAGAATCAATATTGTAAATGCAGTTTTTTACCTTGGTAAGCGCGACAGGAATACTTCCGTTGGCTATTTGGATTCAATCAAAGATGGGATACTTCGTTCTCAACTCATTCTCATGCCAGCTCTCAGTCAAGATAAAAAAAAGTCATCCACATGTATGGATGACTTTTTTTTACTTTATCGTAGTTACTTTATTTTTTGAGCTTTCCCATCTGTTTTTTCCGGTTCTTTTGCCTCCAACTTATCCACCTTTAATAAAAATTCATTCATCTCTTTCAAATAGATAATTTCATCAAGCTCCTGATTGTAGTACTCTTCTTCACTTGTAGGTTTGGACACCAGCGTGATGTTTCGCCACACCACCCTGAAATGCCTATTAACATAAGCAGGATTGGGGTCAAAGCCGCCATTTTCGGGTGTTGCGCGTTTTGATTTTACCAATAGATTAAAACGTGTGCTGTTTTTGTTGAACTCCAGCTCGTTATTCATCGAATCTTTGAAAATATAGACCGGAATGTCTTGCATCTTCGTACCGGTAAAACTAAGGATTTTTGTTTTAACATCACCATTCTGTTTGTATCTGTCCGGGAGACGTTTTTGGCGTAGCGCGTCCAGGGTGAGCGCCAAAGTATCGATTGGAGGCAACAACTGAAAGCTGTCAACCACAGCCACCGGTTCATCGTTCTTTAGTATCTGAGTTTTCAATTGAGTCAGTTGGTCGCACGACACAAATAAACTGACAACAAGCAGGGATAAAACAATTTTTTTCATGGGTTTATGTTTTATTATTTTTGCAAAAAACAATAGAATTTCCGTTTATGGCAAAAATACAACAAAATATTGATTTACAATATTATTTTTAATATAGCCGGAGTTGTTTTTCTTTGAATAAATAATAAGCTATTAAGGAAAAAAGCACTCCCATAAATCCCAACCAAAGAAACACCACCGGAGTTTGCTGAATAAAATGTAGAATCTGCAACGCTGTCTGCTTAAAATCGATTAAAATAAACGCAAGAATCACACCTGCAATCGTAAACACGGGCACAATCCAACCTGACGCCGGTATTTTCTTTTCCGGCAGATTCTGCAATACGTTTTTCGAGAAATTTAAATCCTCTATTTCCGATTTATTTCCTTTTAGAAAATTTTTTATCAATAGATCACTTTTATCTTCCATATCCCTGCTGTGTTAAAAATTTCTCCATTTTTTCTTTTCCTTTCAGAATGTGTGTTTTAACTGTACCCAATGGCAAATTCATAATTTTAGCTGCCTCCTGATGTGTTTTGTCTTCCATATAACAGAGCAACACAGCCACACGCTCTTCTTCACGAAGTAGCTTTAAGGCTGTGTAAATATCGCTCTTTTCTTCTAAATAATCAAGCGATGCGTGATGAATTTTGTCAAATTCAGCCAAATTCCACTCATCAAAACGCTTTGAGGCGCGTTTTGAATCAAAAAAACAGTTGTAGGCTATCCGAAATAACCAAGACGAGAACGAGGCCAAACCTTGAAAGGAGCGTAAATGAAGATAAGCTTTGATGAAGGTTTCCTGCGCAAGGTCGTCAGCCAAAGCGCCATCGCCGAGCGTGAGGTTCAACAAAAACCTCCGCACAGACGATTGGTACTTGAGCATTAACGTCTCATACGCCCGCCGGTCGTCGGCAATGACCACCCGCGATACCAAAAGCATGTCTTCCGTTTTACTCATCGTGAGCTTCTGTCCCCTTTTTGGGTTTTTCGATAAACCAGGCTATCAGTTTACCAAGTCCGATGAAGCCGGGTATTGTTGCAAAATACAAGCCGGTGTTTCCGGTAATTAATGCAAGGAATAGAAATGAAATACCTACTGCCAATAAGACCAAGGCGCTTTGCAGCTCCGATTTCTTCTTTTCCGGTTCTTCAAAAAACTTCTCGGGCAAGGGCTGTCCGGATTCCAATGCTTTCATATAAAGTTCTTGACGCATTCGCTCCCGCTCCTTGCGCGATTTGTTGTTCAGAGAGATAATAATAATCACCGCGATGAAAATAATGAGAAGTGGCAACACCACCGTTAGCGCCAAAATGGATGTGATCATTTCAGATTCATTGTCCATGTCATCTATACGCGAATCAAACGTATCCTTTATCGTTTTACCGATATTAGTTTTTGTCTTCCCATTCGATGATGATTGACCGGCATCAACACTATCCGATAGCGCGACTGTTTCTGTCAACATGGTGGTATCGACAACTGTTTCGATTTGCCCCATAGCTCCAAGCCAAAGCACGAGTGTCAAAATAATAAATCCTGTTCTTTTCATTTTTTCTTTGTTTTTATTGGTTATTCTATGAGTTAGACGAAACAAAACAAAGTTATGGATTTAAATTTGAAAAAAATATTCCTTTTTCAGTATATTTCGATGAAACAACTAAATAGCTTGCGCAAAAGGATTGTAAAACCTTACCACAAACTATTTTTCAATAATATTCTACATGAACATAAGCATTCGGTATATTGTTTGTACACAATACACACTCAAGTAATGCAAGTATAGAAGATAAAGATCAGCTGTCGATTCCGGTTTTTTCTATTTATAAAGCAATTTACTTGTTTTATGTGTTATTTTATTGTGATAAATACAAGCAATTATTTTTTGGAAGTTTATCACACTCACTTAATTTCTGACATAAGATGAAGATTGAAAAATTTAATGTAACCGGCATGACCTGCTCTGCTTGTGTGGCGCATGTAGAGAAAAGTGTGCGAAAACTGAATGGTGTGCAGGACGTAACGGTGAATCTATTGACAAACAGCATGAGCGTTGAGTTTGAAGATACTGCGCTATCTGCCGATGAAATAGTAAATATGGTGCAAGATGCCGGATATGACGCGTCGTTGAAACAGGAGAGAAAAGCGAAAGCTCACGAGCCAAAAATCGACTATGCGGCCAAAGAACAAGAAGAATTAAGACAACGCGTTGTTTACTCATTTCTATTTCTAATACCGCTGATGTATATC
Source organism: uncultured Paludibacter sp. (assembly GCA_964568675.1). GTDB lineage: Bacteria > Bacteroidota > Bacteroidia > Bacteroidales > Paludibacteraceae > UPXZ01. The sequence goes on from CAZMQV010000074.1 coordinate 3,143, forward strand.
GTCATGGGGCCGATGTTGGGCTTGCCACTTCCCGCCTTTTTAGCGGGAGAGTCAAACGCTCTGATTCTTGCCTTTACACAGTTTCTGCTTACAATACCGGTATTTTTTATCAACCGCTCCTTCTTCATCCATGGTTTCCGGTCGCTTTTCCAACTTTCGCCAACCATGGATGCGCTTGTGGCAATCGGCTCTTCTGCCGCACTCGTTTACGGCATTTTTGCAATCTACCGCATATCTTTCGGCTTTAGTCATGCCGACATGGCAATAGTCCATCGGTTTATGCACGATATATTTTTCGAGTCGGGTGCCACCATTCTCACTTTAATCACTTTGGGAAAATACTTAGAGGCACGCTCCAAAAGACGCACTTCGGACGCGCTCACCAAGTTAATAGACTCTTCTCCTCAAACGGCAACAGTTATTCGCAATGGCGAGGAAACCGAAATTCCGGTTGAAGAGGTTGTCCTAAATGACTTAATCAGCATACGTCCCGGACAGAAAATTCCGGTAGATGGCAAAGTGGAAGAAGGCGTCAGTTCGGTGGACGAGTCGGCAATTACCGGCGAAAGCATCCCGGTGATGAAACAAACGGGTGATATGGTCATCTCCGGAAGCATCAACACCACCGGTTTCATCAAATTCAGAGCTACTCGCGTAGGCGACGACACCACATTATCTCAAATTATTCATCTGCTCGAAGACGCCACCGCGTCCAAAGCGCCCATTTCAAGGCTTGCCGACCAGATAAGCCGTATTTTTGTACCTTCAGTGATTGCAATTGCGCTTATCGCCACGGCTGTATGGCTCATTTTGGGATATTCCTTTGAGTTCTCATTATCCATCGGCATTGCCGTTCTCATCATTTCGTGCCCTTGCGCCCTTGGGTTGGCTACTCCCGTAGCCATCATGGTTGGCACAGGCAAAGGCGCCGAAAACGGAGTTTTATTCAAATCGGCTGAAGCGCTCGAAATTGGCGGAAAAATAGATACCATCGTGTTTGACAAAACCGGAACTGTAACGGTAGGCAATCCGCAACTTACCGATGTAGTCGCATTGCACTATTTGGATGAAAGTGAGTTAATGCGCGTTGTTGCTTCACTTGAGAAACTTTCGGAACATCCCATCTCTAAAGCAATTATCACCCATGCCGAAGCGCTGAATCTGACACTCTACGAAGTGAGTGATTTTGAATCGGTACCTGGAAAAGGTATTACGGGCAAAGTGAAAGGCGAGCAATATAAAGTAGGAAACAAAGCGTATATCGGCGAAGATATCGACTTTAGCGAAGTAGAAGATTATCTGTTTCAACTTGCTCAGCAAGGCAAAACCTCGCTTTTTGTGGCTGACGACGAACAGATATTAGGTGTAATCGGAGTAGCCGACGTGTTGAAGCCCACAAGCCACGAGGCAATAGAGTTACTTAAAACGATGGGAATGACCACCATCATGCTCACCGGCGACAACCGACGAACGGCACAAGCGATTCAAGCCGAAATTGGATTTGATAAAGTGATTGCCGAAGTTTTTCCACAAGACAAAGACAGTGTTATCCGACAATTGCAAAGCGAGGGACATAAAGTGGCGATGGTTGGCGATGGAATAAACGACGCGCCCGCCCTGGCACGTGCCGACTTAGGCATAGCGGTAAGTTCGGGCACAGATATTGCTATCGAATCGGCCGATGTAATTTTAATGAAAAATGATTTGCTCGATGTTGTCAGCTCCATTCGGCTTAGCAAATCTGTTATCCGAAACATCAAAGAAAATCTCTTTTGGGCATTTTTCTACAATGTCATTGGCATCCCCGTAGCTGCCGGGCTATTCTATTTTGCTCTTGGCTGGAAGCTCAATCCGATGATAGCGGCGCTCGCGATGAGCCTAAGTTCGGTAACTGTAGTTTCCAATGCGCTACGTCTCAAATCATTTAAGTTTTCGAATAAGCATATAAACCGATTAAAAACAGATATTTAAACTTCAGAATTCAACTTATTTTTTAAATTAAAGCTATATGAAAAAAATTGTAACAATAGAAGGAATGAGCTGCTCACATTGCTCAAACAGAGTAGAAAAAGCGCTAAACAAAATTGATGGTGTAGAAGCTAAAGTAGATTTAAAAAGCAAATCAGCCACCTTGATTATCAATGGAGAAGTGGCTGACCAAGCTATTCGCACCGCTGTGGACGATGCCGGATATGTCGTTTCAGAAATAACGGAAGCATAAAAAGCCTCCGTCAAAGCCAAAATCTTGTGAAAACCAATGTAATGCTTTATCCTGAAAATATACATATTGGGGCAAGAGATACAATGGATAGGATTGAGGAAAATAGAAGCCTTTAGGCGATTGGTAGCAAACTAATCGAGTCGGATTGGCGCAGGGTGAAGCAAATTTGGTTTCATAAAAAACAAAAATAATTAGCTGAAAATTTGGCTGATACCTATTTGTTTTCGTTATTTTGCAGATTATTTAAAATATATAATGTAATTATGTCAAAAAACTTAGTGATAGTTGAGTCCCCTGCCAAAGCCAAAACCATTGAGAAATTTCTTGGGAAAGAATTTGGTGTGATGTCCAGCATGGGGCATATCCGCGATTTAGCGGACAAAGGATTAGGAATAGATTTTGAAAATAATTACAAGCCACAATACGAAGTTTCGGCAGACAAAAAGAAAATCGTAGCAGAACTTAAAAAGGCGGCTAAAACTGCCGAAATGGTATGGCTCGCTTCCGATGAAGACCGCGAAGGAGAAGCGATAGCGTGGCATTTGTATGACGAATTGAAGCTAAAGAAAACAAACACAAAGCGAATTGTATTTCACGAAATAACGAAAGACGCGATACTGAATGCTGTTGAAAATCCTCGGGAAATCAACCTCAACCTGGTGGATGCGCAACAAGCGCGCCGTGTGCTCGACCGCATTGTTGGATTTGAGATTTCACCGGTTTTGTGGCGCAAAGTACGCCCTTCACTCTCCGCCGGAAGGGTGCAATCGGTTGCCGTTAGGCTTATCGTAGAGCGTGAACGCGAAATAAATAATTTTGAAGCTACAAGCAGCTATCGCGTATCAGCCACCTTCGCAGCGAAAGATATAAATGGCAAACCCATCGAAATAAAAGCGGAGCTTTCACAGCGCTTCAATACGCTTGAAGAGGCACAAGGATTCTTAAACACGTGCCTGAACGCGCAATTCAGCGTTGACAGCATCGAAAAGAAACCGGCTAAAAAATCACCGGCTCCACCTTTCACCACTTCTACACTGCAACAAGAAGCTTCGCGGAAACTTGGATACTCGGTTTCGCAAACCATGATGATTGCTCAAAAACTATATGAATCGGGTAAAATCACCTACATGCGTACCGACTCGGTCAATTTGTCGTCACTGGCACTTGGCGCTGCCAAAAATGAAATTATTAAAATGGCCGGTGAGAAGTATGTGAAAACCCGTAACTTCAACACCAAAACTAAAGGCGCGCAAGAAGCTCACGAGGCTATTCGTCCTACATATATCAGCGAACACAACATCGAAGGTACCACACAAGAAAAACGCTTGTATGAGCTTATCTGGAAACGAACAATCGCATCGCAGATGGCAGATGCCGAACTCGAAAAAACAAATATCTACATCAACATCTCCGGCTCGCCTCTCCAGTTTATCGCTTCGGGCGAAGTAATTGTTTTTGATGGATTTCTGAAAGTTTATTTAGAATCTACTGACGATGAACAAGATGACGAAACAAGCGACTTGCTGCCTACTCTAAAGAAAGGGGAATTATTGACATCCAAAGAGATACGCGCACAAGAACGCTTCACTCAACGACCGGCACGCTACACCGAAGCCAGCTTGGTGAAAAAACTTGAAGAACTCGGGATTGGACGTCCTTCGACCTACGCCCCTACCATTTCCACCATTCAAAACAGGAAATATGTGGAGAAAGGCAACCGGCCGGGTACACAACGCGATTTCAACGAAATAATACTGAAAGCAGGAAAAATATCGACATATTCGAAAACTGAAAACTACGGCGCTGAAAAAGCAAAACTATTCCCCGAAGATATTGGAATGGTTGTTAATGATTTCTTAGTAGATCATTTCCCCAATATTTTAGACTACAATTTCACAGCACAAGTGGAAGAGGAGTTCGACGACATTGCCGAAGGAAAGGTGAAATGGCAAAAAACCATTGACGTGTTTTATAAGGAATTTCACCCCATAGTAGTCGAAACCCTCAAATCATCGGAGCGTCAGGTAGGCGAACGGGTACTTGGTACCGATCCGAAATCGGGAAGACAAATGTCGGTAAAAATTGGACGTTTTGGACCAATCGTGCAGATAGGCACATCGGACGAGGAAGAAAAACCGGTGTTCGCATCCTTGCTCAAATCCCAATCCATCGAAAGCATCACACTCGAAGAAGCACTCGAATTATTCAAACTACCTCGCGTGGTTGGTGAGTTTGAAGGCAAAGAGATGATTGCCGCGGTTGGGCGTTTTGGACCCTACATTCGCCACGATAGCAAATTCTATTCACTGCCAAAAACCGAAGATCCGCTTGAAATAAGCGCTGAAAAAGCAGTGGAACTAATCATCGGAAAAAGAGAAGCAGATAAAAACAAAGTAATCAATACTTTCGGTGAAATTCAGGTATTAAACGGCCGCTTTGGTCCTTATATCGCTTTTGAGAAAAATAATTACAAAATACCAAAAACGACAGATGCCACAACACTCACCGAAGCACAATGTTTGGAGCTGATTAATTCACAATCCGACACGGTAGCAAAAAAGAAAAAACCAGTAGCGCGAGGCAAGAAAAAAGCATAATGTCCGTTTATAATGAATGTGAGATTGGTAATTGATTAAAATCTACCGCGTTTTCAAATTCTATTTTGCTTACTACTTGTATTCTTCATTTATCATTTGTCAATTAAAAATAAAATGAAACGTTATTTCTATCTTATCCTATTATTCCCTTTCATGCTGCAAGCACAATCAGTAAAGAAGGGCGAATCGGCAATTGTATATTCATTGCCCAAAACTGAATTTTTAATCCACGTTACCACAGAAATTGTAACCGAAAAACCGGGAAAATTCTTTCAATATTCCGACAGATACTTAGCGACAAAGAATGTAATTACTGCCGAAAAAAAATATTATAAAATAAAAAGCATTGAACTGGAGCAACAAACAGTGCCGGATGCCACAAGGACATACACCATCACCCCTTCGAAAAAAACAATCGCTACGCAAATTACCGTAAATAATGAAGGGCTGCTATGTGGGATAAACGTTGATCCTGTAGCATCAAATCCGAAACCGGTTGTCAAATCCGAATCGCGAGAAGAAGTAGTAATACCTGACAAATTGCTTCCATTAAACGAAGAATACATGATGGCTGGCTCAATAGCAAAAATGGCGGAAGGCGCTTCGCGACAAATCTATCGTTTGCGTGAAAACAAGGGAGAAATACTGGCGGGCGAAGTAGAGTTTATGCCTAAAGATGGCGCATCGCTCAAAACCATGATTGCCGAAATTGACGCGCAGGAGAAAGAGTTGACCGAGCTTTTCACCGGTACTACCAGCATCAGCACCAGCAGTAAAACAATCCGATATGTACCCACCAAGGCAGTTGAAGATGACGTAGTTTTTCGTTTCACAGCGTCAAAAGGCATCGTTGACGGCGACGACCTGAGTGGCGAACCGGTATATCTGTCGTTGAGCTTCACTCCGGTGAAAGTAGCTTCAAATCCCAATCTTAAAGTTAAAAAAGACGAAGTGCAAGTTTTCACCATAATTCCGGTAACAGCAAATGTGAGTATCGACAATGGCGATCGAAATTTATTGGAACAATCCCTCATCGTACCACAACTTGGAGAATTGGTTCCAATCCCGCTTAAAACAATGGATCGTTATTGTAAAGCGCAAGTGAGCATCGAAACCGGTCGATTGCTTTCTATCGAACAATTGAAAAAGAAATAAGAAGAAAAAGAAACATAGAAAAAGCGTAACCTGAAATTTATTTTTTCAAGTTACGCTTTTTGTATTACGAATCGCCTTAGAGAAGAAAATGCTATCCTAAAGCATTGAATATCAAAGTCAGATTACCCTTACCCGCAACACACCTTCAATGTTTTTAATCCGATTTACATTATCATCGGTAATAACATCTTCAAAATCGATCATGGTATAAGCATAATCGCCTCGGCTTCGGTTAATCATATTTTCAATATTTGCACCCTGGTTGGCCAATACAGCGGAAATCTGTCCCAGCATATTGGGTATGTTCTTATGAGCAATGGTTATCCGATGTTTTACCTGACTCACACCCATATCGCAAGCAGGGTAATTTACAGAATTGAGTATGTTGCCATTTTCAAGAAAATCTTTGGTTTGTTTTACCGCCATCACAGCGCAATTATCTTCACTTTCAGGCGTTGAAGCACCCAAATGTGGCACCGGTATTACTCCGGGCACATGAAGCAATCGTGAGCTTGGAAAATCGGTGATATACGTATTCACTACCCCACTTCCCAAAGCCGCGATGATATCCGTGTCATTTACCAATTCGCCACGCGAGAAATTGAGTATCCGCATTCCCGGTTTCATCTGACTAAATAGTTGCTCATTGAACATACCTTTAGTTTCGTTGGTTAACGGCACGTGTAAACTGATGTAATCGCATTCACGAAGAAGTTCTTTCAAATCGGCAGCACGCTTCACCATGCGCGATAAGCCCCAAGCATGATCCACCGAAATATAAGGGTCGAAGCCATGTACTTCCATATCGAGGTTCACTGCCGCGTTGGCTACCATCACTCCGATTGCTCCAAGACCAATAACACCTAACTTTTTATCACGAATTTCGGGTCCTACAAATTTCGATTTGCCTTTCTCCACCTGTTTTTCCACATCATCGCCCTCAAGTGTACGCGCCCAATTTACTCCTTCTACAATTTTTCGGGATGAAAGCAACAGAGCTGTTATTGCCAATTCTTTCACCGCATTTGCATTGGCTCCGGGTGTGTTAAACACCACAATTCCCTCCTCGGCACATCTTTCCACCGGGATGTTATTCACTCCTGCTCCAGCGCGTGCGATGCATAGCAAACTTTCGGGAAATTGCATATCGCATAATGCGGCGCTTCGAACTACCATTGCGTCAGGCAATGCGCCTTCCGCATCAATTTCATACGAACTTCCAAATTTTGATAATCCCAAATCGGAAATTCCGTTCATTGTTTTAATATTGTACTTGCTCATATTATGATATTGATTTATAATTTTTATCGGACAAAATGTGTTGAATGTTTTTCAGATACAGTAAAGAAATAATTATTTGGAAAGACAAAGATATGAAAATTCAAACTAATAATCGTATTTTGTAGGATAAAAAAGCAATATAAAAGCAATTTTGCATATAAAATGACAAAATAGTATTAACCAGCATGTATCGACTTAGAAATAATGAAGCAATAGAACAAATGGGATGACACACGTAAAAACCGGAAAAGAGCAAGCACTTAAAGAACGGAAAAGTTAAAAACAAAAAAGTGTAGAAAGCCTTATCAGAATCTTTTTGCGACCATTACATTCAACCCGGCTTCCACTATCTTAATATTAATTTTTTCGCCTTCTTCATAAGGCTCACCATCGAGATGAAACACGCCCGGCTTATCGCGATGGAGTGTAATTTCACTTGTTTTCAGGGTAGTAACCAGCAAATCTTCTTTAATTGTTTTGGTGAAAAGCTGGAAAGCAAGCGTAGGGATAGCAATCACCGGCACATCGGCGATAACCGAAATATCCATCACGCCATCCTGAACACTTGCCGAAGGCGCGATGTAAGCATTATTGCCCCATTGGGCAGCATTGGCAAATGTAACTACAAACGCTTTGCCCGTCAAATCAATACCCTCGCCTATCAATCGATAATGTTGAGGTTCGTAGTTCCAATAGCCGGTTACCATTTTCTCGACATATCCCATCTTACCACGCTTACTGCCTCGCGCGAAAAGATCGCTAATGTAGGCATCAAAGCCGGTGCCGCAAGTACAAAAGAAAGGTTTCTCATCGTTGACTATTCCATAATCAATTTTTATCGGCTCGGAAGCGTTGAGCATTTGAAGTGCTTTGCGTACTTGAGTTGGAATTTTTAGATGACGCGCCAAGCCATTTCCAGAGCCGGTAGATATTATCCCGAGAGCTACAGGAGTGTTAATAAGCGCGCCGGCTACTTCGTTGACTGTGCCGTCACCTCCTACTGCAACCACTATCTCAAATCCATCGGCAATAAATCCAAGCGCCAATTGCCGACCATGCCCGGGCGCTTGCGTGAATACGACACGGCAATCGGAGAATCTCTCCGGGTCAATATGTATATTCACCAAATCTTCAATGTCCCACTTGGAGGCATTCCCCGATTTCGGATTAACAATAAAAGCAATTCTTTTTTTCATTACCGATAAGATAAATCAAACCGTTTTCAACCTTAATTCTTATATTCAAGGCAAAAATACAAAATTCATTTCAATAAATTCGTCTGCTCTTAGATTTACGTAAAACAATATTTATTTTCATTTGCAATTTAAGGCTTATTTTTGGAAAAATATATTCTGTATTTAAACAAGAATTGCCTCAACAATGTTGTATATTTGTAACCGGTTATTTTCATAAAAACTAAAATAATGAAGAAAAGAGGAAAAGAGAACAACAACGGCAATTTACGCAAAAATGATTTGATAAAACGTATCAACGCCATTTTCAATGAAAATTCTCAGAAAACATATAACTACAAGCAGCTTTCGACCCTACTTGAAATTCAAAACGACAGCCATCGCCGATTGGTGAGCGATGTGCTCTACGAGCTTCGCGACGATGGAGTACTTACGGAAATTGTTCGCGGAAAATTCAAACTCAACTCACGTGGTGGAGTCATTACCGGTCGATTTATACGCGATGGCGTGAAATTTTATGTACAACCCGACGAAGGTGGCGAAGCGATTTTCATCCCCGATAGAAAATCTGGAACCGCGATGCTCAATGATAAAGTAAAGGTATTTCTATACGCCAGCAGGCGCGGAAGAGGGCCTGAAGGGGAAGTAGTGGAAATACTTAAACGCGCCCAAGATAGCTTCGTTGGCATTCTGGAAGTGTCGGAAAAATTCGCGTTTCTCAACGTTACAAGTAAAGCGCTCAATAGCGACATATTAATTCCAAAAGAGAAACTCAAAGGCGGAAAAGACGGACAGAAAGCACTGGTGCGCATTACAGAATGGAAACACACTATGAAAAGCCCTGTGGGTGAAGTGGTGGATGTATTTGGCGATAAAGGAGACAACAACGCCGAGATGCACGCCATTCTTGCCGAATTTGGGCTACCCTATAAATATCCCGAGGAAATAGAAGCTGAAGCGAATAAGATGGATGCCGGTATCACACCCGAAGAAGTAGCCAGGCGCATCGATATGCGCAATGTGTGCACTTTCACCATCGACCCCAAAGATGCCAAAGACTTTGACGACGCGCTCTCTATACGGAAACTTGATGACTACACCTGGGAAGTGGGTGTGCACATTGCCGATGTAACACACTACGTGCGCCCCGGCTCCAACATCGACAAAGAGGGCGAAGCACGCGCCACATCGGTTTACTTAGTGGATAGAACTATACCCATGCTGCCCGAACACCTTTCCAACGGCATCTGCTCCCTCCGACCCGATGAAGACAAACTTTGCTATTCCGTCATTTTCAGAATGGATGAATTTGCCGAAATAAAAAGCTATGAGATAGCCAAAACTGTGATTCGAAGCAACCGCCGCTTTACCTACGAAGAAGCACAACAAATCATCGAAACAGGCAAAGGAGATTTCAGTGAAGAAACTTTGCAACTGGATAAAATGGCGAAAAAACTTCGCGAAAAACGTTTCCGTAGCGGCGCCATCGCGTTCGACCGTGTTGAAGTCAGGTTTGAAATTGATGAAAAAGGGAAGCCGATAAGCGTCTATTTCAAAGAATCGAAAGACTCAAACAAGCTAATAGAAGAATTTATGCTGCTTGCCAACCGCACAGTGGCTACACATATCGGGAAGCCGGCTAAAGGACAAAAAGCAAAAACTTTTGTTTATCGTGTTCACGATACCCCCGACCCCGATAAACTGGAAAACTTTGCCGCCTTTATCCGAAAATTTGGATACAACCTCAAAGCCAGTGGCAAGAAAACTCAGATTTCATCATCCATCAACGCGCTTTTGGATGAAGTGGCCGGTAAAAGCGAACAAAACCTGATAGAAACACTGGCTGTTCGCTCCATGGCAAAAGCCATCTATACCACTCAAAATATCGGGCATTATGGGCTTGCTTTCGACTATTACACCCATTTCACTTCTCCCATACGCCGCTACCCCGACATGATGGTACACCGATTGCTCGACCGCTACCTGCATGGTGGTAGCAACACGAATGAAAAGGAGACCGAAGAACGCTGCGAACACTGCTCAGCACGCGAGCAGCTTGCCTCCAATGCCGAACGCGCTTCCATCAAATACAAGCAAGTGGAATTTATGGCAGACAAACTTGGACAAAGTTTTGACGGTGTAGTCTCCGGTATTTCGGAGTGGGGAATATACGTGGAAATAATCGAAAATAAATGCGAAGGGATGATTCCTATTCGCGATTTAGACGATGATTATTATATCATGGACGAGAAAAATTACTGTCTTGTAGGACGGAGATTTCACAAAAAGTATCAGCTGGGCGACCCACTTACCATCAAAGTAGCGAAAGCCAATTTAGATAAAAAACAACTCGATTTTGTTCTTGCTTAAAAAATAAATCAAATTTATTTTTGCAAAAACAAAAATATACACTATCTTTGCAGTCTCAAAACAAAGAGGAATGGCTACGTAGCTCAACTGTATAGAGCATCTGACTACGGATCAGAAGGTTACAGGTTAGAATCCT
>CAZMQV010000075.1:0-13950 GCA_964568675.1 uncultured Paludibacter sp.
AAAACCCGATTTTTATGTTGCTCAAATTGGCGATGGAGCTAAAAAAGTGGAGTAAGAATCAAACGTAATATTTTGACCTTTCTATTTTTCCTTTTCTACTCTTTTTTATCAATGATAAAGGGGAGTGGAAAGGAAAAATTCTTTTCTATTATGAAATCAAACTATTATTTATTAGCACTCATCATCGCTACGACAATGCTGTTTGCAAGTTGTGGAGAAACAATTACCAACACACTCATAGTTGAAGATTTAATCTTTGTTCATGAAGAAGCTACAACTGAAATCAAAATTTCACAAGGTAATGGTAAATATGTTGTTAGAAGCACCGACACATCAATTGCTACTGCGGATATAGACGGTTCGACTATTATTACTACCGGAATTAAAGAAGGTGAATGTAATCTTATTTTGAAAGATGCCGCGGGGAAAACCACAACAATACATGTTATTGTCTGCCCTCCATTTGTGTCGTTCAAAAGTTCTTTATCCGATTTATCACGTGATTGGGGAATAAGTTTTGAAGAAACAACCAATAGTTTAGGACAACGCGCATTAACAGTTAAACCTGGTAAAGCTACGAAATTGATAAAAAATTCAAGTTTACCGGTTTCAGGAAATCAGGGTTTACAGTCAGAAAGTATTATAAATATTGTTGAAAAGACACCGGCAGTAGAACAAATCGTATTTAATAGTTTTCCATTAGGGTTTGGCTTTCTATATAACGGCGATTACTATTTGGTTAGTATTATTTCAATTGACACAAATTCCATTGCATCGGGTATTTATATAAAACCAAGAAAGTAAATCAGCATTCATTTTATAAAAAAACAAACAAATTTTCCTGATTTTTCAGGAAATAAAGCAATATAACATTATGGAAAAAACAGCCTTATACACACTAACAAACAACAGCGGTATGTCCGTTGAAATCTGCAATTACGGCGCACGGGTTACAAAATTGCTCGTTCCGGGCAGAAACGGCGAAGTAGCCGATGTCGTGCTAAGTTTTGATACGTTGGATGAAATAACTACCAAAGAGACCTATTTCAACGCTACCTGCGGTCGTTTTGCCAACCGCATCAGACACGCTTCGTTCGTGCTGGATGGAGAAACATATACTTTGGCAGTGAATAATGGTCCAAACTCGCTACACGGTGGTGTAGAAGGATTCAACATGAAAATTTGGGATGTAAAGTCGGTTTCTGAAAATGAAATTGCCTTACATTATCTTTCGCCCGATGGCGAAGAAGGCTACCCGGGCAATCTGGACGTAACCGTTACATACAGCCTGACAGAGGAGAATGAGTTGAAAATTCACTACGAAGCCATTACGGATAAAGCCACTGTTATCGGGCTAACAAACCACTCCTATTTCAACCTCAAAGGAGCCGGCGAAGGTAGCGTAGGCAATCATTATTTGCAACTCAACGCCGATTTTCACACCGAATTGGATGGATACACCTGCCCTACAGGCGTGGTGCTGAAAGTGGACAACTCGCCTTACGATTTCCGTGAAGCAAAATTGCTCGAAGACTGGATGAATCACGATGTGTACAAACCGAACCGCGGAATAGACGACAACTGGGTAATCAGCCGCGAACAACCCGGCACCTTGGCTAATGCCGGCTACATCTACGAACCGGAAAGTGGACGGAAAATGGAAGTGCTTACCACACAACCCGGAGTACAAGTTTACACAGCCAACTGGGTGGATAAGCAGATAGGGAAATATGGTAAAACGTATCAGGAGCAATGTGCTGTTTGCTTGGAAACACAAGGTTTCCCGGCATCGCCCAACTTCCCACACTTCCCATCTACCGTGTTGCGCCCCGGCGAAAAATACGACGAATGGTGCGTGTATAAGTTTTCGGTAGAATAAAATATTTATTTTGTTATAATCCTTAAAAACGACTTTGTGCTGAACAACATCAGGCAAAGTCGTTTTTTCATTTTTCAAACTGTGGATTTTGCAGAGTATTCGATATCGAAACTACACACCGATTTCACAGTTTCCTCAATTGAAGCGAACTTGAATGCGGGAAATTGAGTCGAGAACTTCTCAGATGAATAGTGTTTTTGGCTTAGCGAGGTTTTTGCCGAAGCAGTGTCAATAAGCGGTTTAAAACCCGCCACTTTCCCCACAAGCTCTAATATACCCGATGCAAGAAGCATTAAGGCATTACTTACGTGGATGAACGGCGGTTTTTTTCCGTACCCAACTGCCATCCATGCCAACACGTCGCGATGCTTGCAATTATCGGCAACTAACACATATCGCTCATTGTGCACATCGTTATTCATCAGCAAAATCATCGTTCCTACTACATCACTCACCGACACATAACCCGTAGAACCATCATTATAAAAAGGCAAACCTTTCTTCACTCGTCTGAAAAGCTCTCCACTTCCGGTCATATTGCTCGAATAGCCTAAAATCACACCGGGATTTACTATCACAGCATTCAGTCCGCACGCCACACCCCGTTTCACCGCTTCCTCGGCCAAAAGTTTACTTCTTCCATAGGTAGAATAATGTCCATTCACTTCCGCAGTCAGCTCGTGAATCGACGAGATACCATCACCATCGGGCAAGGCGGCAATAGAGCTAACCAAACAAAATTTATTAACCCCCAGCTGAAGCGCGGCTTTTACCAAATTCTCCGTGCCAATACTATTCACCTGTATCATCGCATCATCATTTTTCCCCAAGCTCACCATTGCCGCGCAATGATATACTTGTTTTACTTCCTTCATAGCACGCAGCACAGATTCAAAATCAAGCACATCGCCTTCGCGCCAGATGATTTTTTCTTTACTCTGCTCATAAGAACTGCCATAAAAGCCAAAAATACTTTTCAGATTTTCCAAATCTGAATTGACGCGCTTCAGAGCGACAACGCGCTCACCATGTTGCAATAAGCTCCACAACAAATGCCCACCAAGCAGACCTGTGGCTCCGGTAACTAAAATCATTTTTCGTATCTTTAAATAATTCAATTCAAAATTACGCTTTTCTTTTCGTACTTTTGCAAAATATTTCACCAAAAGGGTAAGAATGAATACGATAAAGAAAGTATGCGTGTATTGCGCTTCGAGCAGTAGGGTAAATTCGGAATACATCGAAACTGCCAAAACCCTTGGTAGGATTTTGGCGGAGAATGATTTGGAGCTGATATATGGCGCCGGCTCGTCGGGGCTTATGGGAACGATAGCCGACAGTGTGCTTGAACATGGCGGTAGCGTTACAGGGGTCATACCACGCTTCATGGTAGAAGTGGAGTGGCAACACGATGGACTTTCCGAACTCATACTTACTGAAACCATGCACGAGCGCAAAGAGATGATGGCAAACCTTGCCGACGCGGTAGTGGCGCTTCCGGGTGGCTGTGGCACCATGGAAGAATTGCTCGAAATGATTACCTGGAAACAATTAGGTATTCACTCACAACCCATCGTCATTGTAAATGTAAATGGCTACTACGACCACCTTTTGGCACTTTTCGAACGTGCTGCCAACGAACAATTTATGCGACATGAACATTTGAAAATGTGGGCGGTGGCAAATAATGCCTATGAAGTGCTTGACGCGATAAAAAATCAGGACTTAGTGCATGAGGATATGCGTCAATTTGCAAAAATCTAATCCGCTTCCGCCAATTGAGAGATTCGCTAATACATACAATTGACTCCATCGGCAAGCTGAAACCGGATAGCCTGATGACCGACAGCCTGCTTCATGCCGACTCACTAAAGCTTGCAGATACGCTAAAGACAATCGTACCTCCTGCTCCAACCGGGATGCAAGGCATCATAGCTCCATCTTTCCCTGCTAACGAAAATTGGGTTTTCGTAGTTCTCGTCGTAATCTTTGGTTTCCTCGCCATCGGTATGGTGCAATCCGAAGGAACATTCTTTCAAAACTTCAAATCCTATTTTTCGAAGAAAGAAACTGTTGACCTGCTCGTGAAGCCCACTGCCAACATCTATCAGTTTCAGTTTCTTATCACACTGTTCACCATTGCAGTATTCGCGCTCATGACATACGAACTGAGGTATCAAAAGTCGGAAGGATTTAATTACATACACATTGGGAGATATGTCGCTATTTTTTCAGCATATTATTTAGCAAAACACCTGCTGTTTGAAATTATCGGCAATACATTTTTTGGAATAAAACTAACCCGGAATTATAAAAATCTCTATTTTAGCCTGATGAATGTGTTAGCGCTTCTAATTTTTCCATTGCTTGTTTTATACACTTATCAATCGACCGAATGGAAAGAACCCATAGCTGTTTTAAGCCTTATTATCGTAGTTTTATTCTATATTGTTCTCATTATTAAAATCTTCCAAATATTTTACTCCAAACCATTAGCTTTGTTTTATATTTTTTTGTACCTTTGCACCCTCGAAATAATGCCTGTTTTCGCGTTATTGCAGGCTATTGAGGATTTTACATAGTTTCGTACATTACTAAAACTTAAAGTTTTGAATATCAAGAGAATTTTGGTTTCGCAACCGGAACCCGCGACAGAGAAGTCGCCCTATTTTGACATTATCGACAAATACAATGTAAAAATTGATTTTCGTCCATTTATCAAAGTAGAACCGATATTGGCAAAAGAATTTAGAACCCAAAAAATCAATATTCTTGATTATACAGCAATTATCTTTAATGCCCGCCACGGTATTGACCATTTTTTCAGACTTTGCGATGAGATGCGCATTGCTGTTCCGGAAAGCATGAAATACTTTTGTGTGTCGGAAACCGTAGCACTCTATCTTCAAAAATACATCCAATACCGTAAGCGCAAGATATTCTTTACTTCGTCAGGCAAATTCATTGACTTACCCATTATCCTCAACAAGCACGCGGAAGAGAAATTTCTGTATGTAACTTCCGACATCCGCAACGAAGAGACCATGTCAATACTTGAAAAGAGTAAGGTTAGTTTTAAGCAAACGATAATGTATAAGACTGTTAGCAACGAAATATCGGCTACAGAACTTCAGGAATATGATATGCTTATTTTCTTCAGCCCGGCAGGCATCAAATCGCTCTTTGAGAATGCTCCTGATTTTGTTCAGAATGACATTCAGATAGGCTGCTTAGGTACTAACACTGCATTCGCTGTGAAAGAATCCGGATTAAGACTTGACCTGGAAGCTCCGGCACCCGGTTTTCCTTCCATGACCGCGGCTTTGGAAAACCATTTGAAAGAAAACAGGAAACTGAACGGAAAAAAATAATTTTAATATTTCTCAAAGCTATTATCCCAATTGTGCTGTATTGTTGTACTTTTGGGATATTTCTTTTTTTATCGTATGAATCAACAATTCCCCAAAGCTGAACACCTCTGTGGAGAAAAAACAATCGGAAATCTTCACACGAAAGGGCTTGCGCTCATGGCATACCCATTCCGAATCGTGTATCTGCCTGTGGGTGATAATGTGGAGAAAGTGAGGGTGCGTGTGATGGTGAGCGTGTCAAAAAAGAAATTCAAAAAAGCGGTGGATCGCAACCGGGTGAAACGCCTGATGCGCGAAGCGTACCGACAGCATAAAACAGAGATATGGAATTTTGCCACAGAACAGAATCTTTATCTGCACATCGCATTTCAGTATGTGCCCACAGAGATTCTAAGCTTTTCAGAGATGAGTAGTAGAATGAAACGAGCTACAGAGAAACTAATAAAAATCCAGACAGAAAAGACAAAAAGCAACGATGAAAACGGTTAAAAAAATTTTAGAGTTCATAGTCCTACTGCCTGTTTATTTCTATCGCTACGCTATTTCGCCGCTCAAACCACCTTCGTGTCGATATTCACCCACATGCTCTGCCTACGCCATCGACGCGGTAAAAAAACATGGGATTCTAAAGGGAATTTGGCTGGCAACAACGCGCATTGTGAGCTGTAACCCCTGGGGCGGACATGGATACGACCCGGTACCTGATAAATTCAGTTTTTCGAGGAAACGGAACAGCGAAGCAAACAAAGAAAAACCATAAAAAAATAAATAACTAACAACAAACGTGTGCTTGGTAACCACGTTAAAAAAAACAAGACAAATGAAAAAACAAGTTTCAGTAGCCTACCTGATATGTGGGCTGCTTTTCACAAGTTGCCTTATTATTGCCAACATCGTTGAGCAAAAGTTAATCAACATCGGACCCATCGAAGCTACTGCGGGGCTTTTAATTTTCCCGGTATCTTACATTGTCAACGACATTATTGCCGAAGTATGGGGCTATCGGAAATCCCGGCTCATTATTTGGTATGGATTCTTGATGAATTTTCTCGCCATTTTGGTTTTCAGGCTAAGTATTTTAGTGCCTGGCTCAGAAAATTTTACGCATCAGGACTCATTCGCGTTGGTGCTCGGCAACACCGAACGCATCACGCTGGCAAGCTTCGTGGCTTTTCTCACCGGTTCGTTTCTCAATGCTATGGTAATGAGTAAGATGAAAATCATGCAAAAAGGGAGAAACTTCTCACTTCGTGCAGTGGTTTCAACGCTTATTGGCGAAGGCGCCGATTCCATTGTCTTTTTTTCGCTTGCTTTCTACGGAGTTATTCCCAACGAAGCCCTTGTGATGCTGATACTCACTCAAACGGGAATGAAAACAGCTTATGAAATTATTATTCTTCCCTTTACAAACCGGGTGGTGAAATGGGTGAAAAAACACGAGGAAGAAGATGTATTTGACAACGACATATCATACAATCCTTTCAAAATAAAGGAACTTTAAAAATCAAAGAAAACAAAGAAACCTCACAGCGATAGTCTGGCAGGTTTCTTTGTTATATTCTTTAATTTAGTACGCGCTACAAAGCCTGATTCAATACTTTTGCCAGATGAATGCCCGCGCTGTAGAGTTGCAAATCAATATCGTCGGCAAATTCATAGACGTAACGGTAGCTATTCAGTCGTTCGTAATTATAGGCGTAAATTTTGTTACTCAACTCATAAGTAGCCCACAGAGCATCCCGAAGCTTCTGTTTTTTAATTTGTTTTCGTTTATTCGCGAACTTATCTTGCAAATACCTACTATACTCCGAATAAGAATACTGCTCGCCCTGCAACATCTGTTTATCCCAAATCTGATGAAGCCGTGTCTCTTTACCAAACCATTCTATCAGAATATCATTGCCTCCTCTATCGGCAAGTCGCCCCAGATGAAGAGGCTGAAACATGTCGCCCATAAGATGAACAATAAATTTCACATCTTCTCCTCCGCCTTTTTTATTCTTTAAATTTCGGCTTAAACTATCCAACGCATAAAATAAAAATTGACCTTCCGACTTTGGGTTTTCATAAAGTTTACAAAGCGCTTCTTTAGTCATTCCTTCGCGCAAATTTTGGAAATGCCAATTGTAGCTATACGCATAGTGCGAATCGCTTTTTATATTGTCGCTCCACGACGAAGTATATATCATACCACGCTTACCGAGTAGTTTGTCAACCTTCTTCCGGGCGAGGCAGTTAAGATTTTCATAAGCAATATCCGCGATAATTTTATGCCCAATGGCGTCGAAAGCGGCAAGATGCAAGGTGCAACCAAAGAGAAGAATAATAAACAGCGATCTTTTAATCATAAGTTTGTTTTTAGAAAATGGGCAGCAAAGATATTGATTTTTTATATCTTTGCAAGATAAATAGATAGAGATTTAAGAAAAAACTATGCTAACACTCCCCGACGAATATCGGCTATATCTGAAAATGGAAAAATCGCTTTCGGCAAACACAGTGGATGGCTACGAACGCGATCTTCAAAAACTATTTAGTTTTCTCAAGGAAGCACACATTGCCGTGGAGGACGCAAAAATTGAGCATTTACGCGATTTCATCGTTGAAATAGGAGAAATTGGCATTAACGCTCGCTCACAAGCACGGTTGATTTCAAGCATCAAATCGTTCTATCACTTCCTCATTTACAAACAAAAGATAGACCAAGATCCTACAGAACTACTGCAAGCGCCAAAAATCGGACTTCGATTGCCCGAAGTGTTGAGTGTAGGCGAAATAGACCGTATCATTTCGGCCGTTGACCTTTCAAAAGCCGAAGGGCAACGCAACAAGACAATCATCGAGGTGCTCTATGGCTCTGGCTTGCGCGTGTCTGAATTACTCAATCTGAAGCTCTCAAATATCTATTTTGATGAAACTTACATGCTTGTAGAGGGTAAGGGCAACAAACAACGCTTAGTGCCACTTTCGGGCGAATCGGCAAAACAGATTGATTTTTGGTTGATTGACCGCAACAAACTCGACATTAAAAAAGGAAATGAAGATTACCTTTTTCTGAACAGACGCGGCAGCAAGCTCACACGCGCCATGATTTTTGAGATAGTCAAAGATTTGGCCGCCAAGGCGGGATTAAAGAAAAATATTAGTCCTCACACATTCAGACATTCATTTGCCACGCATTTGTTGGAGAATGGAGCTAACCTTAGGGCAATTCAGGCACTATTGGGACACGAATCCATCACCACAACTGAACTTTACACACACATCGATGTTCAATTTCTACGCGAAACAATTGTGATGTTTCACCCGATAAACCGAAAAGATTTATGATTTTATTCTGATAAAACAATTTCGAAATAAAAGCTTACTTAGCACAACATCAACAGACGCTATCTCAAACATATCAAAACAAAATTACTGATCAGCAATCACTATGTTGCGGAAATTACTAAAAAGGAAAAAAATCAAATTCGGAAAGGACGGAGACATTCGTTCCGGACTCACATTTCTCATCCTCATTCTCAACGCAGTAATCCTGTCAGCGCAAAACAGCGAAACCTTAATTGTGGGTCAGGTCTTCAATAAGTTCGACCACAACCCTTTAGAGTCGGTGAGTGTATATTTCAAAGGCACCAACATCCATACCCAAACAAACGAAGAAGGATTTTTTCTTATCAGAAATAGTGGAAAAGAATCGGTTCTAATTTTCTCGTTGATAGGATATGACAAAACTGAAATAAAGGTGAAACCGGGCGAAAGCGCCGGTGTTGAAATTCTTCTTGCCGAGAAAGACAACATGCTCAAAGAGCTTTTTGTTAATCCAGGAGCCAATCCTGCCGACGAGCTTATGAAGCGTGTAGTGGCAAACCGGAAAAAGAACAACCCGCTTTCGATGCTGAAACGTAGCGACCAAAGTGTTGTTTTTCTTAGCAAAAAAGATTCGCGTTGGGAAAACAATCGCATCTACGAGCAGTTCAAAGCAGGGAATCTCTCTGAAACCGACACTGCGCTTATAGTTCCGCTTTTCATGGAAGAAACCGAAAGCGAACAAAGCAGAAATGAAAAGCAAATTCTGAAAAAAAACACGTTCAACACCTCCAAAGAAGTACAAAATATCGTTTCGGGATTGCTACGAGGACTTGACAGCAAGCTGAATTTCTACAACAATTCAGTAGAATTACTCGACAAAGCGATGATAAGTCCGCTTGCCAATATCGGTCGAACTTACTATCGTTACTATCTTTTTGACAGTATAAGCACCGCAAACAATAAAGAATATTTGTTGCATTTCAGGAGCAAAAACACAAAAAATCTTGCTTTCAATGGCGAAATGAGAATTGACTCGGCAAGCCTGGCACTCACTTTCATCAATGCGGAGTTGCCAAAACAGACAAACCTCAACTACATTCACAACCTTCGGATAAACCAAACCTATGACCGGCACGGTAGTATCTGGTTGCCGAAAGATGAAAACTCCACTTGGAATTTGACCTATGAATTACTGAAAGGAGTCAACGATAGAAACGCGCAACTTCTTATCAATAAAAGCGTGCAATTTGCTCCTCCGGGCGATTCGTTAATACTAACCACCGATTCTTTTGCAAATACTGCCTATTCGCAACATGAGCTGGAAATGCGAATGGCTGCCGTACAGCAAACACCATTTTATAAAACAGCAAAATACATCGCCGACGCGGTGCTCACAGGTTATATTCGCGCGGGTTTCATCGACATTGGCCAATATGTGGACATCATGCGCCTTACAAAGCCCGAAGGATTAAGAATGGGTTTGCCGCTTCGCACAAATGAGAAATTCCTGAAAAATTTGATGCTTGGCGGTCAGTTAATGTATGGATTTGGCGATAAAAAAATGAAATATGCCGCGGAAGCACAAATCAAACTCCCCACAAGCAAACGTTTGATTCTGGGCGCAAAATTCTTCAACGATTATCGGCGCATTGATTACGATTACAACAATTATATCTGGCGCGAAGACCCATTGTCAACCGGCGATGAAAATATCGTTTCTACAATTCTTTCATTCAAAATGCAGAATCGGAGTAGCTTGCGCAAAGAATTTACCGCATTTGTCTTCAACGATTGGAATCAAAATATCGAATCGAAGTGGATATACCGCGATGTAACTTATCTTCCAAACGAATTGCTACCTCTCACACAAGGCGAGACACACTTCACTTCATTGCGCGATCGACACATCGCATTCACCACCCGTTTCTCTTTCGGCGAGAGCAGCATTGAGAAACACTTTCAGCGATTGTATGTTAAATCGAGCAGACCGGTGATATACACCACCGTTGAGGCCGGTCAGTTTGCTTTAGATAATAAAAAAGGAAACTATGCGAAATTAAGCAGTTCACTTTTGCATCGCGGACAAAATTTTTTAGGCGAATGGCGCTACATGATTGAAGCTGGCAAAACATTGGGCGCCGCCCCCTACCCGATTCTGAAACCAATACAAGGAAAAAATGGTGGCGCTTATGGCAGAATGGAATTTGCGATGATGAACAGCCGCGAATATATCGCCGACAGCTATGTCAATGCGCTTTCCGAATATATTTTTAATGGTATCTTATTCAACAACATCCCACTCGTCAAACAGCTCAATTTGCGTGAAATAGTAGGTTTCAAAGCATCCTATGGTAGTCTGTCGGCCGATAATGTAAAAATACTGGATTTGCCGGCTATCTCATCAAAGCTCACCCAACCTTATGCCGAAGCAAGTATCGGATTTTGCAATTTATTCGGTTTCATATCCGTTCAATCTATCTGGAGATTAACCGACACGCAAAAGCCCGGAGTGAACAGATGGGGACTACGGCTCAATCTGCTGTTTACGCTCTGACAAATGGAGATTTGCAAAAAACAGCGAAAATGAGTATTTTTGCAAAATATGAATATCCCAAAAATAAACTTTACGTTAATTCCTGAATCCCGATGAACAACCAATTCAAACTATCACACTTACTGATAACTGCTGGTGGCTTAGTCATATTAATTGCAATATTACTCTTTGGAGTGCCTATATACAAGGTTTGGCAACAAGAAATGACGGGCAAAGCCGAATTGAGCCGTGCCGAACAAAATCGCCAAATACGGATTCAAGAGGCGAAAGCAAAAAAAGAAGCTGCCGTTTTTGAAGCGGAAGCGGAAGTTGAGCGCGCCAAAGGAGTTGCCGCCGCTAATAAAATCATTGGCGAAAGTTTGAACGAAAATGAAAACTACCTGCGTTATCTCTGGATTCAAAGCCTCAATGACGGTAATTCGGAAACTATATATGTGCCTACAGAAGCCAATCTGCCTATTTTGGAAGCCGACAGATTTTCATTAAAACCAAAAAAAGGAGAAACAAAATGAGTAAAATAGCCATTATCGGAGCCGGAAATATGGGAGGCGCTATCGCTCGCGGATTGATAAAAGGCGAGATGTTTCTGCCAAGTGATATTGCCATCAGCGACGTTAGCGAAAAAACGCTTGAGCAACTTCGGAATATCAATACCGATTGGACACTTTCGACCTCCAATGCAGCCATCATTCAAGATGCCGACATCATTGTGCTCGCCGTGAAACCATGGCTTGTGGAGGATATTGCCGATGAAATAGCTCAAAAAATAGATTATTCGAGACAAATTCTCATTTCCATCGCCGCCGGAATCGATTTGTTTCAATTGGGATTATTATTCGACAACGAAGCAACTATTTTCAGGATTATCCCAAATACCGCCATCGAAGTTCTTGAAAGTGTATCAGTGATTGCTTCTACGAATGCCTCGAAAGAACAAATAGATGCTGTCAGCTCCATATTTGGCGAACTTGGCAAGGTTTTCTACGTCAACAACGAACAGCAGCTCAACGCATTCATGTCCTTGAGTTCGTGTGGCATAGCTTACTGCTTCCGATACATTCGCGCGGCGATGGAAGGCGGTGTAGAAATGGGTATTTATCCCGAAACAGCCAAAGAAGCGATATTTCAAACCCTGAAAGGCGCCGTTAAACTTTTGGAAACGAACAACTCGCATCCCGAAGCCGAAATTGATAAAGTAACCACACCGGGCGGCATCACCATCAAAGGACTAAATGAAATGGAAGCCTACGGATTTTCAAATGCGGTGATAAAAGGCTTGAAAAAAAGCATGCTTTAAGAGCTACGATATTTTACTTTTTTTTTTCCAAAAAAACAACAACCAAACTACATAAAAAAATGATTACATCAGACCAACTAAAAGAAGTGTTGGAACGCGAGATCGCGTTGAGGAGGTATCTTTGACGTTGACGTCAAAATAATCCAGATAGAAGAAGAAGAGTTGCGCACTCAAGTGCCCGGATTTTGGGACGACCCTAAAACCGCCGAACAGCAGATGAGAAAAGTAAAAGATCTGAAACGCTGGGTGGAAGGCTACAACGAAATAAAGAAAGCCGCCGAAGAACTTCAGTTTGCTTTCGACTTCTACAAAGAAGAGGCTGTTACCGAAGAAGAAGTGGATGCCGCCTACGCCCATGTTCAGGAATTACTTGAATCCATCGAGATGAAAAATATGCTTTCGAACGAGGAAGATCAGCTGGGAGCGGTGATAAAGATTGTTGCAGGCGCAGGTGGCACCGAAGCTCAAGATTGGGCTGAAATGCTATTCCGAATGTATCAACGCTACTGCGAACGGCAAGGCTACAAATCCGAATTAACCAATTATTTGCCCGGTGATGAAGCCGGTATAAAAACTGTTAGCTTTCAAACCGAAGGCGAAATGGCTTTTGGCTATCTAAAAAGCGAAAATGGGGTGCATCGTTTGGTTCGCGTGTCGCCCTACAACGCACAAGGCAAGCGGATGACTTCTTTTGCCTCAGTCTTTGTAAGCCCATTGGTGGACGACACCATTGAAATAGATGTGAATCCCGCCAACCTGAGTTGGGATACTTTTCGCTCAAGTGGTGCCGGTGGTCAGAATGTAAACAAAGTAGAAACCGGAGTACGGCTTCACTACAAATACATCGACGACCGCAACGGAGAAGAGAAAGAAATAGTAATTGAAAACACCGAAAGCCGCTCGCAAACCGGTAACCGCGAAAACGCGCTACGACTGCTACGCTCACAACTCTATGAAATTGAGCTTGAAAAACGCCGCGAAGCACAAGCAAAAGTGGAAGCCGGTAAGAAAAAAATTGAATGGGGTTCACAAATCAGAAGTTATGTTTTCGACGACCGCCGTGTAAAAGATCACCGTACCAACTACCAAACATCGGATGTGAATGGGGTGATGGATGGCAAAATCGAAGATTTCATTAAAGCATATCTCATGGAGTTTGGGCGAGACGAACAAACAGAATAATGCTACAACTTAAGCATCACAAATCGGCCGTCATGTTTACCCTCGGGGTGCATGACGGCTTTTTTTATCAGAATTTGTTTTGGTAAATGCTTGGAGGGAGCTTAGCGCATGCGAAGCAAGATGGCAGTAAAAGAACGACAGTGAACTAAACTGTTGACCATTGGCTGTTGGCTTTGTCCATTGGTTATTAGCTTTCCGACAAACCGGTATCTTCGAATTGGCTAATGGCCAAATAGTGAGTTGAATGTTGAAAGTTAGTCGCTGGTGGTTAGTCGCTGGTGGTTAGTCGCTGGTCGCTGGTCGTTAGTTTTTAGTTCTTAGTTCTCCGAACCCCCCAGGATAAATCATGGGGTTAATC
>CAZMQV010000076.1:0-13777 GCA_964568675.1 uncultured Paludibacter sp.
CTGTTTTGGCATGGAGATTTAGATTTGTTTTCACACGAAATCCAGTAGTACCAAATTAATAAATTTGTAGAATTAGATTATAAATACGGTCTTGACCATAGTAGATATGATTTCACAAATTTTGTTCAAAATCAAAATTCAACGAACACACCTGGTAAAGGACAAGACATCCAAGGGAAATTAACAAAGGATGGTATTCAAGAGACAGTTCAAAACTCTTTGTTAAGTGCATTCTTTAGATTTGACTTTGAGAAAGACTTTTCTCTAAATCTACCACTACAATCATCAACTCAAGTAGCTTATGATTGGAGGAAAAATGAATACGAAAGAGTTTCAGGAGAGGGTACAGGCTATGCTGTAGATCCACCCTTTACTTTATCGACAGCTTCTTCTTCTGTTTCAACCCAATATCTAAGTAAGTTTGTAACATTTGGATATTTAATTAATCAACGTTTTGATTATAACAATTTATTGGGAGCTTCTTTCGGTTTTAGATCTGATTATTCTTCTGCCTTTGGTGAAGGTTCGAAACCATTTTTCTTTCCAAGAGCAGATGCTTATTTGAGAATATCTGAATTATTAAAAAATGACAAGATTTATGACTTAAAACTTCGTTATGCTTTTGGTGAGGCCGGGATTCAACCGTCTGCTTATGATCGGTTAATTACAGCAAGTAGTGATTTGCTTGGGTCAGGTAGTTATTTCTACTTGCCGGCAACTTCTCGAAATCAGGCTTTAAATGTGGAAGTCTCAAAAGAATCTGAGTTTGGACTTGATTTTGGGTTTAACACTTCAAATAGAAACTATTTTAGCAAAATCAAAGGTTCGTTGGTATATTGGAATAAAAAGACCATCGGTGCTATTTGGGATATTGATACACCTCCATCATCTGGAGCTATCGCAATCAAAGACAACGGTATTGATTTATCTAGTGATGGCATTCAGTTGTCGGTTGATTTAGACATAGTTAAGACCCAAAATTTTAATTGGGATTTTGGTGTTAGATTCTCAAACACCAAAACAATTGTCGATAAAATTTCAAACGGAAAGCCAATTGTATTGGGCGATGGTGGCTCAGGTCAGACATCATTGGTGGAAGGCATGCCTGTTGGCGCTTTTTATGGCGTTAAACCCCTCACGTCTATTAATGAAGTAGATGGAGATGGAAACAGATTCATTGCAGAAGCAGATGTGGACAATTATGAATTAGTTGAAGGTATGGTTGTAGAAAAAGCATCAAAACAAGTTCAATTTACTTCAGAGCAAAAAATGATTGGCAATGCTAATCCTGATTTTTCTGCTTCATTTATAAGCAATATGAATATTTATAAAAATCTCAACTTTTCATTCCAATTAGATTGGATTCAAGGTGCTCAAGCTTATAACCAAACACGTCAGTGGCTGTACAGAGATAGAGTACATGCTGACTTTGATAAAGAAATTACTATTGATGGGAACAAAGGAGCTTGGGTAACATACTATAATAGTTTATATAAAACAAACCAAGCAAATAAATTCTTTGTAGAAGATGCCTCATATATGAGACTGCGAGATATTTCTTTATCATATAGTTTTGGTCATTTATTTAAAAGTAAATTTATTAATGATGTCACATTATCTGCATCTGGTAAGAATTTATTGACTATCACTAATTACACGGGTATGGATCCAGAAGCAGTAGGTACAAACGTATCTAATCCAATGTATCGAGGTATTGATTTATATTCTGTTCCTAATTTAAAATCATATATTTTTAGTTTAAACGTTCAATTTTAAAAATAATTAATGTACATAGGTTATGAAAAAAATAATAATATCATTATTTGCTCTCACACTTCTCATTTCTTCATGTGATAAGGGAAGTTTGGAGCTGACTAATCCAAATGAACCAGGATTAGATGTGTTGACTTCTGAAGTGGGAATGTCAAAAGCAGGTTCAGGGATTTACAATTCACTTAGGTTAGTAAATGATTACTATTTTATATGGTTTGCATTGACAAATCATAATATGATGGGGGATGTTACAACCGTATCTGCAGGTAATTTTGGATGGAGATGGGCAAATCAAGTAAGTTCGATAAAAAAAAGTGATGGAACCATAGTGCTACCACCTTCCGGAGGCTCTCAGGTAACAGAGTTAGATGCTCGTAATAGTCGTGATTATGGTTCAGATAATGTATATGCTCACGAGTGGATTCCAATGTATTCTTTAATTGCACACTGTAATCTTATGCTTGAAAATATTGAAAAGGGCGTCTTCACAGGCTCAGCAGCCGAAGTTGAAACAAAAAAGAATGCTTATAAGGTTTGGTTCTTGTGGTGGAAAGGTTATGCCTACTCAAGAATAGGCTCATTATACGAGAAAGCTCTCATTGTAAACAACTACGGAGAAGTAAATAAGAACTATGTTACAAATGCCGAAGTTATTGTCGAAGCTACAAGAAATTTCAATGAAGCCAAAACAATTTTAGCTGGTATTGCTGATGATAATGCGACATTTAATTCAATAATTCAGATACTTATCCCTACTCAAATGCAGACCGCAGGTAAAGGTGGAGTTATTTCATCCAAAGCATTTATTCGTAACATCAATACTTACTTGGCAAGAAATATTATGGTAAATAAATATGCAAGTGAACTCACTCCCGCAGACTTAACACAAATAAAAACACTTGCATCAGAAGGAATTAATAGTACCGATAAAATTTTTACAGTAAGAACATCGGACAATGAAAATACTTGTTTGGTTTATCAAAGCGCATGGTCACCTTACAGACTTTTAGCTGGCTGGGAAAATGTTTCAGAACGTTGGGTTCAAGATTTCAAAGCTGGTGACGCAAGGTATACAAGGAATATTAAGCCATTAGCAACTGTTAACTTTAACCCGAGAGGTAGAGGTTTGAGCTATGGAACACGGTACACGCTAATACCAACCCAATCGGGTGGTGATTATGCGTCATTAGAACCATTACAAGCAGAAATTCCTTTAGCCGCTACTTACGAAGAAAACATGCTAATGCTTGCTGAAGCTGAAATTCGTGCCAATAATATTGAAACTGGCTTAGGTTACATTGATGATGTTCGCGCATATCAAAATGCAGGACTTGCTGCTGTTAAAGGAACATCGTTGACAAAAGACCAAGCACTCGAGGAGCTTCGTCGTGAGCGTCGAATTGGCTTATTTCTAAAGAACACTGCCTTTTATGATGCTCGGCGTTGGGAAATTCTTAAGCCAGTGTCTCAAGGTGGTGGAAGGAAAAATGCTGTAGTAGTTACAAGTGCTGCTGGGGCTATAGATGCTGGCTGTACAATAGATTATAATTACAGAGAATGGTTTCCTGTTCCGGCTAATGAAACAGACTTTAATCCCATTAATTAGACTTAATTTTCAGAATCAAACAAGAGATTGCCTATCCATTGAGACAGTCTCTTGTTTTTTTGAATCTTGTCAAAACATATAGTAGAGCGTATTTACGTAGGAAATTTGTATTCTTCATTGATACTAATATAACGTCTTGAGATTAGACAAAAAAGGAATTAAAATTATAGCCAATCAGATCTTCTTCTATTTATAATCATGCAAATCAGAAAGGAAGAAGTCAATAAACGGCATTTTTTTGTATTATAAAAACTTAAAGATTAGATTGCGTCAAAACCATATACCGACACAACCGTAGATGGCTTCTGGGGAAAACAAATGTGGTGGGACACAAGAACTGGTGTTAATTAAACTCCGGACATAGCATTTGAAATAAAAAAGAGAAAATCGGCTCGATTTTCTCTTTTTTATTCTCCGCGCATCATCACCCAATCAACGGCACCTGTCCATTATCCACAATAAAACAGAACAAACTAACGATTCGATTTAGATACAATAAAATAATTTATCAAATTTTCAGTTTAAAGAAGATGAACAAAACCGCATAGAAATTCAACCATGAGTAAGATAAAGAAAGAAAACATGTTTGTAGGTGAAAAGGGTGAATACTACCTGATACCTTTTATTTTAATCACCGCCTGCTTCGCGCTGTGGGGCTTTGCCAATGACATCACTCACCCGATGGTGAAAGCATTTTCAAAGATTTTCAGAATGAATGTTACCGATGGCGCGCTTATTCAGGTGGCTTTTTATGGAGGATATTTTGTCATGGCATTTCCGGCGGCAATGTTTATTCAGAAATACTCCTACAAAGCCGGGATTCTTCTCGGACTTGGACTTTACGCACTGGGCGCATTCTTATTTTATCCGGCAAAACTGACCGGGCAATACTACCCTTTTCTGGCGGCTTATTTCATTTTAACGTGCGGACTATCGTTTCTGGAAACAAGCGCCAACCCGTATATTCTATCGATGGGAAAAGAAGCAACTGCTACGCGTCGGCTTAATTTTGCTCAGTCTTTTAATCCGGTAGGTTCGCTGACCGGGATGTACATTGCCATGAATTTTATTCAAGCAAAACTCAATCCACTCGACACTTCCGGCCGCGCATTGCTCAATGATAGCGAGTTTGAAGCCGTAAAAGCACATGATTTAAACATACTTTCTACACCATACCTCTTAATCGGTGTTTTCATTCTGCTTATTTTCCTTATCATTTGGGTTACAAACATGCCCAAAAACCAGGACACCACACATGAAATAAACTTTACCGGCACATTGAAACGCCTGGCGACAAACCACAATTATCGCGAAGGAGTTATCGCGCAGTTTTTTTATGTTGGCGTTCAGATAATGTGTTGGACATTTATCATACAATACGGCACACGTCTCTTCATGAGTCAAGGCATGAGCGAAATTGACGCCGAAGTCCTTTCACAGCGATACAATATTATTGCGATGGTTATTTTTCTGATAAGCCGTTTTATCTGCACATTTTTGCTTCGCTATCTCAATCCGGGAAAATTACTCGCGATATTGGCTGTTGTAGGCGCACTTCTTGCACTTGGCACTATCTTTCTTCAAAATATTTATGGGCTTTATTCACTCGTGGGTATCTCCGCTTGCATGTCGCTTATGTTTCCCACCATCTACGGCATCGCGCTAAAAGGCATTGGTAATGACGCTAAATTCGGTGCCGCGGGCTTGATTATGGCCATTCTGGGTGGTTCTATCCTGCCTCCATTGCAAGCCCGAATCATTGACACGCATACGGTATGGGGAATGCCGGCTGTCAACGTTTCGTTTATTCTACCATTTATTTGTTTTATCGTAGTGGCTATTTATGGCTATCGCACTTTCAGCCGCGACAAACTTAGAAAGGCGGAAACAGTAGGATAAAATTGCTTATTTTCTCAGCAATCCTCAATCAATAGGAAGCAACAAGACAGAAGATTACTCTACATAAATGGAGAAGATAAATACCCGCGAACAACCAAGCTTTAGAAATGGTATCAACTTCATGCAATAACGCATTGAAATAATTGACACATTCGATTGCCTAATTCAAGTTTAGGGCGTTAAACTCTGAATTTCCGAACTTTATCCATTTCGCGGCGATCGTCTTTTTCTTTCAACGACTGCCGTTTGTCGTGCATTTTCTTTCCGCGTGCCAGCCCGATTTCCATTTTAGCCAAGCCGGCTTCATTCACAAACAGCTTTATCGGTATAATGGTGTTGCCGGTCTCTTTGGTAGCTCGCACTAATTTGTTCAATTCTTTTCGTTGAAGCAGCAGTTTGCGGTCGCGGCGCGGTTCGTGATTGTTGTATGTGCCGAAAAAATAGGTAGAGATATTCATGTTTCTCACCCACAGTTCGTTATTTATAAAAGTACAATAAGTTTCCGTTAGCGAAGCTTTTCCATCGCGAATTGATTTTATTTCAGTACCAAAAAGCTGAATACCTGCAGTGTAGCGGTCTAAAATTTCATAATCAAAATTTGCACGCTTGTTTTTTATCACTATATTGGATTTTCGTATCATCGCATTGTAGAATGAGTAGTAAATTTGAAAACACAAAAATACAAATAAAATTTCATTCAGTTGCACCAATCGTCTAATGTTGATTTCGTCACATAGCGAAGCCTTCCATTATATTGCACAAATCGGAATTGAACAATTAAAAAATCATTTCATGTTCTTTCCACAATCAATATTTGAAAAAAAATCATATATTTGTAGCTAAATTTGGAAAAACTATAAAACGATGAACAAGGAAATCGAAATACACATTGCCGGTATGATATACAATCAATCGTTGGGAGGCACTTATTCACTTGTTTTGGTTGAGCACGGAGGCCTTCGCAGGCGATTCTCCGTACTGATTGGCGAAGCGGAAGCGCAGTCCATCGCCTTGCATTTGAACAATACCAAATCACCAAGACCATTGTCGCACGATTTGATGCACAATATCATTCGCGACCTGAATGCAAAGGTGATAAAAGTGGTGATATATCAAATGACTAACGATATTTTTTATTCTGAAATACACCTTCTTCAAGCAGACAGAACGGTAATTATAGACTCGCGCACTTCCGACGCTGTAGCAATTGCCGTAAGAAGCAACGCTCCAATATTTATAAAATCTGAAATTCTCGACACGGTTGGCGCCATAATGAGTGAAGAAAACGAGGAAAACAAAGAAACCCCGGCACCAAAAGAGCTTAAATTAAATGAACTTAACAGCAGAAACTTGAAAAACGTCAGCAAACAAAAACTTCAAAAGCTTCTTGACCAGGCGCTGGAAGAGGAGAAATATGAAATCGCCGCACTCATACGCGATGAATTAGAAAAAAGAAATTAATTAACAACAAAAATATAATCTCTCTACATTACAATCTATCATTACCACACACCATGAGTATAAAACTTCGATTAATTATCATGAATTTCTTCCAGTTCTTCGTTTGGGGAGCTTGGATGATGACTTTAGGACATTACGGATTTGTAGAGAAAGGATGGAATGGCGCAGAATTTGGCTTAGTTTTCTCAACGATGGGTTTCGCTTCGCTCATCATGCCCACCTTGTTTGGTATCATAGCCGACAAATGGAATGCCAAATACGTTTATGCGCTGCTACATCTTTTCTTCGGCATCACCATGTTCAATCTTCCGGCTATCAACTCCCCCATTTCTTTTTTCTGGACGTTGCTTGTCGCGATGTTTTTTTACATGCCTACTATCGGCTTAACCAACTCAATCGGGTTCAACATCCTGAAATCGGAAGGCAAAGACCCTGTAACTTACTTTCCGCCAATCCGGGTATGGGGCACCATTGGCTTTATTGTGGCAATGTGGGTTACCAATTTTTTTACAAAAGAATGGGGATTGGGCTACAGCATTAAAGTTTCATTTATCCTGTCGGCTATTTTTGCCGTCGTTCTCGCTATTTTCTCATTCGCTTTCCTACCAACAATAAAAACAAAGGAGAAAGCAAAAAAAGGAAATCAAACCTGGGTACAACATCTTGGACTGGAAGCATTCGTGTTATTCAAACAAAAAAAGATGGCGTTATTCTTTATTTTCAGTCTGATGCTTGGCGCCGCCCTTCAGCTTACCAACGCCTACGGCGATAGCTTTTTGCAGGATGCCACCGTATTTCAAAAAGGAGGATTGATCAATAATTTTTCTACCATCATCTTGTCCGTTTCTCAAATATCCGAAACACTCTTTATCCTTGCTATCCCATTTTTCATGAAACGCTTTGGGATAAAGCGCGTGATGCTTATCAGCATGATTGCCTGGGTATTGCGTTTTGCTCTTTTTGGGTTAGCGGGCAATTCAGTCATGGGCTTCACGCTAATTATCGCATCCTGTATCATTTACGGCATGGCGTTTGATTTCTTCAATATCTCCGGCGCACTTTTCGTTGAAAAAAACACCGACCCGTCCATTCAAGCGTCTGCTCAAGGGGTTTTCATGTTAATGACAAATGGTGTGGGTGCTGTTTTGGGCAATATTATCGCCGGCTTCGCAATAGCCAAATGGTTTGAAGACCCCATTACACTCGTGAAAGATTGGCCCGGAATATGGATGGCATTTGCCGGTTACGCGCTGATTGTCGCTATTTTGTTTGCCGTAAGTTTCAAATACAAACACATTCCGGAGGAAACCGAAAACTTTTCGCACTAAACTGAAAAGCAAACTACCCAAAAAAGCAAGACGCTTGAATCCGATTGGCTTCAAGCGTCTTGCTTTTTTACATTTTTATTATCAAAAAGGCATGTCATCATTATTTTTCATTGCCAATGGCGCCTGCTGCATGTATTCGGGTATGGGAGCCGCATCTACGCTAAAGTCGTTGTTCATTTTTGATTGGAAATTTTGATATCCGGGTTCACCAAATGAAAGCACATCATCCGATTTGTTAATAAACCGGGCATAAGCACCTTTGAACTTCAACGAGACATCGCCTACAGCCCCATTACGGTGTTTAGAAATAATAATTTGAGCAATCTCAATAAGTGAATTACCTTTTTCGTCCTCTGTAATTCCGTAATACTCAGGTCGATGAATAAAACAAACCATATCCGCGTCCTGCTCAATAGCACCCGACTCGCGCAAATCGGACAACTGTGGTCTCTTTCCCTCAATTCCGGTTCGCCCCTCCACTCCACGATTCAACTGCGAAAGTGCAATAATGGGCAAGTCAAGCTCCTTTGCAAGCCCTTTTAACGATCGAGAAATCATACTCACCTCTTGTTCACGGCTTCCAGTAGCAAGCCCACCGGCATTCATCAACTGCAAATAGTCAATAATAATCAGCTGAACACTGTGTTCTTTAACCAATTTACGCGCCTTACTTCGAAGTTCGGAAATTGACAGACTTGGTGTGTCGTCCACATAGATCGGCGCGTCATATAGCCGGGTAACGTCTTTATCAAACTTTGTCCATTCGCCCGGCGTTAATTGACCGTTTTTGATTTTTTCTCCTTCAAGGCTACATACATTCATCAGCAAACGATTGACCAACTGCACATTTGCCATCTCAAGCGAAAATATCGCTACCGGAGTATTGTTGTCCACACCAATATTTTTAGCCATGGAAAGCACAAAAGCGGTTTTTCCCATTGCCGGACGTGCCGCAATGATAATTAAGTCAGAACGTTGCCAGCCGGAAGTCATTTTGTCCAAATCATCAAATCCGCTTGGCAACCCACTCGCACCTTGTTTTTTCGAGGCTTCCTTCATCCGTTCGCGCGCATCCTCAATTACCGGATTAATCTGCACCACGTCCTTCTTCATGTTTTGCTGAGTAAGCTGAAACAATTTTGCTTCCGCCTCTTGCATCAAGTCTTCAATATCCATCTTTTCGTCGAAAGCTTTGGTCTGCACCTCGCGCGACAAACGAATTAACTCACGAGCAATGTATTTCTGAACTATAATTTGCGAATGATATACCAAGTGAGCCGCCGACGATACTCGCGAAGTAAGCATGGCGATAAAATAAGGACCACCCACTTCGTCTAAAGTACCCCGATTGCGCAACCGCTCCGTAACCGTATGCATATCAATAGGCTGCTGATGCATCGCTAAATCGGTAATCGCTTCAAAAATCCGTTGGTGAGTTTCTTTATAAAAATTCTCCGCTTTCAGAATATCCGAAACCATTGTATAGGCATCCTTCTCAAGCATAATTGCGCCAAGCACATCTTCTTCAAGCTCCAACGCCTGTGGAGGCATTTTACCAAATTCACTGGCAGACACCGGAGCGCTTTCAGCTTTCTTCTTCGAGTAATTTCTTTTTTCAACCATATATTTATCTAATCAAAAAGGGTGTCAAAAGTACAAAAATTACAGCGTAAAATAAAACGAAGCAAGTTAAAGCTTTCAACAAGTAATCAACAAAAGTTTTCTTAACTTCACCTAAGGGCTTACCAGCACATAATAATTTCTGGAAATACTTAAAACAGCAACTCAGGTTTATTGGCATGGGCATTCCATCACCCATCCTATGAATTATCATTTGAACAGTCTGATTATTCAAAAAAAACATGTATTTTTGCTTGTCGTTATTATCAAAACTGATAAGAATAAGACAGAAAAACTGCAACTAAAGTATATATCGTTACACCAATTATTTCAACAATAAAAACAGCACTCAAAATGATATCCTACCCAAACGCAAAAATTAATATCGGGCTTAACATCGTGGAGCGACGCCCCGATGGTTATCACAACATCGAAACCATTTTTTATCCCATTGGATTGCAGGATACGCTACTTGTCGAAACATCCGACGGCTGTAGCGATTACAGTTTTTCAACATCGGGCATACAAATCGATGGGGAGCCGGACAACAACCTCATTATCAAAGCATACAGATTACTTCAAACCGAATATGAGCTTCCACCCGTCGATATTTCACTATACAAACAAATACCTTTTGGAGCCGGACTCGGAGGCGGCTCCTCAGATGCTGCCTTTATGCTTAAAGCGCTAAATGAAATCTTTGAACTTAAAATTTCACCCAAGAAATTAGAAAAATTTGCGGCAGAATTGGGCGCCGACTGCCCGTTTTTTATCCGCAACAAACCTGTTTTCGCCTCCGGGATAGGCAATATTTTCACACCTGTCAAACTCTCGCTCGCGGGATTTTGGCTTATACTCGTCAAACCGGATATTTTCGTCTCTACCCCTGATGCCTACGCGGGAGCAAATCCCACGACACCCCAAACATCATTAACCGAACTTATTAAACAGCCCGTGGAGAAATGGAAAGATACAATAGAGAATGACTTTGAAACAACAGTTTTCAAAAAACATCCACACATCGGTATTCTCAAATCGGAACTTTACAAGCTCGGCGCGCTATACGCCTCGATGTCAGGCTCCGGCTCGTCTGTTTATGGAATTTTCAAAAATGAACCACCCTACTCCGCTTTGTTCGATTCTTGCTTTGTAGTGAGCGGATTGCTCGATTGAGGCGCGGCATCAAACCAACAAAAGCGAAACGCGATCCAGTATAACATCTACATCAATATATATCATATCTATAAGCCATAAACAAAACTACACTACAAACAGATTAAACAATTGAAAGGCTCTGACGTTTAAGATAGCAAAACAACAAAACAAGAAAAAATGAATAAATTAACTTGCAACCCGGAACAAAAAAACTGTTCGAACCTGAAAGATTGGGGTTTATTACTTTTAAGAATTATATTAGGTGTGTTTATGCTTAGCCACGGCTGGCAAAAATTATCAAATTTTGATGTATTAGTCAATGTATTTCCAGCCACACTGGGACTCAGCTCAAAAATATCGTTAATTCTGATAATTTTTGCTGAATTTTTCTGCTCCATCGCGTTAATTTTTGGACTATTGACCCGCTTGGCAACCATTCCTTTGATTATAGGCTTGGGTGTTGCCGCATTTGTAGCGCATGGTGGCGACGCGTTCGCAGCACGAGAACTACCGTTACTTTATTTCTCACTCTACGTAGTTTTGCTACTCACTGGTCCGGGTAAAATAGCTCTCGACACAATTATTTACAAAAAATGGTGTCCAAAAGTAAAAAACAGATAAAAAGTAACAAGTAAAGAAAGTAAAAAAGGATGCATCGTGCGATGCATCCTTTTTTTTTGAAAAATAGGTTTGCATATTTGACAAAAAAGCAGTAATTTAGTACGATTTTTGAAACTTCATTTTTAAACTAAATATAATTTAGAAGTAAAACTTACGAGACTATTAATCAACGTAATACACTGCATTCGAATTTAAAGAGCGTATTACTTTTCGCATATAAATTAAAGAACAGATGATTGACAACGAAGACAAAATTATTAAAGTGAACATTGACGACGAGATGAAGTCGTCTTATATCGACTATTCCATGTCGGTAATTGTGTCGCGAGCACTGCCTGATGTGCGCGATGGCTTGAAGCCGGTGCATCGACGCGTGCTCTATGGAATGAATGAATTGGGAAACAATTCCGACAAAGCATATAAAAAATCAGCAAGAATCGTTGGTGAGGTGATGGGTAAATTTCACCCACACGGCGACTCATCAATATACGGAACCGTAGTAAGAATGGCACAACATTGGTCGATGCGCTATATGCTCGTCGATGGGCAGGGCAACTTTGGCTCGGTGGATGGCGACGGTGCAGCGGCGATGCGTTATACCGAAATACGACTTCAGAAAATTGCCGAAGAGATGCTGGCAGACATAGACAAAGATACAGTTGATTTCCAGCCCAATTTTGACAACACGCTCAAAGAACCAAAAGTATTACCATCACGCATTCCCAGTCTTATTGTCAACGGATCGTCGGGTATTGCTGTGGGTATGGCTACGAACATGCCAACTCATAACCTACGTGAAACCATCAACGCTTGTATCGCGTATATCGACAACAACGATATTGAAATTTCGGAACTGACACATCACATTAAAGCGCCCGACTTCCCTACCGGAGGTCTTATTTATGGTTATGCTGGTGTAAAAGAGGCTTTTGAAACCGGCCATGGTCGGATTGTGATACGTGCCCGTGCCGAAATTGAGACAGAGAACAACGGTTCGGAACATTTAATTATTACCGAAATCCCATACCTGGTGAACAAGGCTGAACTTATTAAGTCGATTGCCGGCATGGTCAATGAAAAGCGTATTGAAGGGATAACAAACATCACCGACGAGTCCAACCGCGAAGGGATGCGCATCGTTATCGACATTCGTCGCGACGCCAACGCCAATGTGGTTCTGAACAAACTTTTCAAATTCTCGGCACTGCAATCATCATTCAGCGTAAACAACATCGCGTTGGTCAATGGCAGACCACGTCAACTGAACATCAAGCAATTGATTCAGCATTTTGTGGATCACCGACACGATGTAGTAGTCCGACGCACCCAGTTTGAACTTGCCGAAGCAGAAAGAAGAGCTCACCTGCTCGAAGGCTTTATGATAATCCTCGACAACCTGGACGAGGCAATTCAAATAATCAGAGATTCGCGCACACCTGAAGAAGCACGCAACCGACTGATGGAACGTTTTGGACTTTCGGAAATTCAATCGCGCGCGGTAGTCGAACTCAGACTTCGTCAGCTCACCGGAATGGAACAAGACAAACTCCGTGCAGAATACGAAGAACTTTTGGCTAAAATCAACCATTTGAAAGAAATACTCGAAAAAGTAGAGTTGCGTATGCAGATAATCAAAGACGAGTTGATCGAAATCAGTCAGAAATATGGCGATAATCGCAAAAGTGAAATTATCTATGCTTCGGAAGATTTCAATCCGGAAGATTTCTATGCCGACGACGAAATGATTATCACCATATCGCATCTGGGCTATATCAAACGGACTCCACTTAACGAATTCCGGGCACAAGGACGAGGGGGAGTCGGGTCGAAAGGAAGCGACTTCAGGGACGAAGATTTCATCGAACACATCTACCCTGCCACCATGCACAACACCATGCTATTCTTTACACAGAAAGGACAGTGCTACTGGCTGAAAGTATATGAAATACCGGAAGGTAGCAAAAACTCAAAAGGACGCGCCATCCAAAATTTGCTCAACATCGGCTCGGACGACAAAGTGAACGCCTTCATCCGCGTGAAAGGACTTGATGACCAAGATTATATCAATTCTCACCACGTAATTTTCGCAACTAAAAACGGAATTATCAAAAAAACATTACTTGAAGCCTACTCGCGTCCACGTCAAAACGGAGTTCGCGCCATCAACATCAATGAGGACGATGATGTAATAGAAGTACGCCTCACCGATGGCAAAAATGACATCATCTTAGCCAACCGCAACGGTCGCGCTATCCGCTTCCCCGAAGCAAAAGTTCGCGCAATGGGACGCACAGCAACCGGCGTTAAAGGCATG
>CAZMQV010000077.1:0-13545 GCA_964568675.1 uncultured Paludibacter sp.
TTTGGCATGGAGATTTAGATTTGTTTTCACACGAAATCCAGTAGTACCAAAAAAAGAATGGTTGTCATCACGACAACCAATCTCCATTAACCTTAAATCTAATACTATGAAAAAATCACGATGCAAAGATAGCACTTTTTTTTGAACAAACAAGCATCAACGAATTATTTTCGCGATTTTTTATGCTTCATAGCACTTTTATAGAACTTAATATCTGACCACAATGTTAATGTCTAATTTCATCTACCTTAAAAGCCGATTGACTTCAGCCCCAAGCCCATTTTTTCATCCAGCCCAAACATCAGATTCATATTTTGAACCGCTTGACCGGATGCCCCTTTCAGCAAATTGTCGGTAGCTGCAACTACAAATAAATACGAGCCATGCTTTTCCACATGCACAATGGATTTATTTGTGTTTACAACCTGCTTCATATCCGGATTCTCCGAAACGACAAAAGTAAATGCGGCATCTTTATAGAAATTTCGATAAATTGCTTCAGCTTCCTGAGCTGTTAAGGGTGATTTCAGATAGGCGGTAGCAAAAATTCCACGCGAAAAATTGCCACGAACGGGTATAAAATTAAAATCTTTATCAAAACCAGGCTGCGCCTGACGCAACGATTGCAAAATCTCCTCCAAATGCTGGTGTTCAAAAGCTTTGTAAACCGAGATATTGTTATTGCGCCAGCTAAAATGTGAAGTGGAAGATGGTTTTACTCCGGCGCCTGTAGAACCCGTAATAGCCTGAACATGAATATCGTCTCCCAACATCCCGGCGGTAGCCAGTGGCAACAAAGCAAGCTGAATACATGTAGCAAAGCATCCCGGATTGGCAACACGATTGGCTTGTTTTATCAGTTCGCGATTCAATTCCGGCAAACCATATACAAAATCGTGATCAGATCGCGCATGGCGATAATCGGTTGACAAATCTATAATTTTCACAAAAGCAGGCACTTCGTTCGCATCCAGAAATTTCTTTGAATCTCCATGTGCCGAACATAAGAAGAGTACGTCAATGGCATCAAGTGGCAATAAATCCGTAAATACAAGCTCTGTTTCACCAATTAACCCTCCATGCACTTTCGTAATTGAGTTGCCAGCATTACTACTGCTATTTACAAATACAATTTCTGCTTCCGGATGATTTATCAAGATGCGAATTAACTCACCGGCTGTGTATCCAGCCCCTCCAACAATACCTACTTTTATCATTTGCACTTTTTTTTAATATAAATTTTTTACTTATTATTTTAACTCACAAAAAACCTTGATAAACAAAATCGCTTCTTAATACGTCAGATTACTTAGCAGAAGACAAATTGAGGCCAACAACCGAAAGCACAAGCATAGTAATAAAAAACATGCGACTAAAGCTTGCCGGCTCATTGAAATAGAAAATGCCAAACAACACACTCCCTATCGCGCCAATGCCAGCCCAAACAGAATAAGAAAGCCCTATCCCCAAGCCAGAATCAATGGCTCGATACAGAAAATACATGGACAAACTCACCGACACAACAAAAACGGCGAACCATAAGAAACTTTCTTTCCCATTAGTAGCCGAAACCTGCCCTAAACTAAAAGAGAATAGCGACTCAAAAACGCCTCCCACAATTAAAAAAAACCACCCCATACTTTTTTTATACTCTGCTGATAATCATTCAATACGTTCAAAAACCTGTTTCTCCGGCGAATAATTATAAACTTCACCGGTCTCAATCACATAATACCATCCCAAAATAGTAAGTTCGCCTCGCTCATACTTTTCTTTTAAATAAGGATAACTCAAAAGATGATTCATCTGTTCCACTACGTTCAATTGCTCTGTAAGCCAGTCGCGTAGCGGACCTTTCTTTGTTATATCCGTTCTTTGCTTTACAATCTCGACAACCGGACGCGCCAAACTTAACCAACGACTGA
The DNA here is from genome assembly GCA_964568675.1 of uncultured Paludibacter sp. Lineage (GTDB taxonomy): Bacteria > Bacteroidota > Bacteroidia > Bacteroidales > Paludibacteraceae > UPXZ01. Next base: position 1,926 of record CAZMQV010000077.1, read on the forward strand.
CTTGCGGTAGCTGTTCGAGGCGTTCTTTATCATAATACAATGCGCTACAACCACCGCAGTTGGAATGTCCACAAATAATAATATTTTCTACCCCTAACACACTCACCGCATACTCAATACCGGCCGAAGTTGCCAAATATGTATCTGTTCGGTCTTCGAAATAAGGCACCAAATTTCCGATATTGCGTAAAATAAAAAGTTCTCCGGGAAGTGTGCTGGTTATCAAATTGGGTACCACTCGCGAATCTGAGCATCCGATAAACAAAGTATGTGGATTTTGAATATCGCTTAAATCTTTGAAAACTTCAGAATGATGGATAAAATCATTCTCTCGAAACGCCCTTACGCCTTCAAACAGCCGGAAAGAGTTTTTATTCTCACTTTTATTCATATAAAAAGAATGATTTTGAATTATATTTAAATCTGCGTAATAAAAGGTTTTACTAATCTTTATTATTATCAGCTACTGAAAATCATTACATTATAAAACAAAATAAAATAAACTTAGTTTACATCCTTTTGAAAATATTTACGCGATGCTTTTTCAGAAAAACATCAAACTTAATCATGAAGTAAATCGGGGCGTAAGTTTTTAGTGCGCTCCAAAGCTTGGTCGTGCATCCATGCTTCTATTTTTGCTTGATGCCCCGAAAGTAAAATTTCTGGCACTTTCCAACCTTTGTAATCGGCAGGGCGAGTATATACAGGTGGTGCAAGCAAGTTATCCTGAAAGCTATCCGAAAGCGCTGAAGTTTCATCGCCAATTGCACCAGGCAGAAGCCTAACTATGGCATCGGTCATCATCGCCGCGGGTATTTCGCCACCTGTGAGTACAAAATCGCCTACACTTATTTCCTTTGTAATAAAATGTTCGCGTATGCGATGATCAATCCCCTTGTAATGCCCACAAAGTATTATCAGATTTTGCGCCATGGAGTAACGGTTTGCCATTGACTGGTTAAACTTTTCGCCATCGGGCGATGTATAAATGATTTCATCGTAAGCTCTTTCGGACTTCAATTTCGTAATAATATTATCAACCGGCTCTATTTGAATCACCATGCCGGCGCCAAATCCAAAAGCATAATCATCAACCCTACGGTGCTTGTCATGAGTATAATCGCGAAGATTATGCACGTTTACTTCCACCAAGGCTTTGTCGCGAGCACGTCGAACGATAGAATGGTTCAACGGACTTTCCAGCAATTCAGGGACTGCTGTAATAATATCAAATCTCATCATAATTCACTTTATTACTGCAAAATCAAATAGCTTCAAAATTCATTAAATAAAAGGATAAAAAAAACGAAGATCTGAATACCAACACAATACTTTCTAATAAAAGAATCAGCATATTTAAAATAAGATGTCTCGACTTGCAATGATTACAATTCGAGACAAATAAGAGAAATAACTACCCAAAAGCTTAAAAATTCATCGAATTGAAAGCGGGAATCTCTATTTAATTTTGCGTTATCCGTCGTATCAATATTCTTCTTCATCAAAGAAGAAGTCCTCTTTACTTGGATAATCAGGCCAAATATCCTCGATTGTTTCGTAAATTTCGCCTTCATCTTCAATTTCTTGAAGATTTTCAATTACTTCGAGCGGAGCTCCTGAACGAATGGCATAGTCAATCAGTTCTTCTTTTGTAGCCGGCCATGGCGCATCTTCAATTTTTGAAGCTAATTCTAAGGTCCAATACATTTTAATTCAAATATTTAGATATAATAATTACTATTGCTCAAAATGAGTGCAAAAGTACATATAATTTTTTGATTAATCCGGCTTTTGCCAAGCAATTTCTTCAGTTTTATCTTCCATTAACAAAAAGCGGGAAAGTGTAAAGAAATAATCGGAAAGCCGGTTGACATACATCACCACCAGAGGTTCAACTACAAACTGCTCACCAACTTCTACAATTCGACGTTCAGCGCGCCGAGCTACAGTACGGCAAACATGGCATTGAGCAGCACGAGGCGAGCCTCCCGGGATAATAAAATTCATCAAGACAGGCAACCGGCTATCCATCCTATCTATTTCAAACTCTACTTGCTCAACATACTCTTGTTTCATCACAGAAGCATTTTTTATTTCTGTTTTACTCAAGTCGGTAGCCAGATTGGAGCCTACGGTAAACAACAAATTCTGCATGTTTTTCAGAAAAGTCGCGACGTCATGCGGCATACCGAGCGCCACAAGCACTCCGATATGGCTATTCAGTTCATCAACTGTGCCATAAGCTTCGAGTCGCACATCCGACTTACTTACTCGAGTACCTCCTATCAGTCCCGACTTGCCCTTATCACCGGTTTTAGTATAAATTTTCATATTCGTTCATTCGAAGTGTTCCAATTTGAGATTTATCAAAGCCTCATTTTGAATCTTTTTTTCTGATAACTTTTATTAAAAAACACAATGCCCATTTCAAAAAGATCGATGGCTGCTGTTACCGATTGATGTTTTCTGATTTCGCACCAAGCCTTTTCCATATCTTTCGACCAATGAATATCGTCGAAAACAAAAACAGTATCGGGGTGAATATGTTCAAGACAACGTGTGAAATAGTTGAGAGTCGCTTCTTTCGTATGATTGGCGTCAAAGAAAACCACATCCAATCGAGGCATGTATTCTAATGCCTGATTCAATGTTTTATCTATATCGCCCACAATCAGTTCGATATTTCTGATTTCTAACTTTTCAAAATTCTCTTTAGCTATTTTTGCCACATCTTCGCTACCTTCTAAGCTTATGCACCTCACATCGCTATGCACAGAAGCAAGATACGACGTAGTTAGTCCAAGTGAAGTACCTAGCTCCAACACATTTCTTGCTTTTGTGAAATTCACAATTCGAAAAAGAAGCTGTGCCCATTTCGGTCGTTTCAGCGACAAACGCGCAACATCTCTTACTCTTGCTTCACGATTGCTACCTGTTCCAAAGTCTGTGATAGCAAGTTTGCGATCATCAAAGTTGAGATTTTCCCTTAAAGTTTCGATTTGAGGAAAGATGTAAAACGGATTTTTTTCATAAATAGCATTGTGTGTAAATCGATATAGATAAGGCGAATGAATACCATGACCTTTCGTGTTTTTGGCATCCATTATATGCCGCAGATATTTGTATGCAAATCGAATTTGATCCACTTTATTGGTGTTTTTTATATTTAATGCAAAAGTAAGAAACTATTTGAAATAGACGAAAACATAATTGAACCTATTTCACCATCACGAGTTTCTTTAATTTAAAGAAACTCCGTAAAAACCTGATGTAATGCGGAGTTTCTTTCTATAAAAACCGGGTTTTCTAAAAGAGAAAAGCACAATTTGATCATTTTACTTCGCCACAATCTCTATTTTAGCACTTTTCACTCCTTTAGCCGATGCTTCAAATGTGATTGAGCCGCCTTTTTCAATACTTTGCACTAAGGCAGTAAGCTGCCCACTGAATAGTTTCATTTTAGGTACCTGGAAACTTTCGAGGCTCGATGGATTGCCATTCGCAACGGCTTTGAACTTGCCGGCTCCCGACACCTTGAAGCTAATTTCACCCTCCTCAGTGGGACAGAAATTGCCATCTTTATCCACTATCTTCACATTAACGAAGGAGATATCGCGCCCGTCCGCTTTGATCGTGTTCCGGTCGGCTTCTAGTACGATACGATGCGGTTTTCCGGCTGTTGTCATTGTTTTTTCAGCCACCGCTTTATTATTTTCGTCATAAGCCACCACTTTCACGGTACCGGGTTCGTACTTTGTATCCATCCACATCAAGCGATATCGTTTTTGTCTGTCGAAATTTTTTCTTGCTGCGTCAGTATCGCTTCCATCTCTTTTTACGCTCAAGTCTTTGGTTCTTTTACCCTGACTTTTGCCGTTAATAAAAATTTCGGCAGAGGGATAATTCGTATAAACAAAAATAGGTGTGATTTCACCTTCGCGTCCTTTCCAATTCCAGTGAGGCAGTATATGAAGCGTTTCCGCATCCTTGTTCCAATGGCTACGATAGAGATAATAACGGTCTTTCGGTATTCCGGCTAAGTCCACAATTCCAAAGAGCGAGCTGTGTGAAGGCCAGTTGGTGTAATAAGGAGTTGGCTCGCCCAAATAATCGAAACCAGTCCAAACAAACTCGCCAATGCAGTAGGGCAAATCCTCATGTTGGATAAAATCATCTTCGGGCAGATTTGACCAGCTGCAATGCTCCACATCATAGGAGGATGATTGATGGTCGGGATACTGTGCCATAGATTTTCTTACTACCGGGAATTTATATACACCGCGCGAACTCACAGTCGAGGCCGTTTCAGTACCGAGGATTATTTGTTGTGGAAGTTTTTTATAGTTTTCGTGATAAAGGTGTGGACGGTAATTGAAGCCGGCAACATCCATTAACGCAGCAAAATTATTGGAAGTAACCGACACCGGATTATCCATACCATTGGTTACGGGGCGCGTAGGGTCTTCGCGATGGCAGATATCTTGCAAGAATTTATTGCGTTTGGGTCCCCAGTTTCCATCCCCTTGCTCGGGCACTTCGTTTCCCACACACCACATCACTACAGATGGATTGTTCCGAAAGTGGCGCAATACGTTTACCATGTCTTTTTCCGCCCATTTATCCCAAAAAAGATTATAGCCATTTTGAACTTTTGGTTGTTTCCATTCATCAAAAGTTTCAACCATCAGCATCATACCCAATTCATCACAAGCTTTCACCAACTCAGGCGCGGGCATATTGTGCGATGTACGGATAGCGTTTACACCCATATCTTTCATAATCCGAACCTGGCGACGGATTGCCGCATCGTTGACAGCAGCTCCAAGCGGGCCCAAGTCGTGGTGATTGCAAACTCCCTGAAATACAGTCTTTTTGCCATTCAGATAAAAGCCATCATTGGGTTTCACGTTAAGGGTTCTTATGCCGAAGGTAGTGGAATAGTTGTCAATTTCTACGTTTGATTCTTCCAAAATAGTATGCACAGTATATAATACCGGGTTGTTCAGTTCCCAAAGTTTCGGATTGTCAACTACAAGCTGTTGTTCAATTAAGTTATTGTCGTACTTCGACAAATCTGACTTCGTTTCTGCGATTATTTTCCCATGTGAGTCAGTAATTTTAGTCATTACCTGATACGCGCCATCCTTACTCGTATTTGCCAAATTCGTCTTTACGTTTACTTTCGCGAATTGTTCATTTACTTCAGGAGTAGTAACATACGTTCCCCAAACCGGGATATGTGTTTCGTCTGTAACAATGACATGCACATTGCGGTAAAGCCCCGCTCCGGGATACCAGCGTGATTGCTCGGGGCGATTTTCGAGTCGAACGGCTAAAACATTGGTTTTTTTATCTTTGTTCAGAAATTCAGTAACATCCAAGTAGAATGAATTATACCCATAAGGCCATTCGCCTGCCTTTTTTCCATTTACGTACACCTGAGAATTAGCCATCGCGCCGTCAAAAAGAAGGGTAACTTTCTTTCCGGGTTCATACGCCGGCAGGTTTCCGGTGTTGCGATACCAACCAACGCCAACGAAAGGAAGACCGCCGGTGCGTCCTGCATGCTCCGAGGCTTCAGTCTGACCGTCTTGCAAAATAGCGACGGTTTGTTTGTCATTTTGCGAACTAAAAGGGCCGTAAATAGCCCAATCATGTGGGACAGTAACGCTCTGCCATTTACTATCGTCATAATCAGGTTTTATCTGTTCCTGATCATCTACTCGGATAAACTTCCAGTTTTTTTCGAGCAAATATTCTACTCGATTTTGCGCTGACGCAAATGCGATTACACACAACGCGAACGCAATTAAAGAGATGGATTTTTTTTTCATGATTATTGGATTTTTTAATTGATTCAACGAGAAAATACAAATTTAATCAAAACTTTTTTAACAAAGAAAAGACCGGTTGATTTTCACTTAAAAAAGTTAGAATAAAAAAAACGAACTTGCTTTCGGCGAGCTAAAGAATCAAGCCATTGAAATACATCCACAAGACATAACGCACAAATTTGCCAATCAACATGGCAAATGCGACAACCCACCAACGTCCTCGAAAAAATCCGGCAGCCACTGCGATAATATCTCCAATGAATGGCACGAAAGAAAAGAACACAAACCAATCGCCATATCGGTGAAATTTGGTCATAAAGTTATCAATTTTTTCTTTTTTAATGCGAAAGAATTTTTCCACCCATTCCACTTTACCAAGCCGCCCGACATAATAACTTGTCATCCCTCCCATCCAATTGCCGGCAGTTGCCACAAACACACATTTCCAAGCATCCAGACCTCCGAAAACCATTGCTGAAAAAACTACCTCAGAGCTAAACGGCACCACAGTTGCAGCCAAAAATGAAGCAATAAAAAGGCCGTAATAGCCCCACTCTACAAAGTCAATCATACCAAGAACAGGGGAGATAATATTAGATAGACTACATAAATAAAGCTTGCAATATTCAAAACAATAAAAGAGAAATAATTAAATTTACTTTTAACGAGAGTAAAAGCATAAGATACAAAAATTGAGTAAAAGATGGCAAGGGTTGGAAGAACAGCGGTGAAGCTATTGTATCGAACTACAGCAAGAATCACAACTCCCGCCCCTACTACTTTCAGAAAATTAAGTTCATCACGTGTTTGCAATCCATCGTGTCGCGAGCGTGCAGTCATCTGAACAATAGACGATACAAGAATTAAACACATCAAAAGCGAATATACAATAACCGGTATTCTACTCTGATTGAATAGTGATATTTGAGAAATGAACTTTTGGAAATCTGTAAATACAATTACTTCACCAAAATAATATATGAATGCCGCGGCAAACAACCAAGGTGTGATAACACCGAAAATCGAAGAAATAAACAGACGGGGCGACATATTTTTCAAATAAAAGTAGCCAATCCAAAAAACAGCAACAAGAAAAATAAAATCGAAAACGAGTAAAGAGGCTATCGATAGAAAAAAGAAACTCAAAAAAGCTTGTTCGACCGCTTTCTTGTTTTTATACATGTCGAGCGATAAAAAAACTGCGAGCAATACAAAAAGTGAAGCAATCTGGGCAATATAATTACCATGCACTGACAACCAACAGGCAGAAACCAACAAATATATGAGTGTGGGAATAAATGTTCGTATTCGGATGAACGAAAACTTATTGTTCATCTGCGCAAGAAGCATGGAATTTACAGCAACCAATCCATAACTCAGGAGATGTGCACTCAAAGAACTTGAAGGGAGTATTTTTTCGGCAACACTTCCCACTTTGGATATCATCACTTCAGGGCTATCATACAAAAAGTAGGTAAGTAGCCATACCCCGAAACTTAATAAATATGTTAATATCGTTACAAAGAGTGGTGGTACATTTAATCCTTGCAAATTGTATTTCATTGCTTGCTGCATTTCTTGTCTTTAATTTTTTAAAAAGCAAAAATACACAATTTTTAGGACAAATCTTTTGTGAGGATAAAAAAATAGAGAAATCGCACCAGCCGATCTCTCCATTTTCTATTTTTTATAATATTTTTATTAATTCAATCCACGTTTCTGGAGCAAAGCTTTGGGATTTGGCTCCGCACCTCTAAAATCGCGATAGAGTTTCATCGGATCTTCCGAATCGCCTTTTTCCAGAATAAATTTACGGAATTTTGTTGCGACCTCTTTGTTATAAATATCACCTGTTTCTTTGAAAGCCTGATAGGCATCGGCATCGAGCACTTCAGCCCAAGTATAACTGTAATAGCCCGCTGAATATCCACCTTCGAAAATATGCTTGAAATAAGGTGCGCGATAGCGAACAATAATTTCAGGAATCATACCAATACGTTCCATGGATTTTTTCTCAAAAGCCACAGCATCAACGTCAGTAGTGTCTTTCAAACTATGAAAATCCATATCGAGAAGTGAAGCGGCAGTAAGCTCCGTCATTCTAAAGCCCTGGTTAAAAGTACCTACTTTCTGAATTTTGTCCATTAATTCTTGTGGCATCACTTCATTGGTTTTATAATGACGGGCATAAGTTTTCAGCACATCCGGCTCGAAACACCAATTTTCCATGATTTGCGATGGCAATTCAACGAAATCGCGAGCAACGCTGGTGCCGGACAGTGATGGATAGGTTGAATTTGCAAGAAGTCCGTGTAAAGCATGTCCAAATTCATGAAAGAGTGTTTCTACTTCATCCATCGTCAACAACGATGGCTTATCTGAAGTTGGTCGGGTAAAGTTCCCCACATTTACAATAATCGGGCGATGATTTACGCCATCTTTGATATATTGATTTTTGTAATTGCTCATCCACGCTCCAACATTTTTTCCTCCGCGCGGGAAATAGTCGGTATATAGAATCCCAATCAACTTACTATCCGCGTCGGTTACTTTGAAAACTTCCACTTCTTTGTTATAAACAGGCATTCCTTCCAGTTTCTCATATTTCAGTCCAAAAAGTTTTCCTGTCAAGTCAAAAACACCCTGACGCACATTCTCAAGCTTGAAATATGGTTTCAGTTCTTCCTCATCCAGGTCAAACTTAGCTTTGCGAAGTTTCTCGGTATAGTACCACCAGTCCCATGCTTCCAGTTTTTCGCCTTTTCCTTCAGCATCCATTAATTTTTGGAGTTCAGAGGCTTCTACTTTCGCCTTAGCTACAGCCGGTGTCCATACTTTTTCAAGAAAGCTATAGACCGCTTCGGGTGTTTTAGCCATCGTGTTGTCAAGAATGAATGCCGCAGGGCTTTCAAAACCAAGCAAGTGTGCTTTTTTTACACGAAGCTTCATTATCTTATTGATATTCTCTTTATTATCGTAAGCATTTCCATTGCTACAGCGGTTGGCATAAGCAGTAAGGAGTTCCTTGCGAAGCTCACGATTTTCGGCATACTGCAAAACCGGGATAAAACTTGACTTCTGAGTCGTAAAAAGCCACTGACCATCTTTCCCCGCATCTTTCGCGGCTTCGGCTGCCGCCTGCACAAGTCCTTCGGGCAAGCCTTTCAAATCATCTTGTTTGGTTACGAATTTCTGATACGCATTAGTTTCAGCCAGGATGTTTTGTCCAAATGTCAATTCGAGTGAGCTTAATTCTTTATTTATTAAGCGCAATTCTTGTTTTTGCGTGTCATTGAGCGCCGCGCCACTACGCACAAAGCGTTTGAAAATCTTATCAAGCACCCTATCCTGCTCCGGCGTTAACCCCAACTTCGCTTTACTGTCGTTAATTGTTTTTACACGCTGATACAGTTTGTCGTTCAGATAAATATTGTCGTTATGCTCTGTCAGTTTGGGCGTAACCTCTTGCGCTATCTTATTCAATTCGTCGTTAGTATCGGCCGATTGTAAATTAGAAAACACATCATTTACTTTATTGAGTAGCTCGCCACTAAATTCCATCGCTTCAATGGTATTGGCAAAGGTAGGCTCTGCTTTATTATTGGCAATGGAGTCGATTTCAGCTTGATGTTGCTTGATGCCTTCTTCAAAAGCAGGCATAAAATGTTCACTTTTGATTTTATCAAAAGGCGGTGCTTCATACTCGTTCTCATAAGTTTGGAAAAATGGATTTTCCGAATTGTCAGTTTTGCCGGCACATGCAGCTAAAACGGTTCCAATCATCATGATAAAAAATAGTTTTTTCATTTTGGGAATTTTTGAAATATAGTTATTTTGTAATTTTTCAGGCAAATATATGCAATATTTTCTTACTAACAAACCCAATTACAGTAAATTAATGGCCATTGTTCTATCTTTTTGTAATTGCGCAATTAAATCATCTATTCCGGCAAACTTCTTTTCGTCCCTAAGGCGGAACAAACATTCAATTTTAATTTTTTGGTCGTAAATATCCGCGTCAAAATCGATAATGTGCACTTCCATACTTAGCTCGTTTTCTGCCGAAAATGTTGGCCGAAACCCGACATTCATCATCCCTTTATAAGTATTTTTCTTAATATAAACTCGTACCGCATACACTCCTACCGCGGGAATAATCTTCTCTTTGCTGTCGAACCAGATATTGGCAGTAGGGAAACCGATTCTTCGCCCTCTTTTGTAACCACCGATTACCACCCCAATAAAAGTGTAGGGATAGGTAAGTAGCGTATTTGCAAGCGCCATATCGCCAATTTTCAGAGCATTACGGATTTGCGTACTACTAAAGTGTTCATCGGAAGGCAGGTGATATTGCTCGGCTTGCTTTACTTCTATGCCCAGCTCTTCGCCAAAAATCTGATACTGTTCGAAACCATCTGTTCTATCGTGTCCAAACCGGTGATCGTATCCAACAAAAAGTGTTTTCACCTTTAACTGCTTGTGCAATACTCGCTTTATAAATTCATGTGCCGACAACATAGAAAGTTCAGGCGTAAAGTCGAGAACTACACACGCATCAATACCTGTCGAAATCAACAGATCGATTTTTTCTTCGAGCGTAGTGAGTAAATATGGCTGAAAATCGCTTCTGAGCACCTTTCGGGGATGTTCGTTAAAAGTAACTACAACTGCGGGCAATTGTTTCGAGCGTGCTTCTTCCAGCACTTCATTGATTAAGAATCGATGACCGCCGTGTACTCCATCGAAGAAACCCACTGTTGCCACACATGCATTCCACGCCACCGAATCATTATTTTTATATACAATCATGTCAATAGAATTATATTTCCAGTTGAATCTCCGAATACGGCTTCACATACATTGTGTGTATTCCCATACACTTTGCAACGTCAAGATTGTGCCGACTATCGTCAAAAAAGAGACATTCCTCAGGTTTCACATCATTATCATCAAGTATTGCCTGATATATAGCCACTTCAGGTTTGTTTAACTTCATTTCATAAGACAAATAACATTTATCAAAATAATCATTTAACTGTGTACCATTTTGAGAAAAATAATTCTCAACACAATAACTAAAAGACATTTCATTGGTATTGCTCAACATGAAAATTTTAAATTTCTTCTTCAAATCAAGTAAAAGTTGAAGCTTTTCCTCCGGAACATCAACCAATAACGATGTCCATGCATTATCAATCGCCTCATTACTGATATGTTGTTTTGACATTTGTCGAATGCTCGCACGAAACTCATCGGTACTTATCATGCCCCGTTCATAGTCGAGTATAAAACCTTTTTGAAGTGTAGTGCTTAACAGATTTTCCATTTCGTGAGCACCAATCTTTCTAAAATTTTCAACACAGCGGTCCCAATCAAGATTTACAATTACCCCGCCTAAGTCAAAAATTAAGCAACTAATATTATTTGGAATTTTCATTTTTTGGAATTTTTGGAATAATAATTTTGCTATGTTACAAAAATAGCTTACTTTTGCATTCGCATTACAAAGGTAAGTATTTTTTACTACATACAATGCACTTGGTTCTTGCACACAGCTGAAAGCAGTAAATAAAAAACTTGTATAATAATGAGTTTTTCACAATGAGGCCTATAGCTCAGTTGGTTAGTAGCACCTGACTCTCCCGACAGTTCGGGACAGGGGGGGCACTGGTTCAAGCCCGGTTCTTTTGAATGTTGATGTAATTTTTATAATACGGGCCTATAGCTCAGTTGGTTAGTAGCACCTGACTCTCCCGACAGTTCGGGACAGGGGGGCACTGGTTCAA
>CAZMQV010000078.1:0-13390 GCA_964568675.1 uncultured Paludibacter sp.
AGTAGTTGCTAAGATCAGTCGATTTCAGCCGGATACGAGAATTTCCTTTCGCAAGGTGTGAGTGGCAAAGACAACAAAACATTCGTAAATGCAAAATATTTCAATCTTTTTTTTCGTGCTTATTCATCTGTCTATCAGGAGCACATTATGGAATTCCACTTTTCTCACAAATTGGTTTACGAATGTTATGTGTTTGTATGTAAGAATTTTGTATATTTGTTGCGTAAATAAAATGTTGTAAGCAAGTTATAAACTCAATAGATTGAAAAGCAACGACTTTATCGAACCGAAACAACTAAATCAATCTTATTTTAAATTAATTTGAGAACAATGGTCGGAATGTGTCGAAGAGACTTTAAATCGAAGTAGGCAAAACTAAAAAATGGAAATAGGTATTTCTATCGTAACTTTACTTACTCTAACAGTGTTTTTGTTTGTAAGCTGTAATTCTTCTGTCGACAAAAGCACCGACTTAGGAAATGAAGCGTTTCAAGCACAATTAGATCGTGAACAAGTCATCAAAGGTTTCAAGGATGCTATTATCCATTTTAATGAAAACAAAAATAAATCAAAGCATCAAAAGCACCATCATCTGTTAATCAAAACATACAAGAACAATATGTTGAAAATTTAAATCTCATAAATAGCAAAACAGGGCTAAATCTCAATTATAAGACAACAGAGATTGATGCGTTTAATAACAATTTAATAGGTGGATTAAATGAAGTGTATATCTCTGACGAGCAGACTTTAAGGGATATTGAAAAGATAAAAGCGGATGGCAATTATGAATTACTTTTAGAGGTGCAAAAAATTCTTAATGAAGTATATTCTAATGAATCGACAAATACAAATAATGCGTATTCAAATACTTCACAATTTAGAGGAAAAGGATGGGCTTATGCAGGATGCGGCTTAGCTGTTGCAAGTAATTTTGTAGCCACACTTGGGTTGGCAGCTTGTGCGACAGGAGTTGGGTGCCCATTGGCAATTGCAGGGAAGGTGCTTGCCTATGGAGGTTTGGTTGCTTGTATAGGCTCTCTTGCATAGAATAATTAAAAATCAAAAAAAATGAAACATCAAAGAAAACAACTTAAATCATTTTATATTTTTTTATTGACACTCGCAATAATGCTTGAAGTTTTATTAATTATTTTATTGTTATTCGGAAAAATTGAAATTTACTTATTCCTGACACTAGGGCTTTCTAATATTCTTATAATGGTCGTGTCCTTACTAAATATAAAGAAGCTAATAAAATCTTAGAATATAATTAGGGGCGGTGTGGCTAATACACCGCCCATTTATAACATAATTAGTGGTTGCAGATGAACTCAATTTAGCAAGTAGATTAACATTGTAACAAGAAACTATAACAATAAAAGCAATGGTTTAATTATGGGTAACCTGCTTACAACACCTAAGGTTTCGCCGTGCCTGCAAGGCAAGCAATGAATTGAAAATCATTGAATACAATTGAAATCTGACACGGAATGAAATAAACTGATATTGAACAGCCTGTCCCGATTTTATCGGGAGAACCGGAACATTATGGGGGTATCGTAATAACGAGACAAAGGATAAGGAGCAGTTTTCGGACTGCTTTTTGTTTTTCGGGGCTGGGCATCAAAGAAAAGAGCGGTTCTTCAGTGAATTGTTCGCGTGCGGACACAACTTCCTACACCCTTCCGTTTTCAGCAGGCAACGGAAAGAAGCCTGCGAAGTAAAGCTTCCGGTGGGTCCCTCCCGAAAAGGCTTTTCGAGTTGGAGTGATATGTTTTCAGGATTCTTTACAACGACAAATGTTTGAATGAGTAAATGATTGAACTTGGCAATGACACTGACAAAAGTGGGCAAATTGGAAAATTTTCTACGCCTAAGCTATTCCGAATATCCCAACTACGCTATATTTTATTTATTTCTCAATAAGAAGCACTGCATTAGTTTCCAAAATGCAGGCATTGAATTGTCTGTCATTATTTACTTCGACTTTTTTTAAGGTGGTAGTACGGGTCAAGTCCGAATAAAGCTTATACAAATTCTCCAATATAAAAATCGTCCTCGTTTGAGGGAAAGCGAATGAGTAGATAGGGATTTTTACAATTAAAAATTTCATGCCCGCTTTTCAACTACCTTAACCAATATTCACCATCACAAGACTTTAACTAATTAATTCTCATCAGAACAACTTAATTTTAAATTATTAATCACTACATTTGGAAAAACCTTTTTTATAAAAAAAATGGACAGCAGAAGTATTCAATTGGAAGAGAAATTAAGCTTGCTACCGTGCAAACAAGCTGTTTATGCTAAAATCGGCATCTGCACTCTTGCAATTCTACTTTTGATTTCTTGTTCTCATTCAGATAATCAACACTTGCGTCAGAAGGTTATCAAGGAGGATTCGATATTAAAAAGTAAAATAGTAAAATTCTCAACCGATTCCTTGCTTCGGCTTTTGGATGATAAAGCGGAAGACGACTACACACGGATGCAAGCTTACAAAGAGTTAGGCGAACGGATGCGAAACGCGTCAAAATTCCAGGAAGCAATCTTTTATCATCAACAGGGACTCCGATTGGCGAGCAAACTTAAAGACACCATTGAAATCACATTAGCTCTGAACAACTTGGGCACGAATTTCAGACGAATAGGCGACATGTCCGAAGCCTCGGAATATCATTTTCTGGCATTGCAATCCGCTGAATCATTCTCAGGAAAAGATAGCAAGGAAGGAAGAAAAAGCAAAGTAATGGCAATGAATGGCATTGGAAATGTGTATCTTAGCATTGAAGACTACGAAAAGGCTACGATGTATTTCAGAGAAGCATTGGTAGAAGAGAAAAAACTTAAAAGCACCCTTGGGCAAGCCATAAACTATGCTAACCTCGGAGCGATTTTTGAGAAACAAGCATTGCTCGACTCCGCATATTATTATTATCAACTCTCGTATGAGCAGAATTTATTAGCAAATTCACCCATGGGCATCGGGTTGAGCCACATTAACTTTGGGCATATCTTTGAGCGAAAGGAGGATTACCTGCAAGCGCAAATTGAATACCAACAAGCTTATACCATGCTAAATGAAATAGCCGACAAATGGCATAAACTCGAAACCATTATCGCGTTAGCACGGATTCATTTATTGAAAAACGACCTTCAGAATTCGAAACGACACATTGATTTGGCAAAAGAAGTAGCTTCAGAAATACACTCACCACAGCATTTATCCGAAATATATGATTTATTACATCAATACTATCTCAAACAAAATAATTATGCGGAAGCCCTCACAAATTTTAAAATTAGCAAAGCATATCACGATAGTATTCAAAGCATTCAGAAACTTAATAAAGTGATAGAAATGCGCCTCAACTATGAGCGCGACAAAAACCGACACTTCATCACACAGCTCAGCAACCGCAATTTGTTGAAATCGAGGGAAAACAGAATAATCATTATCGCATCTTTCATCATCGTCATCTTGCTTGTATTGTGGATAGCCGTGCTTTTTTATGCCTACAAGCAGCGAACCAGAAGCAACCGAATGCTTCGTAATCTCAACCGGATTCGAAATGATTTTTATGCCAAAATCACCCACGAATTTCGCACGCCACTCACCGTGATTCTGGGATTGAGCGAACAGATGCAAAATCAGCAACAAATCACCTCTAAAGAAACAGTGATTTATCTGAAAGCTATCGACAGGCAGGGCAATCACTTGCTATCGCTCGTAAACCAATTATTGAAATCGGCAAAAATCAATGCCGGCATTGACACCCCAAACTGGGTAAACGGGAATATCATAGCCTATCTGAAGGTGCAGATTGACGCTTTTCAACTCTATTCCGAAACAAAAAATCTGAAAATCTCTTTAATAACAAACATGGAAAACTTAGATATGGATTTTGTGCCTGACTACATGGACAATATCATCCAGAATCTATTGTCAAATGCTATTAAATTCAGTTTTGAAGGCGGCATTATTCATGTTTCGGTTGCTACAACTTCGAATAACGAAATAGAGCTGAAAGTAACCGACTACGGGAGCGGCATTGCTTCCGAGGATCTCGAACATGTTTTTGAACTTTTCTATCAGGGGAGACAAACAAACAATAACGCCGGGAGTGGCATCGGACTAAACTTCACGCAGCAACTGGTGGAAAGTATGCATGGAAAAATAAAGGCTGAACACAACGAAAAGAATGGCACTGTGTTTACGATAAACCTACCGCTGCGTCAAGCAGGCATTATTATTCAAAACAGATGGCAAGTCAATGAGTGCCAAACAACTAAACTTCAACCGGGAAATGAATCAGCAGACTACAACCAACATCCTGAAAATAACGGAACAGAAGAACCCGCATCAACATTCGATGTTCGGCCAACAATTCTGCTCGTAGAAGACAATGATGATGTGGGCTTGTATATTAGCTCGATACTTTCAGATTCCTATCAAACCATACTTGCTCACAATGGCATTGAGGGGCTTGAATTGGCACACGAGATAGTTCCCGACATTATTGTTTCGGACATTATGATGCCTTACAAAGATGGATTTGAATTATGTAGCGAGGTGCGCGCTTCGGAACTTCTGAACCACATCCCCATCATCATAATCACGGCAAAAAGCACATTGGACGATCAACTAAAAGGACTAAAATGTGGTGCCGACGCCTATATTCGAAAACCTTTTCGAACGGAAGAACTACGTGTGCAAATTGAAGCATTAATCGAAAACCGACGATTGCTGAAAGATAAATACTTACGCTCAATACTTAAAAAGGACAAATCATTTCAAGAAGATATGAATATTGATTTCTTGCAAAAAATAACGGACATAATATATTCCGAAATGAGAAATCCCGACTTTTCGCCAATAGACTTGGCGAACAAGCTAAACCTAAGTATATCCCAACTCAACCGAAAGCTGTCAGCCGTTGCCGGATATACCACATTGTCATACATCTTGAAACTTCGAATAGACAATGCAAAAAAGAAACTTGCAGCAGACAACAAGCCAATTGGAATAATAGCCGAAGAATGTGGATTCATTGATGTAGCATATTTTTCGAGAATTTTCAAGAAACACACCAACGTTACCCCTTCGCAATACCGAAGAATGCCCCACTAAATTCATTCACTCTTAAGTTTTTTTAGAAACGTTATTCTCCTAATGTCATTTGCACCACAAGCACACTGACACACAGACATTTACTCCCTAATATTATCGGAATAGTCCAAATCTACCGGAATGTTAATGACGATATTATCCTAAATTAAATCACAAAAATCCTAACATTCTTTTCGGCAATACTTTAGTTTTGCCTTCGAGTTGATTTTCTTTCACACCAACAGGCATATTATACAAAAACATAAGCCTAAACATCAAAATATCTAAAGCCAATTTCATCTTTTTCATCTTTTTCATCTTTTACATAATTAACTGAAACGAAGTATATTTCAATGTAATCGCGGATATTCATCTATTGCATCTAACCATAATGTTCTTTTCGAATACAATAACCTTTAAATTCAAGAAAATTATGTCAAACACCGAGAAACAAACTTGCCATTTATGCAAAGGCAATAAAACAGTAACTGTAACTATAAACTGTCCTATTTGCGGTGGTACCGGCGCGGTAGGCGATAATATTTGTACAAACTGCTGGGGAAACAAGAAAATTAGTGAAGAACGCACATGCCCTTATTGTTTAGGTACCGGGAAAGAGTGAGGTAATTGTAGTGTCATTTCAAAACATACTCAATCAAACGTTTACAAGAAATTATGCGCATTTAATAACAAATCAATCAAATCTTAACTTATTTTTATCATGGAAAATTTAAAGATTCTCAGAAAGGCGCTTGTTGACAGTGGCGCCAAATGGTCGATTACGGATCAACTTGCCGACAACACCACACTTGAAGAACTCAAAACTAAGTTTTCGCTTGGTTTTCTGAAAGCCCCGGCAAACGCACTGACAGCCCGAATGGCAAGAATACGGCTCGACGGCAACGACGTAATTCTTGCTGAACCGGGTACTTCACGCTTGATAAAACGCATCCCGGTACTATTACCAAAAACATGGAACTGGCAAAATGTAAATGGAAAAAACTACATCAGCCCGGTGAGAAACCAAGGAGGATGTGGCTCCTGTGTAGCTTTCGCAACCGTTTCGGCCATCGAAGCCCATTACAGAATTGAAACCGGACAGCCGGCTAACAGCATTGACTTATCCGAATCGAGCCTGTTTTTTGTTGCCGACAGGCAATGTAATTCCGGCGATCCGCGCTATGGCTGGTGGATAAACAAAGCATTGGATCAAAGCATGGAAGAAGGCATCTGTTTCGAAGCAAATTATCCTTATCGGGCAGTAAATCAAGTAGCACAAATCCCCAATGGAACCATTCAAACCATAAAAATAAAAGGTTACGACTCCTCATCCAACGTCAACCAATTAAAGAAATGGCTGGTTCAAGATGGACCACTCGTAGCAGACTTCGCTGTTTTTGATGATTTTTTTGCATACTTCGACAGAGGCACGGGAGTTTACAGCCACGTATCAGGAAATTATGCGGGAGGACATGCCGTATCGGTAATTGGATATGACGACAATCAAAAAGCCTGGATATGTCGCAACAGCTGGGGTGGTACCACCACACACCCCGATGGCACATTCCTCATCGCCTACGGACAATGTTCCATCGACGACAGAATGTATGTTCCGCAAGACGTATATGATGTATTTACCGTTGACGAAATCCCGTACAACCCTAATTTGCTTACTATTGTAAACCAAGGAGCAATGGGTTGGCTACTCACTGACGGACGAATGCGGATGAAACTCTTTGACAATGCCGAAGACGCAAGAAATGGTTTGCGCGTTGCTCGACGACACAACAAACAATGCTTCGTTGGGCGCGACAATCCAAGAACAAACCGGCGCGACTACATTCTCGAATACTGGGCTGGCAATAGCGGGTTACCCTACGAGTCGCTCACAAAGACCGACGCGATACCCTACAATTATGCAAATGTAGTGGCCACCGACCTCAACGCCGATGGTTGGCGGATACAAGATGGAAACCACTGGATGCTGATAGCACACGACATGAATGATGCGCTTTCCATGCTTCGCGAAGTAGAACGACATAGCAGAATCTGCTTTATCGGGAGAAACAACAAACGACCAAACCGCAAGGATTACATCATGACCTATTTCGAATAATAAAGCACTAATCATCAAAAAGGATTGATACATGAATCCAAAGTGGAGTTTAGACAATAAGCTCCACTGTGGCGAACCTCTTATATCATGCACAAAATAGTTCAATACCAAATCATCATTAACTAAAAAGTAAAAAAGAATTATGGAAACACTTCAGAATGCTTTACAAAAAGATTTCTCAAAGAAAACAAAAGCGGAACTCATTCAATTCTTGTCGGGACTTGAGAATTTGCTCACTTCGGATGTTTACCAATTGATTTCGGGAATAGAAATATCCGAACTTGAGAAACTAACGAAAGACGACATCATTGGGATTTTGGAAAACTTCAAGAAAAACTACGACCCCAAATGGGAAAAAGCATTGACATCGGCAGCTATCGACACATTGAAAATAATTTTGGGTAAAAGCAATGCCGAAATCGAGCTATTCAGATTGGCGGGCGCTTCTGATGCCGACTTTGCAGCCGAATTAGGAAGCATTGACTTTGCCACCATCATTGGAGGTCCTTTAGATGCTTGCGTCAAGGCACAATCAAACGCTTCGATATCCACCGTCAGCTTTATCAACGAAGTGGGTTTCGAGGGCGAAGGTAGTTCCCGAAAACTCAGAATGGCGGAGTTCAAATACAAAAAAAGCTCCCCCAACCCGAAATACACCGAGGGAGGCTCCGAACCGGCAATTATCCAGGAAGACAAGGAAATAACAGTACCGTTCATCGCGCTTTTGAACATTCCGTCCTTTCGCATCGAATCGTGCGAAGTGGATTTCAATGTAAAACTAAACTCCACGTACACCAAAAATGTGAGCAGTGAATTTGGAATTAACAAGGGTGCCTCGGGAGGTTTCGGACCTGTGAAATTCAAAGTAGATGTATCGTACAAAAGATCGTCGAGCACCGGAGTTAAAATTGAAAAAGAATACTCCCTGGGCGTGAAAGTAAAAGCCACAAACGATGAAATGCCGGCCGGACTTGAAAAGGTTTTAGGTCTGCTGGGACAATAAGTCAACAAAACAACCTCACCATGATTAAACTATCCGATTACCTGAATTATCTCAACCAAGAGATAATTCAGGCTCGTAAAAAAGCCGATGAAGCAGCCATTCTGGTCGCCAAAGAATATGCGAAGCATGAATATCTGAAGTACTTTAAAGTACCCAGATATTCCATGCCCAACATAAAACTTGACATCCCCATAAAAATTACGGATATTGACCAGGAGGCGAAGTACAACTTCAAGATTGATCAATCAAAATTCTTAATTGAAGTAAATGAAAAAATCAACGAAGTGAACACGCTGAAAAATATGAAGATTGCTCCAATCACAAGCGAGCAACTCAAAAACGAAAATTTCCAATCTATTTTCAAAACATTAGAGAAAAAAGATCAGAAATTCGGGAAAGAGCCATTAACTGAACTACGAAAAATAGACCTGACTTCGAAAATATCTAATCTCAACCTCAACATATTCCGACCATCGGACACGGCAACAAAAGAAGAAAACGACGAATTGAAAAATATCTTTTCTCAATCGCTTCTGAGCAATTACAGAATATCAGGCGTTAAACTCAACTCCATTTACATCGATCCGAAAACAACCACCGCTGAAGACAAAGACAAGGAGAAACTATTTATCAACCTGCACGTGGAGATGGAGGAAGAAGGTATCCGAATAATCTATCTGAAAGACGAACGCGGAAATGATGTTGAACAAATAATTTTTGAGTAATGCAAACCTTAATCCATTATTCCATTCAGAAAATTGATGAACTATTCGTTGAATTTAACCGGGTTCAGGAGATGTATTACTCAAAATCATTTGAGTTCGATACATGCCTGGAGCATTTCTGTATTGCGCTACTCGACTATTTCAAGCAGAAAGGCGACAACGCCAAAGAATCAGAAATTCTTAAAACAATGAATATGTTGTCCGCCACGAAGAAAGGATTTGACCCGGTGAACCTTGTGAAAATCAATTCCGGCAAAAGAGAGCTACTTTCGGGTTTGAGCTATCATGCTCTGGAAAACATACACCGAATACTCCAGGAAATCTATCAAAAAGAGAGAAAAAAATTGGATGATGGCGAAGAAATCTTATCAAATCTGATTATAACTCTTTATCAGAACGGCATTCTGGACGACGTTAAAATCGCGGAATTTAACTCCATCGCAACAATTGAGCTATATTGGGTGCAACTAATAAGTAAAAACACAAGCATCGCCGGAATTAACAAAAAACTGCGACTTCATCTCGCCGACGAAGACATCTATCTCTTACTGGAAAAAATACTTTCGAAAATCGCATAAGCCTAACGCCGATGAATACATTTGCACTCTTCTCAACCACATCTCCCTCCGAAAGCACATCAAACCGCAATCGGACGCTGAAAAAAAACGAATTAAACTTGCTATGTAATGTCAAAAAAAAACAACTTCTGAAAAATGGAAAAAGAAAGATACATCATTTTGCTCAACAACCAACAAACTAAAAGCCTGAAGAAAGTGGAAAAAGAGCTGGAACTCAGCATCACCTCCTCTGTAGAACTTTCGTCGGCTAATCGCTCATTCGACATCATCAATGAGGCGAATGGCGTGTTGTACAAAAATTTAAACATATTAGTAGCTGACAATCTGGACGAACTACAACTGACAGCCGCGGTTGCCAACGAAAACAATCCAATCATCTATTTTGAAAAAGAAAGAGAATTTTTCCCTACCGGAGAATTGGAAATGATTCAAGAACTCAAAGTATTGGCAGCTCAGTTCCAGTCGAAAATTGAAGAAATAGAAAAGTATATCAAAAACAAACCGCTACCCAAGCAAAATTTCGGCGACATGGAGTGGGGATTGAAAGCTATGGGGTTGGACAAAACAATTTACTCAGGCAAAGGTGTCGATATCTGTGTTTTAGACACCGGATTCGATACATCACACCCCGACTTTGTGTTGCGAAGCATTGAAGGAAAATCATTTATTGCTAATGAGGCCTGGGATAATGATGTGAATGGACATGGCACCCACTGCACCGGAATAGCGGCAGGCAATATCAGAAACGATAACGGCAAAAGATATGGCATTGCTAAAGAAGCCAACATCAAAATAGGCAAAGTACTCGCCAACAATGGACGAGGCACCACAAGCAGTGTGATTGACGCCATCGACTGGGCAATAACCAAGGGGTTCAGAGTCATATCCATGTCGCTGGCTTCACCTGTGAAGTTAAACGAAAAGCCATCGCCCCTCTTCGAGGCTGTAGGCAAGAAAGCGTTGGAAAACAATTGTCTGATTATTGCGGCTGCCGGCAACGATAGCAACAGACCCTCCATGCCCGAACCGGTTTCCGCGCCTGCCAACGCAATCTCAATCATGGCCGTGGCAGCTATCGACTCCCAAATGAACATAGCCAGATTCTCCAATGGTGGAATCAACTCCGCATCAGGAGGCAACATCAACGTTTGTGCGCCGGGTGTGGACATTGTTAGCGCTTACATTAAAAATTCGAAAAGCAACGAAGTGTATCGAGCAATGAATGGCACAAGCATGGCCACACCTCATGTAAGCGGACTTGCCGCATTGTATATGGAGCAATTTCCACAGAAAACAGCCAAAGATATATGGGAAATGCTCGAATCCAACGCACAAAAAATTGAAGGATTAAAATACAGAGATATTGGCAACGGACTCATTCAAACGATATGACAACGCCCATGAAAACCTATTTTGGTATAATGAAAAAGGATGTAAGCTATGAAGACCTGAAAAACAATATAATGGCTTCGGGTGCAAACATCCTTCATTATTATGCAAAATTCAACGCGATTAAATTCGAAACCGACAACGAATTGAACATCGCCACACTTACCGTTTTCTTCGAGTCGATAGAGCCGGAGAAAGACGACTTCACCACGCAGACACACACACTTTAATGCTACCGACACACCTCCCCGTTGAGGCGCAAACTGCCGGTGGGTAGCGAAATACTCGCTACTCACCGGCATGAGTTTAGTTCGTATTCACTACACTCACTTTTTCATGCCAGAGATACGCCACATAAAATTCTTTCCGTCGCGCATACTATTAAGACAAGATAATCTTTTGCAATCACCAAATATTGCAATCAAACAACATCCTATACACCAGCTTTCACCCCCAATTACATACTCTGTCAGGGAAAAAACTTTACTCATTTTTATAAATTTGTTGCAGGATTAAATTCTTTATCGTAATATTGCAATATAAAATTATTGAAAACAATGGGAATAACAAAAACCGAACACTTCACCGAGCTACAAAATCAAATCGCTACCATTGCAAAGGCTTTGGGTCATCCGGCAAGAATTGCCATTATAGAGCATCTGCTAAAGGTGAATGCTTGTATATGTGGCGACATTGTGAACGAATTGCCATTGGCACAACCTACAGTTTCGCAACACTTGAGAGAGCTGAAAAACGCCGGACTGATAAAAGGAAACATTGAAGGCAACGCGATATGTTATTGTATCGACCCTTCGACTTTCGGATTCATGAGAAACTATTTCGATAAAATAGTTACCTCCGAAACCAAACAAAATTGTTGTTGACGAACAAACCAAAAATAAAAAAAAGCGATCAATGCAAACAGAACAAGAAATCAAAGATATGGTAAGGCAGAAATACAGTGAAATCGCCTTGCAAGACAAAGAAACAAACGCTTCATCGTGCTGTGGCGCAGGCGGATGTAGCACCGAAGTCTATAACATAATGAGTGAAGCATATCACGAGTTGGAAGGATATAACCCCGATGCGGATTTGGGATTGGGATGTGGTTTGCCTACGCAATTTGCCAAAATTAAAAAAGGTGATACCGTAATTGATTTGGGTAGCGGAGCCGGCAACGATTGCTTTGTAGCGAGAGCCGAAACCGGCGAAACCGGTAAGGTTATCGGCATTGACTTTACAGAAGCGATGATTGAAAAAGCCCGCGCAAATACCGAAAAATTAGGATACAACAATGTGGAGTTCAGACTTGGTGATATTGAGAGAATGCCTGTAACGGCTAATGTGGCAAATGTGATAGTAAGCAACTGCGTACTCAACCTGGTGCCAAACAAAAAAGCTGTCTTTGCCGAAATGTTTCGAGTATTAAAGCCGGGTGGACATTTCAGCATTTCCGATATTGTACTGACAGGCAATTTGCCCGAAAAAATAAAAACTGCTGCCGAAATGTATGCCGGATGTGTAGCCAGCGCCATTGACAAGTACGAATATTTGGGTTACGTAGGCAAAGCAGGATTCACCAACATGTTGATTCAGAAAGACAAACCGATTATTGTTCCCGACGACATTCTGAGAAACTATTTGAATGAAGAAGAAATAGCCCAATACAAAGCAAACGAAACAGTTATCAGAAGCATTACGGTATATGCCGAGAAACCGACAGCTTGCTGTAATCCTAATACGGCTTGTTGCTAAGTGATGAAAAAGAATATTTTAGTGCTTTGCACCGGAAACAGTTGCAGAAGTCAGATTGCTGAAGGCTATTTGCGATATTACGCGGGAGACAATGCGGACGTTTACAGCGCGGGTTTGGAAACTCACGGCGTAAATCCAAGAGCCATTGCCACGATGAATGAAGACGGCATTGACATTTCAAATCACACTTCAAACAATATTGACGAGTACCGAAATGTCGATTTTGATTTTGTAATCACTGTTTGCGACAATGCAAAAGAACGGTGCCCCTACTTCCCTTCAAAAGCAAAGATATTGCATCATAACTTTCCCGACCCGGCAAAGGCGACAGGCACAGACGACGAAATCATGGAACAGTTCAGACAAGTCAGACTACAAATCAAAGACTATTGCAGGCAATTTGTAATGGACAATTTTTGATTAAACACAAGAGTTTTCCGCCCTGCTCCTCGCGCCCGTCAACTGCATGTTCATTGCATGATTATTTGTTTAGCGTTTAGTGTTTAGCGTTTAGCGATGATATTTAGTAAAAGACTTTGGACTTTCCCACTGGCGCAAGTTTGTAACTTGTGCCTTGCTCATCAAAGCAATTTTTTGCTTTACCAAGCAAGACACGGTTTACAAAACCGCGTCAGCGGGGTATTCAACACCGTTTGATTTGAAAACTGCACATTGCAGACTGCCAATTTTCTCCGTTAAATTCACAAACTG
>CAZMQV010000079.1:0-13201 GCA_964568675.1 uncultured Paludibacter sp.
CACGTTGCAGTCAACCAATTTTCTCCGTTAAATTCACAAACTGCACGTTGCAGTCCGATGATTTAATGGACATGATTCTGAATCTACAGTTGGTAGTTTGCAAATTTAGATGGATAAAATTTGGGAAATCCGTTTCACATTCCAACAATACACGATGCCAGAACTACCCGTCGAGCGACGAGTGGCACAATCAATTATCCATTCAGTGTTCTACATGCACTGCGAATTGACGCGGTAACTCCATGTAGTCCTGCCAGTTCATCACAAAACAGGTGAGGGAACCCTAACAATTAAACGCTAAACACTAAACATTAAACATTAAACATTAAACATTAAACATTAAACGCTAAACATTAAACACTAAACGCTAAACACTAAACACTAAACACTAAACACTAAACACTAAACAATTTACATCATTTGTTTTCAAGCATTTCCCTTACCAATGGAATCAGAACATTTTCAATGTCGGGGCGAGTCAAAACATGTTCGCCATCAAATCGGATAGCATGACGGTAATGTCTGAAATAGGTTTCGGAGCAATCAATCAAGCTGTCGTTTTCGCCAAACATGGCATTTGTCTGTTTAATATCCTGCTCCGTAATGTTTTCAAACTGGTGTTTTTCCAATTGAGCATACATGTCGCACAATGCTTCCGTTACGTCGAATGTTTTCAGTCCATCGACACGCGGATAGAGAAATTTATTTTCTCCTTGATGTTGCCGCATAAACTCGGAAACTTGGAAAGCGGGGTTAACCAAAATTTTATTATATCCTCGCAACTGTTGTGCAAACATGCCACCCATTGAAGTACCTACAACGATATCGGGGCTATGCGTCTCGGTCAAATCATGCAACAACTGAAGCGCCACGAAAGGATTGAGCGGCAAGTCGGGCGATATGATATCCCATCCGGGTAGTAGTCGCGCCAGGGTTCTGCTGGCATAAGAATTTCCCGAAGATGAGAATCCATGAATATACATTAATTTCTTCGACATAATACTCTTTTTTCAATTTATAGAATCATCAACGTTTACAAGCGTCGTGTTGTTTTTAATTATTCATGTATTTCCGCCATTTCCTCTGCGAGCCGTTGAAGGTGTTGATATCCACCCACCCGTCTGCCCATTCATATTTCCCCTTGTGCGAATGTTGCCATAATGTCCATTCGCGGTTCACATTCGGTGTCGTCCTGAACGAGCATATCCATAAATCGTAATCATCAAAATTGCCTTTGATATATCGGTCGTAGCTACTTTCGTTGGTATATATCATTATTCTGCCCGATTTGTTTCGCTCCACATGTTCAATAAATTTGCCGATATTCTCCACTACCTTCGCGCGCTTCACCCCCAAAGGGTTGCCCCACTCTTCCACATCTATCACCAAAGGCAAATGATACTTTTTACCGCGTATGGTTTCTAAGAAAAACTCGGCTTGCTCGGCGCCGTCTTTATTGAATCGAAAGAAATGATAAAAGCCAAAAGGTATTTCGCTGTCATTGAGTGCTTTCTTATAATTCCTTTCAAAACGCTTATCTTTAAGGCTCACACCTTCAGAAGCCTTCATGTAAATAAAATCTATTTCATCTTTTGGTATTTTCGCGAAGTTGACTCGCCCCGTGTGGTTGGATATGTCAATTCCGGTTATCGGATATTTCTTTTTATTGATTGCGATGCCATCCACCCCCGGTAGCTCAGGCGCCACCACACCATTGAAATAGCGATAAACAAAAATCACAGCCACGATAGTAAATATCGCGGCTGCAATCAAACATCCATAGTTCTTTCTTCTTCTTTTCAAAATCGATTGTTATTCTGTAAAAAATAATCTTCTTAATAATCAGAGCTCCAACATCGCCCTGAAACCTCTGGCGGCGTAATAAGATTCAGCGCCATTGTGATAGGTGAATACCCGCTCGTAGCGCAAATCGCCAAACAACGCCCCGCCATTGCGTCGCACTTCATTGGGAGTGAGTATCCAACTCGAAGTTTTTTGGTCGAACTTTCCATTTTGTTGCAAATAGTAATATTGTGCTTCGGTGAGAATTGATACACCCATCGCCGCGGCAAGTGCCGTGGCACTATCCTTTGGCTTATTGTCCTTACGCGTTTCCAGCGCTTGCTCATCATAACACAAACTCCGACGCCCTATTGGCGACTCCGGTGCACAATCAAAGAAGCAAATTGTGGGGCTGGGGGTCTCCATCACCACATCGGGTTCGCCACCGGTTTGTTCCATCAGATAGAGTGAGTTGAGTTTATCGGGATTTTCATTGAGTAGCCTCGCCACATCATCCCATTTTATTGCGGCATGACGCTGCATATTCTTCTCAAAACGAGTTTTAAGTGTCTGGCACAACGCGTCGGAATCATCCTGATTAAGCATAGTTTTCATTGTTTTTTTATCGGATTAATGTTATTTCTTATCCAACTGACCAAAAACACGTTTCAGAATATCGCTGACACGCGCCACCGGGTTTTCACGTATTTTCTGCTCTTCATCCGCCACTTTTATAAATAGCGCGTCCAAAGCTTTTTGAGTAACATACTCCTCCAAATTCACTTTCACGGGTTTCAGACCGGCAACTGCCCCAACTGGTGTTGCCGCTACTTTATTGAAATTTGAAGTGAGAGCTTCCCACGATTTTGTGGTTGAGATATTAGCTACAAGCGGTTTTCCGAGCGACTCGCGCACTTTGGGAGCAAACGCGCTAACAAGTTCGGCCGAAGTTTTTTGTTTCAGATAATTGGTAGCCGCATTCTTTCCGCCAAACAGAATCCCGGTAGCATCGCTGAAACTCATGCTCAATATCGCTTTCTTAAATATCGGAACAGCCTCTTTCACCGCATCTTCGGCAGTTCTATTGAGCGAAAGCACCGCTTTGTTCACCAGTTCTTGTCCGCCCGGAATGAGTTTCACATTATCCAAAATAGTCTTAGCCTCGGCAGGCAATAGTATTTTCACCAGCGCGTCGTTCATAAATCCATTTTCAACACCAAGGATATTCACCGCATTCTCAATACCCACATTGAGCGACGATTTCAGACCCGACGCGTTTTCAGCTTCGGTAACAGGCAAAGAACTTGAAGCCGCCGTAGTTGCTATTTGTAGCAGTTCGGCACACGACATCACACTAAGTGCGATAATTGAAAGAAATAGTAGTTTTTTCATTTTTACAAAACAGATATTTTAATTGTTGATAAATAATACTTTGGGAGCTTAAACAGTAAAAAGCAATTATTTGTTTAATATTCAAACTTCATTGTTAGATAAATTCAAGCGAAAAATACACGCACTTTATTTAAGCAAAAAACATGCGAGCAATGCAAAAGTAACGCTTTTAAGCAAACGAAATCATAGCAAAAACGAAAGAATTAAATAATTATTAGTATTTTTGCTTTAATATGACTACTTCTGACGAAAAATACATGGCACGATGCCTGCAATTGGCTCGGCTTGCAATAAACCACACCGCCCCAAATCCCATGGTTGGAGCGGTCATTGTGCACAACAATCTTATTATTGGCGAAGGATATCACCGGCGCTACGGTGAGCCTCATGCCGAGCCAATGGCAATACTTTCGGTGAAAAATCAGAATCTGCTACCCGAATCAACGCTTTATGTGAATTTAGAACCATGCTCACACTTTGGTAAAACACCACCATGCGCCAATCTTATTATTGAAAAAAGAATAAAACATGTGGTAATTGGCGCCCCCGACCCCAATCCGAAAGTTGCGGGAAGAGGCATTAAACTTTTGAGAGAAGCAGGTATTGAAGTTACAATCGGTGTGCTGGAACATGCCGCGCGCCAATTAAACAAACGTTTCTATTGCTTTCACGAAAACAAAAGACCCTACATCACGATAAAATGGGCGCAAACTGCCGATGGATTTATCGACACTTGCAGAAACAGCGCAAAAGAACATGCGCTTGCCATATCCAACGCTACCACAAGCCAACTCACCCACAAAATGCGCGCCGAGAATATGGCTATCATGGTGAGTACAAACACGGTGTTGATGGACAATCCTTCGCTTACAGTCCGTTTCTGGTCGGGGCGCAATCCGATACGAATCATTCTGGACAGAAACGGGCGCATCCCTTCACACTTCAATGTAAAGGATGGAAAGACTCTAAGCTATATTTTCACCGATAAGTCGGAGGTTTCTACCGACAATTTAAACTACATTAAGCTGGAAAACGATTACTATGATTTAAACTCGGTTTTTCGGAAACTCTTTGAATTAAAAATTCACTCGGTATTGGTAGAGGGTGGAGCCAAATTATTGACGAGCATTATTCGTGCCGGCATGTGGGATGAAGCCAACATTGAAGTAAGCCCGCTGAAAATAGGCGAAGGAGTTACAGCGCCTACACTGGTAAATGCCGAAAAGGAATACGCCCTAAACTACGATGGACATCAATGGAAGCATTATAAGCATATAAATAACCGCAGTATGGAGTAGCAACATTATTCCTTTCAAATACTAATCAACTATAAATGACAAAAAAAGACAAACAATCATGCCTGAGATAATAAGCATAAGCTTTTTGGTTTTCTACATATACATTATTACCTCCACTATTTCGGTAATTTTGATGGAAAACCGAAACCCCACAAAAACGCTTTCGTGGGTGTTGGTATTGGTGTTTTTACCTTTTCTTGGAATGATTTTTTACATGATCATTGGTCAGGACTACCGTAAGCGCAAATTAATTTCGCGAAAAAGTATTCAACGCATCACCATGCGCCCCTGTGCCTCTATCGACATCAAAGAGCTGGACGTAAGCCAGATAGATGAAAATTATGTAAAAATCATCAAACTACTCAAAAACAACAGCGAAGCGGATGCCTACGCATTCAATAAAATTGATGTTTTCGCAGAGGGTGAAAACATATTTGAATCAATTTTTGAAGAAATTGCAAATGCTAAAAACCACATTCATATTGAGTTTTTCATATTTGAGGACGATACCATTTCCAATAAATTGCGTGAATTGCTGATTCGAAAAGCCAAAGAAGGGGTGCGTGTACGAATGATATACGACTATTTGGGAAGCTACAAACTATCCAACAACTACCTGAGTTCGCTGCGCGAAGCAGGTGTTTACACCAAAGCATTCCTACCCCTTCGCTTGCGACTACGAAGAAGTAAAATAAACTATCGCAACCACCGCAAACTAATTGTTGTTGACGGCATTGTAGGCTTTACCGGAGGAGTAAACATTGCCGATCGTTATGTTTTTGGCAGTAAATTAGGGAAATGGCGCGACACGGTAGTGCGTATCGAGGGCTCGGGTGTACACGGCATTCAAAAGTTATTTCTGATTGATTGGTATTTTGTGGAGAAAAAGATAATTACTGATTCAAAATACTTCCCTACACCTCGTAAGTTTGAAAAAAATATTATTCAGTTGGTATCATCCGGCCCCGATACCGACTGGGAAGGTATCATGCAAGGTATTGCAGCAACGATTTCCGCCGCAAAAAAATACATCTATATCCATACGCCTTATTTTATGCCCAACGAGCTAATCCTGGGTGTAATACAAATGGCTGCTTTGAGTGGTGTTGAAGTCCGACTAATGATACCGCTACGTTCGGACTCGCGACTCTCGGATTTGAGCACAGCCACCTATCTCGAAGCCATCATGGAAGCTGGCGCGCGAGTTTACCGATACACGAATGGCATGCTCCACAGCAAAGCCATTGTTATTGACGATGCCATTTCCATTGTCGGTTCGTCCAACATCGACGAGCGAAGTTTTAATCAGAACTTTGAAGCAAATGCTTTTATTTTCGACCCGAACACTGCCCTCCAGTTAAAACGACTCTTTATCGACGACATTCGTCATTGCGAAGAACTTAATCTGGATAGCTGGAGAAACAGAAAAAGACGACAAAAACTAAAAGAATCGTATGCCCGGCTTTTCAGTCCGCTAATGTAGTAAGATATCAAAACTCTACCGGTCCAATTTTTTTCATTACATCCACGATGTGTTTGGTGCGCTTTCTGATATAAGTCGAAGGTTTCTCTGGATTATATTTGCGTGGGTTGGGCAAACACACTGCTATGGAAGCTGCTTGTGAGCGAGTAAGATATTTGGCCGAAGTATCAAAATAATGTCTTGCAGCAGCTTGCACTCCATAGATTCCATCGCCTGTTTCTATCACATTCAGATAAACCTCCATGATACGCTCCTTACTCCAGAAAAACTCGATAAGCACCGTGAAATAAGCTTCTAAACCTTTCCGAAGCCACGAGCGCTGCGGCCAAAGAAAAACATTCTTGGCTGTTTGTTGGCTAATGGTACTACCTCCACGTATGCGCTTCCCTTTTTGATTGTGCTCCAGCGCTTTTTTAATGTCTTCGACAGAAAAGCCATTGTGTTGAAGAAACAGATTGTCTTCCGACGCCACAACAGCCCGTACCATATTCGGTGATATTTCATCAATGGAAGTCCAATCTTTCTTTATTTTTAGTTTTTCTCCATCTGAAATCTGTTCCGCTGCGCGAATAAACATCAAGGGTGTGTAAAAAACAGGAATAAACCTACCCGCAATAACCAGCACGATACTGCCTACAAACAGTATTAAAATCGTTTTAAGTATTACTCGCTTCATTTTAGAGAAAAAACTGTGTCTATTATTAGTCGTCATTTTTATTTATTATCAAATCAAATCGTTAATTGCGTGCTCAATATCGGGAAACTTAAATTCAAAACCATTTACTTTCAACACATTCGAACGAACGTTGACACTATCGAGTATCAATGAGGCATCCACTCCAATAAAAGCGGATGCTATCTTTATGATAAAAGAAGGCGCCGGCATACCAAAGAAAACTCCTTTCATTAGTCGTAAACTTCGCATTAAGTGAGCATTTGCTACCGGATTTGGTGTCGCGGCATTCACAACACCCTCAATGCTTTGCTGTTCTATTAAGAAAAGTATAATCCGAAAATAATCCTCAATATGAATCCAACTAATCATCTGCAGCCCACTACCCTGCTTGCCTCCCAAACCTAGGCCGGCAAGCAAATTCAAACGGGGAAAAGCGCCTCCATCCTTCCCCAAAACCATCGCGGTGCGCAAAGCTATTTTCCGAACGAAAGGAAAAGCATGGCTTCTAAATTCAGTTTCCCATGCTTCCACCACTTCTCCAAGGAAATCGTTTGCGAAATCGGGAGCGTATTCATCTAAAACCTTTTCTTCAGCTGTATGCTCATATATGCCAGTAGCACTGGCATTTATCCACAATCGGGGTGGAGTTTTGCATGCAGCCATAGCCTCGTTGAGTAAGCTTGTTGTCAGAATACGCGATTCGAGAATTTTCTTTTTGTTTATTGCCGTAAACCTACAATTTATGGTATGACCTGCTAAGTTTATCAGCACATCAGTCTCGGCCAACTCGTCAATCAAACTTCCCAATTGCCACCCAACGTGTTTGTGTTTACGCGAAACGATACGAGTGGAATGTCCCGTCTCTTGCAATCTTTTCTGCAAGTAACGTCCGATAAAACCTGAACCTCCGGCAATAAGAATTTTCATAGTTCACCCTTTTATTGAAAATTTAATATTAGAATAATGTAGTTAGCCTCGTTCAGAAGAAAACAAAAAACTCACACCACACGCCAACGAACACGCCAACGCCCATTCTCAAAGTCGTGAGTAAGTATCTCGAACTTTCCAATTTCCGAAGTGTTTTGCACATGACTGCCAATGCAAGCACAAACATCGTAGTCGCCTACTTTAATTATTCGCAAAGTTTGCGATACATCATCCGGGAGTTTTGACAGGTCAACCATTCCTTCAGCCTGCGAATAGCTCAAAAACTCTTCGGTTACGGCTAAGTTTTGTGCTATCACATTGTTTACCCCCGATACAATAGCAGTAATTTGCGCTTCAGTTGGGGCTTGTGTCAGATTGTAATCGCATTTGCTTTTCTTGCGTTCGATGTGCGCGTTGCGCGAACGCTCACACCCAAACATCCTAACCATCGTCTGATTTAAGATATGTTCGGCTGTGTGCATTGGTTCGCAGTAATTTTTTTTGGCTTCGTTAAGTTCCATCTTTTTATTTTTCAGAAAACAGTTATCATGCTTAATATGGAATGAATACAAAGTTTATTAAATTTGTATTAATCATTCATTGTATGTAAGTTAGCATCAATTACCTCGGCTTCAATCCGTCGCTAATCCGGTAATGATGTAACAGAAAAAGTGAGTGTCCGGTTCAATTTTTCCAACCAAGACACTCACAATGTACTTATAAAAACATTATTACTGTTTTTTCAACACGAATGCAGAGCAAGCAGGGATATACAGCTTAAGCCATTCTTTACCAAAAGTACCATCTTCGGCCGGCTGGGTGAAATGTTCGACGCTTTCATCTATCAAGCCGTTGCCGGCAAAAGTAGGATTATCGGAGTTCAATACCACTTTATAACTTCCGGCATCGGCTAAAATACCGTAGTCGTTAAAGGATTGATTGATATTGAAGTTGAAAACAAACACCAAGTCATTACGTTGATATGCTAAAACTTGGTCGTCCTCTTTGTCCCAGAGTTGATAGATAGGGGTTTCGTTGTAGTTTGGCACAGATTTCATCAACTCAAGCATGGCGCGGTCAAATTCGCCCAATCCATGGTAGAAATAATCTACAT
The DNA here is from genome assembly GCA_964568675.1 of uncultured Paludibacter sp. GTDB lineage: Bacteria > Bacteroidota > Bacteroidia > Bacteroidales > Paludibacteraceae > UPXZ01. The sequence continues at coordinate 8,673 of CAZMQV010000079.1, forward strand.
TATCCACAAGCTCCCATTGACGACGCGCATATTTATACGACCATCCATTGCCTTCACGCGGAAAATCAATCCATTCGGGGTGACCAAATTCGTTGCCCATGAAGTTGAGATAAGCGCCGTTAATAGTAGTAGCAGTAATGAGGCGAATCAACTTATGCAACGCCACACCACGGCTTACCAACAATGTTTCATATCCTTTTTTCATGTGCCAATACATATCAGCATCAATCAAACGGAATATTATCGTTTTATCGCCTACCAATGCTTGATCATGACTTTCGGCATAGCTCACCGTTTTTTCATCCGCACGTCTGTTGGTCAATTCCCAATACATCTGCCCCACTTTCCAATCTTCCAATCTTACTTCTTTAATGTATTTTATCCAAAAATCAGGAATACCCATCGCCATTCGATAATCGAAACCTACGCCACCGTTAACCACATTGGTAGCAAGTCCGGGCAAACCGCTCACCTCTTCAGCAATTGTAATGGCATGAGGATTAACCTGATGTATGAGTTTATTTGCCAATGTAAGATAACATATCGCGTCGCCATCCTGATTCAGATTGTAATAAGTATCATAGCTTCCAAAATCTTCACCAAGCCCATGACTACGGTAAAGCATGGAAGTTACGCCATCAAACCTATATCCGTCAAACTTAAATTCTTCCAACCAATACTTGCAATTGGAGAGCAGGAAGTGCAGAACAGCCTCTTTGCCATAATCAAAGCAGAGCGAATCCCAAGCCGGATGCTCGCGCCGATCGCCACCATGAAAATACTGATAAGGAGTACCATCAAAGCGCCCCAAACCTTCAACTTCATTTTTCACAGCATGTGAATGCACAATGTCCATAATAACCGCCACACCCATTTCATGTGCCTGGTCAATCAGGCGTTTCAGCTCCTCGGGAGTGCCAAAGCGTGATGATGGCGCAAAGAAACTCGACACATGGTAACCAAACGAGCCATAATAAGGATGCTCTTGAATGGCCATAATTTGAATGCAATTGTAACCATCGTTCACTATGCGTGGCAATACAGTGCGCCGAAACTCATCATAGCTCGACACTTTCTCCTCGCTGCTCGACATGCCAATATGACATTCATATATGAGCAAGGGTTTGGTGTCCGGCACAAAATTTTCAACTTGAAAACGATATTTCATAGTCGGATTCCACACTTGCGCACTGAAAATCTTAGATTTGTCATCCTGAACCACTCTTCTTGTCCAAGCCGGAATGCGCTCACCGGCACCGCCATCCCACTCAATCCACAATTTGTAAAGCTGCTCATGTTTCAATTGATTTTCTTTCAATGAAATTTCCCAAACTCCATTGTCTATAGATTGCAGTCGGTAATCATCGGACTTTGTCCAATTATTAAAGTCGCCAATAAGATAGATAGCTGTGGCGTTTGGTGCCCATTCTCGAAACACCCAACCATTTTGTTGACGATGTAAACCAAAATAAAGATAACCTGTCGCGATATCGGACAATCTTTTAGAACCACCGGTTAATTTCTTTTCTACTGAAAGAAAATAATCATACCGACCTTGAATGGCATCCGCGTAAGGCTCAAGGTAAGGATCTGACTGAATCAAAGGAAGTAATGTTTCACTTTTCATATCTTTTTTGTTTTTAAATATTTCTTATTTGTATTTCGGTAGCATTAACACGGATAAGACTGCACAGTTCATTCATTCAGAAATGGATATTTTCGTCAATGCTGTAGTTTAAGAAACGGTTTAATGGATAAGCTATCGCTGCTATTTGAGCCAATTTATTTATAAAACCATCGTTGCACAAAAATTCTTCGGATAACGTGTAGCTTACCATGTAGTGTTTCAGCTTAAGAAGTTCCGGCTTTGGGAAATCACTCGAAAAGCCGGCAGGGATTTTTTTCAAACTCTCTTCATTGAAGATAGAGTTACCAAAGTATTGTACAAATTGTTTGTTTTCAATAATATCCTGAAATTCATCATAATTATCATATACGCTTTGTCGTAATTTTTTCAACACATCGGGGCGTGGCGACCAAATTCCGGTTGAAAAGAAGCATCCGTTTATCGGGTCGATGTGCAAATAATATCCGGCTCTTTCGCTTTTTCTACCCCCAGGCCAAGCAATGTATGCGCCAATATGCGTTTTATATGGGAGTTTATTGTTCGAGAAACGCACATCTCGATATATTCTAAATGTACATTCGGCAGGATTTACACGCAAAATTGGCTCGTCAATCTCTCCAATTTTGTTTATCAGGACAACCAATTGTTTTTCAAAATAAAGTTTATTCTGAATATAGCTTTCACGGTTGGCATTGAACCAATCGCGATTATTATTCACATTTAATTCTTTTAGAAAAGCCAGTAGTTCGTCCATCGCGTGAATTTTCATAAATTAACTACAAATATACTCTAAAGTTTATAATAATTGATTGCAAAGCGGATATTTTTTCTCAATCTCGGTCAGATTGAAGAAAAATGACTAATTTTGCAAAATTCTTTTTAAGAAAAGAATGTTACAGCTAAATCAAACGATTAGAAAGAACAAATAAAGATATATTCATTCATGAAGAATAAAATCAATCAAATATCCCAAACTATTGAAACGCTGCAAGCAGCTACTTTGGAAGAATTGGAAGCGATTCGCATAAAATATATGAGTAAAAAAGGCGAAATATCGCTCTTATTCAACGACTTCAGAGATGTGCCGAACGAAGAAAAACGCGAGGTGGGACAACTGCTCAACGTGCTGAAAAATGCTGCACAGGATAAGATTAATGAGCTGAAAGACAAATTAGCAACAGAGGTTCAGATAGAAAAAAACGACCTGACACGTACTGCCGAACCAATAAAATTGGGCACAAGACATCCACTATCGTTGGTAAAGGAAGAGATTGCCGAGATTTTTTCACGTATCGGATTTACTATAGCCGAGGGCCCTGAAATTGAAGACGATTGGCATGTGTTTGGCGCGCTCAACTTTCCACCCGAACATCCTGCACGCGACATGCAGGACACCTTTTTTATCAAAAAGAATCCAGACATTCTGCTTCGCACCCACACCTCGTCGGTGCAAACACACATTATGAGCACGCAGAAGCCACCGATTCGAATGATTTTCCCGGGTCGCGTCTATCGAAACGAAGCGATATCTTATCGTGCCCATTGCTTTTTTCACCAAGTAGAAGGGCTATATATTGATAAAAATGTTTCGTTTGCCGATTTAAAACAGGCGTTGCTCTACTTTGCTAAGGAAATGTTTGGTGAAGAAACCCAAATACGCTTACGCCCATCTTATTTTCCATTCACCGAGCCAAGCGCCGAGATGGATATTTCGTGTAATCTCTGCGGAGGTAAAGGATGTGCTTTTTGTAAACATACGGGCTGGGTCGAGATTTTAGGATGTGGCATGGTCGATCCCAATGTGCTTGAAAATTGTGGCATTGACTCATCTGTTTATTCCGGCTATGCCTTCGGAATGGGCGTAGAGCGAATAACGAACTTAAAATATCAGGTGAAGGATTTGCGTCTTTTCTCCGAAAATGACGTCCGATTCCTTGATGAGTTCAAAAGTGCTTATTAAAATCAAGAATTTATTTCAAATCTTATTCAAACAAAATAACCGCTGTTCAGCGGTTATTTTGTTTGAATAAGATTTGTCATTAGACATTTCCTAATGGCCGTCATTAGAAAATATCACATTCAACATTCTTTATATTAAACTGTTATATCTTTATTGTTTTCTATTATTTGACCATTATGTAATTAGCTTATGAGTCTAAAGATTGAGTTTTCGGATGAGAAGATAAGCTCATGGAGTGGATTTATTTTAATGAAACAATTTCTATCTAAACTATAGATGGAGAGCGCATTAAACAATATTGGACTTCCTGATCAGGGGTCTAATCGAGGACATGATCCAATTCAATTAATTATTAATTTTTGGCTCTCTGTATGGTCTGGAGCAAGCTGTTTTGAACATACAGAAGTAACTAGACATGATGAAGTTCTAAAAGATATATTTGAATGGGATACTATGCCTGGACACAAGTCTTATCAACGCTACTTCAATAAATTTGATCAAGCTAAGAATCAGGAAGTTTTTACTAATTTATATCAGTGGCTCTTCTCGAATCTCCACTTTGATAACTATACATTAGATTTTGACTCAAGTGTTATAACTCGATATGGTGAGTAAGAAGTTGTAGCAAAAGAGTACAATCCGGCAAAGCCTGGGCGAAAATCACATCATCCACTTATAGCATTTGTTGCTGACTCAAGAATGATTTCCAACTGTTGGAATAGGCCTGGGAACACAGGTTCCGCCAATAATTTTTTAGCCTTTATGGAGGATACAATTGACAATTTGAGTAATAAGAAGGTTGGACTTATTCGAGCTGATAGTGGTTTCTACTCCAAAGAAATATTTGATTATATGGAAAATAGGAGTACTCCATTAAATTATATAATTTGTGCCGTCCTGAAATTTGTTTACAGTTTTTTGTTTATAATCCTACAATTGTTT
>CAZMQV010000080.1:0-13162 GCA_964568675.1 uncultured Paludibacter sp.
AAACCGACCTCCTCCCCCTCGAATCTGACGTAAATATCTGTCATTCTGAACGTAGAGAAGAATCTAAAAAATTTAGTCGGTCAGTAGTGATTTTTTTTTAATAGGCATTTTTCTGATAATCATTTGTTGTGATGTGAGATATTGCCAAGACATTCCCTTTACAGCTTAATTATTGCAATGAAACAAAAACAACAACTTGGTCTTTGGCTGCTCGTCTTTGTGTCGCTTGGTTCGATGATAGGTTCGGGTATATTCAATTCGCCGAAAGACCTGATAGCGGTAGCCAATCCGATGGGCGTGATGCTAACATGGCTTGTGGGTGGAATTGGCGCGCTGATACTCGCCCTGGTTTTTGTGTATCTTTCCGCTAAAAAGCCTGAACTTCGGAGTGGAATTTACGCTTATGCGCGCGAAGGTTTCGGCGATTATATGGGCTTCAATTCAGCATGGGGTTATTGGTCGCTGGGGTGGTTGGGCAATATCAGCTATTTTGCGCTTTTTTTCAAGACTTTGAATGATTTTCTGGGAGAAAACTCGCTTTCTCCGACTACTTCTTTTTACATTGCATCGGCAATTTTATGGATTTACTATTCTATATTGCGTGCCGGAGTTCGCGAAGGGGCGATTCTAAATTTCATTGTAACTTTCGCAAAATTACTGCCAATTGTATTGGTAATTCTTCTCGGATTTTCACTAGTTAAAGGCTCGGTTTTCAATGTGCCGAATTGGGATAGTGTACTTGCTGCAACCGGCAACCCTACGACACCATTGCTACAGGTAAAGGATGCTATGGCAATCGTATTGTGGTGTTTTGTAGGTGTCGAAGCAGCTTCCGTATTGTCGGGTAGGGCGATAAATCAACAAGTGGTGAGGCGCGCTACTATCATTTCGGTGCTTTTGGTACTTGCAATCTATATGTTTGTGAGCTTCGTTGCCATTGGCTCTGTCGATGCGGTGAGTTTGTATGAATCGCCTACGCCGCTCGCGTTGTTGCTTAGTAATACTTCCATTGGCAATGTTGGCGCGTTTGTACTTCAAATGGGTATAATGGTTTCAGTGATGGGTGCAAGTCTTTCGTGGATTATTTTGTCGGTCGAAACGATGTATGCCGCCGCGCGCGATGGGGTAATGCCAAAATCGCTTGCCAAAGTAAACAAAAAAGATGTTCCGGTGAACGCATTGCTGCTCACACAGCTGTTTACACAAGTTTTCTTATTCTCAATCTTGTCGCCTCGCCTCAACGATACTTATCTGGCAGCCATCACCATTGGCACCACCATGGTGTTAATTCCCTATTTGCTTTCATCGCTTTATGCCGTGAAGCTTAGTTTTGATGATAGCGACGGAAGGAGCGTTGATAGGATAGTGGCGATACTTGGCACGCTTTATTCGGCTTATGTTATTTATGCTGTGGGGCTGAAATACCTTTATCTTTCTTTGTTATTCTATGCCCTTGGCCTGTTTTTTTATCTCAAAGGCAGGCATGAAGCGCGCATAAAACCAACTCGATGGGAGTCCGTCCTTATGGTGTTGATAGTGGTTGCTGCTCTGCTTGTCGTTCTGTTAATTGCCGAAGGGAAAGTAACGCTTTAATGGAAAAAAATCCTGCTGTGTGATTATCTCAAATAGTGGCAGCGAATGTGGCGGCTATTTTATCCGTTTTTGCTGATTAGCTTCAACAATTCTTTGTTTAGAATCGTAATTTCTTTTCCCCGCATACGGATTATTTCGTCCTTGTCAAACTCCGTAAGCATGCGACTCACGCTTTCGCGCGTCGTGTCCACCAAGTTGCCCACTTCCGATTGCGATAGCGGTAATGTGAAGTTGTCCGATTCGAAAATCACATTGGAAAGTTCGAGCAGAAAAGCGGCGATATTACCACGCGCCTGTTTTTGGGTGCGATTGGCGCACCTGCGGAATGAGTCGAGTTCGTTGCGGCATAGTTCCAGGATAATGTCATTCGCAAACTGAGAATTTTCCTTTAGCAAAGTTTCAAATACATTTACATCTACAAAGCAGACTTCAGTTTCTGAAATCGCAGTTACGGAATATTGATTTATTTTCTCGCCTATCGTAGTTGGCAAAGCGAGGTAGGTGGGCGCTTTCACTAAGCGAACAATCTGTTCGTAGTAAGGTCCGGTCAAATGCAACTTCACCAATCCTTGTCGCAGAAATACTACATTGGTGGAGTACACGCCTTGACGAATGATGGAGTCGCCTTTGCGAAACTGCGCTACAAGGTGATTGTCATTTAAGTTCTGAAAACTGTTTTCGTTTAGCGTGTTGGCAACTCGGGTGTTAAACACGCAGTGTTTGCATTCATGGTTCATGATGCAAATATAAGGAATGTGATTTATATCACAAAATTTTGTATGCTACTGCACATGGTTTTTTCGAAAAGTGATAATAAATTGATATAAATTTGCTGAAAATTTTCTTTATTCAATTACCAGAAAAACCACAATAAAATGGAAAACCAAAATGAAATCACTTTAGAACAGCTGCAGGCTCAAATTGAAGCTCTTCAAAAGAAGATTAAGCGTCTCGAAAACAATAGGCAGGATCAACTCTCCATTGCAATCGTATCAGGCGATATGGATAAAATTCTTGCTTCGATGATAATTTCGCTGGCAGCGGCAGCCATGGATACGCAGGTGAAACTATTCTTCTCCTTCTGGGCGCTTGCTGCGCTTCGCGACCCCAAAAAGAATCCGCAAGGAAAAGATTTTATCTCCAAAATGTTTGGAATGATGCTTCCCAAAAGCAGAAATCACCTGAAACTCTCCAATATGAACATGATGGGTATGGGACCTGTGATGATTAAAAGCCTGATGAAAAAGAAAAACGTGATGTCGCTCGACGAAATGTTTCGACAAGCGGCCGAATTGGGCATTGAAATCACCGTATGCGAAATGTCAATGGATTTGATGGGCTTCAAAAAAGAAGAAATCATTGATTATCCTCATTTGCGCTACGCCGGAGCAACCACCTTTGTTGCCGATGCGGGCGAAAGCGCTATGCAACTTTTTATTTAATCACTTTCCGATATTTCTTCTCAGAAAAAATAATACCAAACTTTTAAAAAATAAATTATCATGACAGAAACAGAATTAAGAGCTCTTACAGTAGCTAAATCGGTTGACGCGCGCGGTACCGCTTGTCCCGGACCACTTTTGGAAGCAAAAAAAGCAATCGGTACCATTGCCGAAGACGATGTGATGGAAATACTATCGGCCGATGAAGGTACGAAAGTGGACATTCCCAAATGGTGTAACAAACAAGGGCACGAATACCTCGGTGCTGTAGAAGAGAATGGCTATTTCAAAATCTATATGAGAAAGCAATAAGTATGAAGCGCATCTTGCCGGGATTCTGAATTATCATATTTCCCGGCCGGATGTTTTTCATGATAAACCGTTTTCTCTGAGTTGTCAGATTCTACCTAAATACCATAAACACAAATTCAATATTATATTGCGATTCTAACATGGCATTTCTTTTATCATTGCGAATCGCCAATTACTCCCTCTGTCTTCTTTTCAAATCAATTTATACTCAAAATGTATATCTATGGCTATATATAAAAGTAAAACAGCAAAGATACTTGTATTCTCTACCGAGAAAATCTCGGATCCCGCCATTGATATGGCCGGATTGCTCAAACTGCATTATCCACCTACGGTTTACACCATTTCGGTGCCTTGCTCCAGCGGGATAAAGCCAAAATGGATTCTTCACGCTTACGAACGCGGTTTCGATGGTGTGTTCATTGCCGCCGATGGCTCCGATTGTGTATTTGGCGAAAGCTGTACCGAAAAGACGGGTGGGGTAGTTAAGATGACTCACGATATGATGAAAACCAACGAGATAGACCCCGCGCGCTTGCGAATGGCTGCTATTTGCTCCGTTTGCAGCGAGTCTTTTGTGAAACAGATAAGAAGCTTTAATGAATACTTACTCAAAACTTTACACACAGAATCGTGAATCAGGAAATAAAAAATATTAGTTATGACGCGCTCGTTGTCGGTGCAGGCATCGCCGGAGGTGAAGTGGCGCTCAATCTTGCCAACAACGGTTTCAAGGTTTTGCTGGTGGAGAAAGAGGATACGGTAGGCGGTAAAATGATTATGTTGAGCAAGGTATTCCCAACGCTCGATTGCTCGGCATGTATCACCACACCCAAAATATCTGAAATATCGCGGCACCCAAACATTACCATTCTCACCGGAAGCCGTGCGAGCAATATCAAAAAAGTGAGTAAAAATGAGTTTACTGCAACCATACGCGTTAAACCACGTTATGTGCATGTGGCTGATTGCACTGCCTGTCAGAAATGCGAAGAAGCTTGTCCGGTGAGTGTCAATGACCAATACCAATATGATTTGGTAGGACGCAAAGCAGCCTATATCCCTTTCAATATCGCCAGTCCCAAAGCGGCGGTAATTGACATAGAAAACTGTACGCTTTGCGGAGCGTGCGAGCGGGTTTGCCCTACTAATTGCATTGACTTTACAATGAAAGAAGAAGAGCTCAACTTACGGGTTCGCACCGTGGTTGTCGCTACAGGATTCAAACTATTCGACCCGCTAAAAATACCTCGATACGGTTATGGAGAGTACGAAAATGTGTTAACGTCGATGCAAATGGAGCGTCAGATAGCGCCAACACGACCTTTTCACACCATTCTACGACCGAGCGACGGAAAAATGCCCGATAAAATAGCCTATGTGCTTTGCACCGGTTCGCGCGATGCCTCCGTTGGAAATCCTATCTGCTCGCAAATCTGCTGCATGTATTCCATCAAGCAGGCGCAGTTACTCATGGGGGCGCTCCCTATGGCCGATGTTACTATTTATTATCTCAATATCCGCTCTTTTGGCAAAGGATTCGAGGAGTTCTACGAGCAAGCTAAAGGAATGGGTGTTAGTTTTATCAAGGGAAAAATAGGACGAATAACAGAGAAGGAAAATGGTAATCTGACATTGCGCTACGAAGATATTAATTCCGGAAGGTTGAAAGATGCTGACCATGACATGGTAGTGCTTTCGGTAGGCGCTTTGCCCAACGAAGAGGCGAATGAGCTCTTTGTGGATACGCTCCAGAAGGATAAATTCAGATTTGTGAAACAAACCGACTTAATGGCGTCGCCTGCCCAAACCAGCATTGAAGGCGTGTTTGTAGCCGGCACTGCTTCGGCTCCGATGGACATCCCCGATGCGATACTATCGGCAGGTTCGGCTTCGTCCGAAGCAATAAGTTATTTAATGAAAAATGCGTGAAATAGAATTGAACAGCAACATAACCGGTCTTTCTTAGTTTTTTTTTGAATGAAAAAGATGCGGAAAAATTAAAAATATGGAAAAGGAAAAAAGAATAGGAGTCTATATCTGTCATTGTGGTGGCAATATTTCCGACTATGTGGATGTGGAGAAAGTGAGGCAATCCATTGAAAACGATGATAATGTAGTGCTATCGCGAACTACCATGTTTGCCTGCTCCGATGCCAACCAGCGCGAAATGGTAGAAGATATTGAGAAAAACCGGCTCGATGGCGTCATTGTGGCTTCGTGCTCACCAAAGTTGCACCTGGTTACTTTCCGCAATGTCAGCGAGCGTGGCAATCTGAATAAATACACTTACGTGCATTCCAATATCCGCGAACAGGCTTCCTGGGCACATTCCAACGATAAAGATGGTGCAACCGAAAAAGCAATTCATCTGGTGAAATCGGCTTTAGCCAAAGCGCGACACACCGCGCCTCTCGAACCTTCGAAAGTGAAAGCGGAAAAAGCCGTGGCGGTTATCGGTGGTGGCTTGGCGGGGTTGAAAGCCGCGCTCTCACTCTCTGATAAGGAAACGCACGTTTTTGTTATAGAAAAAGAAGCCACTGTAGGCGGCTGGGTAGCAAAATGGAAGAATCTGTTTATGACCGAAGAAACCGGTGAGTTACTGATAAAAAGGCTTCACGAAGAACTCAAAAAACGACAGAATGTTACCATTTTCACCAATTCGGAGGTGAAAGCCAATTCGGGAAGTATCGGTAATATCGTATTGAAAATAAAGCAACGCGATGAAGAATTTGATATAACCGTGGGGTCGGTACTTGTGGCTACCGGATTTGATAATTACAAGCCGGGCGAAGGTGAGTTTGGCTTTGTTGCCGTCCCCAATGTCATCACTTTGCCGGAGTTCAAGCAACTAATCGACCACGAGAAAGACGTGCTTACTTACAATGGTAAACGTGTGAAAAATATAGCCTATATCTACTGTGTGGGTAGCCGCCAACCCGAAGGGGGAAATACCTACTGCTCGCGCTATTGCTGTACGGCTACAATTCACGCCGCTATTCTGGCACGCGATAAATTCAAAGGGATTCAAAATTTCCACTTTACTCGTGGTGTGCGCTCGTATGGAAAACAAGAGTTGCTCTATGCCCAATCGTTGCAAGGTGGTGATATTTACATGCAATCGTATGAAGATGACCTGCCTACTGTATTTGCGCGAAACAACAAACCGGTGGTGCGTATCAACGATATTCTGACCGGTGGGCGCGAACTGGAAGTTGAGGCGGATTTGGTGGTACTCGTTACGGCTATGGTGCCGCGCGACGACAATTCGGTGGGTTCATTATTCAAATTGCCCAAAGGTCGCGATAAATTCTTCAACGAAATTCACATGAAACTTCGTCCTGTGGAGACGGTAATTGACGGAGTAACCATTGCCGGCGCTTGTCAAGGTCCTAAAACGATTATCGAAACGGTTAATTCCGCGCTTGCCGCGGCTACCAAATCATACAGCAATATTAGCAAAGGAGTACTCGAAACAGATCCTCAAGTAGCTGAAATCAGTGCGAAAGTCTGCACCGGTTGTGAAGCTTGCCTGCCACTCTGTCCTTTTGATGCAATCGCTATGAAAAAAGAGGGCGTTGCCTCCATTGCAGTCATCAACCCAACGCTTTGCAAGGGCTGTGGCATGTGTATGCCGGTATGCGAGCCTGATGCCATTGACCTGATTGCTTATTCCAATGTAGAAATTATGGGAATGATAGACGCGTTGGCATGATCGTATGAAAGGCGATGTGAAGATAAAGTTGACAAAGTGAATCATCGATTTTTGTAAACTGATATAAAATATTATGATAGTGAAAAATCATCAATGAATTTTGATATTTACCAATCACCAACCACCAATTACTAACCACCAATATGGAAGAAATAGAAAAAGGAAAAACGCATAAATACCTTCGCGACACACAGGGAGTGCCCGACAAAGCAAAGGAACAGCTTAAAGAATTTAGTCGGATAAAAAAATCAATCGTCGAAGCACTACGCGACGATGAATTGACCATTGCTCAAATAACAGAAAAAATAGGACTGTCGAGGTCTAAAACCATGTATTACCTAATGACTTTGGTGAAATACGGAGTGGTAGCTGTGGGGCAAATAGACGATATGGATGAGTATTTTACCTATAAATTGAAGAAATAATGGCAACAGTAAACCCAAAATTTGGTAAAGACCTGAAAAAATATGGAGGCTTTAATTTTAATGCCTGTTACAATTGTGGCAATTGCACGGCGGTATGTTCACTTTCGACCAACGAAAGCGCTTTTCCGCGTGAGCTTGTGAGGCTAAGCGTAGTAGGGCTTGAGGATGAACTGGCTACAACGCTTAAACCCTGGGAGTGTTATTATTGCGGCGAATGTTCAACGCTTTGTCCGCAGGAGGCTGACCCCGGCGAATTGATGATGACCTTGCGCCGCTGGTTAACAGCGAAATACGATTGGACAGGGCTTTCCGGTCTTTTCTATAAATATCTTCCGGCTTTTATCACGGCGTTGGCGATTGTGTTGGGTGGTGTTCTTGTTTTTGCGAGTTCGGTAGGATGGGAGTTAGAAAAAATGCTTCATTTCGGACATCTTTTCGAGATGATTGCGATTGCCACTGTTTTTGTAGTTATACTTATCCCCAATTTGCTTCGGATGTGGTATTTTTCTATTGTGAAAACTAAAACAAAACTACCGCTTAAAGCATATTTTTCAACACTTGGCGGGCTTTTTGTACACATGTTTACTCAAAAACGTGCCAAAGATTGTGATGATAACCACTTCCGTTGGCTCGAGCATCTGATACTTGTGTTCGCGTATTTGGCGCTGCTTTTTACCACTGTCGTTCTCGATTGGTTCGCCACTTCCTGCCTGTTTGTTATCATACTCGGATATGTGGAAAGTCTGCTGATTTTTATTATCACGTTCGATTTTGTAAAAGACCGCATCCAAAAGAAAAAAGCCTTGGCTATGAAATCGCAAGCTTCCGATTGGTTTTTTGTTGTTTGGTTGCTTTTGATGGGCTTGTCGGCTTTCGCGGTTCGTCTGTTCATTGATTTGGATCTGCTTGAGGCGAACAAATGGCTTTATATTTTTCATCTGACTGTTCTTGCGCAATGGGCGCTTCTTATCGTACCATTTGGTAAGTGGACACACTTTTTGTATCGTTCTTTCGCCATGTATTTTGTCGAATTGAAAAGTGTAAGTAAAAAAATGTCGAAGAAATAATCCCCTAACTTTAATGTAATCTATTTGTGAAATGGGTTTCTGCTTATTAGCGGATTCCCATTTTTGTGTTTGGAATAATTAATAAGTGATCAATATTATAAGTTCGTTTACAAAACGAGAAAATTTCTTTGAAATACAGCTACGTGGTTGCCCAAATTATTTTAGAAAAATAAGTGGTATTGAATTGTTGTATGACAAAACGGGTGGTAAATGATTTATAAATACGATTGTTACACGACAAAATGGGTGGCAATGGCTTGCAGAGTAGGATTGTTACACGACAAAACGGGTGAAAATGATTTACAAATGAAATTGTCAATCGACAAAACGGGTGAGAATGATTTACAAGTGAAATTGTTACTTGACAAAATGGGTGAAAATGATTTACAAATGAAATTGTTACATGACAAAACAGGTGAAAATGATTTACAAGTGAAATTGTTACTTGACAAAACGAGTGAAAATGATTTACAAATGTAATTGTCAATCGACAAAACGGGTGGTAATGACTTGCTGAGTAAGATTGTTACTTGACAAAACGGGTGAAAATGATTTACAAATGTAATTGTCAATCGACAAAAAGGATCACCACGTTTTCCCGAATACTATGTCGTTGCCTTAAAATATACAATACCTCAATGATCTCTTGATAATTAGCCACCCTTAGAGGGCGAAATCTCTTAAAGGATTTATTGTTTTTGTAAACAACGTTCTGATACGACAAATGCGCCTTAGAATGTGATCGAACTTGTGATACGTAGCAAATAGGTGTTAAATTAATGTGTTGTTTGCATCGGTATGTCGCTGTGCTTCAATCTTGTGAGTTTATTTGAGTTTAATTGTGGCGCGACTGAGCAGGTGATTCGGGTAAACTATTCGATGCCAAAGATTGTTGATATGATTACAAATGAATTTGTTATTTCAATAAAAAGTAAAAGTTTATGGCAATAAATAAAGTTTGGGTAGAAGAAGACTGCACTTCCTGCGGAATTTGCGAAAGTATATGCCCCGAAGTATTCGAAGTGATTGATATCGCGGTAGCTAAGCAAGGCATTGACTACGATCCATTTGATAGCGCTATCCGGGATGCTGCAGACAGTTGTCCGGCCGAAGTGATCAAATTCACCGAAGAATAGTGATTAATGCCGGAAGGTATTGTTAGCATTGATTAAAACCGCTTTGAAAAAAGTGGTTTTCAGGTGTTTTATTTGCTTGCAAAATAAGAAAGTTTACGCCCATCAAGTGTGTGTGAGTCGGGTTGTTTATGTAAAATCCAAAATAAAAATCCGAAGAACGAACAAAGCCGACGCTAATAACGTCGGCTTTGCTATGTGAGTAAGTGTAGGTCTGTTATCCGAAAAACCATTTGTGTAGAGCGCCATAGTGCTGCTGATAGAGTTTGAAACTCTCTTCCAGAATCTGAATAGCGGTTTCTTTACCAAAAAACTTTTCAACAACCACCGTTTTGTTCTCCAAACGGGTATAATCTTCAAAAAAAGACATGGTTTCCGTAAGCATGTGTTGCGGTAGCTCCGATATGTCATTGTAGTGATTCACACTTGGGTCGCCTGCCGCAACAGCTATGATTTTGTCGTCTGCTTCGCCGTTGTCAAGCATGCGCATCACACCAATAATCTTCGCCGGAACGATGCACAAAGGCACCACTTCTATCTGCGACAGAATAAGAATGTCGAGCGGGTCTTTATCTTCACCTAAGCTTTGGGGGATAAAACCATAATTTGCCGGATAATATACTGAAGAATAGAGTACCCGATCCAGAAGCAGAAGTCCGCTTTCTTTATCCAACTCATATTTTGCACGTATTCCCTTCGGTATTTCAATAATACCATTCACTACATTGGGTAAATCTTCGCCTGCAGATACGTGATGCCAAGGATTGAAATTATTTCTCATAAGCTCTCATTAATTTTTTTTCAAAATTACAAATAAATATGAATAAAAGGAAATAATTTCGGGTTTAAACGTAATATCATTTGATTATATCCAAAAGCTGCAATCCATGTTCCTTGGTTTTTACTTCTTTTGGGGTGATAATGCTTTCTACAATTCCCTCCTCGTTGATTATAAATGTGGTTCGGAACATGCCCAAATGCTTCTTTCCATAAAGCGTCTTTTCGCCCCATGTGCCAAAAGCGTTTGCCAATTCATGATTCGTGTCCGCTATCAGATGAAAGGGTAATTCGTGCTTGGCGATGAATTTTTTGTGCGAAGCGATGCTGTCGGCGCTTACGCCCACTACTTCGTATCCTTTTTGTTGTAATTCGGCAAAGTTGTCGCGAAGGCTACAAGCTTGAGCAGTACAGCCGGGCGTGTTGTCTTTGGGGTAGAAATATAGAATTATCTTTTTGCCCTTAAAGTCTGTCAGCTTCATCTCATTGCCATCTTGGTTTATTCCAAGTATGTCGGCTATTTTGCTCCCAATAATATCTTTCATGTTGTTATGCTTTTTTTTTTTGATTGATTGAAAAAATGCCCGACTTCGTGAAGCCCGGCATGATTTCATTTCTTTTTTTTTCAGAGTTTATCTTTTTCTAAGGCGTCGATAGAGCCATAGAAGTAGGATTGCCCCTGCTGATGCTACAATAATGTTTTTGATGCTAAATGAGTTTACGGGGTCTAAACCTAAGAAAGAGCCAATAAAACCTCCTAAAAGAGCGCCAGCAATGCCCAGTATGATAGTCATAATCCATCCTCCCGGGTCGGGGCCGGGATGTAGCGCTTTGGCTATCAGTCCGGCAATTAATCCAAAAAAGATCCAGCTTAAAATACCCATTTTGATGTTTGTTTTGATTTTTGAAATATATTTGAAAAAACAAAAATTTGGCACTAAATGTTCAAATTTAATGCCAAACCTAAGTTTTTCAAAAGTAAAAATGAGAATCTTACTTTACACGTTGAATATTGTCGGTGTTTTCGTCTAATTATTTTAGAGTACACCTTGAGCGATCATCGCTTTGGATACCTTCATGAATCCGGCAATGTTAGCTCCTTTTACGTAGTTGACATATCCGTCGGCATCAGTGCCGTATTTCACGCAAGCGTCGTGAATGTCGCCCATGATGCGTTGTAGCTTTTCGTCCACCTCTTCGCGTGTCCAGCTCAGGCGCATTGAGTTTTGTGTCATTTCCAGACCGGATGTGGCTACACCACCTGCGTTGGCGGCTTTACCCGGCGCATAAAGGATTTTGTTTTTTAAGAATACATCGACAGCTTCGGGAGTCGATGGCATATTCGCGCCTTCCGACACTGCAAAACAGCCATTTTTTACCAAAGTTTCAGCGTCATCACCGTTTAGTTCGTTTTGAGTGGCTGATGGTAGCGCGATGGTGCACACTTCATTCCACGGGCGTCCGCCTTCTACATATTTACAACCATATTTCTCGGCGTATTCGCGAATCCGTCCACGGTACACATTCTTCAATTCGAAAATAAAGTTTAATTTTTCGGTGTCGATGCCATCCGGGTCGTAGATGTAGCCGTTGCTATCGGAAAGTGTAACAACCTTGCCGCCCAACTCAATTACTTTCTCGGCTGTGAAAGTGGCTACATTACCCGAACCGGAGATTGCTACAGTCTGACCTTTTAAGTCTGTAATTCCTTTTCTTTTAAGCATATTCATCAGAAAATAGATGTTGCCATAGCCGGTAGCTTCCGGGCGAATAAGCGAACCACCAAATTCAAGGCCTTTCCCGGTGAAAGTTCCGGTGTTTTCACGTGCTAATTTTTTGTACATTCCATACATATAAGCTACCTCGCGCCCACCTACGCCAATGTCGCCGGCCGGTACATCGGTGTTTGGCCCAATGCTTCTCCAAAGTTCAAGCAATAAGGCTTGACAGAACCGCATGATTTCGGCATTTGATTTACCTTTGGGGTTGAAATCGGAACCGCCCTTGGCGCCACCCATTGGGAGGGTTGTCAGCGCATTTTTGAATGTTTGTTCAAAAGCAAGGAATTTTAGAATTGAAAGATTAACCGAGGCGTGGAATCGCATTCCACCTTTGTAAGGTCCAATGGCGTTGTTGTGCTGGATGCGGTAGCCCATGTTGGTCTGTACGTTGCCATTGTCGTCCACCCAGGTAACGCGGAATGAGAAAATGCGTTCGGGAATACAGATACGTTCGATTAAATTTTGTTTTTCAAATTCCGGATGCTGGTTGTAAAGTTCTTC
This sequence comes from uncultured Paludibacter sp., assembly GCA_964568675.1. Lineage (GTDB taxonomy): Bacteria > Bacteroidota > Bacteroidia > Bacteroidales > Paludibacteraceae > UPXZ01. The sequence goes on from CAZMQV010000080.1 coordinate 12,747, forward strand.
AATTGAAGATAATACTTCATGAACTGCCTGAATGTATTCGGGTTCGTTAGGGAATCGTCTTTTCAAATCATTGATTACTTGTTCTGTTTTCATCTTAAAAAAATAAATTGTTGTTTGTGAGTTATAATTTGCTTGCAAAATTACAAATAAAATTTTAATTACAAACAAAAGCTTATCTAAATATGCGAAAAACTATCAAAAAGCTATTTGTATGTAATGATTTATAATGTCGGTGAGTGGTGGTGCTTAGTTGAAAGCGAAATAAAGATGAATAAAAAAACTTGATAATATCTTGTCGCATTTGAATTGATTTGTTACTTTTGTACTACGAAAAAAAGGAAAGCTGCCAGAGTGGTCGAATGGGCTTGACTCGAAATCAAGTGTACGGGTAACTGTACCGGGGGTTCGAATCCCTC
>CAZMQV010000081.1:0-12726 GCA_964568675.1 uncultured Paludibacter sp.
ACTGCATTTGAAGGACTATGGGGTAAATATCAGAATATATCTACCCCAATATTAACATCACTAGATCCCTAATGACAAATCTGGGTTTAATATAATAACAGATTATCAATCATATAATCATATTATTCTGAATAATTTCTTTAACTATTAATCATTTCTTCTTTTCTTCAAACATAAGATAGTCGAGCAAACCCTGGCAGGCATCTTCAAGAAGTAGAATAACTCGCTCAAAGCCTTCAGAACCACCATAATAGGGATCGGGAACACTGTCAGCCGTCAGCTGTTGCAGAAAATCAGTCATGCGTACAATCTTTGCCCGATGCGTATCATTTTTTGATAGTCGCTGCAACTCACGAATGTTCTGATTATCCATCCCCACGATTAAATCAAATTTTTCAAAATCACTTTGTATGATTGGTCTGGAACGATGCGTGATATTGTATCCGTGCTTTTCGGCGTGCGTTCGCATTCGAGAATCCGCTTTTTCACCCTCATGGTAATTGTGCAAACCAGCCGAATCCGTTATATAACTTTCTCGTATTCCCTGGTTTAATAGCAAATTTTCAAAAATCGTTTGCGCCATGGGTGAGCGAAAAATATTTCCAAGACAAACAAAAAGAATCGATTTCATGAGTTTATTTTCTTTAAAATACTACATTGCATTCTTGCTAATTGATTGAAGGTAAGCATCAAATGGAATAAAAATTAAACAGCTGTTCGGGCTAAAAATAGCCTGAACAGCTGTTTCCAATTCGTCTTCGTTTTATTACCAATAAGTCAAATAAAACACATTTTATTTCTTTACAAACTTAGATGGAGAGGATGTGCAATACACCGACCAATTTCTCGTCCAACGGTTTGTCATCTTTGATAGCTTTGGAGAATGGCACATGAACAATCTCATTATTCACTACACCAATCATCACACTGCGTTGTTCGTCGAGCAATGCGTCAATAGCCGCCACTCCCATCCTGCTTGCCAAGATACGGTCGTAAGCTGTGGGCGAGCCTCCGCGCTGAATATGACCCAGAATGGTTACACGCACATCGTATTCGGGATATTCGCGATGCATCCTTTCAGCAAGTCCGTTGGCGCCTCCGGTAACTTCACTTTCAGCCACCAACACAATACTACTGTTTTTCGACTTGCGGAAGCCGTTTTTAATCAGCTGTGCAAGTTGGTCGGTTTTGGTTTCCAGCTCCGGAATGATTGCAGCTTCAGCACCGGAAGCCAATGCGCTATTAAGCGCCAAGAATCCCGCATCGCGTCCCATCACTTCGATAAAAAACAATCGTTCGTGCGAAGATGCTGTATCGCGTATTTTATCCACTGCTTCTACTATTGTATTAAGCGCTGTATCGTAACCAAGTGTAGAGTCGGTACCATACAAGTCATTGTCGATTGTTCCGGGAATACCGATAATGGGAACGTTAAATTCCTGGGCAAAAAGTCGTGCTCCGGTAAGTGTACCATCACCTCCAATCACCACCAACGCGTCAATTTCCTCGGCACGCATGGTTTCGTAGGCGAGTTTACGACCTTCTTGAGTTCTAAATTCATTACAACGAGCAGTTTTCAATATTGTGCCGCCTTGTTGGATGATATTACTTACATTTTGTGTTTGGAATTCAGATATTTCGCCAGTTATCAATCCTTTAAAGCCACGATAAATAGCCTTAACCCGAATTCCATTAAAAATAGCAGCACGCGTAACCGCACGGATTGCGGCGTTCATTCCGGGAGCATCACCTCCGGATGTCAAAATACCGATGCAATTTACTTTATATTCCATTTTATTTATTTGTCGAGCCAATTAAAAAGCTCTTCTATTAATGTATTTTTCTATTAACTAAACATTGCGTTATGCGAATCAACTAATCATATTATATAGTTATCGAAATGCAATGATGAATTTTTCAAGCTCACGTATCACAAAGCAAAGTTACTTCAACGAATGAAGTCGTACAAGCCTTTTTTGCTTAAATTTCATTCTATCTCGCATATACATGTTCATTCAATGATATAAAAACTTTCTGATTACATGTTTCTTTCCATGTTTTGCAATCGCTCAGACACAGCTTCCATCAGCCATCGTGGTGTGGAAGTAGCGCCACAAATTCCAATTTTTTTGTTTAAGTCCAAATTCAAGTCATCCACATCTTTCGGCTCGGAAATGAAGAATGTATTGGGATTGATGCTTTTCGAATGTTCATAAAGCACCTTACCATTTGAGCTTTTTTTCCCACTTACAAAAAGTACTATATCATTTTTTTCTGCAAAGATAGCAATATTTGGCATTCTGTTGGCTACTTGACGACAAATTGTATCAGAAAATTCAAAAATAGCTCCCGGCGCCATGCTTTTTGATATTGTTTTCACCAAATGGTTAAAGCCGTCGAGCGATTTTGTAGTTTGTGAATAGAGTTTGATATCTTTTGTGAAATCTACTTTGTGCAGGTCGTCCTCGTTTTCGATGACTATAGCATCGCCTCCTACTTGACCAAGCAAGCCAATAACTTCAGCATGACCGTTTTTGCCGTAAATCACTATCTGTTTTGAGTTGCCTTCATAAGCTTTCTTTACTCTGTTTTGGAGTTTCAACACCACCGGACACGAAGCGTCAATCAGTTCAATATTGTTTTGCTTTGCTATTTCGTATGTAGATGGAGGTTCGCCATGAGCTCTGAACATCACTTTCACATCATGCAGGTTTTTCAACTCATCGTGTGTAATGGTTTTCAGTCCAATTTTTGCCAATCGTTGCACTTCTTGACCATTATGCACAATATCGCCCAGACAGTATATTGGTTCACCTTTTGCCAATTCTTCTTCGGCTTTTTCAATGGCTCTGACAACTCCAAAGCAGAAACCGGATTTTTGGTCTATTTCTATATTCACCATTTTTTACTGATAATTGTTTTTGTTTAATAAAAAGTTTATCTCATCAAGCTCAAGCAGCGCAATATCAGCTCATTGGATTTTAATAAAAGCATCCACTCCGGATATAAGTAGCCCCTGAGTGGATCTTTAATTTTAGTAACATGAGCCAAAATAGCTATTTGAAAATGAATTCGGTCTTATAACAACTTTTCGTAAAACAAAGTTCTAAGCAATTCGTTCTGTTCTTCCAGATTTATCGCCGTATTGTCAATAACAATGGCATCGTCAGCTTTCCGAAGTGGGCTTTCGGCACGTCCTGTGTCGCGCTCATCACGCTCTTTTACATTAGCGAGCACTGCATCAAAGCTGACATTTTCTCCTTTTTGCACCAACTCGTCATAGCGTCGTTGCGCGCGCACTTCTGCCGATGAGGTTACAAATACTTTCAGTTCGGCTTCCGGGAAAACTACAGTCCCAATATCACGACCATCCATTACTACACCTTTTTCCACTCCCATTGCTTGCTGCTGACGCACCAATTCTTCGCGTACAAATCCGAGTGTACTAACACGGCTCGCACCATTTCCAACCTCAAGCGAACGAATTTCACGTTCAACATTTTCACCATTCAGATAGGTTTCTTGCACACCTATATCATTCGTTTTGAAACTTATTTTTAATTCGGACACATGGTTTCTAAGTTCCGTTTCGTCCATGGAGTCGTCAGTAATCCAACCATTTCGGATTGCAAACAGTGCTACAGCCCGATACATGGCACCGGTGTCAACATAAATATAGCCAGCATATTTTGCCAGCGATTTTGCCATGGTGCTTTTTCCACACGACGAGAATCCATCAATCGCAACAATTATTTTTTTCATAAAAACAGTAATTTATCTTCAATGTATTCATAATCTGTTCTATACAATTCAATATCAATTCAACATGCGGATGTTGTTCTAAGCTTTTTTTAGAAACTCACAAATTCATTCAGATTGGTAGAGATTGAAAACTGATACGCGTTGTTTTTGACAGCAAACTGTGTGGTGCTAAATCCAACATGAAACTTATAGAGTTTTATGCCTGCACCAAACGAAAAACCGGCCATGCTTCTAATATTGTCAACCGTCATTTCGCGATTTCGACGATGATTATATCCTGCTGCTACATAAAAGTTTTCGGAAGGCAGAAACTCAACTCCAAATACCAAATGCCGAAATGCCATATCCATACCGCTTATCTCTTTTTTTGTAACCGTTCCGTCAAGGTTTGTTTGTTCGTTTTGAGTGGTCTGATAGTTTGCCACATTCCATCGGTTAAGGTTGTTGGCAGTAACCGAGACACGTAAAGGTGCGTGTTCGAATTTTTTGCTAAAACCAAGTTGAATATCAAAAGGAAGCGGCTCGCGATGTTGCCCCTGCTCGTCTTCATAATATGATTTGAGTTGTACTCCGGCATTCTTCACCACCAATCCGGCGCTGAAAAGATCGCGATTGTAATTAACACCCAAATCCATTGCGAGTCCAACACTTGTGTAGCGTTCATAAACCGACACGATTGGCTTCAAAGTAGCTCCAAGTGTAAAATAATCATTCAATGGACGTGCATAATTGAGATGCAAAGCCATGTCTTTTGCCGTGAACTCCTCGGTATAAATGCCAAGTTCATTGTATCCGGCGAATATACCATAATCTACATATTGCACACCTACCGAAAAAAAATTTCGCTCATCCAGATTAAAACCATACACCGCGCTACCAAACTTGATTCCCGCCAAATAACTTGCCATATTCAAGCCCAAAACGCCTTGAGTCTCATCGGTAAGTAGCGCCGGATTCTGCAATGAGAAATTTATATCGTTGTCGCGCAATGAAATATTATGACCTCCCACGGCTGCCAAACGCGACGACACTGGCAATTCGAGAAATCGGTAAACTCCTCTGCCGGTTTGCGCAAATGAAGTGAAAACATGAATTAATAATATCGCGACGAGAAATCTCTTTTTTATCAACATTGTAGGTATTAACTTGTACTTGTAAACTGAGTAAAATTATTAGAAATTAAACGTGAAAATCGTGCTGGAATTGTATCTTAATCATTAATAAAACGAGAATTTTTCATTACGAATGAATTAAGAGTACAAAAATAACGAGAAAAGTTCGTATTTTTGTCATAAATAATTAATACGAATGTTAGACAAGAAGGAATTAAAAACAGATTTCGCACGCCCAACAGCAGTGCTTGTCGGGATTATCACTCCCGACCAGCCGGAAGATAAAGCAAAAGAATATCTTGATGAACTTGATTTTTTGGCTGAAACTGCCGGTGCTCAAAGCGTTAGGGTATTTATGCAACGATTGGATTATCCACACCCAAACACCTTTGTGGGACCGGGCAAACTACTGGAAATCAAACAATATGTGGATGATAATGAAATTGGTGTTGTAATTTTTGACGATGAACTATCGCCACGCCAGCTCCGGAATATCGAAAAAGAGTTGGTGGATCAAAGCCCTAATGCAGTGGATCAGGTACGCATCCTGGACAGAACCAACCTGATTCTCGATATATTTGCAAAAAGAGCGCAAACTTCGAGTGCCAAGGCGCAGGTAGAATTGGCGCAATACCAATATTTATTGCCTCGCCTTACGCGCATGTGGACTCACCTGGAGCGTCAGCGGGGAGGTGGACTTGGTCGCTACGGCCCGGGAGAGAAACAGCTTGAAACAGACCGACGCATCATTCTAAAAAAAATAAGTTTACTTAAAGAAGATTTGAAGCTGATAGACAAACAGATGGCTACCCAGCGGAAAAATCGCGGGCAATTGGTTCGTGTGGCGCTCGTGGGCTACACCAATGTTGGCAAATCTACCATTATGAACCTGCTGAGCAAGTCGGATGTTTTTGCCGAAGACAAACTCTTTGCTACCTTAGACACCACCGTTCGCAAAGTAATTGTAGAAAATCTACCTTTTTTACTTTCCGACACCGTTGGCTTTATCCGCAAATTGCCTCACAACCTGATTGAATCGTTCAAGTCAACATTAGACGAAGTACGCGAAGCCGATTTGCTACTGCACATCGTGGATATATCACATGCCAATTTTGAAGAACAAATGGAAGTTGTTAATCAGACATTACGCGAAATAAGCAAAGATGAAAAGCCGATGATTTTGGTTTTCAATAAAATTGACGCGTTCAGTTACATTCCAAAAGAAGAAGACGACCTCACTCCGATGAAAAGAGAAAACATCAGTTTAGAAGAATTGGAAAATACATGGATGGCAAAGCTCCATGAAAATTGTCTGTTTATTTCGGCAAAACAAAAAACGAACGTTGAACAAATGCGCGAATTGCTCTATCAGCGCGTGAAAGAAATCCATATTGAACGCTATCCGTACAATGATTTCCTTTTTGAGAAATATGACGATATGGAATAATCAATTTGATGAAATCTAAAAAACCTTGGAATCGAAATACGAAAAAGTCTATCACATATTAACGCACTTAATCATTTACTTGCGATTGGACAAAACAATCAATTAATAATCAGGATAGTATGACAGTATATCGATCTTTAACACAGAAAGAAATCGCAACTTTAGTTGTATATGGCTCCACAGCCGACGATTGGAACAACATTGAAGTGGCGGAAGATTTCAAAACCGATTTTATTTCAAACGTACACTTTTCAGGGAAAGTAAAACTTGGCTCGTTTAATAAAGTATTTGAAATGGATGGTGGCTTCAGAAAACATAGTGGCGTATATAATAGTTGTATCCACAATTGCATTATTGGGAATGATGTATATATTGACAAGATACACAATTACATAGCCAACTACGAAATTGGCGATGCAGCATACATCGAAAACACCAATATTATTCTCACTGACGGTAATTCGAGTTTCGGAAATGGTGTTCGCGTATCGGTAATGAACGAAACCGGTGGGCGCGAAATACCTATTTACAACGATCTGTCGGCTCCGCTGGCTTATATTCTCACTTTTTACAGGCATCGGCCGGGGATGATTGATGCAATTCAATCTGCTATTGACAGCTATTCGCAAAATATCAGCTCCACTATGGGTAGAATTGGAGAGCAAGTACAAATTGTGAATTGTGGTAGGATAAAAAACGTACGCATTGGCGATTATGCTCGACTCAAAGGCTGCTCAAACCTTAAAAACGGAACAATCAATAGCAACAATCAGGCACCGGTATTGCTTGGCTCGGGTGTGAAATGCACCAACTTTATAATTTGTTCGGGCGTGGAAATCACCGACTCTACCTTGATTTCCGATTGTTTTATTGGCCAAGGCTGCATAATGGACAAGCATTACTCTGCTATCAACTCCGTGTTTTTCTCCAATTGCCAGGGAATGCATGGCGAAGCAACTGCTATTTTTGCAGGACCATACACCGTTACGCACCACAAATCTACTTTGCTGATTGCAGGGATGTACTCATTTCTGAATGCAGGAAGTGGTTCGAATCAAAGCAATCACATGTATAAACTTGGACCAATTCATCAGGGCATTGTGGAACGCGGCTCAAAAACCACCAGTGACTCCTACTTGCTATGGCCTGCAAAAATCGGCGCTTTCACACTTGTTATGGGGCGACACACATCACATTCCGACACTACTAACCTGCCATTTTCATATCTGATAGAGAATGCCTCGGAAAGCTATCTGGCTCCCGGTGTCAATCTACGTAGCGTAGGTACTATTCGCGATGCGCAAAAATGGCCAAAACGCGATAATCGGAAAGACAGCCATAAACTTGACCCCATCAATTTCAACCTGTTAAGCCCACACACCATTCAGAAAATGTATAAAGGTATAGAAACGCTTGAAAAACTGAAGTCAATATCCGGTGAAACTACCGATTTCTATTCCTATCAAAATTGTAAAATCAAAAACAGTTCGCTTCACAAAGGCATAGAACTCTATCATTTGGGAATAATGAAATTTCTGGGAAATACATTAATCAGTAAAATTGAAAAAGAAAATCCTGAAAACTTTGAAGCGCTTCAAAAAATATTAATACCCATGTCCGATATAGGAAGTGGTGATTGGATTGACCTTGCCGGATTAATTGCTCCCAAAAACGAAGTTAGTAAGCTACTCGATGAAATAGAGAAAAACATAATCGGGCTGAACGAAATAAATACGCGGCTTTGGGATTTGCACAATCATTATTACGAATTTGAATGGAATTGGGCGGAAGAAAAGCTGAGAAATTATTTTGAGAAAGAACTGACCGAATTGAGCAAAACTGAACTTATTCAATTCATCGAAATCTGGAAAGAATCGGTGGTTAAATTAGACAATATGCTCTACAATGATGCTAAAAAAGAGTTTGATCTCACATCCATGACCGGTTTTGGGGTGGATGGCGATGCGAAAGTGAAGCAAAAAGACTTTGAATGCGTAAGAGGTAATTTCGATGAAAACCCATTTGTAAAAGAAGTACTCAACCACATCGAGCGAAAAACAACGCTGGGAAACAGCATCATCGAACAAATCAAATCACTATAATCTATAGCATGAATAATTTTAGTTTTTACAGTCCCACATTTTTTGAGTTCGGGCAAAACACCGAGCTTAAAGCCGGCTCATTAGTAAAGAAATTTGGTGGAAAAAAAGTATTGGTACACTATGGAAGTGGCTCGGTGGTGCGAAGTGGCTTGTTAAATAGAGTGCTTCAATCACTTGACAATGAAAATATTAAACACATCGAACTTGGAGGTGTTGTACCAAATCCTCGAAGCGGATTGGTGTATGAAGGCATTGAACTTTGTCGGAAAGAGCAAGTTGATTTTATATTGGCGATAGGTGGTGGCAGCGCCATCGATTCGGCTAAAGCGATAGCAATAGGTGTGCCTTATCCAAACGATTTTTGGGATTTCTACTCCGGCAAAGCGCGAATCAAAGAAGCATTGCCCATAGCGACGATACTAACACTTTCGGCAGCTGGAAGCGAAGCCTCGGCATCGTCTGTGATAACACATGAGATCGGAAATGTAAAACGCGGAACGCTGAGCAACCTGATTCGCCCGGTATTCTCAATCCTCAATCCTCAACTCACTACTACCCTGCCCGCTTTTCAAACAGCTTGTGGCGCTACCGATATGTTTGCACACATACTCGAACGCTATTTCACAAACACCCAAAATGTAGAAGTAACTGATAGGATGTGTGAGGCGGTTATGCTTAGCATTGTGAAAGAAACCCCAAAAGTTATTGCAGACCCAAACGACTACAATGCCCGCGCCAATCTGATGTGGGCAGGTATGGTGGCGCATAACGATTTGCTTGGTGTGGGGCGCGAACAAGACTGGGCAAGCCACCAATTGGAGCACGAATTATCAGCACTCTACGATGTGGCTCATGGCGCAGGACTGGCTGTGATTTTCCCTGCCTGGATGAAATACGTGATGAAACACGATGTGATGCGTTTCGCACAATTTGCAACCCGTGTTTTTGGCTGCCAGATGGATTTTCATAATCCGGAAAAAACTGCACGTGAAGGAATCCGTAAATTTGAAGAGTTTCTCCTTTCAATTGGGATGCCAATCCGATTTAACGCGTTGGGAGCTAAAAAAGATGACATTTCCATCCTTATCAAAATGCTAAAACTGAATGAGCGACCGGGAAACACCATAGGCTATTTTGTAAAATTGACAGAAAATGACATCGAAGCAATTTATTATTTAGCTGCCGAATAGATTTCGATATTCACTCTAATACTGTAAATAATTTCCACTTATCAAATATTCAAATTATGAAAAAAATCATCACATGTTTGTTAGTAATCATTTGCACAACAAGCCTTCTGGCGCAACAAGCCACACAAAAGCCCTACTCCGTGTTACCTCAACCCAATGAGATTAAATATGAGGCAGGCGAGTTTAATTTCAAATACGACTTTGGAATTTCATATCCAATATCATTGCTTCAAGAAGCAATGATGATGCGTACCTGGCTTTGCAACGATTTCAGGATGAACCCGGTATTAAAGGAACGGAAAGACGCGAAAGCCACAGCTGCTATCGAACTTGTGCTCGACAAAACTCTGATGCAGGGCATTGCTGAATCGTATCAAATTATCGTAAACAACAAAGGGATAACCGTTAAAGCAAATTCCAAAGCAGGTATCTTGTATGGCATTCAATCGTTGCGACAAATTATCACGCCAACCGAAAATGGTTTTACCGTTCGGTGTGGAACAATTACAGACTATCCCTCGTTTGGTTGGCGCGCGTTTATGCTCGACGAGTCGCGTTATTTCAAGGGGAAAGAAGTGGTATTCCGGCTTTTGGATGAAATGGCACAATTGAAGATGAATATTTTTCATTGGCACCTTGCTGACGATCAAGGCTGGCGCATTGAAATAAAAAAATATCCACGGCTAACTGAAATTGGCGGATTCAGAGACTCTACCGAAATCAACCATTTCCATTCCAATATTTTCAACGGCACACCACATGGTGGATTCTACACGCAAGAGGAAATAAAAGAAGTGGTTCGCTATGCTGCCGAACGGAATATCACCGTTGTACCGGAGATAGAGATGCCTGGACACGCCAGCTCGTCGATAGCGGCTTATCCATGGCTTGGCACCACGGGAAAAGAGATTAAGGTTCCGGGATATTTTGGTGTGATGTATGACGTGTATGATGTGAGCAATCCGCGTGTTGTTACTTTTCTGGAAGATGTGTTGGAAGAAGTTCTCGCGCTTTTCCCTTCGGAAGTGATACACATTGGTGGCGATGAAGTAAGATTTGACCAGTGGGAAGCTTCAAAATCAGTTAAAGACTACATGAAACAACTGAAATTAAAAAGTCCTGCCGAATTACAAGTCCACTTTACAAACCAGATGTCGAACTGGTTTTTGCAAAAAAACAGAAAAATGATGGGTTGGAACGAAATAACAGGCGAAAAACTACACGACTATCAATCGGGAAAATCAAACGCCATCGGCAACAAACTTGCGCAAGGCACTATTGTACATTTCTGGAAAGGCGACCCTACCCTCATCAACAAATCACTCGAAAATGGTTACAACATTGTTAATTCATATCATGTTTACACCTATCTCGACTACGACTACAATTCCATACCACTAAGCAAGTCGTACAGTTTCAATCCCATTCCCGAAGGCTTGAGCAAGGGTAAGGAGAAACAAGTATTAGGTCTGGGATGTCAGATGTGGTGCGAATTTGTACCTGATGTTCAATCGCTTAACAAAAAAGTATTTCCACGAATAGCCGCTTATGCCGAAACGGGATGGACGAAAACAGAGAACAAAAACTACGATAATTTTCAAGATTCGCTCCGTTTTTTCCTTGCTAAATGGCAAAAACAAGGCATTGAATACGGTCCGGTGAATTAATTGTCGCAGACCAACAGACAAAATTATAGAAATATATAATTTCGAACACCATGAAAGCAAATCAGAAAAAGAAAGAAACCTGACAATTAACTGCCTACAAAGCTTGCTCAATGATTCAAAAAAAAACTTGGAGAACTTAAAGAATACGACTATAACTAAAAATTAAAAACGCCCAATGTCCATACTCACTACACACGATTTAACGATAGGATATGCAAAAGCGAAGCAAAAAAGTATCGTGCAGGAAAATCTGAATCTTGAACTATTTGCCGGAGAAATGGTGTGTCTGATTGGACCCAACGGAAGTGGGAAATCGACCTTACTTCGAACGCTTGCGGGGCTTCAAAAGCCTCTACGTGGTGAAATTGAGATTGGAAACAAAAAACTAAGTCAGTTGAAGCAGAAAGAATTAGCGCTAAAAATAGCACTGGTGCTTACCGACAAAGTGGAAATAGACAACGCGACCGTGCGCGACATCGTAGCACTCGGTCAACATCCCTACTCCCATTGGCTGGGAGGCATGAGCGAAGCAGGATTCGCTAAAATTGAAGACTCAATTCGCATGGTTCATTTAGAAACAAAAGCAGGGAAACTATTGAGTCAGCTATCCGATGGTGAAAGACAACGGGTGATGATAGCCAAAGCGCTGGCACAGGATACGCCGTTTGTGTTTCTGGATGAACCCACCGCTCACCTGGATTTGCCCACACGCGTCGAAATCATGCTTCTACTCCATCAGCTTGCCCACAACACCGGAAAAAGCATCATTATTTCCACTCACGAGCTTGACCTGGCGCTGCAAGCAGCTGATCGCATTTGGTTGATGAGCACTTTGAAAGGCGTAATAAGCGGTGTGCCGGAAGATTTGGTGCTCAACGGTAGCTTCAATCAGGTATTCCAAAACGATGCTTATTTTTTTAATTCGACAAATGGAAATTTTTCGATGAATTACAAGTTATCGAAAAAAGTAAATGTAGTGGCAAATGACAAGACCAGGCTATACTGGACTTTTCGGGCATTAGCTCGCATAGGATATAGCGTAGAGCCGGACGCTAAAGAGCAAATATATATCGACGAGAATGGCTGGCTATTTCACAATAAAACTTATTCTAAAATAGGCGATTTGCTTTTCGAATTAGAGAAATAAGCAATTTTTTGGTTGACAAGCCACACGAAATGTAAAAAACGCTACTGAATTAATATCAATAGCGTTTTTTGTTTGTTTTTTTTGAACAAATTTCTTTGCTCCTTTCCGAAAGCTTGTACGAAGCTTTCATTGAGAGCGGAAGACGGGGCTCAAACCCGCGACCCTCAGCTTGGAAGGCTAATGCTCTATCAACTGAGCTACTTCCGCATTTTTCACCTCTTCAATAAAATTGAAAGAAAATGATGTGGGCAGTGAAGGATTCGAACCTCCGAAGTCGAAAGACAGCTGAGTTACAGTCA
>CAZMQV010000082.1:0-12447 GCA_964568675.1 uncultured Paludibacter sp.
TCATTTCGAACGAAGTGAGAAAACTCATTTAATGCATATTTAGTCGGTCAGCAATAAAAAAAAATCGTGACGCAGCTCATTAGTTATGTAAAATCTCCGAACATATCGGAGTATTAAATTCAAGCTATCAGTTTTAAGAATAAGCAGTACTCAGAAAGCTGTATCTATCTGAGTAAATTTCTCAATGATTTCGCAGAATAAAATTATCTTGCTGACACACATAAAGAAACTAATTATTTCTACTCCATTTCTTATGTATTTTATTTTCGAAGCACATATTCATCACCTTCGATTTCTACGAGCGTATCGTCGAGCAATTTTATCACGCCTTCTTTCACCCGATACGAAGCTACGCTACCATCGGCAAATTTTAATGTAACAATTTCGCCGGTGTTATCCCAAATAAAAGTACCCGATGATTCATACGGGCCTCCCTTGCCAATATACGTAACTCGCTGATTAAATGTATTGTCAAAATTTAATATGAGGGAGGTTTCAACTCCGTCGCAATCTTCGCAAGGTAAAACTCCCTTGTATTCGCCTTCCCAGTCTATGGATGTTTTGGACTTGCTTTGGGATATTACCGAGTCTTCAGCCGCAGCAATGGAGTCATTCGCTTCGGTAGTTTTTCCACTATTTTTCACTTCCAATTTGCACGAAACTGCTATTAACATACAAAGCACGATGAATATCCACGATTTTATTTTCATTTCTCTTTCATTTTTATTATCTAAAAAGCCTGTTTAATTGTAGGTTGGCAAACTTGAGTATTCTTTGGAATACCTCAAATTTTGTTGTACAAAGTTCTCGGAATACGACACACTTACATCAATCGTCTTACCGTTTTTATCTTTCACAAGTGAATAAACCGGATTAACAAAGCCATTGTAGGGGGCAATATTTAGCTTCGCATACCGGGCGAGCACCTGTTTATGAATCTCCTGGTTTACTTTTACAGCATATTTTTCAACCAAATCGCGTGCGGCAGCCATATCGCCGGTCGATTTGATACGCTGAATTTCAAAAAGTAGTTGTCCGAACAATGCTCTCAACTTTTCATAGTCATTAACTACAACATAGCTTTTACCATCGCGCCGGCTTATTGCTACTACATTTTCATTTTTTCCTTTTTCATACACCCAATTAGCTATCAGCTGACGGTTGCGCATGTGTGCTTGTTCAATGTTTTTTCCGGGTTGGATGCGTGTTAGCTGTGTCATCAGTCCATTCATCACATAGTGATAATACTGCGCTTTGTAGGCTTCGGCATCGGGGAGCAAACCAAGTTCAACCATTTTCGAGTCGCCCATATAATAAAGTCCGAAAAGGTCGGCACGCGCCTCTTCCACCGGCGAACCATAAGCTTTCAGCGCGTCGGGGTCAACTCCAGGCATAAGTTTTCCGGAGCCGTGTCCCAGACATTCATGTAAATCGGTATGCAGATTATTGGTCAACGCACCGTATTTTTTTGCAAGTTCGCGCTCCACGTCCGTCCACATAAACTCTTCATTGAATCCATTGCCCAACGAAGCCTGCGTGTAAGCTTCGGTAATGTTCTCAATTGTTACCGATTTGGAACCATAATGCGCGCGAATCCAATTTGAATTTGGCAAATTCACCCCAATGGGTGTAGCGGGATAGCAATCGCCACCCAGCATAGCAGCAGTAATTACTTTTGCCGAAACTCCCCGCACTTCCTCTTTCTTGAATTTTTTGTCGATAGGCGAGTTGTCTTCAAACCATTGCGCATTCGCGCTGATAATTTCGGTGCGTTTGGTAGCTTCTATATTTTTAAAATTGACGAGCGACTCCCAACTGGCTTTCATGCCAAGCGGGTCGCCATAACTTTCGGTAAAACCATTTACAAAATCGACTTGCGACTTCAGTTCCTGCACCCATTTAATATTAAAGTCGTCGAATTTATTCAAATCACCTGTCCTATAATATGATATCAAATCATCTATTATCGCCTTCTGCTCGCTGTTCTCGGCTACATCCGCCGCCTTTTCGAGCCACGACGCGATTCGAATTATCGCCTCGCTATACATTCCGCCCACTTTGTATGTTTTTTCAATCACTTTCCCATTTTCTTTAAGCACCTTACTATTAAGCCCAAACATCACTGGTGTAGAGTCCGACGGATTTTTCATTGCGCCGTAAAAATCCTCCACTTCTTGCTGGCTCACACCTTCGTAGTAATTATTAGCGGAGGTTTTGATCAGGTCCACTCCTGCTGCCTGATTGGTGCGCACCGGCATCACTGCGCTATCAAACAAGATTGGCGTAAGCTTCAATATTAGTTGCTCCACTGTTTCTCCTTCTTGCAATGGCAGTGTTTTACTGTCCAAGCTCCTCACCGCGTCGCTAAAGAAATCGACGCTAAAAGCGGGTGTCATCTTATCTTCGGAATAATGATGATGAATACCATTTGCCATCCAAACACGCTTCAGATAAATCTCCAATTTCAGAAATTCATCCGACGATTTGTCGCCATAATGCAGGTAAACAGCCTCCAAAGTGCGACGGATGCAAAGATTATGTTTGTTGTTTTGGTCGTATAGCATATCGCGCCCTTCCAGAGCTGCCTGCGAAAGATAATAAACCAATTCTTTCTGCCGTAGCGACAAATTCTCGAAATCTGCCACGCGATAACGCAAAATCTGTATATCTTCGAACCTATCTACTTTATACTCAAAACTATCTATTGAGGGAGTTGCGGCGGAGGATTGCTCGCCCGCCGGCTTGTTGCATGCGAAGAGGATTGATACCATAAATATTAATACTGCTATTTTCATAAATAAATTTCTGTTTTTTTGAGATTACATCCGATAAGAAGTCTGATACAAAGGTACATATTTATATAGTAAAATCAAAAAAACAACGCATGGGGAATGAACCCCGAAAGTTGAATTTAAGATATAAAGCGAATAATAGAACGGTAGAAACATAAAAAATGAGTAATTTTGCAAAATGCTAAACGATTTCATAAGCAAACGCATAAGAGAAGAATTTCCACACGAACCTACCGAGCAGCAGGCTAAATTAGTGCTGCTTTTAGGTGAGTTTGTTACATTGGCTCGCCATGGAAAGGCTTTTCTTCTAAAAGGTTATGCCGGAACCGGCAAAACCTCTGTAATAAGCGCTTTGGTTCGCGCGCTCAACAGTTTGCAGCAAAGTTGCGTATTATTAGCACCCACAGGTAGGGCGGCAAAAGTAATATCATCCTATTCAGGATTTGCGGCATACACCATACACAAAAAAATTTATCGACAGAAATCATTTGCCGACTTCCGGTTTCAACTAAGCGATAACCTGCACAAGAACACAATTTTTATTGTAGATGAAGCCTCTATGATTTCAAACTCGGGCAATGATTCCGCGTTTGGCAGTGGCAGACTCTTGGAAGATTTAATTGAGTATGTTTATAGCGGCGAAGGATGTAGCCTGCTCCTGCTTGGCGACACCGCACAGTTGCCCCCGGTAGAGCAACAGCAAAGCCCGGCGCTCCATCCGGAAACTCTTAAATCATTGGGACTGGAGCTTACGGAGTTCACATTGACACAAGTGGTGAGGCAAGCGCTGGAAAGCGGGATATTAAGTCAAGCCACTTCACTCCGAATGGCAATATCGGACGAACAAACCACCACCGCGCCAAACTTTGAGATAAATGGGTTCAACGACATAGAGCGGCTAAGCGGCATGGAACTTATCGACGCCATCGGGATGGCTTACAATGGCGCTGGTGTAGAAGACACAATCGTGGTAACACGCTCCAATAAACGCGCCAACCTATACAACGACGGCATACGCGGACGGGTGATGATGAAAGAAGAATCGCTCTCCAACGGCGACTTACTAATGGTAACCCGCAACAATTATTATTGGAACAAACCTTATCCCGAAATTGACTTCATAGCCAATGGCGATGTGCTGGAAGTGATGCGAATACGCAAATACCGCGAAATGTATGGTTTTCAATTTGCCGATCTGACACTCCGCTCACTCGACAATGCCTGGGAAATAGATGCGCGCGTGTGGCTCGACGCGCTAAAATCGGAGAATCCGGCACAAATGAATCAATTGACAAACCAACTATTCGCCGCTGTTGCCGAAGATTATCCCGAAATAAAATCGAGGAAAATGCTTTTCAAAAAAGTGCTTGAGAATGAATACTTCAATGCGCTTCAGATAAAATTTGCATACGCGGTAACATGCCACAAGGCACAAGGAGGACAATGGAAAAATGTATTTATCGATCACGGCTACCTGCCCGACGAACAGATAAACACCGACTACTACCGCTGGCTCTACACGGCGCTTACTCGCGCTTCGGAGCATGTTTTTTTAGTAAATTTCCCCGACGCCTGGTTCACAAAGAAGAATTAATCACATAAGAATACCCAACAATAATTTATAAAATTTCATCACATCATGTTTGAATTTATCGACCAATATCCCGCGTTACTTCCTTTAGTCATTTTTATTGGTCGCATTTGCGACGTTACGTTAGGCACCTTGCGTATAATCTTTGTTTCGAAAGGTAAACGCAATATCGCGCCGCTCATAGGCTTCTGCGAAGTTTTTATCTGGGTAATTGTCATCTCACAAATTCTATCGCGCACCAACGATTTAATCGCATACGTTGCTTATGCCGGAGGCTACGCTACTGGTACTTACGTGGGCATGTTGGTAGAGAGTAAACTTGCGTTCGGAGTTTTGCTCTATCGGATTTTTTCGAAAGAAGAAGGCAGTCAATTAATCAAAATGCTTAGTGAAAATGGCTTTGGAGCAACCTTGGTAGAAGGAAAAGGATCCATAGGCAAAGTAGATGTGGTGGAAATAGTGGTATCACGCAAGAAAATGAAAGAGGTCGAAAACCTTATCAAAGACTTTGACCAGAATGCATTTTACGTTACCGAAGACATCCGCACATCGCAAAACGGCATTTTTCCAAAAACCGCAAGCATATTCCAGCGCTGGCGACCGGGCAAATAACTGACAAACATCTATTTGAGAACAATTCATCGGTAACAACCCGATTACATTTACACTTTTCAAAAACAAATTATTGTCCCTGATAAAAGCTGGAAAACATCGGATAAAAAAAATCGTCGTATTATTTTGTCAATCAAAAATAAAGCAGTATTTTTGCAGTCCGTTTATTATCCCGTAAACAAGTCATTGGAATGACAGCCCAAACAGCCTATCAATGTGCCGATTAGCCTCTAACATGATATGTAGTTTTGTCAGAGAAAATGATTAATATTTTAATAACAACAAAAAATATTTTAATAAAAGTGGATACGTTAAGTTATAAAACCATTTCTGCAAACAAAAATACAGTGCAGAAAGAATGGGTAGTAATTGATGCTACCGACATGGTATTGGGACGTATGGGCTCAAAAGTTGCTAAACTTTTGCGTGGCAAATACAAACCAAGTTTCACCCCGCATGTTGACTGCGGCGACAATGTCATTATAGTAAATGCAGAGAAAGTACGCTTAACCGGCGATAAATGGAACGGCCGTGTGTATCTTCGCCACACCGGATTTCCGGGAGGACAACGCGAATACACTCCTGCTATTTTAATGCAGAAAGGACCCGAACACCTAATCCGTAAAGTGGTGAAAGGTATGTTGCCAAAAAACAAACTTGGTAACAAAATCATCAGCAACTTGCACGTTTTTGCAGGTCCTGAACATAACATGCAAGCACAACAACCAAAACAAATTGATTTAAACTCACTTAAATAAGATATGGAAGTAATAAATGCATTAGGAAGAAGAAAAGCAGCTGTGGCTCGCATATTCGTAAGTGAAGGAACCGGTAAAATCACAATCAACAAACGTGAACTCGAAAATTATTTCCCTTCACCAATGTTGCAATATGTAGTGAAACAACCATTAAACAAATTGGGTGTTGCCGAAAAATTCGACATCAAAGTAAATCTGAATGGTGGTGGATACAACGGTCAAGCTGAAGCGCTTCGCCTGGCTATCGCCCGCGCAATGGTAAAAATCAATGCGGATGACAAAAAAGCATTGAAAACCGAAGGTTTCCTTACACGTGATTCACGTGAAGTGGAACGTAAAAAACCAGGTCAACCAAAAGCTCGCAAAAGATTCCAATTCTCGAAACGTTAATACAATTATTTCTGTCTTTCCACGCATGGAAAGACAGGATAATTCGATTGAATTATTTGCAAAACTTATACAAAGCTGCAAATTAAGTTTAGTATCTAAACTGATGAGACTTTGCACTCGCAGGGAGTTTCTCGAGGTGAAAAACCTGGAGTACTTACTACTCAACAGTTGACTTTATCAAAAGAATGTAAACAAAAAAACAAAAACAAAAAAACAAATGCCAAGAACAAATTTCGAACAATTACTTGAAGCAGGTTGCCATTTTGGCCACTTAAAACGCAAATGGAATCCGGCAATGGCTCCATACATCTTTATGGAACGTAATGGTATTCATATCATTGACCTTCACAAAACTGTAGCTAAAATTGACGAAGCCGCTGCCGCCGCAAAACAAATTGCAAAATCAGGACGCAAAATCTTATTCGTAGCAACAAAAAAACAAGCGAAAGATGTGGTTTCGGAGAAAGCAAAATCAATTGATATGCCTTACATCACCGAGCGTTGGGCTGGAGGTATGTTGACCAACTTCCCTACAATCCGCAAAGCTATTAAAAAGATGTCAACCATCGATAAAATGGCAACTGACGGAACTTTCGACAACATTTCGAAACGCGAAAAACTTCAAATCACTCGTCAGCGCGAAAAACTGGAAAAGAACTTAGGTTCAATTGCCGACCTTTCACGCCTTCCTTCCGCAATATTTGTAGTGGATGTGATGAAAGAACACATTGCTGTAAGAGAAGCGCAACGTTTGGGCATTCCGGTGTTTGGCATTGTTGACACCAACTCCAACCCAAATGATATTGACTTCATGATTCCGGCAAACGATGATGCTACAAAATCAGTTGAGGTAATCCTCAATGCGATTTGCGAAGCAATCCAAGAAGGAAACGAAGAACGCAAAATCGAGAAAATCGATACAGAAGCTGCTGAAGCTCCCGAAACCAAAGAGAAAAAATCTCGTGTAGCAAAACGCCCACGTACTCAAAAAGAAGATGATGACGCGCTGAAAGCTAACGTGGTAAAAAAACTTGTTAAAGACGAAGAAGAAGAAGCTTAATTGACGGCAACTCTGTTTTCCACAAAAAAATATTTCAAATAACCATTCTAAATATTTGACAAATCTCCCCGCATAAGGGAGATTTTGTCAGATATAAGAAATCAACTTATACAATTATGGCAGTAACAATGGCAGAAATTTCAAAATTGCGCACAATGACCGGCGCCGGTATGATGGATTGCAAAAATGCATTGACCGAAGCGGAAGGCGATTTTGATAAAGCAGTAGAAATTATACGTAAAAAAGGACAAGCTATCGCCGCAAAACGCAGCGACCGTGAAGCATCCGAAGGCTGTGTATTGGCAACATCGAAAGATGGATTTGCAGCAGTATTGGCTCTAAAATGCGAAACTGACTTCGTAGCAAAGAATGCAGATTTCATTGCACTTACACAATCGATTCTTGATGTAGCGATGGATCAAAAACCGGAATCACTCGAAGCGCTTAAAGCTTTGACAATTGACGGACGCACCATTGCCGACCTGGTAACAGACCGCTCTGGTATTACCGGTGAAAAAATGGAACTTGACTACTATGAATACGTAAAAGGTGGAAGCACAATATCTTATATCCATCCGGGAAATATGCTCGCTACTATCGTAGCATTTACTGAAGAAAACGTAGAGCATCAAGTGGCACGTGATGTAGCAATGCAGGCAGCAGCTATGAATCCGGTATCGTTGGACAGAACATCTGTACCTCAAAAAGTAATTGACACCGAATTGGAAATTGGCCGTGAAAAAGCTCGCGAAGAAGGCAAACCAGAAAACATGCTCGACAGAATCGCAGAAGGTCGTCTGAATAAATTCTTCCAAGAATCAACTTTACTTGAACAAGCATTTATTAAAGACAGCAAAACTACTGTTGCCGCTTATCTGAAATCAAACAACGCAACAGCCGTAGCATTTAAACGCGTTACTTTGAATCAGGAATAGAAATCGAGAATTTACGGATAAATTCAAATTTATCAATAACACAAAAAGCCTTCAGAATTTTCTTCTGAAGGCTTTTTGTGTTATCATACGTTTCACACAACTATAGCCCCCCAAAAAAACCAATACGGAATTGGGCACATCACAAAGATTTGCATTCAAACAGCCTTGCAAAAATGAACCAAGTTACAAGTTTAAGTATCATTCCTTTTTGAAATCTTAGAAAAAATCATTAATTTTGTAAGCTAATTTTCGAACTAAAAGAATGAATAAAAAAGTCAGAGTACGTTTTGCTCCAAGTCCCACAGGCCCGCTTCACATTGGCGGTGTAAGAACTGCATTATACAATTTTCTATTCGCACGCCAGCATGGTGGCGACATGTTATTACGCATAGAAGACACCGATTCGGCACGTTTTGTTCCCGGCGCTGAAGAATATATTGTAGAAGCTCTCCACTGGCTCGGCATTGAGATTGACGAAGGAATAGGCGCAAAATCAGCCGGCATTCATGCCCCCTACCGCCAAAGCGAACGCAAAGAGATTTACAAACAATATGTCGATGAATTGCTATCAAAAGGGCTGGCTTATTATGCGTTTGACACACCGCAGGAGCTTGATATGAAACGCGGTCAAGTACCTAACTTCCAATACGACGCATCGACACGAATGGAGATGCAAAATTCGCTAACACTCTCTTCAAAAGAAGTAGAAGAAAGAATACAGCAAGGAGAAAAATGGGTTGTTCGGATTAAAATAGAACCCGGTATAGATATTAAAGTAAATGATTTGATACGCGGCGAAGTTGTAATCAACTCTTCGATTATCGACGACAAAGTGCTTTACAAATCAGTTGACTCACTGCCAACATATCATCTCGCAAATGTGGTTGATGACCATTTGATGGCAATTTCGCATGTTATCAGAGGCGAAGAATGGCTCCCGTCAGCTCCTCTTCATGTGATACTTTATCAATGCCTGGGATGGACAGACACCATGCCGCAATTTGCGCATTTACCTTTGTTGCTCAAACCCGATGGCAATGGCAAGCTAAGCAAACGCGATGGCGACCGACTGGGATTCCCCGTATTTCCACTTGAATGGGAAGACCCCAAAACAAGTGTAATTTCGTCCGGCTATCGCGAATCCGGCTATTTCCCGGAAGCAGTAGTCAACTTTCTCGCTCTCTTAGGTTGGAATAGTGGCACCGAACAGGAAATATACTCGATGCAGGAACTTATCGAAACATTCTCGCTCGACCGCGTAAGCAAAAGCGGTGCAAAATTTGATTACGAAAAAGGGAAATGGTTCAACCACCAATACCTGCAAATGAAGTCAAATGAAGAAATCGCAGATATGTTTCAGCGAATACTCATAGAGAAAGACATCTTTGAGGATAGCGAAAAACTTGCGAATATAATTGGTTTGATAAAAGAAAGAGCCAATTTTGTAACCGACATTTGGGGACAATGCAGTTATTTCTTTCAAGCACCCGAAACTTATGACGAAAAAACTGTACAAAAAAGATGGAAAGATGAGACTCCGAAACAAATGACAGAATTAATCGGTATCTTAACCAACATTGAAGACTTTTCCGCGGTAAATACCGAGGTGTTAGTAAAACGCTGGATTGAAGAAAATTCGTATAATCTGGGTGCTATAATGAACGCGTTCCGGCTTTCAATTGTTGGAGCGGCAAAAGGGCCTCACCTATTTGACATTACCGCATATATCGGGAAAAACGAAACAATAAAGCGTTTACAAAAAGCTATAAACGTCTTAAAATAACACTACCAATTAAATAGAGACGGACATATAATGCGCCGTCTCTTTTAATTAATTCAAATAACAGGGCTGCGCGATGAAAAAAGTTTTAATTATCACATACTATTGGATTCCTTCGGGAGGAGCAGGCGTGCAGCGTTGGGTAAAGTTTGTAAAGTATTTGCGTGAATTTGGCTGGGAACCTATCATTTACACACCATCAAACCCCGAATTTCCTTCCGAAGATTTTTCGTTTCAAAAAGATATACCTGCCGACGTCCAAATCATCAAAACACCTATTTGGGAGCC
Organism: uncultured Paludibacter sp.; assembly: GCA_964568675.1. Lineage (GTDB taxonomy): Bacteria > Bacteroidota > Bacteroidia > Bacteroidales > Paludibacteraceae > UPXZ01. The sequence continues at coordinate 10,207 of CAZMQV010000082.1, forward strand.
TTATGATATTTACCGAAAATTATTCGGGAAGAAAGGAGAAAAAATAAACGCGGGCTTCATTTCAGAAAATAAAAAATCGGGATGGAAAGAGAAATTATCAATCTGGATACGCGGCAATTTCCTCATTCCAGACCCACGTTGCTTCTGGATAAAACCATCTGTGAAATTCTTAACGAATTTCCTGCAATCCAATCCGGTGGATGCCATCATCACTACCGGGCCACCCCACTCCATGCACCTAATAGGACGAGGTATTAAGAAAAATATCCCGGAAGTGAAATGGCTTGCCGACTTTCGAGATCCGTGGACTAATATCGATTTCTACAAAGAATTAAACCTAACAACTATTGCCGACAACATTCATCACCGTAAGGAACGAATGGTAATACGCGAAGCTGACGCGGTAGTGGTAGTATCCGGCGAAATGAAAAAAGAATTTTCTGCATTAGGAGCGAAACAGACCATACTCATCTCCAATGGATTTGACACCGATGACATGCCCGCAGCTGCATTGCAGACTGACGATAAGTTTACCATTTCACACATTGGCACACTGAATGCTGCCCGCAATCCCATATCTCTGTGGAAAACATTGAGCGAACTGATAGCAGAAAATGAAACATTCAGAAAAGATTTATCCATACAGCTGATTGGTAAAGTTGATTTCTCGGTACTTGATGAGATTGCGCGCTGCAATCTTAATGAAAATTTGATAAAAATTAATTATCTTTCTCATTCCGAAGCAATAAAAAAACAACACACGTCTCAGCTATTGCTATTACTTATCAACAACACCCCAAACGCGAAAGGAATACTTACCGGCAAGTTCTACGAATATCTCGCATCTGGCCGTCCAATTATGGCTATTGGGCCTACCGATGGCGACATCGCAACAGTTCTGCACGATACAAAATCCGGAAGAATTGCAGATTTCGACGATGAGGCAACAACAAAAAGAATAATTTTGGAATACTACGAAAAATATAAATCAGGGATAAACAAGGTTTCAGTAAAAGGAATCGAAAAGTATTCGAGGAAGAATCTAACTAAAGAATTAAGTCAACTGATTGAGCGACTAACCAATTAGTCGAATCGAAAATCTAAAAACCTCAACGTATGAAAAAAATCGTTACCATCGTTGGCGCACGCCCACAATTTATAAAAGCAGCAACTCTAAGCAGACAGTTTCAACTCCATGCCTTAGAAGAGAAAATCATACACACCGGGCAGCATTTTGACAACAACATGTCGGATGTGTTTTTTGATGAAATGGGAATACCACGACCTGCTTTTATGCTTAATATTCATGGAGTAAGCCACGGAGCAATGACGGGACGAATGCTTGAAGGTATAGAAACAATACTAATAAAGGAAAAACCGGACGGAGTGCTTGTATATGGCGACACAAACTCTACTTTAGCCGGCGCTCTTGCCGCATCCAAATTGCACATTCCATTAATACACGTCGAAGCTGGCCTTCGTTCGTACAACATGCAAATGCCCGAAGAAATCAACCGCATACTTACCGACAGAATTTCGAATCTTTTGCTTTGCCCCACCGACACCGCAATCAACAATCTACAAAAAGAGGGATTCCAAAACTTTAATTGCAAGATAGTAAAAAATGGTGATGTCATGCAGGATGCAGCCATCCATTATGCTGAAATAGCAATTAAAAAATCTACCATTCTTCGCGATCTGGATCTACATCAATTTGTATTAGCTACAATACATCGTCAAGAAAACACCGACAATCCGGATAAACTAAAGGGAATAATCGAAGGATTAAACAAAATCAATGAATCGATTGAAGTCATCGTTCCGCTACATCCTCGCACTCGCAACATACTACAGGCACATAAAATTGAACCTATGTTCCGAATAATTGACCCTGTAGGCTATTTTGACATGATATTGCTCCTCAGAAACAGCAAATTGGTAATTACAGACAGTGGCGGAGTTCAAAAAGAAGCATTTTTCTTCGGACGACATTGTATTACCATGCGCGAACAAACAGAATGGACAGAGCTTGTAGAAAATGGATACAACATACTTACCGGCAGCAATGCCAATAGTATCGAAACGGCATATCACAACAGTATAAACAAGAAGTCTGACTTTTCGAAAAACCTATATGGCAACGGAAAAGCATCCGCTTTAGCGGTAGAAGAGATATTGAGGCTGTAATCGAGTAGGAAGTGAGCGATTATTTCGCTCACTGTCCTCTCACACCACCGTACG
>CAZMQV010000083.1:0-12250 GCA_964568675.1 uncultured Paludibacter sp.
CTCTCTCAAAATTTCTGGCATAACTCGCACCTCATAACTTAGATCCTCTCAGGATCTCCTCGCCATACCAAATGGCTTGAGCTAAACTAAACAGTAAATCGTCATTCTGCCCCGGCCCGGCCTCAAATATCGCGTTACCGCTAGCTGAAAGTTTAGCCCGGAAATTGACCATTTCCGCCTCAAGAATGGGATAAATGGACATGTTCGGGTTAAGCTGTACCCTGCCACTGTCGAAGGCGGCCATGAAATTACCAAAGAGCCGGGGCTTGCCGATATGAATTTGCGGGCCGGTCCTATCAAGGGCCTGGCCAGCTGTAATTATGATGGGCTTGACCCGAATTCCTTGCAGCTTGAACATTGAGACGAGTGCCAACCCCGGCCCGGTAGCATCCAACAGGAATAATGGTGGCTCACGTTTCCAGAAATCGCGGGTGTTATAGGCATCGGCAGCCCAATTCACTATGAGATCATAGCCGATCTTCTGCCGTCTTTCCATGTTCACAAGATCATAGAAAAACTTCTTAGCTGCCGGTTTGTAGTACATCTTGACCGCAGCCAGGGCGCTATAGTCTCGCAGCTGCGCAGGGTCAAGACTAAATATATATCGTTCATGCATATTTTAATCTCCAAAAGCTACAACTTTGATGCTAGAATTTCGGGCCTTGGTGAACTCCGGCCCCGGTTCGGTGCTGCCTTCGCCTCTCCCAAATGGGATGAGTTGGACATCGGGGTTCAATGCCTTCCTGATCTGATCCATATCGATCAGCTGCGTATCACTGGCGATGAAGGCCCCTTCATACTCTTGCTGATACCAGAGTGCGCCGTTGGGGCTCTGGCGGGCTTCCTCCAGCACCTCCGGGCGTATCCTCGGGTTCTCGCTGGCCACCACTCGGATCTTCCGCCAGCTCGAGCCGCCTTCCATCCACAGCTTATAGAAGAATCCCTGTTGGCCCCACGGCGTTGATGCACATATTAACCGGCCATCCGGCGAATTGGAAAGCATCGGGAAGAGTGCGCCGTATAAGTCATCTTCAGCTTGAGCCGCTTCATCAATTATGATCAGATCGGGCGCAGTAAAACCTCTAACTGTCTTCTGAGACCCTGGCAAGCTGATTATTCGGCTGCCGTTGCTAAACTTCAGGGTGAGCTTAGTATCTTCCAGCAACTCCGGCGCTGGAGTGATTGCCTCCAGGGCATCCGCAATCTTCCTGAAATTCTCGCTGCTTTGGCGTAGGGATGGGGCAACCAGTAGGCATAGGCTCTTTTCATAGAATAGAGCCCTCCAGAAGCACAAAAGGGAGGAGATTGTCGATTTGCCCCATTGGCGGTGGCAGTTCAGGATAACCCGCTTGTTGGCCGGGTTCAGTATCGCCTTCTGATGCTCGTCTAGCTGGCAGATATTCCCGGCCTTGTCTCGGAGTAGGCCACATTCATGAATCCATGCCACAGGATCGGCCCGGTGGCGCATCCAGGTCTCAAGATCCGCGTCCGAAGGTGGCAGGAACCGGCGGGCCTCTGCAAGTTCTGCCCTAACGGTTTTCAGCTCGGATGATAGCGCCACTGTCTCGGGCCTCCATCTCCATCCTTAGCTGCGCAATTTCTTGTTTGATTTCTTGGACTTCGATGGTTTCCAAGCCAAACTTTGCCGCATTGACCCAAGCATTGCATAGTGCTGCAAGTTGCCCGCCGTGATGGTACTCTCCCTGGTCCATCAGGATTCGATTGATGCGCCGGGCCAGGGCTTTCTGGATATCCGATACTGATCGGATAGCAACAAACCCAGTAGGATGCTTTTTAGATGATTTCATGCTAGTCCTCACCGATGCTGGTTATCGATTTTCCTGCAAGTAGGGGGGTGTCAGTCTTGGATTTCTTGCCCATTACTCACCATCTCCGGCTCCCTGGCTGCCGTCATAGTCGCTCTTGTCGTACCTCATCCGGGCCGCCTCGTAGTTTTTAAGTAGCCTGGCCGCCCGCTTCTGGCCTCGCGCCGCCCTATCGAATCCAGCGTTTCTCAAAGTCCATCATCTCCTATTCCTGCCATATTCAACCGCTCAATTTCGACATCTATCGCCGCCATCTCGTCGGCTGCTCGAACTAAGCTTTCCAAATAAAAGGCTCTCAATTTTCGGAGCTGTTCAACTGTCATTTGACCACATTCTAGTTTTTCTTATATAAGGAAGTTTAAATCGAATTCCTTTTAATACTTTATTAAGTATATGCTTAATTAAGTAAAATGTTAATTATACTATTCCAAGCCCTAGATTTGCGGGTAGTGTGAAATTCTCGCCGTGTCGCTCGCTGTTGGTTGCGGGTAGTGCGGGTAGCAACTCCCTATAACTCTATTTTTACCCTATTTACTAGTAAATTCTGGCAAATTAGACCCACTGGAGGCAACTACCCGCAACTACCCGCAAACGATAGCGAGTGGCTTAATTTGGCTTTTCCAGACTACCCGCAACTTTCCACAAGTTTACTTTACTATGGGCATCCTTTACTTGTGTTAATTTCAAGCCTGAAGACGTTACTACATTTAATTTCTTACGAAGTTCGACACCTAGACTTAAAGTTGCTCGCCTTTCTCTATTGACAGCCTTGGCAATGTCCTCGGGCATGGCGTTATAGAGATCGCCATACGGACCAAAATCAAACCCTACTAAGTCCCTCTGGAGGCGAGCGGAATCAATAGCACAATTCCCATAGCATCCTAGCCAGGCAGCGAGAAAAACGTCCCACTCTTGCGCGTCTTGATCCATCTCCTCGTACAATTTAGTAGCGTTGCCCATGAATTCCTTGACACCGGCATATTCCAGAATACCGCTTATGGTTGCGGCCCACTCATTGAAGCTCCCAAGCTTCTTACTGCCTCGCTGCCCTCCGGCGAGTACCCAAGCCCGCACCATTATGAGAAGATAGGCAAGGACGGAATCATGGTTTTCTTTGATCCATGCCAACAGGTCAGCATGCTTGAATCCTGCACGCTCCCAAGGGCGAGCACAAGCGGCGTCTATCCTTATCCAAATTGACCGGCGGGCAACATCGCCACCGATTTGAATATTGTTGCCTGTGGCGATCCATACGGCCTCTTGGGGAAGTCTCAGCATTATGTTTTTACCAAGCATGCGATCCTCCCAAAACTTAGCGGTCAATGCCCGAGTAAGATGTACGGATCTAAATTTTCCGGTGATGTTATCAATAACAATTATGGGTTTCCCGGCCATTAAGGCGCTCGTTATCGCTTTTCTCCATTCTTCTTCTGTCCCTGGCATTCCCCACATACTCGCCGGGCTCCCTGTGGTTATCATTGAAAATATATCAGCTATCAGAGACGCCCCGGTTCCCGCCTGTGGCTTATCAATGATTGCCAGCGGCACATTTCCTCCAATCATGGGGCGGGCAATAACCGACAACAGCATAGCCAGCGTATTAGTTTTAGATGCATTATCTTCAAAGGGGAAATCTCCAAAAATTTCATCAAGTATATACTCGGCTGATGCCTCGGCGTGCCGCTTGGTTAGCACCTCGGGAATTTTTACGCTGCTTATATCGACTATGGGGTTGAAGTAAAGCTTAGTTGCAGCATCATAACCCGGCTCGCATAAGATCGACCCATCCGGCCTTATTACTGGAGTCTCAATAATTCCCTTGATCTCTGGAATCCCTGGCCACTCATTAGCCGCCAAGATATTCCTTACTACTCGCATGGGTGGGAATGCTTTGAATGTCCGATTCCCATTGTTTTCAAAGAATCCGGCAGCTTGCCCCAACTCCTCGCTTAATCCATCTATTGATAATGGTTGTATGATAAGCCCGGAATCGTTGTTATGCAGTCTCACCAGGGCTCCTAATCTGGTAAAGATCCTCGGGGGATTGTTTAGAGCTATCAAGGCCTCCAGCGCATCATCTGTTACATCCGGCAAGTACCGATCATTTACTTGGATCACGGTGGCGTATCCTTCGCCCGCCATGATCTCAGCTCGGGCTTTCAGTCTCGCCGCCCTCTCAGGCTCCCATAATGCCCTAAGTGCTGGCCAGTTCTTATCGGCGCAGCTGTTATGTTGGCATTTAAAAGCGATCTGGCCTTCTGCGTGCCTTGAAATGTAGGCCTCGCCCCGGATATGCTGAGGATCGAATGGACAAACGGCCAGCTCCCATACATGCCAAGAACCATTATCTCGCTCTCGCAGGATCTCCGCACCATGCTTTTTTATATACTCAGGGATATTAAATTTACTGGCCTTGTCCATCTCATCAAAAATGGGAGGGATGTCTTTTGCCCCGCAGCTGCTATTGCCTTTCGTCTGTTCCTTTCTATTCCCATCCCCGTTCCCATTTCCGTTATCAGCTCCGGCCAATAAGGCCAGGGCCTCCAGAAGAGGGCGGGGTGCTGCAGTCAACTCGCCCGGCGCTGGCGCTGAGATGATCTTTGCCATCCGGTGAGGGCGGTCTTGCGTATTATCGCCCTTTCTGGCCCGTGTCCCGTAAATCTTCCAGATCCTCGCCGGGTTGTAGGTGGTTGTGTCCACTGCCGTCTTATCATTGGAAAATTCTTTATCCAGGGCCTCAATGCATCGCTTGATCAGCTCTTTGTTTTCTTTGGTGTTATCCTGGTCCTCTATTCTAACCAAGAGGTGAGCCCCGTTACCAGAATCGCCCTTGATAATTGCCTGCGCTGGCCATCCTGCCGCCAATAGCCTACTTTCAATTGCATCGGCCAAATCCAGCGCCGCCGTGTGCTCTTCCTCGCTGGAGGAGATTCCAGCGGGTCGGACAGCATCTATATCGATAGGCAGCCATTGAATTTTACTTATGTCTTTATCTGCCGTTGTGTCTTGGACATAGAACCTAACATGATTACATGATCTGGCCAGCAACGCAGGATTAACCGGGTTCAAGGTCACGTATATACCAGGAACCTCGATTTTTCCATCATCATATCCCCGAAGACCTCTGCAAAAGGTATCTCTACTATCGAAATATCCTGATACGGTCTTGAGTTTGCCTGCTTTGGGTGCCCTCACTTCCCGGACCTCGCCGGGGTGGTGCAATAGATCCCACATACGGCCAATATCATCAATGGCGGTGGCCATTTATCCCACCGCTGCGCATTTGCTCAAAAATCGCTTATCCCGTCGCTCTTTGCCAGATATGCGCTTTAGGTTGGCATGGCCTTCGAAGGTTGGCGCGAACTTCTCCATTTCTTTATGAAACTTCCTTACCGGGATCATCTCGGGGTCTTTGGCATCCAGCGCCTCGCGCTCCTTCTTCGATGGAATCCAGCCGCATGTATGGCAAGTGATATCAGTCTGCTTGCCGTATCTGATCAGTGAGCTACATTTGGGGCATGTAACGGGCCGGAGATCACCGTTGCCGTCAATAATGTGCTTCCAGCCTTGTCCTACTCTCGACGTTGGCCGTGTATAGCATGGCTTCTTCTTCCCATTCCGCCCGCTCTTTTGGTGCAGATCGATAGCTTTCGCAGGGACAGAACAGGCGGGAAGCCTGATAGTAGAATCCACATAATCAGGCGGCATTATTGCGCCCTCCATCCTTTCCCTCCGGCTTCTTGGGCTTCAGGCCATCAGAACTTATGAAGAGAATAGAGTGTTTGGGAAGCAGAATAAACTCACTGTTCGCGATCTCAACAAGCATTTCATAGGAGGTGAACCCGCGAACCGCCCCATCAATCACGCTGCCGCCAATGATCTTAATCTTGGCTGGCTTGTTTAGGAGCCTGCCATAATAATTTGGCTGCCTGTATTCTTTTGCTGCCGGTACATCTTTGGCCTCGCTGCCGGAGGTCTTAAGTACTATTGCGTCGTTCTCTGCCATGCGATTTTATCCTATATGGCAGAACCTTGCCTTCTTCTCTTTTCAAGAGCAAGAGGGCCTTATCCATCTTCAGTTATGATGGCGGCTCTTACCATACTCTAAACCTCCCTTTATTTTATTGAAAAATATAAAAAGCATCAGATAGCGCCCTCTTTAGTCATTAAGCCATCAACGCATGCTCTGAGGATTTCGCCTATCCCCATCTGCTCCCTTACGGATATAGTCTCTAAAAATTCGCGCTGCTGTGGCGTGAGTAACACGCATGTATTTACCTGATATCTCGGTCCTGGTCTCATATTTCTTATACCTCACAACCCGCGGAGTCTAGCAAACCCTCGGATACAACTACTAGATACAGCTACTACTTATATTATGTCTTTATAAATTTGCCGGTTTCCACCAAAATCAGAAGCACAAGTGCACCATTTTGGTGCAGGTATAAAAGTGAGTAGAAGAGTGAACCACTCTCTCACTCATGGCCGAAGGTCTCGCGGACCAAGTTTCCGGCTTCGTCCAGCTCTCTGATGACGATCCGGCCATCAGGGAGGTGATACAATTCGGCACGACAGCCTCCCGAGGGCGTGGTGATCCCCTCCAGGATCTCAGGATTTGCCATCCTGCCTCCGAGCAAACTCCTGCCCGCAATGAGTACATTGCCAATCAGCGGGGCCAGGACAACAGCCACCCAGGACAACCTTTCCTGCATCAATCATAGCTTGCAGCTCATCTGAAAATATTGGCATCCCCCATAAGATTGAGGCCACCGGCTTTCCGCCGCAAGCCGGGCATTTAATGGGTTTCCTGGCCACATATAGCAAAGGTTCTTTCGACATCATTTCTCCAGCCTAATTAGGCTGTAATGGTCAAGCGACATAAAATTCACCATGGCCGCCGTCCGATCTCCGGATCCTCCAGCTCCTCCAGGGCTTGGCGCTCTCTTGCCAGGTCGTAAAGGAGATCTCCGAGCGTTTCAGGGTCTTTCACCCAAGAAAATGGAAGGCGGGCCATGGCTCACGCCTCCAGCAGATAGACAAGGATCGCCCGGAGGTCAGCCAATCCGGGCAACTCATAGCGATAGATGCAATCCTTCCCATAGCAACAATGTCCTTCGAATCCGTCCTTATGGCCACATACTCCGGCCCGGTTATAGCGGCAGGGAGGCATATCTTACGCCTCCACCAATGGCCACATTTCGCGATCCAGCTTGATGCTATGATAGGCCACATCCAGGGCGGTCGTGTCGTGGCAGTCGATTACAGAAAGGGATGAGGCGGAAGCTTCCGCCGGTGGCTTGGCTAGCTTTCGCGCTGGCCGCAATTCATCCTCAAGAAATGGCTTGAAGGGTTCACGCTTCGGTATAATGCTCGCGGCAGTCGCGGCGCTTACTGATTTGGTTGCTAGACCCTTTACCACGGCTGCCTCATTTCGGCCATCTTCTTTTGATAAATGGAAGTACTTTCTCTGATGCTTGCATGGCCCATTGTGCCGATAGATCGCAGAAGGACAAGAGCAGTCCCTTGAAGTCACGCAGTAATAAGCATCGCGCTTGTTATTGAGCACAAGCACGCATCTGCTCTCTCCGCTGCCAAGCTCCACAAAAGAGGGCAACGGATCGGCCGCTCTCCCCTTCCATGCCAACAGGCTCTTGATCGCTTCCAGGGTCTGCGTCACTGGTTTTTCTATTTGGATTATGTTCTTTTCTCCGTTCATTTGAACTCACCAAGAACATATTACACCGTTTTTGTATATAAGTGTATGGTTGTGTAAATGAGGCAAAGATATATAAGATAATAAATCGATAACGTAGGGTTATGCAAGCCACAGTAAAGATAGCGAGGGCCGGGCAAATCGTTATCCCGACCACCATAAGAGAAGCTATGGGCCTAAAACATGGAGACTTGATAATAGTGGATATAATTGGTAAAGCTCCTAGAGCAGAACAGGAAGCTAACCAGGGAAACCCCGAAGGGCTCCCTAGTGTAGCTTAGACATTTAAAACTTGGTGAGTCCAAATGTCCCTAAATAGTAGCGTAGCTGAAAGCATAAATGCTTTTTCTCCGGCATCGCCCTTAGTGACCATCCCCGCCGCCACCCTGCAAGACCTTCTAGAAGCCATCCAGGGGCTCAAGGATGAGGTGGCCGCCCTTAGAGAAGAGAGAGACCAGGACCGCCAGGAAATGGCCACCCTGCGCGCTGCCGTGGCCTCCCTGGAGTCCCTGCAAGAGCAGGATACTACCCGGATCTGCCTGGATATTGCCTATGATCGCCGCCGCCTGGCTGCTCTGGAGCATCCCATAAAGGAGCCGGGAAATACTGAGGCATCCAGGGCCGAAAAGATAGAGAAGTACCTTGCATCCCGGCCGGATCATAAAGCCACATTTGAGGCACTTAAGGGGATGCTCCAGGTGGATAATGTCCGGCTCAATGAAGCTATCAAGGTGCTAATAGCCACAAGTGACCGCTCTTTTAGCATCCAGAAAGAAAGGACCGGGGATAAACGCAAGCGATCCCTCATCATGCTTTCCAAATAGTTACATTGTAAGTATAACTATTATCGCTATCCCTGGATAGACCGCAAAATAAGAGTAAAATCTGAGGTGATTTTCTCAGATTGATTGATACTGATTACTTTTGAGAAGAGAAGAATAATAAAGAGATGTATATAAATGAATAGAAAAGAATCATCTTGTCCTCGATTTGACCAGATAGTTACAGTTACAATGTAAGTATTTCCGGAGTCCTGGTCTCCTCATCTTCCCTGCCAGCTCCTCCGGGCTCCATCCGGCCGAATCAAAAAAGAGTTTTTGGGTTATGTTAGGATCTTCTTAACCCAAGAAAAAAAGGATATCTAACGGTTTATTGCATTTAGGGCATGAAAACTAAAATGACCACAGTTTTGACACACAACAGCTACAAGAGGTATAGAGTTACCCCCCATAACACTTGTTCCTGGGTGGCTCGTATCAGACATATTGAAATAACCCTCTAGTTGAAATTCATGGTTCCCACAGCTTGGGCAAGGTAAAATTACCCCTAACCTATCAAGGTTGGCTTTTATTCTTCGGCTTTCAGCTTCTGGTATCATAAGCGGCTATTGGACATCCATAGGATTTAAAGAATACCTATTGTTTACTTCCAGAATTGCCACCATCCTTTCTTTTTGGCCTCATCTTCTGATGGTGGTAGGGCTTTAGGCAGCTTCTCGGAGATCTGGCTTACGTGGCCTCTGAGAAAAGAGATCTCCTCATTTTTTAGGCTTAAGGTTTGCTTAAAATGCTCCAGGTCACGGCGTAAGGTCACAAGCTCTATTGATGCCTGATCTTTATCAGATCTTGATAGATCCCTCTCAGATCTTATCAGATCCTCCCTAGATCTCGCGGCCTCTAGCTCTCGTTTAGCTTGGTTAAGTTCGCTCCTCAGTTGTTGAAGTTCTTTCCATCTTAGATCATGCTCAGATCTTATCAGATCTCGCTCAGATCTCAGTTGATCCCGTTCTTTTATTATGAGATCTGATGAAGATCTGTCTTGATGTAGGTAAAGATCAATAGCCTCTGCCACTAAAGCCTTTTTGTTAGATCCTCTGGAGATCGCGGCCTGATCCAGCTCCTTATTGATCTGATCCTCAACTTCTGCATAGATCCTCAAATAGATCCCTCAAGATCCTCCCAGATCTCATTAAGATCTGATCTGATCCCGTTTAGCTTTTCTGGTATCCCGGCTCGGGTGGATTTGGTTCTATGTCACTTTGAGCAATCAAGATAAAAATGCCATAGAACTTTTTATAGTAATACGGATATGCTGGTCTAAGGGAACATGCCTTAATTATGGTCTTACGGGCCCCTGCCGGAGGAGCGAGTTATCTACAAGAGTTCTATTAATTTCGCTTCGTTCATCTACGGCTTTTATTAGTTCGTCGTGGGTGGAAGGCCCTCTTTCATGTGGGCTCTTGTAATAGAGCAATTCGACTATAACACCCGTGTCTTTTGCTGCAGTTACCGCCGGAACGAAATCACTGTCGCCGGTAAGTATTATTGCTCTTTCTATCTGTTTTGCCCAACTCATACGAACAACATCAACAGAAAAAAGTACATCTACCTTTTTTTGCTGGAATATAGGTTTACCGTATGAATCATTCCCACGTGGCGCGAGTCTTCCGAGTTTGACTTCGAATCTAGGCAACAGTTCCAGTTTACTGAAGAACCTTTGTTTATTTGAATACAGTCTTTGTTCTTCTATGGAAGGCGTATCGCTTCTAAATGGCAGGCAGTCGTAATAATATGTTCTCAATCTCTGGTGTTGACCGCATGCGTTATCAGAAAATTTAGCATAATCGATTTGAGGACGACCCATATCTCCAAGAACCTTGCTAAAAAACCCCCCATCAATGAAGAACGCGGCCTTGGACAAATTAACCATCCTTGAATTGTGAACTACCGTCCAGGATATCCTTGAAGTAGGACGGTAGGGAGCATTGTATTTTTTACTATCTCACGCTACTATAAATAAGTGACGAACTGTTACAAAATAATATATTACAAATAAAATTTATATTATATTAAGATTTGCTTGCAAGTTGTTCATAGTCTTTTAAGGAACATTTTTAGCTAGATTAGTGCCCCTAATATTTTTATAAATATGGTTATGACCACTCACCCTCTGCTTTCACGCACCGGATATAGGCTTATCAGAATCGGCAACGGCAGAAAAGATTGATCGATATCGGGCAGTCGATCAAGTCAGCTTGTCAAGAATTCCATAGTATATGGAATAAATGGTTTGCCAGAATGGGATTTACTCAAATCGGCAGCCGGCCGGATCAAGGGCCGGGTTCCTGCAAGTTATACATACCTGGCTTATAATTGGCCGCGGGCCTAAGAGGTCGGACCCGCGCCGGATATTTTAACCATCATTATCTGCCGGCCGGCCATGGCCTGATGCTTTTATCAGCTCCTCGCGCCGGGTGTCCCTGCCAGCTCCTCCGGGTGGCCGGTATAGCTCCTCCTCATTGAACGCTCGCCAGAATCGCCGTGAGTATTTTCTGTTAAGCATGGCTGCCCCCGGTGATCCCTGCCAGGGCAATGATAAGGAGAAGGGCCGCGCCGATCCCCGCGCCAACAGTCAAAAATGTTTCAATGCATATATTATCAAAATCCATTAATAAAACCTTCTTTGAAGCTTGAATAGAAAAAGAAAGATGCACCTAGCGGTGCATTGCATCGACCGACCACCCGGGAAGCTCGGCCATAGCCGCCAGCTCGGGCAGCATTCCCGCAAGGAAGCTGTCCACGTTAGCCAGCACTGCCCGGATACCATCCCGGCCGGGCATGTTAATCTGCCTGAGTAATCGGGCTTGTACGGCAACGCTCTCAGCCAGAAGAGGCGAGACCATTTGCGCAGCACTCATGCTGTAATCATATGCGGCCATATCCTGCCCTCTGCTCCTCAAATAAAGCTCGGGCCAACGGTCGGAGCCGAGCAGATACACGGCCAACTCATCCCTAACCTCGACCCGGTTCTTTAGCTCGGAAAGCATGGCATCAGCCAGGGCGGCCACATGGACAGAATCGAAGAGCATCTTATAATCAGCCTTCAAGCCAGCTAGGGCCGCCTGTTGGGCTGCCAGATCTTTTGAGCCGGGAAGCTTCGGCATGGTTGCCGCCTTAAACTTAGCTTCCAGCCTGTCCGTGGTGGCTCGGGCTCGATCCCTGGCGGCGGTGGCATCGGTGGCAGCCTTGTTTACAATGGCCTGCTTCTTTCGCTTAAGGGCATCCTGATTCAAGTCAGGGTTCGCCAATTGAACCGTTGAAAGCTCATTCTGTCCCATTTCCACGGCATCAAAGACCGCCTGCATATCGTTGAAGATATCCCCGATCCTGCCCAACGTCTCCAGGTCTGCGCCAAAGGCTGCTCTCTCTGTAACACTTTTGCAAAAATTAATCACAGTTCTATACGTTGCGGTCACATTGACCGCGTGGTTTGCATCCATCTCTATGTCCATTTCTAAAACCTCTTAAGAGTTTAATCTGCTCCATTTTCACAGTTCGCGCCGCCTGCTAGCGGTTAGGCTAACAAGATACGGCTTTACGAAAAGACGGGGCAGGAAATGGAGCGAAGTACCTACCCCAAAGATTTGGTAAATGTAAAAGGAAGGGATGGCGCGCCGGAGTAAGTTAGACCCCGGCCACCCGCGCTCTATGCCTCTTCAGGCACGCCCTCGCCCACGCCCTCGCCGGGGTCGTCCTCCAAGATCTCGACGCCCTTACTCAACAACCTCCGGCTAATGGCCAGGTCGATCCGGGCCCGAAATCTATCTGTATCCGATACGTTGGGATCGGCCAGGATGGCCATATCCTTTTCAACAGTCTCTCTCAAAATTTCTGGCATAACTCGCACCTCATAACTTAGATCCTCTCAGGAT
>CAZMQV010000084.1:0-12066 GCA_964568675.1 uncultured Paludibacter sp.
ATTGACAATTTTAGTGGCAACTCATTTTTACCTGTTTTGTCGTGCAACAATCCTATTTGAAAATCATTTCACATAACAATTTACCTCCTCCTATACGTCCGCTTTTCGATTAGCAGGGGCTTGCTTTTTTATATTTTCGTTCGATCGATGCAACAAATAGATAGTAGTTGGACGAATGAGCGGATGGCTATGTTAGTAGGATAGCAATACTTTGCATATAAAAAATGCAGCGCGTTGTTCGTGCTGCATTTTTTTTATTCATTGGAAGTCTTTCTTTCCCTCAACTCATTTTGTTTAAAATTCAGTTCCCATTTCACCGCCGCTTTCGGTGTTTTCGGATTGGCTTGGACGACGAATTTGTTTCGGTTTCATATTTCCGAAGTTATACGTAACAGTTAATCCGGCCATGCGTCCGCCCATTTTATTTTCGGAGTATTGTGTGAAGTTTGTTCCCCAGGTATTTGATTTGAAAATCCTCGACTCGAACAAATCACGCACGTTTAAGTTCACACTGAGTTTTTTATCCAAAAAGGTTTTTCTCAAACCTAAATCCATGGAATAACTTGGAAGTCTTTCTCCCTGCGCCAATAGCTCCGAGGAACGATATTGTCCGGTAACTTGAGCAGAGAAAGAAGGTGTAAACATTAAATTGGCAATCACGCGCGCATCCCACGAAAAGTTTTTCCGCGAAGGAATACCTACTTTTATCGTATTGTCCAAAGGATGCACGTAAGTGGCTGAGTCCAATGCGCTACGATAGAGATTGACCGAGCTGGTAAGATTGAGGAACTTGAAGAGTCGGTTTTTAGCCACCAATTCCACACCCACGTCGCGTTTTTTAGTTAAGTTCATAAAGGTGCTTTCCATCACTCCATCGCGCATAAAGCTTACACGTTGCATTACATCATCCGTAAATCGGTAGTAAATGGTAGATGACACAGAGTGGTTGCTCCAATTTTTCAGGTAGTTCAATTCCATCACCGAGGCAAATTCGGGAGTCAGTGCGGGGTTTCCGTAGCTGATGTTGGTAGAGTCGGAGTAGTCGCGGAATGAGTTAACCTGTCTGCCCCACGGACGGTTCACCCGTCGGGTTATGTTCAGTTGCACTTCGTTGCTCTTCGGTAACGAATAGGATAGGAATAAACTTGGGAAAATCTGGAAATAGGAGTTGATAATTGGTTGCGCGGTTTCGGCAGGTTTGGTAGTTGATTCGCCACGATAATACTCGCCCCGCAATCCGCCTTGCAACGAGAAATTGTTGATTCGCGTTCCGTAGGTGGCATAGAGAGCGTGCACTTGGTCGGCAAAGTCAAATTCATTGTAATAAGCGGCAATATCCTTGCCGGTGAGGTGGTTAAAACCACTTGCTTTGCTCAGGCGGTCGTTGATGCGACTGCTCCAGCCCAGCTCCAAGCGGGTATTGTCATTGAATTTTTTTGTAAAGTCTGATTTCAATTCCCAGCCTTGCATATTTCCATCGGCAATTTGAGTGATATCTTGGGCGTTAGCCGGTATCATCTTGTCGGACTGCGTATAGCGTTGTTCTCCAAAATTACTGTTGCGCGAGTAGATGACATTGGTCAGCAGGTTCGACCCTTTTTTATCAAAATCAATTTTATGATACAAATTGAGGTTGTAGCCCTGATGCTTGTCGGAGCCGTCATTTATTCGTGAATAGTCTCTTAATGGCGTGTTGGCGTTCATGAGCGAATAGTCGGTTGTGGAGAGTCTGCGTGGCGTTCCATTGTGCCCCATTATGCTCATTCCTATCGTATTCTTTTCGTTAGCCGCGTAATCGGCTCCGGCACGAAAGAATATGCTCCGCATCTTGAAGTCGTTCTCACTGTTTTGAGTCAGTGTGGTGCCATCGTTGGTATTGACGCGCTCGGTGAATCCCGACCCTTTGCCCAACATTTCGCGATATCCTACATTGGCAAACATATCCCACTTGCCTGTGTTGTAGTTGATACTTGCGCCCGCGTTGTAGCCTAATTTTCCATTATTTAGTGTTGCTCCGGCCGATGCGCTGCCATAATAACCCGCTTTGCGATTTTTCTTCATCACCAGGTTGATGATGCCCGCGGTGCCTTCCGGGTTAAACTTCGCCGAGGGATTGGTCATTATCTCGATGCTCTCTATGTTTTCGGCCGGCATCTGCTGAAGCACTTGCGCGCGGTTGTCGGCCGTGAGTCCCGAAGGCTTGCCATTGATCCATATTTCTACGCTGGAATTGTTGCGAAGCGACACATTTCCATCATTGTCCACATCCACCGAAGGAATGTTTTGCAACACATCGGTAGCCGAACCGCCCGCCGCCGCGATGTTTTGATCCACGCTAAACACTTTTTTATCGATGTCGAAGCGCATCTGTGAGCCTTGACCTACTACGCTCACCTCTTTCAGCACCTTGCTGTTTTCTGAAAGTTCGATGGTTGCCATTGCTATATTAGCTCCGCTGACATTCACTTCTTTAGTATAAGCGTTGTAACCTACAAAGCTTACGCGCAATTCAAATTTACCGTTGGGGATAGCTGAGATATTGAAAACTCCCTCCTGATTCGTCAGGCTTCCGCTTACATTCTTTTGTGTGGATGGGTTATAAATTACGACATTTACAAATTCAATCGGACGTTTGGTTGTGGCGTCCACTACACGTCCGGTAACGCCGCCTGCCGCAAAAGCTGCTATCGCGAACACCATGAAAAGGATTGAAAAAACGATTTTTCTCATTCGATAATATATTAAATTTTATGTGAAAAAGATGATTGACACGTTGGATGTTGAAAAACCTAACGCGTCAAATCTGAAACAATAAGACAAATTCGAAATTAAAAAGTTTAATTTGACGGTTGTAAAAAGTGTTAAATGCGATTTGGCTGTTGGGTGTAGCGATGTGAAATAAAAAAGTGATTGGTAATTGGCACATAAAATTACCAATTACCAATCAGCTTGCATCTTTCACCAATTGACTATTGAAGTGTGTATTTGTCTATCTCTTCGAGCAGAGTTTTCGCGGTGTTCACTTCGAGGAAGGTGGTGCCGTAGTTCCCGCTTTTCGGTCCGCTCATGTAGCAAAGCATGTCATCGGGATTAATTATTTCACGTTTAAGTAAGTTTTGAAGTAAAGTGGTGAAATAAGTGCGTTCGTTTTGCACCAATTCTTCTTTGAAATAGGAGTAAACTCCGTAGGATAGTGCCAGTTCGCGCGAAGCGCGCTCCTTATAACAGAAAGCGATGATGGGGTCGGAGCCACGATAGGAAGCTAAGTAGCGTGCGGTCTTTCCGCTGAATGTGTCGGTAATCACGGCGCGAATATCCACCGTGTTTCCTGCATACATTGCGGCGTGTGCAAGGTAGCCTGTTACGTCGCCTTTAGCCACTTCGATAGGTATATCATTTTCCGGCATTTTGGTTTTCTCTGCTTCCAATGCTATTTTTGCCATCGTGCGTACGGCTTCTACAGGATATTTTCCGTAGGCTGTTTCGCCGCTAAGCATCAAGGCATCAGTGCGGTAGTATATCGCGTTGGCGATGTCGTTGACTTCGGCGCGTGTAGGACGTGGGTTTTCAATCATGGAGTGAAGCATCTGCGTGGCTACGATAACTGGTTTTTGTGCTTTCACACATTTACGGATTAGGCGGCGTTGAATGCCCGGGATGCGCTCTTGTGGCACTTCGATGCCCAGGTCGCCACGGGCTACCATGATGCCGTAGGAGTGTTCAAGTATTTCATCAATATTATCCACGCCTTCTTGATTTTCAATTTTTGAGATAATTTTGATTTTACTTCCATGCTCGTCAATGATTTTCTGAATGTCGAGCAAATCTTGTTTGGATCGCACAAATGAGTGGGCGATAAAGTCGAGCTTTTGTTCGATTGCAAAAGCGATATTGACTTTGTCGCGCTCGGTGAGCGAAGGTAGGTTGATGCGCACCCCCGGTACGTTCACGCTTTTGCGACTACCTACTTTTCCATCATTTTGTGCTTCACACATCAGATACTCATTCGTTTTGTCAATTACTTTCAGGTCGATTTCGCCATCATCAATCAGTATCTCGTCGCCAATGTGCAAATCGCGAACAAAGTGCTGGTAGTTAACCGCGATGCAATCGTTGTTGGATGTGTGGTTGATATCGCCAATGATTTTTATTCTGTCTCCGGTTTTGATTTTGATCAAATCATTTTCGGCAATTGTGGTGCGCACCTCCGGTCCCTTGGTGTCCATAAGGATGGGGATGCGCTTGCTTACCGTGCGCACATTGTTGATGATTTTCATAAATCCTTCGCGGTCGAGGTGGGCAGAGTTCATGCGTACCACATTCATCCCTTCTTCATAAAGCTGTTGGATGAAATCGACATCACAACGCTTATCGCTGATTGTGGCTACTATTTTGGTGAATTTCTTTTGCATTTTTATTTAGATAAATATATGTTTTAGTTTTTTGATTATTGAAAGCTTAGAAGCGCCAGGCGATAGGAGTCGAGACCAAAGCCAGCAATGCTTCCACGACACACGGCCGAAAGATAGGAGTGGTGGCGGAATGATTCGCGCGCGTGGATATTGGATATGTGCACTTCTATAGTAGGTGTGCTGATGGCTTTAATGGCATCGGCTATTGCTACTGAAGTGTGGGTGTAGCCACCCGCATTGAGAATGATGCCATCAAACTCAAAGCCCACTTCGTGAATCTTATTGATAATTTCTCCCTCAGAGTTGGATTGAAAATAGTGAATCGCCACGGAGGGAAACGCGTCGCGAAGCGAGAGCAGATAAGTTTCGAAATCGCTGTTTCCATATACGCCCGGTTCTCTTTTCCCAAGCAGATTGAGGTTGGGCCCGTTGATGATGATGTACTTCTTCATGCTAACACAATTTTTTTGCAAAATTAAAGAAAAAATGTCAGATAAGCTAATGTTCGGCCGAAGCGCGATTGATGTTTAATCGAATTGTCTCTGTTTTATTTATTCGTATTCAAGTGTTTAATCCGAATTAGATTTATGTAGTCTCATCTCGGTGTATTGACTTTTTTCTTAGCGATTGGAATTTCAGGTAAGTACCCGAACGCCATAGCCACTCGAAAGGTCCGTATAAGAATTTGCGCAACCATAAGTTGCTTGTCAATGCTTGAAATATATAATACAGTATGCCCAGACCGAAAAGTACAGTTGCTCCTTTTGTTCCAAAATAAGCGCCAAATCCCCAGTATGAGAATATGATTGCGCCAAAGATGTTTTGCAACTCATAGTTTGTAAGTCCCATTCGGCCGTAGGGTGTGAGTAGATTCAGAATTTTTCCAATCCCATTCACATGATATAGGACTACAAATCCCATGGCGAGCAGCGCGGAAATAGCGATGGAGTTGAGATTCTTTAATGCGGCTGCAACGAAAGCAAGGATTGTGGCTTCACTACCTATCATCTTCGCTTCCCATAAGCTGATTTCCCCGTTTTGGTTTATAAGCTTGAGTGATGCGTATAAAACAACAGCGCTAACAAGAAATAAAGCAAACAACTTCCGGTTTCTTTTCTTTCGGATGTGTACTTGTTCGAAGAAACGGATTCTGCCGGTGATAAACCCCAAAATGAATAGTGCCAGCACCATATATCCGGTGTTGGAAGTTATAAACTGATATTTCAGCTTTTCGGCTGTTTTGATGGTTAGATTTTGCTTGGCAGTCTCAAAGAAGGTGGCGGTAGCCTCTGTATGGCTATTCTCATTTGAAGCCGCGGCTACTGTAAGCATTGTCGTTTCGCCTGGCACGGAGTCTCTATTTTCAAGTCCGACTATCAGCAGGTTTGGCAGTCCGATTAGTAATAAGAAAGCGATGAGGAGGAGCGCCCGGTTTTTTAAAGGATATAAAAAGACGAGAATCACCCCAAAGGCGGCATACATGGTTAAAATATCGACATAAGTAAAACTTGTGCCCAAAAGTCCGATGCCGAAGAGCAGCAACATCCGCCAAAGAAACCGCATGCGGAAATCAATTCCTTTTTTGGCGGCTCTATCCATTTGGATGAAAAAACTGAGACCAAAAAGGAAAGAGAAGATACTTAGAAATTTCCCCCGAATTATTTTCTCGGAAACTTGAAGCACCAGCGAATCCCAGATGGAGTGGGGCGAAGCGCCTGCAGCACTTGCATATCCGAAGTGATCCATCATGTGCATCAATATCACGCCCAATAATGCAAAGCCTCTTAGCGCGTCAATCACTGTCATTCTATTGGATTGGGCTGAAGCCGTTATGTCAGTTGTCATCGTAATAAGTGGTTTGTTAAGGTTTGAGTGCGTTTGCTTCTTGCGCTATTTCTCTAATGAGTTGATAATGAAAAGAGAATAGTCTGCCGGTGAAATGTGCTTTCGTTTTGTTCGTTTATGCCGGATGCTTGCTTGATACGTAAAAGACATTTTAATTATGTAACCAATGTGAATGCAAAAAGGTTCTTTGCGTACTACTCGTTTTAGATGAATTATTTACAATAATTTAGTTTGAAGCCAAAATACGAGCGAGAAAAATGAGATATAATTCGATTCTTATTATAAAAAAATTCTTGGAGTTTTCACTTTGATTTGTATCTTTGCGGTTGTCAATTGGATTGTATTTGTTGAAGCTGTATCTTTTTTTTTGAAATAGAAAAATGAAATCACCGCGCGCAAGGCGGTGGAATTACAATAATTGTTTTTATTATTCATTTCTCAAAATCTAAAAACTACCAGCAACATGGAAAACTATGCATTCTTACTTGTTCCCATTTCTTCAGTCATCGCATTGGGATTTGCCTATTATTTTTTCCGCTCCATGATGAAAGCGGACGAAGGCACTGCTACCATGCGTCAAATTGCGCTTTACGTTCGTCAAGGTGCAATGTCCTATCTTAAACAGCAATACAAAGTGGTAACTGCCGTTTTTATTGTTCTTGCCATTATCTTCGCGGTGATGGCATACTTTCAGTTACAAAACGGTTGGGTGCCATTTGCATTTCTCACCGGAGGCTTCTTCTCCGGCCTGGCAGGCTTTTTCGGTATGAAAACTGCTACTTACGCATCGGCGCGCACTGCTTATGCTGCATCCAAATCACTCAATCATGGGCTTCAGATAGCTTTTCGCTCCGGCGCGGTGATGGGGCTGGTGGTAGTGGGGCTGGCGCTGCTCGATATTTCTGCCTGGTTTCTGGTGTTAAATCATTTTATTCCTGATGCTGATCCGGGGCATAAACTTATAGTTATTACTACAACCATGCTTACTTTTGGGATGGGCGCTTCTACGCAGGCGCTTTTTGCGCGCGTAGGTGGAGGCATCTATACCAAAGCAGCCGATGTGGGCGCCGATTTAGTGGGTAAAGTAGAAGCCGGAATACCCGAAGACGACCCGCGCAACCCCGCTACCATTGCCGACAATGTGGGTGATAATGTGGGTGATGTGGCCGGAATGGGAGCCGACCTTTACGAAAGTTATTGCGGTTCGATTCTTGCCACTGCCGCTTTGGGCGCGTCGGCGTTTATGATAAACCCCGAATTGCAATTGAAAGCAGTATTCGCACCCATGATTATCGCTGCGGTAGGTACTATTCTCTCCATTCTGGGAATATTTCTTGTGCGCACAAAAGAAGATGCCGATTTGCGCGGATTGATGAAAGCGCTTAACAGAGGGGTGAACTTCAGCGCGTTTCTCATAGCCATACTAACTTTTGTTATTCTCTATTTGCTCAAAATGCCCAATTGGATTGGACTTTCGTTTTCGGTTGTTGCAGGCTTGGCTGCCGGCATCGTCATCGGTCAATCCACCGAATACTATACTTCTCACTCTTTCAAACCTACACGCAAGATAGCTGAAAGCTCACAAACAGGACCTGCCACCGTTATCATTTCGGGGCTTGGCGTGGGAATGCTTTCTACCGCAATCCCGGTAATTACTATTGTTGTGGCCATTGTTATAGCCTATTTGAGCGCTACCGGATTTGATGTAAGTAATATGCTTGTTGCTGAAAATCTGGGCAAAGGACTTTACGGAATTGGAATTGCAGCAGTGGGCATGCTTTCCACACTTGGCATTACCCTGGCTACCGACGCTTATGGTCCCATTGCCGACAATGCGGGTGGAAATGCGCAAATGGCAGAATTGGAACCGGAGGTACGCAAACGCACCGATGCGCTCGACGCGCTCGGTAATACAACCGCGGCTACCGGTAAAGGTTTCGCCATCGGGTCAGCGGCGCTTACTGCCCTCGCTTTGCTTGCCTCATACATCGAAGAGATTAAAATCGGACTTGTACGCATCGGTCAGAAAACATTGACATTGGCAAATGGCGACATAATAGAAACTTCAAAAGCCAGTTTTGTAGATTTTATGAACTATTATGAAATTAATCTGATGAATCCTAAAGTGCTGGTGGGGATGTTTATTGGCTCTATGATGGCATTTCTGTTTTGTGGACTGACCATGCAGGCTGTGGGGCGTGCCGCGGAGAATATGGTGAACGAAGTACGCCGTCAGTTTCGTGAAATAAAAGGAATACTGGAAGGAAAAGCAACGCCTGACTATGCGCGCTGTGTGGAGATTTCTACGCGTGGCGCTCAGAGAGAGATGTTACTTCCTTCGTTGCTTGCCATTGCGATACCTGTTGTTACCGGTTTGTTGTTTGGAGTTTCGGGTGTGATGGGCTTGCTTGTGGGTGGCTTGTCTGCCGGATTTGTGTTGGCAGTGTTTATGGCAAATGCCGGAGGCGCTTGGGACAATGCAAAAAAATACGTTGAAGAAGGTAACTTAGGAGGCAAAGGCTCCGATAGCCACAAAGCATGTGTGGTGGGCGATACGGTGGGCGACCCTTTCAAAGACACTTCCGGACCCTCGCTCAATATCCTGATAAAACTGATGAGCATGGTTTCCATCGTCATGGCCGGTCTGACAGTGGCCTGGAGCTTGTTGTAACAACATATATCATCGAATAGCTCATACAAAAATTGACAGAGCATTGACTTTCTTTGTCTCATTTTTATCTACCGTTGCAAGCAAAGACTTGCAACGGTAGATTGCTTTGTTTTATCATGATCTGAAAATTTACACTTTACTCTCGTATAAGAATCTGCCTGCTCGTTTGTGCGGCTCCTCATGTTAAGCATGTTGCTTTTTTGTGTCGGAATATGATTTTGCTAATGATAATTGTGATATCATTGGCTAACTTATTGTATTTTTGTCATGTGCATGAGTACATCATCGATGGGATTGTATTTTCTGTTTGCTGAATTACATGAATATCGCTCCCTTCTTTGTTCATATTTACTCTTTAATGTATCGGGAAGACTTCAAACATTCGAATCAATTATTTTACGTATGAAACAGATTCTTAGTATTTTAGTAGCATTGTTTTGCATAACGCTAAGCGCGCAGCAAAAGAACCTCAATCCGATTGACGAAGCGGTTGTAAACTTGTATTCGCAATTGTTGGTTTATCCTCAGGAAAAAATATATGTTCAAACCGATAAGCCGTATTATATTTCGGGCGAAAAGCTGTTTTTCAGAGCGTTTCTCCTCCATGCGTCGAAACTCACTCAGGCTTCAATGAGCCGCTACGTATATGTGGAACTTCTATCGCCGATTGATTCGGTAGTTTCGCGAAGTCGTGTGCGGTTGGATGCCGATAATTTGTTTTATGGACATGTGGGTTTGCCCGAATTGCTGCCGGAGGGAACTTATCGTTTGCGTGCCTATACGCGCTATATGACAAGTCAGGATGAAAGTTTCTTTTATTCGCGTCCGGTGTATGTGGCAGATCCGAAGAGTGCCGGGACGGTTGTGGAGCCTGTGTTTAACTTCAGCCCGAAAGGAACGGTTGAAGTGCGCCTTACACTGAAAGATAAGAAAACGAATGCGAAACTTGTGCCCGAAATGGTGGAGCTTAATTATGGACGTAAGTTGGCTTCAAAAATTGTAATGCCGGATGAAAATGGCGTTGTTTCCGATATGATTACTGTAAAGGATATTGATGCGTCGAGGAAAATGCTGGTTCGTTTTCGGGTGGGTGCAAATGCCTTTCACGGATACCTATCCATTCCATATTCCGATTCTTCCCCCGATTTGCAGTTTTATCCCGAAGGAGGTAGGTTGATACCCCATTCGAAAAACAGAGTGGCATTCAAAGCACTGCTGCCGGGAGGCAATGCTGCCGATGTGAAAGGCACGGTCTTTGATTCGCACAACGAAATTCAGGCGCAGTTTGCTACTACGCGCGATGGAATGGGTAGTTTTGAATTTACACCTAAGGTTGGCGAAACCTACACGGCACGTTACACCTATGGTGGCGCACAATATGACGCGAAAATACCTGACGCGGAGATTCGGGCAAACTCCCTGCGGCTCACCACCCACAATGACAGTGTGTCGCTGGCATTGTTGTCGGCTGCTTCCGATGATAATCAAATTTTCTACCTGCTTGTTCATCGTCAGGGCGTTCCGGTTTATTTCAAGACGTGGAGCAATGTGAAAGCTTTGTTGAAATGGAGCGTTGCCTGGTTTCTGGCTGGAGTGTCGCATTTTGTGTTGCTCGATAAGGATCTCAATATCCTGAGCGAACGCATGTATTTCAGCAACAGGCACGACGAATTGAATACGGAAATATCCGCTGATAAAAAGATATTCAGACCACGTGAAAAGGTTTCGCTCGCGTTGAGGATGCCTGCGGCGGTTGCCGATACGGTGCCGGTAAGTTTGGCAGTGTCGGTAACCGACGATAAAGATGTGCTACTCGACACCACTACCAACATCATTTCAGAAATTCTGCTTACATCGGAGCTTGCCGGTACGGTGAACAATCCGGCTTGGTATTTCGAGCAGGCTGAAGGGCGCGAAGCTGCCGCCGATTTGCTGATGCTGACACACGGATGGAGAAAATATCACGTGGCGGAAGCGTTGCAAGGGAAATTTCAAAAACCGGCTGTGAAACCGGAGGTGTCACAAACCATTAGCGGAACGTTGAAGCGACTCAATGGCAAAGCTTATGCGAAAGGAATAGTGCAAGTGAGCGCGGTGGGCTATGATTATAAAGAAGCGATCGAAGCGGATGATGACGGACGTTTTGAGTTTGAAAATTTTGAATTTCCTGAGAATACAGCCTACCAGTTGCTCGCCAACACACCCGAACGTAAAACCGACATTGAAATATGGGCCGACGAAGAGAAATATCCCGAAACGAGCGCCCACGCCTTGCGCGATTTGTATAAGTCGAATGTGGAATCAGGAAAATTGCCCCTTGCCGACTATGTGAACAAAGCCACCCGGAAGTATATGATGGAAAATGGTATCTTGAGCATTGACCTTGAGGAGCTTACCGTCAAAGCCTTTGTGCGTAAGAAGCGCGAACGATTGGAGAATCAGATTGTGCCCACAAAAGGCGATCGATGGGTCTCGCCTACGGAATTGAAAGAAAATCCTCCCGCCACATTCGAAGACCTATTCAACCGTCTGCCCGGAGTGCAGGAAGTATCGGCTGATGGTGTGCGCTTTACAAACGGCGCGGCAAAGTTTATTGTGAATGGCATTGAACGCAATTATATTGATTTGCCGGCTTTGATCAATGTGAGTGATGTGGCGCAGTTGGACGCATACACAAGCAATATGGCAGTGATGATGCGCTGGCAGCCACCTACACCCGTGATAATAATCACCACCTGGCCTTCGAGCACATGGAGCAAACTGACCACCAACAGCAGCAATGTCAGGCTGGTGTTGCCATTGGGATATCAAAAGCCTGTGGAGTCTTATTCGCCACGCTATGACACGCCTGAAGCGATGAATGACGAAAAGCCCGATATGCGAAGCACAATATTCTGGAAGCCTAATGTGAAATTGGACAAAGATAAGGCTACAAAATTTGATTTCTTTACTGCCGATAGTCCCACAAGCTATTCGGTGGTGGTGGAAGGAGTAGGGCAAGGGCGCAAACTGATTTATTCGCGCCAGAAAGCACTGTTGAAAGTGGAATAAACGATTAGCTGTTGGCTATTGGCTGTTACTTCAATTTAACGGAGAAAATTGGCAGTCTGCAACGTGCAGTTTGTGAATTTAACGGAG
>CAZMQV010000085.1:0-11401 GCA_964568675.1 uncultured Paludibacter sp.
ATTCGAACCTAGACTGACTGAACCAAAATCAGGAGTGCTGCCATTACACCATGGGACAAACATCAGGTTGCTTTATTACTAAAGCGGTGCAAAGATAGATCTTTTTTTAATACCTTGCAAACTTTACAGCGCATAAATATCAAAAAACAAGCGTTTCTTATTCCGCGATAAGCAGAAAATAGTTTTTCTTGCCTTTCTGAACCAATAAATAGCGATTATTTAACAAGTCGGTCTCCGAAATCAAGGAGTCTTGATCGTCTAATTTCACTTTATTTATACTAACTCCACCACTTTGCACCAATTTGCGCATTTCACCTTTCGACGGAAAAACAGGCGCTTTGTCGGTGAGAAGCTCAATTGCTTTCGTACCGGCTTCCAAATCAGACATTGAGACACGGTATTGAGGCACACCGTCAAAAACAGCCAGCAAAGTATCTTCATCCAATCTCTTCAAGGCTTCTGAGGTTGCATTTCCGAAAAGAATGTTCGACGCTTCCATAGCCGCTTCGAGGTCTTCGCGCGAATGTACCATCACGGTAATTTCCTCGGCAAGTCGGCGCTGCAATGTTCGCAAATGTGGCGCTTGCTGATGCGATTCAACTAAGGCGTCAATCTCTTCTCTACCGATTGAAGTGAAAATTTTAATATATTTCTCCGCGTCGGCGTCGCTCACATTCAACCAAAACTGATAGAACTTATAAGGCGAGGTGTATTTACGGTCGAGCCACACATTTCCACTTTCGGTCTTTCCAAATTTACCGCCATCAGCTTTGGTAATGAGCGGACAAACGAGCGCGAAGGCTTCGCCTCCCGTTTTACGTCGAATCAGTTCAGTACCGGTGGTGATATTTCCCCACTGGTCGGAGCCTCCCATTTGCAGTTTGCAGTTTTTGGTTTGATAAAGATTAAGAAAATCATATCCTTGCAGTAGTTGGTAGGAAAATTCGGTAAACGACATGCCAACACTCGACTCACTGCTCAAGCGTTTTTTTACCGAATCTTTCGCCATCATGTAGTTTACGGTGATGTGTTTGCCAATATCGCGAATGAAATTCAAGAAAGAATAATCTTTCATCCAGTCATAGTTATTTACCAATTCTGCAGCATTTGGCGCATCGCTTTCAAAGTCAAGAAATTTAGCTAACTGAGCTTTTATACACTCCTGATTGTGTCGAAGTGTAGGTTCGTCAAGCAGATTACGCTCTGCCGATTTCATCGAAGGGTCGCCAATCATACCGGTAGCGCCACCTATCAATGCCAGCGGCTTGTGTCCCGCGCGCTGAAAATGACGCAACATCATCACCCCTACCAAATGCCCGATGTGCAATGAATCGGCAGTAGGGTCAATCCCCACATACGCTGTTGTCATTTCTGTGCGAAGCAATTCATCAGTACCCGGCATCACGGTATGAATCATGCCACGCCATTCAAGTTCTTGAATAAAATCCATATTGATTATCGTTGTTTTTATTTGAAGTTGCAAAGATAATCATTTTCAACTGCCTCTGAAAATTTATATAATTGAAAATGAATTGATAAAGATTAATGGCGATTTATTGCAGCAAACAGCCTCCTCATGTCTTTGTTTAACACAAAAAAGCAGGAATGAGTTATTTCAATCCTGCTGCTTGTAAATTTCATAAAAAACGGACGCCTTCAGAAACTTATCGGATAACCGAATTTCAATCTTTTATCTTGTTTTCTTAGGGGCGAAAAAACAAGAAAGGTCTTATTTTGTTTTCTTCGCCGTGTTCACACTATCATTTTTAGTCGATGATTTATTATCGGCCACATCACTCACATTCGCGATGTTCTGTTTCAGAGTGTTGTATGCGTTTGCAATATCCGTTTTCACCGATTCCCAGTTTTCCGCATTCGATTTTTCGAGTGCGGCAATTTTCTTTTGATACTCACTTTGCGATTTTTCGGTTTCTTTTATCGCGCTTTCATAGCTTAGCTTTTTATCTGAAGCGATATTATTGCTATCTGCTTTTAATGCTAATTTTAAGTTTGAAAGCTGGAGTTTGAAAGCTTCAAACTCTTTCTTCGCGTCGGCAACTACTTGCGATTTCTGATTAAACTCATACATGGTATAGTCTTTCTTGTTGGGCATCTCCACAACGACCACCAATGAATCATTTGCATTCGCCTCTTCTTCAAAACTTGCATTGCCACTTTTACACGAAAAAAATGTTACAGACACCAGCAATAACAAGAAAAAACGGTGTGTTAACATTAAATAGAATACTCTCATGACGCTTTGAATTTAGATTAATACGTAATTTTTTGCTGAATTTAAGCAAATATACTCCATATATTTAATTTTTCCAAATTTAAATGTGTTTTATTTCAAAGTTTATTGGTTTTTCTTGATTTCACATCATGGAGAATTGGAATTTAAGCAAATAAAACAACATGAATAAATAGCAAAAAACAAGTTTTAAACCTTATATTTGCATAAACAAAAAACATTTCAGAAATGAGAAAATATCTGCTCATACTTTTAACGATAATCAGCATCACATCATGCACCTCCCACCGATGGAGAATTGTGGATTCGAAAAGTGAAGCCATTGCCATTGATGCCCAAAGCGATTCGATAGCCGACAAAACAATGCTCGCGTATATCAACAAATACAAGACGGACATTGACACGGAAATGAATCAGGTAATTGCTCAATCGTCGGCACTGATGCAAGCCGGAAAGCCGGAAAGTTTACTCTCCAACTGGAACGCGGATATCTACCTGAGCGCCGCGTCGGAGTTTTTACATGCACCTGTTGACATGTCGGTGGTGAATATGGGGAGTTTGAGAGCACCTATTCCACAAGGCGATGTTACCGTCCGAAACATTTTTGAATTGATGCCTTTTGAGAATGAATTGGTTGTTCTTTGGTTGAAAGGCTCGGACATTATCCGATTATTTAATATCTTCGTACAGTTTGGTGGACAGGGAATTGGTGGCGCGAGTTTTGAGATAGACCATCAAGAAGCTGTGAATTGCAAAATACAAGGAAAAGTTATCGATGCAAACAAACTATATTCCATAGCCACCAACGATTTTCTGGCTGGTGGCAACGACAGCATGACACCACTGGCAAATCCCGAGAAGCGAGTTGACACCGGCATGAAAATCAGAAACATACTGATGGAACACGTAATCCGCACAAACCGGAAAGGAGAGAAAATCGGCTCCAAACTCGACAACAGAATTAAATTTATCGGGAAATAAAGATTAACAAACCTGCGCTATGCCAAGCTTTATCAGGCACAGCATCAAGCGCATCGACTCCGATATCCACATCATCCGAAAGAATAAAAAGCAAATAGAAATTCACTATTTGCTTTTTTATTCTTTATTCATTTTCTTTGCAACACGCCCTCCCTACTCCTCGGGCTTTAGCAACACACCCTTATTTTTTCGCCCATCAACTTTGGCAACTATTGGGTTTGGAAACCGGACATGGCGCAAGTATTCCGACTCAAAAACTGCCGGCTGACTATTCAGGTATTCTATATCAAGGCTGCCGTCATTCTGATAAGGATTGATGGTAAAATATGACACTCCAAACGACGTAAGATTTTGAAAGAAATGTGTGCCTTGGCTTGGATCGATACGGTAGTTAGACAAACCGCTCTCCACAATAACGCGGGCATTGCATATATGCGGCCACTTAACCGGAATGCCCAACCACACATCGCTGGATCCCCAACGTCCGGGACCAACAAGAACATAATATCGCTCATCTTGCTGCATCTTCTTATTCAATTTTTCTATTTCATACATTATTAACTGATTTTTCGACGCGTTGAAAGCTTCCGGCTTCACGTAGATAATATCATAAATATCACTCGTAATGCCATGCCCAAGCGCGTTATTGCAGCTTATTATCGTATTTTCGTCGGGTATGGCGCCCACATCTTCGTGTATCATCTCGCGGCTATCCACAATTGGACGTATCTGAAGCAAATAGAAAGCGTGTGTCGGCTCATTGGAATAATCCAGATTAACTGCAAACTCAATTTCGACAGGGCGCCCCATTTCACGTTGAGTAATATTAAGAATTAGTTTCAAAATATCGTCCAATGGGAAAACGTGATGCTGCAAGATGTTGGCAAAAGTAATCACACGCCTTCCTTTTTCGAAGACATTATCATAAATTCGCTGATCTTGCGGGTTGAATGTAGAAGCGATGTATTTAAGCGTACCGTCATTTTCGGCATCCTGCACCCTCACCTTTAGCAAGTTTGCACTGTCATCAACCTGTGGGATAAAATGGTTTTCATTGGCATCGAGCGAATAGAAATATGTTTGAGTTTCGCGAAGCGCCAGGTCGAGCGTGCTGGTCTGCAACACATTGTTGGGGTGAGATGGTGAGAATCGCAACGTAGCGCCACCATCAACAATGTATTTTCCAAGTCCCATGGCTACATTCGCAATGCCTTCATCGGGTTTTTCGGCACCCAATGGATAAAAATTAAGCGAACGGGCAACTCCCGAGAATGAGGGATAAAAGCGCGAGCCGTAATAATTACCCACTGTTTCTTGCAATACAATTGCCATTTTTTCCTCGTCAATGACATTTTTCGTAGCTTTCATATAGGATTTGCTCTCATGATAGAATACAGAGGCATACACAGCTTTTATCGCTTCGGTTATCCGCAGCAACATATTGGTGCGACTTGTGTTATCGAAAGGCACCATGTAGGTAGAATAGATACCTGCAAAGGGTTGATAATGTGAATCTTCGAGTAAACTGGAAGAACGCACCGCTACTGGGAAATGAACAGCGCCCAGAAAAGCATAAAGATCTGCCAACACCTTTTTGGGCATACGCGCTTTAAGAAAATGTGCCAAAATATCTTCATCACTTCGCTCAGACAATCCGATAGGAAACAGATTATTCATCTCCATAAATTCCGAAAAAATATCGGTACAAAGCACTACAGTTCGGGGTATTTTTATCTCGGCATTTGGAAATTCGTCCTGAATATCGTTCGACTTAATCATCGAATCCACAAAAGCCAATCCTCGTCCTTTCCCGCCAAGCGACCCCTCGCCAATACGTGCGAAATTGGAATACTCATCAAATCGCTCTCGTTTAAATTCCGCAACGACTCCTTTGTTCTTAATTTTCCGATAAGTTACGATAGCATCGAAAATCACCTTTCGAACTTTGTCCATATCCGCCCTCACCAATGAATCGACATGTATATTCTCAAGAAACTCAGCCAAAGGGAACATGGCGCGCGAATAGAGCCATCGCGAAATATTATTCCGAGAAGTATGGTAGAAAAGCGATTCTTCGTTTACCGCGAATATCTTATTTTGCAAATCCCGCAAATCTTTCACCCGATGTTCCTCCACTCCGGTCTCAAAATTGGTAAAAACCAAATCACCAAAGCCAAATTTATTGGTGATTTTATCGCGCAATTCGAGCATGGGCGTTTTTGAAAGCTTGTGTACAAAGTCCGCTTCCTGTTGAAGCGCCAATGGTTCGTTTTCCTCCTCGGTTGATTGCACAATGAGCGGAATGAAAGGGTCATGTTTTCTTATTGCGCGGCAGAAGTCAATCCCGGCTGTTGAGCTTTTCACCCCTCCTTTCATGAAACTGACATCAGTAATCACACCGAGCATATTCTTTTTGTACTTCGAATAAATCGTCATTGCCTCTTCGTAGGTTCGTGCCATAAGGATTTTCGGGCGACCGCGCATCCGCAACATTTGCTCGTGATCGTTGAGCGCTTCAGTCATAAACGAACGACTTTGATAAAATACGTATTTGTAGAGATGAGGCAACAAAGAAGAGTAGTAACGCACCGAGTCCTCCACAAACAACACCACCTGCACCCCTACAGATGCCACATCTTCCTGAACATTCATATTATCTTCGATAAGCTTAACGATGGCCAAAAGCAAATCAGAATTGCCCAACCAGCTGAAAACATAGTCGATCGCGCTCAAATCTTCTTTCGCGATACGCTCGGACACCATTCGGGAAAAAGGTGTAAGCACTACGATGGGTATGTCGTTGAAATCCGCTTTCACTTTCTTCGCCCACTCAAAAGGATTGATACTATCACCACTTGGCATCGAGATAATCAGCTCATAACTTCGCTCTTGAAGCGCTTGATTTGCCTCCTCTTCCGACGAAACAAGCGTAAACCGAGGTGGATAACGTAAATTGAGCGAGGTGTATTCATTAAATATTTGTTCATCTACCCGTCCGTCTTCTTCCAATGCAAACGCGTCGTACTTGCTGGCATAAAGTAAAATATTATATATCCTATGCCGCATCAGACTCGCAAACGACGTATCTTTAAAATAGAGTTTTTTGATCGAATTTGTATTCATATTGTTCAGATAACATTTTAAAATTTTTTACGACGATTTCGCATCGAAGTTTTTCGAACCAATTCGGATTTCCAAAGATACGATATTTTAAAAGCAAATCACAATACTATCTAATTTTCTCTTCGTAAATCATTGATATTCGTTACACCAAAGCAACTGATACGAAATTATTCAACGCGCTATGACTCTGCGATATTCGTCAAAGCATCACAAATTTAACTTGTACTCACTTTTGCAAACTATTTGCAGAATGGCAAGCATTTCAAATAAAAAAAACCAGGTCAAGCTGGAATGAGAGTAAGCGTTTTGCAGTATGCGATTGCGCGGGAGGATTGAATGAACTATGGGAAAATAATTTCGTTTTAGAAACTCCTGATCAACCGCGAGCAATCTTCTCCTTCCAATCAAAGACTCCGATTTATTGATGAAGCCAAATCGCCAACTGAGAAATTCACTACGCACTAACCAAGCGAAAAAACAAAGCTAATAATATGGATTCTACAATAGTGAGCAATAGAAATGTAAACTTACATTTCTGTTTAGTTAGTGATCAGGAGTGAAAAAGTAAACTTACAATTCTATTATTGTTTTAGAGCAAAATTGTTTTGTATCAAAACATTTTCATTTCTACTAATGTCAGAGCAGTTTTGCAAGTTTACATTTCTATTTCTACAAAAGTCAGAATGGTTTTGTAAGTTTACATTTTCATTTCTACTAAAGTCAGACGAGTTTTGTAAGTTTACATTTCTATTTCTACTCAAGTCAGAGTAGTTTTGTAAGTTTACATTTCTATTTCTACAAGAGTCAGAATAGTTTTGTAAGTTTACATTTTCATTTCTACTAAAGTCAGAATGGTTTTGTAAGTTTACATTTTTATTTGGTCGTTAGTCGCTGGTCGTTGGTTGCTGGTCGTTAGTCGGTTAGCCAATCCTATTATTCCTGTTTGTCGGAAAGCTAATGGTCAACAGCTAATAGCCAATAGCTTAGTTAACTGACATACAAGTGATTTTATGAAACTAAAAACTCATTCTCAAATTTGAAATAGATTTAATCTCCACTGTTCGATTTTTTAGCAGAAATCGGAGATAATAATCGTACAATTCAATCATTGCAATACACCACGAAAAACTATACCTGAGTCAAATCTCATTCTCAAATATATTTATCTAAGGCATTTAAATAAAACAAAGCCACCGTACAGGCATTGAATTGGCAATATCACTACCCTTTCGGGAATATCTTACCAATACTGCTCCCATACTGTGGCTTTGCAGAATAATTAAGGTTTAGTTTGTTTTATCTCGTTTTTTAAAGTTTTTTTCTATCTCTTGCTTCCAATCTTTAGCTAATTTCGATGTTCGTCGAAGAGTAGAAACCGAATCGCTTACCGTCTTAAAGTTCAATTGAACTCCTTCGCTGTCCGCATGATAATCTTGGGCATTGTCAGCCGAAATACCGAAATGACTGGCTGTACTCACAGCATCGATATTAGCGCCAAGGAAGATAAATTCCCACCCGGCTTTTTTCTGTTGCTCCACTAAGTCTTTTATTTTGGAAGCGGAGTATTCCTTGCTCGAGTTCTCTTCACCATCGGTGATAATGACAAACAATACATTTTCAGGCCGAAAGTCATCGGCTGTATGCTTTATAGCGTTGTCAATCTTATGAATAGTATTGCCCATCGCATCCAAAAGCGCTGTCATGCCACGCACAGAATACTCTTTTTTAGTCATTAGGTTCACAGCCTGTATCTCAATGCGGTCGTGAAGTAATTTATATTTATTATCGAAAAGCACCGTAGTAATGCGGCACTCGCCATCCACTTCCTTTTGCTTGCTGAGCATCGCGTTATATCCCCCGATTGTATCCTTTTCCAAACCAGCCATCGACCCACTCCTATCAAGAATAAAAACCAATTCCGTCAATCCTTTTTTCATTTTTCAATTCTCCTTTCTATTAATTTATAAGTTCAATTTGTCATGCTTCATCGTTCCTCGCCTTAATATACACGATTACTCCTATTTGATTTTCGGTATGCGCATCGGGAGAAACGCGGTTGATGCGCACTTCAAAGAGGTGGGCATGACCGAGTTCAAGAAATTTGCTGATATCGTGATTGGCGTTTCGGGGAACAAATCCGAGTTTCGATTCACCGTAGTAAATGGCTACCGCATAGGGGTCAAACTTGTTATCTTCTTCCCGAAGAATTTTTAGTTCGGTACCAATTTTCAATTCATTGAAAACTTCGCAGCCGTCCCAATACGAGAAACCGGCAATGTCGAAGTTGATGTAATGCCTGCGCTGTGTTTTCATTTTTGTATCATGATTTTTTATAACGATACAAAGAAACAACCATATTTTGACAACTTATGTCAATGAGAATTTATTTTGAATAATTTTCAGGTGTTCGGCAATATATTCTTGTAGTTCAGCGGATTCCAGAATCTCAATATCATCAATCAATCCCATCACAAAGCGCCCCACACCATCGAAGGAACAGACTTTCGATTCGAATATCCATTTGCTATCCGATAGTTTGATGAGATATTTTGAAGCCATCGGATATTCTTCTGTCAACAAACTGGCAGCACGCAACCCAAGTTTGAGTTTCACGGGATAGGCTTCGTTGCTACTTATTCGAAACACATCGATATAGCCGGTTTGATGGTCGCCCTCGTGTTGCCATGCTTCGGGCTTTATCTCCACACTCCCGATTCGTGAAATTTTGAAGAGTTTGTTTTTATGCTCTTCCGGGCAATAACACCATACCTGCACATAGTTAGTGGTAAAAGCATAGGCCTCCACTTCCCTGTCGCGAATATCGTTGCCATGGGCCGAGGCATAATTTTTTAATACAACCCGCTTTTTGTTCTCAATGGCTTGCACCAACTGCCTGACATTGCGTCCGTTTCGGCCACTGACAATGGTTTCGGCTAAAATATTGTAGTTGTAAACGGTGTAGAGTTTCTTTTTGAGGTTTTGTTTGAGTAGGTTGTTTTCATCAATACTTTCGATAGCCGCCTTGAGAATGTAAGCCTCTTCTTCGGTAAAATGAATAAGTTCGCTAATATCTTTGAAATAGGGTGACGACTTGTCGAGCTTCGGACAATTATTTGTTTTTTTAACTACAAACCCGGCATCGCGAAAGGTGTCGATATAGCGATATACTGAGCGTGATGAAATGTTTAGTTTGTTGGCTATTTCATCCACGGTTAACGAGTTGTTGGCTGTTAGTATCTTCATCAGCCGGAGCAAGCGCTCAAGTTTAGGTTGTTCCATGGTGTTTTATTGAGGTTAGTATCTGTTGAAACTTCATTAAAAATCCGAATCCGACATATTTCAGAATTTAATTGAAATGGTCTGAGTTTTCCGATCTCCGATTATCTTTTATTTGAATATTCGCTAATTTGCATCAACCTTGTTGCAACTGATAAAATTTTGCATTTGCTCCCACTATGGATTGAGCGTAAACCCTGAAGTAAAAGTATATCCATTCATTCACAAGCACTTATTGCAAAGAAATATCAGAATCCGAACAAAGATAAACAATTATTCACGAAACTATCAAAAGAGCATTGAAAGTTTCAAAATATTGAAAGAGCAAATAAAGCTTATTCTTCTGACAATTTGTGTCAAAAGCAAGAAAACAGATAAAATCTTTCGCCTAACCATACTGCAAAATATTATTACTAAGGTTGGATTGTGATGACTACTACGTAAATGGTATAACAATCGCTCAATATCCTAATGTATTGCCTTGTATTTTATAGTTTAATTGCTCCCGATTTCAATTCAACACAAAATAATAAAACACAAAATAGGCTGTAAACAATTTATTTACAGCCTATTTACAGTATTTATTGATTGTTGCCAATCACACTTTTAATTATTTTACCTCTTCAAATGTGATTAGTACATTATATCAGGCACTTACAAGCGCATGTTGCAAATATGAAACAAATAAAAAATCGATATAAATAAAAATCAAATTGCTGATAATATGTTATTTAAGTGTATTTTGATAGATAAAAATATACAACATAAATACCGTGCAAATATAGTATTATTTAGACAATTTCAGGCCTTGCAGACATAAAAAAACCGCCCTCGATTGAGGACGGCTCTCGCAAGAAAACAAATTGCCTACGCTTAGACAACTTCTACAGAACCCAAATAAACGCTGTTAGCAAGGTCTTTTCCATCTTCAGCAATGAAGCCAAGGAACACTTCAACACTTTCTCCCAACCAATCGGCAGGAACTGCAATTTCGTGGGCACCGGTTGCTCGTTGACTTCCGGCAGTTTCATAAACTGCTTCGGCACGAAGTGGATTTAATACCACTACCAACGCTTTGTCGGTTGCCAATGCATTGTTTGAACCCGAGTTGTCAGTCCAAGTCAAGCCAATCGAGCCACTTGTGGCGAGGGCTTGCGCTCCAGAAGCAACAGTAAGGTTACCACGAGAAACCAACACTTTCGACAGGTCAACGCTAAAATCAGGGAAAACTCCCGTGATTGCGTTGTTCAAAATGTACGACATTGCAGCATTGAACGCGGTTTGTTTGGTTGTGAAGCGTTTATAGCCTACACGGATAAAGCCAGTCATTGGCTTTAAGATACCCAATACTAATGCGAATTTGCTACGCTGACCCATTTGGCCATCAGTGCGAGGATTGCTTACAGAAGAAGCCTTTGCACGCATATAGCTAATGCCTTTCCAACTTCCACCGACTACGTTTCCTACTTTACCAGAGAAACTACCTAAGATTCCTAAATTAATCTTTCCCATAACTTAAAAAATTAAATGATTTATAAATAAGTTTACTTGGACTTGGTACGGCTCAAACACGGACTTTCCCTTATCCGAGTGTAAAGATATATCGTAATTATGTGGCTGACACAGAAAGAGTTTAGCTTGCTGCCGATTGCGTTTAATTGCTTTTGCAAGGGCTTTTACACCCCTGCATTTTTGAAGAATTGGCGAACAAACGCTTGTGCCGTCCTGAAATTTGTTTACAGTTTTTTGTTTATAATCCTACAATTGTTT
>CAZMQV010000086.1:0-11095 GCA_964568675.1 uncultured Paludibacter sp.
GTTGGTAGTTTGCAAATTTTATGGACAAAATTTGGTTTCTACCGTTGGTAGTTTGCAAATTTTATGGACAAAATTTGATATATACCATATATAATAAGCCTGTATGCTTTGGTTTTTCCCAAAAAACATACAGGCTTATTCCATTTATACCCATTTCACTGTCTTTATTCTTGTTAGTCAAACTGCATTATTCACGTTTTTTGGTGAGGAAATTATTCACCCAATGTGATAATACTGTCGTAGTCTAACGGGGCAGTGCAAGTTTTTCTTTGAGCCACAATCGGTTTTTTATTTAACGGCTACCTGCGTAGTGCCCCTGCATTGTGGTTTACTTCATTATTCTATTGAATTTCTCTTGCCTTCCTGGCGTTGGGGGGTGATTGGGAGTGGGTTCTTGTTCATTTCGGCAAAAGTATTACGGTTACGTATCACGTCAATTGCCAGGTAGATTGCCGCAAGTAGCGAAAGCTCCGATGCTTTTCCTTGTCCGGCAAGGTCGAAGGCAGTTCCGTGGTCGGGCGAGGTGCGGACAATGGGAAGCCCGGCAGTAAAGTTTACACCGGACTCCATTGCTATCGTTTTGAAAGGAATAAGCCCCTGGTCGTGATACATGGCAAGCACCGCGTCGAATTTCTGATAATTGCCCGAGCCAAAGAAGCCATCGGCGGGATAGGGACCGAAGCATAATATTTTGTTTTCTTCGGCCTTTTTCATCGCGGGGATAATGATTTTTTCTTCTTCATTGCCTATCACTCCTTTGTCGCCGGCATGAGGGTTGAGCCCCAGTACGGCAATGCGAGGACGCACTATCATGTAGTCTTTTTTCAGCGAATCGTTGAGTATTGTGAGCTTATTTAGTATCAATTCTTCCGATAGTTTTGATGCTACTTCACCCACCGGTATATGTCCTGTCGCAACTGCTATTCGGAGATGTTCGCTTACGAGCATCATCAGCGCGGAGCTTTTCTCGCCAAATTTTTGTTCGAAATACTCGGTGTGTCCGGGAAATTTGAATTTGTCCGATTGGATGTTTTCTTTCGAAATGGGTGCTGTAACTACCGCGTGCAGAAAACCCTTTTCCATGTCTTCGGTTGCTTTCTCCAGGGCTACGAACGACGCGTTGCCTGCTTCGACTGTCGATTTGCCCACCTCTACCTTTATGTCGTCGCTGGTGCAGTTAATCAGATTAATCCGTCGGGGTTGTGCCTCTTTTGCCGAATTTATAAGGTTGAAGTTGACCGTAGGAATATCCAATTGTTTTTTGTAAAATCCCCATACTTTCGACGAGCCATAAACTACCGGTGTGCAAAGTTCCAATAGCTGATTGTCAGTCAATGCTTTGAGAATAACTTCATAGCCTATCCCGTTGATATCGCCGTGTGTTATCCCGATTATAATTTTTTCGTTTTCCATATATGTTTTTTGTTTAATAAATGTCAGAGTTCTCTTTTTGCTGTGCTTCGTGTGTGTGTCGGCTTCGTGTTATGTGTTTTTTATCAGTCTTCAAAATAATCAAAGATGTCTTTCATTAGTTTTTCCAGTTTCTCCTCTTCCGTGATGGTTTCGAGTGGAAATCCAAACGCGCAAACCCCGTATTTTGTTCTGAAAATGATTCCCGCGTTTTTTTGACTCACCGGGTATTTGCATAGTTCGGTCGCTTTGCTGTCGGATGGTCGTATTACATCCGGGTTTTCTACATAATATATTTTGCTGTTGGGCGATGTGCTTATGGCCGCATTCCCTTTGTAGAAGTGCTTGATGGTGTGCTGAAAGTCTATTTCGTTTTCCGACATCGCTTTTTCGCTCTGCCAGCTTATTCGCAATGTTTTTTCCATAAATTCCTTTTCCGCTCTGTTGTCTTTCGTGTTTCCGATGAAATCCGAAACCCAATCGGAGCCGGATATTATCAGATTGCCTCCTTCGCGGGTTAGTCTTTTGATAGCGTCCCGCATTTCCGGTTCAAATACAACGAAATCGTATTTTGACGAATCGAGAGGATTGACATGTTGCCTTTCTTTTCCCAATACGAGATCTACAAAAACGTAATCTTCGAGTTTTATTTTGCCTGATATTACCGCCGCTTTGCTTGTTGATACGAATGTGTAGCCTGCTGCTTTAATGGCTTTGCCGTGAATATATGGATAGTCAAACGAGTTTCCGGCAATCTCTTTGTCCTCGTAATTGGTGTTGCTGGCTCCATGTCCGGGGCGCGCGTCGTCAATGTAGGGCTTGCTTCTGTCAAATTCGGTTTGCATGCCGGTGTAGCTGATGTCCGACAGGTAAGGCACTCCGGCGTCGGCGATGGTGTTGAATCCTGCTTGGGTAGGTGTCTGTATTGTTTGTGGCGCGGATATGCGGGTGAAGCCATTTACTATCATCACCTCCGGTTTATTGCCCGGCGCTTTGTGTACCGATAGAATCTCCGAAGGGAAGCTTTTGCCACCGCGGTTCACTGCCTCTACCTTGAAGCTGTAGATTGCGCCGGGTTTGATTTTTACATAATGTCGCCTGCCTTTTACCAACACGCCGTTGTCAAATCCGCCATCGTCCTTGCGGGTATAAACGATGTAGGCTTCCGCTTTGGCTGTTCGTTCCAGTTTGTCCTCCACGTCGCTCCAACTTAGCTCCACTTCGTTGGATGAAATGAATCGGGAGCTAAACTCCGTTACGGGTAGCGGCTGAACCATGTATTCAAGTCCATTGACCATGGCAATGTAACGAAGCATCCCTTTGTAAATGGCACGGCTAACTGTGAATCGAAAGCGTGGATCGAGTCCAAAGCGCATGTCGCCAAAGTTCTGATGTGAAAGAAGTTCGAGCAACATGGTAGGCACCTCCGGCACGCGCGACTCGCTGTAGTTTTTATTCCAAAGCCCACGCCGGGTCCATCCGGTGTTGAACGTTTGGCGTATGTCATTCACCACTTGGGTCTGTATCATGTCGGTCATTTCGCGCGCATTCCAGCGTGATGTGTTGTTGGCGTAAACGGTTTTCTTGTCGGAATTGAGCACAGTGTAGATTGCCAAAGTGCCGATAATGGAGTCTTGTCGGTTGGTGCCGGCATCGGTATGGAGGGCAAACGCCATGTCGAGCGGTATTTTTAATCCACCCTTTTCGGGAATTACTTGCGATCCTCCTGCCAGATAGTTGACCCAGAATCCGCGCGACTGAAAGTCGTCGGAATAGTCGTTTGTGAAATTGGTGCGACTGTAAACCGAGTCGGGTGCTCCTGCCCATTGCAGCCAATAGCGTGCGCCCTCAAGGTAACGCGGATATTGGCTCGTGGTGAAGTTGGTATATTCTTTGGTTTTGGTGATGGTTCGTTTCTTTTTCCCTTTTCCCACCGTTGTCGTTATCTCTTCGTTGGCGCGTTTGCGACTGATATTGCCCATTCCACCGCCAATTTTCACCGCGTCGGCAGTGATGGCTTTGTGAGCGTCGCTGCTGAAGTTGCTGAGCGATACGCCCATCTTGTTGTTTTTCCCTTTGTTGAACTGAAAATGCCCCAAATATATCCATGTGCCACCGCCCATGTTTTGGTTTACACTGAATTGGGTGATGCCTCCGGCATGTCGCACCGTGTAGCGAGCATCGCGTGTGCTGTTTGGTAGCGATTTGTAAGCTATGTAAACGGCATATTTGCCACTTTCGGGTATGTCGGGTGTCCATTCTGCTTGTGTAGCTTTCAGCGAGTCGCGGATGGTGGTGCTTTGCAAGTAACTACCCATCGCAAATGGATTTTGCTTCTCAATATAAGTATCCAGCAGGTGAGCGAAACCGGGTAGTACGCCCGGTTTCCATTGCTTGTCGTTGACGTTAAAATCAGAATTTCCGCTACTTTTGTCGTTATCCACTATCACTTCATGCGTTTGTGTGTCGCGCTCGCGTGGCAAAAGCACGTTTGCTCCCGCATTTTCGAGCATTGGCACCAAAAAGGGTAGTATGTAAGACATGGTGTAGATATCCTCCGCAGTCTGAAACAAGACGGGACGTTGCCATACCCATTTCTGCCCGGTCTGATAATAATATTTGCCATGGCTGTGCCAAAGCGCGATGTGTCGGTTTTGCAATCCTGCGGTGAATTGTGTGGGTTGCGACAGATTGCGGGTTAAAGGATAGGGAGAGGGGGTGATTTTGAACCGGTTGTATGGTGTTTTGTACGCATTGCGGTAAACTCCCGGAATTAAATTTCGGAGTTCGATGTCGTCGGATATGATTGATACGCTGTAGTTTGGGTAATCCACGTTGAGGATTGAAGCTGCTATGTCGTACATCGAATCGACATTGGCAGGGCGCAGTGGCAAGTAGCTCAAAGTTTCGTTTGTGGTGATAATGAGTTGCTTGGTGCTGTCAACGGGTGTTATTTTTTTTATTCGCACTCTACCCGCATTCGCATATTTTTTACCTGTGAATGTGAGCGTATCTTCAAGTGTTTTAATTGTAATCTTCTGTTTCTCAGCAGCTGTCAATGCTTTTTGTTGTGAATTGGCAACTTGAGAATGTGTCAGAAATACGAACGTGGCGATATATATTATATGTTTTAATGCAGACATTTTGATGAAAAACTTGTAAAATAAAAAAACCAGATAATGAATTAACAGTGTAGCATATCGCAAGTTGTCCTATCCGTGTGAAAAAATCAGATTATCGTCGAGAATGCAATGGCGAACATCGGCAAGTGGCAGAACGGTATGGAGCGGTATGCAAGCTTTTTGTAGTTCTCGAATCGTAGTTTGTTTAAATAATTGATGGAAAATTCCTTACGTTGCGCACGTTGCGTGGCGCATATTATTCAGACAAAGATACATAAATAATATTGATATATTTTTACACCCACCCTTTAGTCAAACATTTTTAAAGATAAGAAATGTGAATGGGTAGAAATCAAAGCTATTCTCATACTGAATTTCCGATGTTTGACTTTCGGGAATAACTTCTTTACCTTAATCTGTTTCCGGTACGAACGTGTATGTTTTGAAAGGATAAGCATAAACGTGATTGGAAATCTAAGTGTTTTGTGTCAGTAATCGGAAAATGATAAATTAATATGTGTCTGTTTTGTGTTAGTTGCATAAAGGGTGTAAATTACGATACAGGAAAGGTAAAGGTAAGAGAAAAGAGATAAAATGCTTCAAAAAGATAGATAAAGTGGATAATAGTAGCTTTATGTAAAATATAAAAAAGATTAATATGCGAGCTTTTTGAGTGGGATGCCTCTTTTTTTGTTCTACTTTTGCAGGAAAAATAAGTGATAGACTTGGGCTTGAAATGGTTTGATAGCTCAATTTTTTTTTAGAATTAATATATGGCGAAGATGAAATTTACAAAAATGCACGGTACGGGCAACGATTATATTTACATCAATGGGTTCGAAAACCGGGTAGATAATCCGGCGGAGCTTTCGTTGCGTTTGAGCGATAGGCACAAAGGTATTGGCTCGGATGGTCTTGTGATGATTTTGCCTTCGGAAGTGGGCGATTTTAAGATGCGGATGTTTAATTCGGATGGCTCTGAGTCCGAGATGTGTGGCAATGCCTCGCGCTGTGTAGGCAAGTTTGTGTACGACAAAGGTTTGACCGATAAAACAGAAATACGCCTTGAAACGCTTGCCGGGATTAAAATATTGAAACTTTGGTTGAACGACAAGCAAGAGGTTGCAAAGGTAACTGTGGATATGGGTGAGCCAATTTTGGACGCGGCGTTGATACCAACTACTTTTGAGCAACCGCGTGTGATTAAACGCCATACGCAAATTACTCCGGAAAGAGCGTATGAGCTTACTTGTGTTTCGATGGGTAATCCACATGCTGTGATTTTTACTGATAATATTGACGCGCTCGATTTACCACTGATTGGTGCCGAGGTGGAACATGCTTCCTATTTTCCCAATCGTACGAATACCGAGTTTGTTGAGCCGGTTTCGAACAATGTGTTAAAGATGCGCGTGTGGGAGCGGGGAGCAGGCGAAACATTGGCTTGCGGCACCGGAGCTTGCGCGGTGGTGGTGGCGGCTGTTCTCAATGGATTGACCACAAGAGAAACCAAAGTGCAACTGCTTGGTGGCGAACTCGATATCGCATGGAACGAACAGAACAATCGGGTGTATCTCACCGGCGATGCTGTAACTGTATTTGAAGGCGAAATTACAATCTAAATAAATCATTTCAGAATATAAACAATAATTGAATGGCATATATTAACGAGAACTTTATAAAAATTCCGGCTACTTATCTTTTTTCCGAGATTGCCCGGCGTGTCGCAATGTATAAATCCGAATATCCTGATGCGGATATTATCCGCATGGGAATTGGCGACGTAACGCTTCCATTGCCCGAAGCTTGTATCGAAGCGATGATAAAAGCGGTGGAAGAGCAGCGCGATAGTGCTACTTTTCGTGGTTATGGACCCGAGCAGGGATATGATTTCCTGCGAAACACTATTGTGGAGCATGATTTCTTAGCACGTGGAATTGATATTGAGGCGGACGAGATATTTGTAAGCGATGGCGCGAAAAGTGATACCGGAAATATTGGCGATATTTTTGGCGCGAATAACTTGGTAGCAATCACCGACCCGAGTTATCCGGTGTATGTCGATACAAACGCGATGG
This sequence comes from uncultured Paludibacter sp., assembly GCA_964568675.1. Taxonomy (GTDB): domain Bacteria; phylum Bacteroidota; class Bacteroidia; order Bacteroidales; family Paludibacteraceae; genus UPXZ01. The sequence continues at coordinate 6,611 of CAZMQV010000086.1, forward strand.
GTGGACGCGCCGGTGAGCCTACTGAAAATGGACGCTGGACGAAACTTGAATATCTGAATTGCAATGAAGCGAATAATTTTATTCCGGAATTGCCCGAAAAGAAAGTGGATATTATCTACCTGTGTTATCCGAACAATCCTACCGGAACAACCCTCACCAAGGAGCAACTTGCCAAATGGGTGGCGTATGCGAAAACAAATAAAGCGGTGATACTTTTTGATGCCGCTTATGAAGCCTTTATCACGGAAGATAATGTGCCGCATAGTATTTATGAAATTGAGGGCGCGAAAGATGTGGCGATAGAGTTCCGAAGCTACTCCAAAACTGCTGGTTTTACCGGCACGAGATGCGGCTATGTAGTAGTGCCTAAATCGGTAACAGCTTTGTCTGAAAATGGTGAAGCGGTAAGTCTCAATCGGCTTTGGCTGCGGCGACACACTACCAAATTTAATGGCACCTCGTATGCTGTGCAACGCGCGGCAGAGGCTACCTACACGTCTGAGGGTAAAAAGCAAGTACGCGAGCTAATACAATATTATTTGGACAATGCGCGCATTATTCGCGAAGCGCTCCGGCAAATAGGCTTGAAGGTGTATGGAGGTGTCAACGCTCCGTATATCTGGGCAAAAACTCCGGAGGGAATGAGTAGCTGGGAGTATTTTGATTATTTGCTTCGCGAGAAAAATATCGTTTGCACTCCGGGTTCGGGATTTGGAGCTTCCGGCGAAGGTTACGTCCGCTTCTCCTCCTTTGGTGATAAGGCGAAGATAATAGAAGCAACCCAAAGAATTGTAGGCTGAAGCACTCCACACAGTAAAGAGTATCGAAATTAATCTCGATACTCTTTTTTTGTGCGCCGGGCATGGTAATGTATAGTCCTGATTCATGTTTACTTTTGTGTAAAACTATTTCAGGGACTATATAACCACCGTATGCGAGAGCATGCCTGGTGGTGTGAGAGGGCGGGAGAGTAGTCCCTGTGCTTGCTCGATTATTTGTTTTTTATGAATATTGATTTTCTTCTAAAATATCATACTTCATAGATTTCAATTTGAATGGTGAAATTTCTATGTTCTTATTTGCCTATATACTTTTTATAATAACATTTTGAAATGCCTTTTTTATTAGCTGATTTTTTCGTTATTTTGTATTTTTAAAGTTTCTATATACAACTACGAAAAATGAAGGACATTTTGGATATTGCATCTGTTTACAATCTTTATGTGGATGATATGCTCACTTATGCTCTCTACTTGGGTTTTGAGCGCAATGTGGCAATGGATGCAATTCATGACGTTTTCTGCAAGTTTGCTGATCGAAAGCTCAAGCTACACCATGTTGAAAACCAAAAACACTATCTTATAAGGGCTCTCAAGAATCGATTGTTTGATATTTATAAAAATCAACTTGAAGAGGTGGATATCTCTGAAGTTAATGATTTGGATATGATTTTCAATGTCAACATCTCTATCGAGGATGTGATGATAGATAAGGATCTGAAGACACAAATCGAAAACCAAATAAAAGATATGCTAGACTCGCTCACCGACAGGCAACGCGAGGTTGTTTATCTGCGCTATGTGCAGGAGTATGACTATGAACAGATTTCTCAATTGATGAATATCACGGTGCATGGCTGTCGCAAGTTGCTATCAAAAGCCATGCAAAACCTTAGAGCAAAGTATGGAGCTCTGACTTTGTTGCTGCTGTTGGGATAGCAGTCGGTTAATTGCTTGGTTTTGTCTTTTCCTCTCTTAGAATGTTAAAGTCGTAATTTATTTTACTCGATAGGGTATAAATTCATTTCTTTTGGAGTCTATTAATTATAGACATCTGTTGAAGTGCATGTATTTTTATACCAAGATAAAATGAAGTATTACGACTTTTTGAAAGATAAACAGTTTATTCGTTGGCAACTTGCCTCTGATGAAGAGCTGGAAAAATATTGGATAGATTTCGTTGCGCAAAATCCCCAGTTCGAAATGGAGATAAATAAAGCAATACGATATCTGAAAACAACTGGGCTCAACAAAAGCTCGTTGACGCAGCAGGAAAAAGAGTGCCTATTAGAGCGAATTATTGCTACTATCAAAGCCAATAGAGCAAAAACGCGAAAAAGAGTGCTTATTTCTATGATTGGAGCATCTGTTGCTGCAATGTTTGTGGTAGTGTTTAGTTTAAATTTCTTTTTGAATAACTCAACACAATCCACGCTTGCGAACATCGACGAAAAGATTGTTGGCAATGAGTTGGAATCACAAGACATACAGCTGATTTCGAATAACAAAACAATCTCATTTCAAGAAAATGTTGATATTACTGTTTCTGCTGATGGCGAAGCGCACGTAAAGGATAATGCAAGCAGTCAGAATATAGATGTAGATCAGGTAGCTCTCAACAAGCTTGTGGTACCATTCGGAAAACGTGCTGCTTTGACCCTTGCCGATGGAAGCAAGGTATGGCTCAATTCGGGGTCGATATTGGAGTTTCCTGTCCAATTCAATGGACGCAGCAGAGATATTCATCTTGCATCTGGCGAAATGTATATCGAAGTATCTAAAAATAAAAGTAAACCTTTTTATGTTCACACTAATAATTTTGATGTAAAGGTCTATGGCACTGCATTCAACCTTACTGCATATTCCGACTCACGTCCTTCTGTTGTATTGGTGGAAGGAAGTGTTAGTATAAATTCAAAAAATAAGAAAGAACTATTTATTAATCCAAGTGAGCAGGCTACTCTCATATCTGAAGGAATTTTTGATACTCAAATGGTTGATGTAACCAAATATGTGAGTTGGAAGAGTGGTTATCTTGCTTTTGATCGAACTCCGATGTCGGAGGTATTAAAGCAAATTGGGAGGTATTACAATTTTTCGTTTGATTTTGCCAAGGATGTCAACCTTCAAAAGCGTACATGTACTGGCAAGATTTATCTTTCGGACAATTTGGATAACGTATTGACGGCAATTGGATTACTCACTTCAACAAAGTATGAAAAAATAAACAATCAAGTTTATATTATTAACAAATAAAGATAAACTACAATAAGCTTATGAAAATATAGAAACATCAATCTGAATACAAGAAAAATCGAACGATAACGCTAATATCGTTCAATTAGCATTGAATTTAATTTAATTACCTCGTTATTAATAATTAAAATCATACAAATATATGAATAATCAATCTATTGATAGTGCAAAAGCTGTCAATATTATAACTCATGTACGAAAAATTATGAGAATATCTCTATGCTTTCTGTTTTTTTTTACCCTTGCTTCACATGCTACAAGTAGTTTTGGTCAAAAGATAAATATGACTCTCAATATGAAATCAGTATCTATAAAACAAGTATGCCAAGAAATTGAGAGGCAAAGTGATTATGTTTTTGTTTTCTCAGATGAGTGTGAACCCTATATAAGGAAGCAAATTGGAGTTGATATGGATTCTAATGATATTACTGAAATTCTAAATACTGTATTTGCAAACTCAAGACTATTGTACAAAATGTTAGATAAGCAAATAGTGGTATATGAAGATAAATCTGTGATTGAGTCTAAGAGAGCTGTTAAAGATGGAGCTATAGAAAAGGTTCAACAACAGAAAAAGAAAATTACTGGACTTGTATTAGATCAAGACGGAATGACTGTGATTGGTGCTTACGTATTAGAAAAAGGAACACAAAATGGAACTGTAACTGATGTAAATGGAAGATTCTTTATCTCCGTTTCAGAAGAATCTATTCTTCGTGTTACATATATTGGATATGTAGAGCAAAATGTAAGTGTGAAGGATAAGAAAGATCTAAAGATCGTTTTGAAGGAAGATGCGCAAGCATTAGCTGAAGTCGTAATCACGGGTGTTGTGAATAAACAGAAGGAGAGTTTTACGGGTTCATCCGCTACATTTACTTCAGTAGATTTGAAATCTGTAGGTACAGTTAATGCTATTGCCAGTTTGAAAACACTTGACCCAACTTTCAATGTATTGGAAAGCACTGAGTTTGGTTCTGACCCAAACAGAATGCCTGATATTGAAATTCGTGGCAAGTCGAGCATAATTAGTGTTAGAGATGAATTGAGTGAAGATCCAAATCAACCTCTTTTTATCTTAGATGGATTTGAATCTAATTTAGAAACGATTTATAATCTGGATATGAATCGAATAGCGTCTATCACCATTCTAAAAGATGCTGCTTCAACAGCTATCTATGGTTCTAAAGCTTCTAATGGGGTAGTGGTTGTAGAAACCATCAAACCTAAATCTGGAAAATTAAATCTTTCGTATAATGGCTCTACTAATATATCGTGGGCAGATCTTACCAGTTACAATTTGATGAACTCGAGAGAGAAATTAGAGTTTGAAAGAATGTCAGGGCGTTATAATGATAGTGATACAAAGAGTGAAGTTGAGTTAGACCAACTATATGTGCCGTCCTGAAATTTATTTACAGTTTTTTGTTTATAATCCTACAATTGTTTT
>CAZMQV010000087.1:0-11016 GCA_964568675.1 uncultured Paludibacter sp.
TTACCCGTCGGCAACTATTATCGGTTTGCGGGATGTGTATCACCGACGGATGCGGGGAAGAAGAACTAAGAACTAAGAACTAAGAACTAAGAACTAAAAACTAAAAACTAAGAACTAAGAACTAAGAACCAGCGACTAACAACCACCAGTGTAAATCAGTAAAATCAGTGTCATCAGTGTGCTATTCTTTCAACACTAAACGTTAAACACTCAACGCTAAACAAAAATAATGGCTGAAAGTATCTGTTATGTTTAAAATACTTGTTACTTTTGCACAAAGTTTAAAAATCACAGTTTTTTACTTCTTATCTCCGGTGAGGAGTGATTCGCAACATCCAATAGAAACCGCTGAAACCTAATAGGTTTGGTTGAAATAAACCACAACATGTATAAAAACTTCTTCAAACGCATCATTGATTTCACGCTTGCCCTCGTTGGCTTGGTGGCGCTCAGTCCCGTGTTTCTGTTTGTGTGGGTATTACTCACCATTGCCAACCGGGGCGCGGGGGCATTCTTCTTTCAAGAGCGACCGGGACGCGACGCGAAGATATTCCGCGTGGTCAAATTCCGTTCGATGAACGACAAGCGCGATACCGAAGGAAATTTGCTGCCCGATGCCGAAAGATTGACAAAAATTGGTAAATTTGTACGCGCTACTTCGCTCGACGAAATACCACAACTTATTAATGTGCTAAAAGGAGATATGAGTTTGGTGGGACCGAGACCTTTATTAGTAAAATACTTACCTTTGTACAACGAAGAGCAAAAACGTCGTCACCATGTGCGACCTGGCATTACGGGTTGGGCGCAAGTGAATGGGAGGAATGCTATCAGTTGGACGCAAAAGTTTGAATATGACGTGTGGTACGTGGATAATATAAGCTTTGTGCTTGATTTGAAAATAATATTTTTGACAATCAAGAAAGTATTCGTGAGGGAGGGAATATCTCAAGAGGGTGAAGCTACAATGGAGATTTTTAAAGGTAATAATATAAATGAATAACATATTAATAACTTCTGCTGGGCAGAGAGTTTCGCTAATAAAATCTTTTCAGAAAGAGATTAAGACGAGAGATAGTAAAGGCAAGGTATATACTGTTGATTTAAATCCCACATTGGCGCCAGCTTGTCATGTGTCGGATGGATATAAACAAGTATCAAGAGTGACAGATGCCAACTATTTAGAAGAGTTGTTGGGCATATGCAAAGAGTGGGATATAAAAATTATAATTCCCACAATAGATACTGAACTTCAGGTGCTATCAGAACATAGAAATATATTTTTGAAAAACGGTATAATACCTATAGTGAGTGAAAAGCATTTTATAGATGCATGTAGAGATAAGAGAAAGATTAATGACTTTTTTGTGGAGCATGGTATTGAAATACCCAAACAGATGACAAAAGATGATTATACTTTCCCTTTTTTTATAAAACCCTATGATGGTAGTCTGAGTAAAGATATATTTCTAATTAAATCGGAAGATGATTTGATTAGTTACCATTTTGAGAATCCTAAGTTGATGTTTATGGAATATATTGATCATGATAAATATGATGAATATACTGTGGATTGCTATTACAACAAGGAAAATAAACTAACGTGTGTGGTGCCACGAAAAAGAATTTTTGTGCGTGCAGGAGAAATCAATAAGGGAGTGACGCACAAAAATGAGATAGTTGAGAATATAAAAAACAAACTTGGCTATATAGAAGGGGCTGTGGGTTGTTTGACTATGCAGTTCTTTTTTAATCAGGAAACAAAGAGAATGGTAGCTATCGAGATTAATCCTCGATTTGGTGGTGGTTATCCTTTGAGTTATTTGTCTGGTGCCAACTATCCAGCATGGATTATAGATGAGTATATATATAATGAGGAAAAAGAATATTTTAAAGATTGGGAGGAGAATTTATTGATGCTTAGATATGACGACGAAGTTTTAGTTAGAGGATATGAAGGATAAAAAGGTAGTTGTATTTGATTTGGATGATACTCTGATATCGGAATATGATTATTTGAAGTCAGCTTATCAGGAGATTGCCAATTTAGTTGGTAGTAATAATCCTAATCTATTAAATACAATGCTTGAGTTATATAATTTAGGGTCTAATGTGTTTGATTACATAATATCAAATTACAAAGGATATCAATTAGGTGTGTTATTAGAAATATATAGGTATCACAAACCAAATATTAATTTGAAGGAGGGGGCTGAGAGTCTTCTTAAGTTATGTAAGGATAGAGGTTATGTGTTAGGATTAATATCAGATGGTAGATCAATAACTCAGCGAAATAAGCTAAAGGCAACATCTATTGAGAAATTGTTTGATGAGATTATAATTTCAGAAGAGTTTGGCAGTGAAAAACCTGATGAAAGAAATTACAAAGTGTTTGAAAAGTATAATGGTGAGAAATATTATATAGCAGATAACACAAAGAAGGATTTTGTGACGCCTAATAAATGGGGATGGACTACAATATGCCTGAAGGATGATGGCTTCAATATTCACAAGCAATCATTTGAGATAGATAAAGAATTCATGCCAAAATATATCTATGCAACGCTTAACGATGTGGAAAATCATTTAAATAATAATTTAATTGAAGATTAACAACAATAAGATTTAATTAGCAAATTCAAATTTATACTTGAAGTTTGGCGGTTGGGAATCGATGTAAAATAATCAAAGAACTTACAGAATCCCCCTCTCACTGAAACAGCTATGTAGTTTGTGAGTCAGCTGACAGTTACACTACGTTTCTATCCGAAAGTTATTTCAAAAAAAATTTATAGTAATAACATAAATATAATGAGCAACAACAGAATTTACTTATCTCTTGCCCGCATGAGCGGTGTGGAACAACAGTACATTCAAGAGGCGTTTGACACCAATTGGGTGGTGCCGTTGGGTCCCAATGTAAATGCTTTTGAGCAAACATTGAAAACGTATTTGGGCAATGATAAAGAGGTGGTGGCGCTTAGCTCCGGCACTGCGGGCATTCACTTGGCGCTGATCCAATTGGGTGTGGGCGCAGGCGACGAGGTTGTTTGCCAGTCGTTCACCTTTGCGGCTTCAGCCAATCCGATAAAATATGTGGGCGCTACTCCCGTCTTTATAGATAGCGAGCCGGATACGTGGAACATGTCGCCCCGCTACCTGCGCGAAGCCATCGAAGATAGAATGGCTAAAACGGGGAAAAAGCCGAAAGCCATTATCCCGGTGCATCTCTACGGCATGCCGGCGCGGATGGACGAAATCATGGCCATCGCCAATGAATACGGCATCGCGGTGGTGGAAGATGCCGCCGAAGCTTTAGGCTCGGAATATAAGGGGAGGAGGTGTGGCACCTTTGGCGAGTATGCCTGCTTGTCGTTCAACGGGAATAAAATCATCACCACTTCGGGTGGCGGCGCTTTGGTGTGCTCCACAGCGGCGCAAGCGAAGAAAACCATGTTTTACGCCACGCAAGCCCGCGATGAAGCTCCTCACTACCAACATTCGGAAATTGGCTACAACTACCGGATGAGTAATATCTGTGCCGGTATCGGGAGGGGGCAAATGACGGTGCTGGATAGTTTTGTGGCGCGCCGTCGGGCAATTCATGCGCGCTATCGCGCTTTGCTGCAAGATGTGGCGGGGCTTAGCTTGTTGGAAAATCCGTCGGAAGATTTCAATTCGAATCATTGGCTCACGTGTGTGTTGGTGGACGAAAAGCAGGCAGGCTTCAATCGCGAGTCGCTCCGCTTGCGGATGGAAGCGGCTAATATCGAAACGCGCCCACTGTGGAAACCCATGCACTTGCAACCCGTATTTGCCGACACTCCTTTCTATGGCGATGGCACCAGCGAGCGGCTGTTCGACTGCGGGCTTTGTCTGCCAAGTGGCGCCGGACTGTCGGATGAAGATGTGGATAGGGTAGTAGCGGTGTTGAAAGAGGCGGTTCGGGCTTGATTCGTTTTTTGTTTTATGAATTATGTAATACTGTTTCGTGTGTATGCGCCCATGTTACGGATAATGGAATAGGATTAACCGAATGAGCTGTTTTGCGGATTGTGTCATCTCAAGGTGGCTATGAACTAAACAGTCGGAAAATCTCACGGTGTAAACAGGTGTCAGTGTAAAAATGAAAGATATCATCATACTCATTTCGAAACTCCAGGCTACGGAGCATGACCTGGCTCAACTCAATGAGCAGCTATTGCGCGTGAGCAATTGGGACGAGGCTGCGCGATTCCTTATCTCGCGGCAGGCGGGTCCGCTCTTTTACAAAAAACTCCCACAGCTTGCCAACACTTCCTGTATGCCGCCCGACACGCTTGCCGCCTTTCGGCATTCGTGGCTGAAAACCATCAGCCGCAGCATGATGCTGGTGGAGATGTATCGGCAGGTAGCCGCCGCTTTTGAGGCTGCGGGCATCGGGTGGATTGCCATGAAAGGGGTGTATCTGTCCGAATGGCTCTATGGGGAGTTGGGCTTGCGCCAATTCAGCGACATCGATTTGCTGGTGAAGCCCGAAGATGGACTTCGCGCGCTGGATGCGCTTCGTGGCATTGGGTTTCGCATGACGGAGTCGCTCTTGCCTGCCGATATTCAGGAAAAAATGCAACCGGTGCACTATCCGCAAATGATAAGGCAGGGTGTGGCGGTAGAAGTGCACACGCGCCTTCATCGCCACAACGTGGAGTATCAGATAGATGTGGACACGCTCTGGGAAAAAGCGGATGTGAAAACGGTGCACGGTGTGTCTTCGCGCGTGTTTTGTCTCGAACATCAGTTGCTCACCCTCGTGCAGCACCTGGATAAGCACTACCGCAAAGGAGAGTATCAATTCACCTGCCTGTATGATATTGTCAATTTGCTCGACATTCACGGCGCGAAGCTCAATGAAGCGCTCCTGCTTGATACTGCCGCAGCGTGGAAGCTGCGCGAAATACTCTTTGGCTACGCCGCGCTACTCGAAACGCATTTTACAATGAATCTGCCACAGTCGTTGCGCGGACATCAGTTGCCTCGGGATATCGCGGAAATTTTCAATGAAAGCATTCGGAATACGGAAATGAAATCATCCACGAAATTGCAAATGCTCGAAGCCTTAGGCTCTTACGATACCATCAAAGCATATAGCAGCCCGGGCGCGAAAATAGGCTATGTGTTACGCATGACATTCCCCAACCGCGCATATCTGAAACAATATTATGGTTTTACCAGTAATTGGCTCCTACCCAAGTATTATCTCAAACGCTTCTTCGGCATTGTTCGTAAATCGGTGTTGGTGATGTTAGTCGCTGGTCGTTAGTCTCTGGTCGTTAGTCGCTAGTTGTTAGTTGTTAGTTGTTAGTTTTTAGTTTTTAGTTTTTAGTTTTTAGTTCTTAAATCGTTACGAATTCCGCACCCGTCGGTGATACACATCCCTTCAAACCGATAATGGTTGCCCGACGGACAATGTGAAAAAAAACATGCTGTCATCCCGAACGTAGTGAGGGAACTGGTTGTTGTTAGTCGCTGACGCGGGTTTTCCCAGACACATCAAGACTGTGCCGGTATTTTTGACACGGATTACAAATCCGCGCCAGCGACCAGCGACTAGAAACCAGCGACCAGTAACTAACGACTAACGACTAACGATTCGCATCCAATATCGACCAGCGACTAACGACTAACGACCAGCGACCAGCGACCAGTAACCAGCGACTAGTAACCAGCGACTAGTAACCAGCGACCAGCGACTAACAGCCTCCTTTTTTAACTCTTTTACTTTCGTTATTCTTTGGTTATCTGCCTGAAAATACGTAATTTTGCAAATTACTTTCATGCTGTTGGAAAAACAGAAATATTAAACAAATAATTATGAAACATCTCTTTCCGGCGCTGTTCATCGCGCTGTTCTTATTCTCCTCGTGTGGCAACACCAAGAAAATCCCTTATTTGCAAGATTCAGAAAAAATTTCAGCTGCTGAGCGCAATCCCATACAGCCCACTGTGTTTGATGCCCGCATCATGCCCAACGATCTGCTTACCATCACGGTGAATACCACCGACCGCGAAGCGGGCATACCCTTCAACCTCCTCTATCCGAGCGGAAGCCTCACAAGCGCCAGCACCTCCGGAGCGCAAAGTCTTCAGAAATACCTGGTGGACAACGAAGGGCAAATCAATTTCCCCACCGTGGGGATGATGCACCTGGAAGGAATGACCCGCCGCGAAGCCGAGCAGGCAATACTGAGCCGCATCGGCAAAAACTTCAAGGAGATGCCCATCGTTATCGTCAGTTTTGCCGACTATAAAGTATCGGTAGTGGGCGAAGTGGCTCGTCCCGGCACTTATAAAGTGGAAAACGAAAAAGTAAATGTATTGCAAGCGCTTGCTTTGGGAGGCGATATGACCATTTACGGCAAACGCGAGAATGTGAAGATAATCCGCGAAAAAGCCGATGGACAAAAGCAGGTGATTCAGATTGATATGAACGACCCCTATCTGATTTACTCACCCAATTACTACCTGCAACAGAATGATGTAATCTACGTGGAGCCTAATAAAGTGAAAGCGCAAAACTCGGAGATAGGCACCATGACTACGTTGCTCTTTTCCGGTGTGTCGATATTGGTATCGGTGTCCAACCTGGTGATAAGTGTGGTGCGCTCAAGTAAATAGTTTGTCGTAACCGTAGTGGCTCATCGCTTTGATTTGGGTGATGAATCTTTAGTTGCTGCAACATTAGCATAATTCAGGAAGTTTAAGTCCTTACTACCATAGCTTTTTCTTGCGGAATGCGTGCCGAGAGCATTGTTTTTTAATAGGCATTTGAATAAAAATGAGGATTGAATGCTTTCAGCCTATGCGGTAAGTTAAAGTGAGGGAATACACCCGACGATCGACAAAGATATTTGCTTTGGTTGATACATAACTCATGAATACAGGTGATGTGCGTTGCGAAATAAAAAAAGACAACTACTTGTTTATAATTCGAAAAAAAAACAGATATAATTTAGATAATGAAAGAAACGAATAATTCATCTCAAGATCAGGTTAACTTGGAGAGCCTGCTGAATAAAGAAGAAGAAACTCAAAATCTGCAGGAGATAATAGCGCCATACCTTATGCGTTGGAAGTGGTTTGTGCTTTCGGTGATAGTGGCGTTTGCCCTCTTGTTTGTTTACCTGCGCTATGCCGACAAAGTGTATCGGGTCAACTCCACCGCCATACTCAAAGATCAGAATAAAACTACCATCCGCGGTGGCAACGCTATCTTTAGCGGTCTGGACATTGCAGGTACGGTGAATAATATCGACAATGAAATTGAAGTGATTCGCTCCAAATCCATTGTGATTGGCGTGGTGAATCAGTTGAACCTGCACACTTCTTATTTAGTGAAAGGGCGGATTAAAGTTTCAGACCTTTACACTTCAAGCCCTGTAACGGTTGCCATGTCGCAAGAAGATCTGGATTCGCTGAAAGCGCCTTTGCGTTTCACTGTTGTGCGTAATGCCGATAAAAGCATCAGCATCAGCCGCATGGAAAGGGATGAACTAACGAAAACGGAAAAGGAACATGTGAAAAAAATCTTGCAACTGCCGGTGCTCTACAATACCTCGGCGGGCAAAGTAACCTTAGCGCTTCGCCCGGAAGTATCCTGGAGTGAGGGTTCGCCCATCGAAGTGGTGATATCGCCTCCCGCTCAGGTAGTGAATAGCTATCGCTCGCGTCTGGCAGTGTCGCCCACATCCAAAACTACTTCGGTGCTCAACATGCAGCTCACCACCACCGAACCAAAAAAAGGAATTGATTTCCTGAATAAATTGGTGGCAGTATATAATCAGGAGTCCATTGCCGATAAAATGCGCGAAGCGCTTAATACGAAAGACTTCATTGATGAGCGTATAGCCATTATCGACCGCGAACTGGGCGATGCCGAGCGCACTGTGGAGCAATTCAAACGCACGCAAGGACTCACCGACCTGCAATCGGATGTGCAACTTTCCATGCAGAAGGGCAGCCAATACGAACAGAAGTTGGTGGAAGTGAGCACGCAGCTTAACTTGGTGGAGCATCTCTCCAGCTACATCAGCAACATGGATAATAAAAACCGACTGGTGCCTACCAATGTGGGAGTGAACGACCCCACACTTACCGCTACTATCAACGAATATAATAAATCGGTGCTCGAACGCGATCGATTACTGCGCTCCAATACCGAATCGAATCCGGTTATTCAGCGCATCGATACGCAAATCGAAGGTTTGCGCGATGCTATTGGCACTTCAATAGCCAGTACGCGACAAGGACTGGGAATTGCACGCCGCGACGCGCAAAGCCAGGTCAACTTCTACCGTGGACAAACCGGCATGGCGCCTACGCAAGAGCGTCAATATACCGAGTACGCCCGCGAACAGCAGATAAAGAACAGCTTGTTCCTCATGTTGCTACAGAAACGCGAAGAAAACGCCCTCTCGCTCTCCATCTCAGCCAATAGCGCGAAGATTCTTGATAGCGCCACCGCTTTTGGTCCGGTGTCGCCGAAAAAACAAATCCTGGCGCTTGCTGCCTTGTTGCTTGGTCTTCTTGTACCGTTCCTTATCATCTATTTGAGAGATTTGCTTCACTACACCATCGAGAGTCGCATGGATGTGGAGAAAAATGCGAAAATTACAATTTTAGGAGAGATTCCCGCTTCTAAAATTGGGAATATTGCCGTGTCTGAAAATGGAAACAAAGAAACGGATGAGGCTTTCCGCATGCTTCGCACCAACCTCCTCTTTATGCTGGGAAAAGGAAACAAAGTGGTGCTGGTGTCGTCCACCGAACCAAAAGAGGGAAAGACCTTTGTGGCGATAAATACGGCAATCAGCCTTTCGCTTCTGGGTAAGAAAGTGGTGTTGATAGGCCTCGACTTGCGCTTGCCGCGTATGTCGGAGTATCTGCAGATAAACAACGAGCAGGGTATGTCGCAGTACCTCTCGGGCTATGTGGATGATATAAACAAAATCGTTCAACCATCAAACGTGGTGCCCAATTTATGGGTGATATCCGCCGGAACGGTACCGCCAAATCCTTCGGAGTTGATAGCTAAAGAAACTTTGGATACTGCCATTGATGAGTTGAAAAAGAAATTCGATTTTATTGTGATTGACTCCGCGCCGGTGAGCCGGGTTACAGATACGGTGGTTGCTGCGCGTGTAGCAGATGCTTCGGTGTATGTGGTACGTGCCAATTATTCTCACCGCAACAACCTGCTCTTTGCCAATGAACTTAACGATAAAAATCTGCTCCCGAACATGGGCTTGCTGGTGAACGATGTTTCCAACTATCATTTTGGTTACGGTAGGTTGGGTTACGGAAAAGCCGGCTATGGCTATGGCTACGGCTATGGTTATGGTAACGGAAAGGAAAGAAAGAAAAGAAAGTTGCTACGCAAAGAAAAGTAGCGGGGGATAGTTTCTAATAGCTTGCAACTGTTTTTCTGTTAAGATAAGTATTTGATTTTTCAGCTTGTTAGTTTGGTTTAATTCGCTTTTTATAAGTTTTTGATACGAATGGATGTTGCCAATAAAATAATTCTTCTTTCGACGAAGATAGCGTTGACTGCCGATGAGCTGTCGGCGCTCGACGCCCTGGTATTGGAAGTGAGTGATTGGGATCAGTTGGTAGCCCGATTGAGAGCATGCAATGCCGCTCCGCTGTTTTATGTGAAAATCAACCAGCTGACGAACAAAGATGCTATCCCGGAACACAGCTACTATAAACTAAAGTATGCTTATTTCTACTCATTATCTCGTGGATCGCTCATGGGTAAAGTGCTTCGTAAAACGGTAGAAATTCTACGCTACGATGGCATTGAAGTGCTTGTGTTGAAAGGAGCGTATCTTGCCGAAATGCTGTATGAAGATGTGGCTTTACGCCCATTTGGCGATATCGATTTGTTTGTTAGACCCGCCGATGCGCAGCGAGCTTACGATTTGTTGATAAAGGAGGGGTATCGTGCCGAAAGCGAGGATATGATGGACCGGTTCTTTCGAAAAGAGGTGGGTTATGAGCAAATGCCATTTCTTTTGTATAAAGGTGTGCCGGTCGATTTGCATGTCCGTCTGCATCGCCCCTTCGAGACTTACAAGTGGTCGGGTGAGCAAATGTGGGAGAATGCTAAAACGGTCAATCTGAATGGCATAGCTATGAATGTGCCGGATTGCCCCGATATGATGATACACACTTGCATCAATCTGGACAAACATTACCGGAATGGTCATATCCAGTTTACGGCTTTCTATGATATCGTCAATTTGTTGGAGAAAAACAAAGGACAAATGGATTGGAAGGCATTGATCGAACGGAGCATGTATTGTGGATGCGAAGCGGTTGTGTTCAAATACATCATGCTTGCACACAAAAACTTCAACGCCACGATGCCTTATTATATGGTGGCAGAGTATGTAACTTATTTCGACAAGGAAGATCAACTTCTATTTCTGAAATATCTGAATGGATATAAGGCTGAGCATTACGCGGTTACATCGCGTGTGGCTATGATACGTCATATCCCCAAGCTAAAAGCAAGGGTTCGATATGTGCTTTGCATGACATTCCCTACTAAGAAGTATATGGCGCGCAACTACAATATAAAAAATGAGAATTTGTTCTTTCTGTATTATCCCTACCGGCTGTGGGTAGGATTAAAAGGGGGAGTTAGAACGCTAATAAAAGTAGAGCAAAAAAGAAAAGAGGACAAACTCAAGCCACAGTGGCAAAAGCGTAGATGAGGTGAAGTTGCGGGCAGCGTTATAATCAAAAAAAAGAGACCAATCACGATGATTGATCTCTTTTTTGCTTCTATGCGAGTAGGGTGCTTTGTGTTTGTAGTGGGTTGTCTGTTGTCCTCCATTGACTAATAGCGAGGAGATGCGGAAGCAAAGACTCTGTAAGAAGTGATTGCGCTGAAAGACTAAAAAAAGTTTTGCTGTCCGATAAAATATGCATTAAATGAGTTTTCTCACTTCGTTCGAAATGACAATCAGTCAGTTA
>CAZMQV010000088.1:0-10859 GCA_964568675.1 uncultured Paludibacter sp.
AATATGTTCAGCCTTGAATTTTTCTTTTAACTGTTTTACAGTTTCTAAAATCAGGACTAATAGTTCCTGGGCTTCTACGGATTTTTTAGGTTTCATACAATTATCACAACTTCCACAATTTTCTTGTGTAAACTCTTCTCCAAAATAATGTAACAATAATTTTCTTCTACAAACTGACGACTCGGCGTAAGCTTGCGTTTCATTTAGTAACTGATGTCCAATTTCTTGTTCAGCTACTGGTTTTCCATGCATAAACTTGCGCAGCTTATCCAGGTCTTTATGCGAATAAAACGTGATACACTCTCCTACTCCCCCATCTCGTCCACCACGACCGGTTTCCTGATAGTATCCTTCCAAACTTTTTGGGATATCGTAATGTATCACATATCTGACATCAGGTTTGTCAATTCCCATTCCGAAGGCGATAGTAGCAACTATAACATCGACTTTTTCCATCAGGAATTTATCCTGATTCTCAGAACGAACGTTAGATTCCATTCCGGCATGATACGGAAGAACCGATATTTGATTAATTTCGAGTGTTTCGGCCAATTCTTCCACGCGCTTACGGCTCAGGCAATAAATAATTCCTGATTTCCCGGGTTTTGAGCGGATGTACTTGATAATCTCCTTTTCTACGTCTTTGTTTTTTGCCCGTACTTCGTAGTACAAGTTTGGACGATTAAAGGAAGATTTGAACACAGTAGCATCCAGCATATTCAGGTTTTTCTGAATGTCGTTTTGCACCTTGGGAGTTGCCGTAGCAGTGAGCGCTATCAATGGAGCTACTCCAATCTCGTTGATTATGGGGCGGATGCGCCGATATTCCGGTCGAAAATCATGCCCCCATTCTGAGATACAGTGTGCCTCGTCAATAGCATAAAAAGAGATCTTCACTTTACGAAGGAACTCAATGTGTTCATCTTTAGTTAGAGATTCAGGCGCTACGTAGAGTAACTTTGTCTTACCGGTAAGAATATCGTTCTTTACGATTTCGATAGCTCCGCGGGTTAGTGAGGAATTCAGAAAGTGTGCCACGCCATCTTCAGCGCAAAAATTGCGCATAGCGTCAACCTGATTTTTCATCAAGGCAATCAGCGGTGAAATTACAATCGCAGTACCTTCCATCAACAAAGATGGTAGCTGGTAGCACATTGATTTTCCACCGCCGGTGGGCATCAGCACAAATGTATCTTTTCCTTGCAGCACATTCTCAATGATGGCTTCTTGGTTGCCTTTGAATGTACCGAAGCCAAAATACTTGGTTAATTGCGCTGTTAAGTCAGAATGGCTAATCATTTTTTATTACACTTCTGATGAGATAAACGAAGTTACTTTATTATTTTTTGAAAAACAAAAATTATTCTATATTTTTTGATAAATAATTATCAGAACAAGTTTTTTGTTCCTCCCGGTTTGCAAATTTATTTTTTTAAGATCACAATACATTCAAAATATTCAAATTATAAAAACGTATCAAATTTATTTCGCCGGTTACAATACAACAAAAAATCATTCCTTAAGTTTAACATCCATTCCAATACATCTTCGTTTAGTTCTTACACAAAATTATAAACAGATTTTCAATAATCAAAGGATATTGATAAAAAAAATCAGACTATTATTGAATTAAATCATAATAGCCTGATTATTTTTTACTTACAAAGCAAGTATTAATACGTCATTACGCAGTTCTTAGCCGTTGCGCACTCATTTTACTCATTTTTGATTGTGCATATTCTAATGTTACCTGAAAGTGAGTGGTCGTTTTGGACGGTAATTCGAACATAGCATCCATCATAATGGTTTCGGTGATGGAGCGAAGTCCGCGCGCACCAAGTTTAAACTCAACCGCTTTGTCAACAATAAACTCAAGTGACTCTGCCGAAAATTCAAGTTCGATATTATCCATTTTGAAGAGTTTAATATACTGTTTTACGATTGAATTTTTGGGTTCAGTAAGGATATTGCGTAGCGCTTGCCGGTCGAGTGGTTCCAGATAAGTAAGAATAGGCAAACGACCAATTATTTCGGGTATAAGCCCAAATGACTTCAAATCTTGAGGCGCAATGTATTGCAATAAATTGGTACGATCGATTTCTTCGGTCTGAAGCGAAGCTCCATAGCCCACAGTGCGCGTATTCAGTCGCTGAGCTATACGTTTTTCGATTCCATCAAATGCACCTCCACAAATAAAAAGTATATTCTGCGTGTTGACCTGAATAAATTTTTGGTCTGGATGCTTACGTCCACCTTGTGGTGGCACATTTACCACCGATCCTTCAAGCAGTTTTAACAAGCCTTGTTGAACTCCTTCGCCACTCACATCGCGCGTAATACTTGGATTATCGCTTTTCCGGGCAATTTTATCTATTTCATCAATAAATACAATGCCCTTTTCGGCAGATGCCACATCGTAATCGGCAACTTGCAGCAAACGCGTGATGATACTTTCAATATCTTCACCAACATAACCGGCTTCTGTTAACACAGTTGCATCGACTATGGTGAACGGAACATGTAGTTTCTTTGCAATTGTTTTTGCAAGCAATGTTTTGCCGGTACCAGTGTATCCAACCATTACGATATTCGATTTCTCGATTTCTACGCCATCTTCCTTTTTCTCTTGATTTATTCTTTTATAATGGTTATATACTGCTACCGAAAGAAATTTTTTGGCTTCTTCTTGTCCAATCACATATTGGTCGAGGAATTTTTTTATTTCTTTAGGCTTTGGCGTTTTCTCACTTTCAATTTTCGAAGCTTTCTTCGTGGCTAATGCCAGTAAATTTTCTTTCACGATATCGGCAGCCTGATCCACACATTCGTTGCAAATGCGCGCATTATTATCTAAGCCCAGGATAAGAAAGTCGACCTGCGACTCTGGCCTGCCACAGAAACTACACGATTTTGTGCTTGTTTTTGCCATATACTTAATATTAATAGTATAACTTTAAATACAATTGGAGGATAAGGCTACACAAGCCATTCTCCGCCAATGATATTTTTTTTTGAAAAATAATTAGAATTGCCCGATTCTAAACATATCGAACAATTTTTCTTACGAATAATTTATTTTTTATCTTTCACCAACACTCTGTCAATCATTCCATAATCCATCGCTTCCTGGGATGTCATCCAGAAATCGCGGTCAGAATCCTTCTCAATCTGCTCATAAGTTTTACCCGAATGGTCAGCGATAATTTGATAGAGTTCTTTTTTTAATTTCAACATTTCGCGTAGGTTGATTTCCATATCCGATGCCACACCTTGCGCGCCACCACTAGGCTGATGAATCATGATTCGCGAATGTTTCAGTGCTGAACGTTTACCATGCGTACCCGCCACAAGCAATACCGCACCCATCGACGCCGCCATTCCGGTGCAAATAGTAGCTACATCGCTGCTAATAAATTGCATGGTATCATAAATGCCCAATCCGGCGTAAACCGAACCTCCTGGCGAGTTGATATAAATTGAAATATCTTTACCCGGTTCGGCGGAGTCAAGATAGAGCAACTGTGCCTGAATGACATTTGCCGCATAATCGTTCACTCCCGTTCCTAAGAAGATGATTCTATCCATCATTAAACGTGAAAACACATCCATCTGAGTTACATTCAACTGACGTTCTTCGAGAATTGATGGTGAAATATAGTCATTTGATACTTGCGCGTATTGGTCTAATGCCAACGCATTCATACCCAAATGTCGGGTAGCATATTTCCTAAAGTCGTTATTCTTTTCCATTTAAGTTTTTGTATTAAAAAATTTATTCGATAATTTTGATTCTGCGAAAACCTTGCCAATCCGCAAAACATGACAAAATGTCATATCCGCTACTGCAACATTTTTACTTTTTATTACTGCAAATTTATCATAAAAAACCGAGACGAAACAAGTTATAAGCAAAAAAGCGAAATAGAATCTATCTCGCTTTTTAGATGTTTCGAATTAGAAGTTGTCTGTTCTTTAATTTGCTTCTTCTTCAATTAGCTTATTAAAATCCTCCATCGAAATGGACTTTTTGTCCAGATTCACTTTTGCAAGCACCAAGTCAAAGATTTTTTCTTCGGCGGCACGATTGATGAAGTTACGCATTGTTTCTTCTTTTTTCAACATATCCATCAAATAATTATTGACAATGCTGTCATCTATGCCTATCATTCCATATTGTGCGAATTGCGATTTTACTACTTTTTTACCGTAAGCTTCCACATCCGAATAATCAACTTTCACCTCGCCTTGATTTGCAATTTTATCTTTTGTGATTTGCCAAATCAAATCTTCAATCATTTTTGGATATTCTTCTTCGATCTTTTCGGCGGTCATATCCTCGGCCGTTGCCAGCACCCATCGTTTCAGGAATGCATCGGGGAACGACAAGGTTTTGAATTTTTCAACAAAATACTTTCTTGCGTCGATATTGAATTTATAATTGCTGTCTGCTTTCAAATTTTCTTCGATTTCAGTGGCAATTTTTCCGCGAAACTCATCTTCGGTGCTAACGTTGCCCTCTCCAAAAACTTTGTCGAACAATTCCTGATTCAATTCAGCCTCCTCAAAACGAGTAATTTCATTTATTTCAATCTGAAAATCTGCGATTATTCTGGCAGCTTCTTCTTTCGATATTTTCAACAAGGAGCTAATTTCCACTTCGTTTTCAAATGCTGTTTTGGGGTTAAAAGCCACCGTTTCACCTTTGTTTTTTCCGACAAAAAGTGCTTTTTGCTCATCTACTTTCATGTAGCCGGGAGTTAAAACAGCATTTTCTACTACGATACCGTCTTCTTTCACTGCACCGTTTTCCATTTCGGAAAGTGTACCCTTTACCATGTCTTTTTCAGCCACAACATCCACCTGTGCGTATTTTCCATAACGCGAAGCGTATGATTTCACCTGATTATCTACCATTTCATCGGCGATTGCAATTTCATAATATGGTATGGTAATTTGCTCATTCAGCTCCACATTAAACTCTGGGGCTATGCCAATATCAAACATAAAATCAAACGTTTCTTGCGAATCAAAATCAATTGTCGGTTGCTCTGTTTCATTTGGAAGTGGCTGACCTAAAATATTCAAATTGTTATCCTCGATGTATTTCACCAAGCTTTCGGATACTACATTGTTGATTTCATCCGCTTTCAACGCTTTCCCATACATCTTATTAATCATTCCTGCCGGAACATGTCCCGGACGAAAGCCCGGCATATTGACTTTTTTGCGGTATTCGCGCAAAGATTTCTCTACTTTGGCAGCATAGTCCTCTTTCGCTACGCTAACAGTAACAATTGCATTGTTCTGGTCAATGTCTTTTCTTGAAATATTCATATCTTTTTAATTATTAGCTAATTAAAGGCGTTATTTCTAATCATTTAATTTGGGGTGCAAAGTTACGAAAAATAGATGAATATCAGCAATTTCGAGAACAATATTTACTACAAAACAGATTGAAAATTATAAATAAATAAAAAATCGACTAAAACAGTATCGCAAACATAACAATAATATTGGCTTATGTACTATTTTTGCAAAATTATTAAACACAAGAATCAAGCCCCAGCGATAGGATTTTACAAAGGTTTAAGATATAAATTGAAAATCAGAAACATAGCATAACAAAAAAATACTTACAATGAAAAAACTATTTTTATTTCTAACAGTAGCTCTATTTTCTTTCGCGCTTTCAGCCCAAGGCATTAAGTTTGAAGAAAATCACGATTTGAACGCCGCTCTTGCAAAAGCGAAAAGTGAAAACAAACTGATATTTATCGACGCTTATGCTGAATGGTGTGGACCTTGCAAAATAATGGCAAGAGACATTTTTCCACAAAAAGAAGTGGGTGATTACTTTAACGCGCATTTTATAAATCTAAAATTAGATATGGAAAAAGGCGACAATCCGGCCATTTCAAAAAAATATGGAGTAAGCGCCTACCCTACCTATCTTTTTTTGAATAGCGATGGTGAGTTGGTACACAAAGGACTTGGCAGCATGCCGGCGGATAAATTCATCGAGGTGGCAAAAGTAGCAGCCGATAGCGAAAACAACTTCATGGCCCTTTCGAAGAAAATTGAGAAAGGCGACCGCAGCTTGGCTACTCTTCAGAAATTCATCACTCAAAATCCGTACGATAAAAATATCGGAATATACATTGACGAGTATTT
Organism: uncultured Paludibacter sp.; assembly: GCA_964568675.1. Taxonomy (GTDB): domain Bacteria; phylum Bacteroidota; class Bacteroidia; order Bacteroidales; family Paludibacteraceae; genus UPXZ01. The sequence goes on from CAZMQV010000088.1 coordinate 6,172, forward strand.
TGAATCGCTTCCCGAAAGTCAAATTTACGCAGAAGAAAATTGGGACTTATTCAACAAATACGTTAGCAATATCCAATCAAAATCTTTTCAATATTTCTTAGACAACAGAGAAAAAATCTCCAACCTTGTGGGCAAGGAAAAAGTTGACAATAAAATATCGGCTGTTTTGGCAAACAACTATTACCAAAACCCAACCGAAGCTGAGAATCTTAAGAAAATTGATCCTGTAATTTTTGAAAAAGCCAAAACAACAGTTGACTTATCGCGCGCTTATGGCTTATTCATGCGAAAGAAAGATGATGGAACTCTTTGGTCGAACCTGATGAAGGCTCTGCCGGCATTCTTCAACCAAGAAAGCAGCCCTACAACCCTCAACACATTCGCATGGCTCGTGTATGAAAACTACAAAAAGTTCAACGATACCGAATCCTTGAAAAATGCGCTTGCATGGGCTAAAAAGGCGCATGAAGGAGCTCAGGACAATAGTGCGATTGCCGACACTTACGCGCATTTACTCTACGAAAACGGCAACAAAAAAGAGGCAATCAAGATGGAAACCAAAGCCATAGAGCTTGCTTCTAAAAGTGGCGACACTGCAAACATCGACACTTACAAAAAAGCGATAGAACAATTTAAGGCTAAAAAAGCAAAAAAATAAATTATTTAATATTATTGCAATAAAAAACACCATCTGCATTTTGTGGATGGTGTTTTTTATTCTAACTTTCAGCTCGATATCCATTTCCCTATAGAATACCAAAAGAGAAGAATAATGTTTTGTTATTTCGCTAAAAATACGTAATTTTGTATGATTATCAGATTCTTGTCTTACGAACATAATACACTAAAATTCAACACGTAACACAAATCATTTTCAATCGACAGAAAGAAACATAAACTCACTTTAAAATTTACAATATGGCAACAAAACCATTCATCTACCAAGAACCATTCGAAATGGGAAAAGAAAAGACCGAATACTACCTACTGACAAAAGATTATGTGAAAGTAGAAAAACTCGGCAATAAAGAAATATTGAAAGTGGAGCAAGAGGGCATCACTGCTCTTGCCCGTACTGCCATGCGCGATTGCAACTTTTTGCTACGTCCCGAACATCAAAAACAAGTAGCAAAAATTCTTTCGGACCCCGAAGCAAGTGATAACGATAAATTTGTTGCAATCACCATGCTTCGCAATGCTGAGATTGCAGCCAAAGGTGTACTGCCATTTTGTCAGGACACAGGTACCGCTACTGTTTATGCAAAAAAAGGAAGCAACGTTTGGACTGACGGAAACGACGAAGAAGCCATTTCCAAAGGCATTTATGAAACCTACATCAACGAAAACCTCCGCTATTCGCAAAACGCGGCAATCAACATGTATGACGAAGTAAATACTGGCACCAACTTACCTGCTCAAATTGACCTAGTAGCAAGCCATGGCGACGAATACAAATTCCTATTCATTGCCAAAGGCGGTGGCTCATCCAACAAATCATACCTATTTCAAGAGACAAAAGCATTACTCAACCCGGTTTCGCTCGAAAAATTCTTAGTTGAAAAGATGAAAACTCTTGGCACGGCAGCTTGCCCCCCCTACCACGTAGCATTCGTAATAGGAGGAACTTCGGCCGACGCCACCATGAAAACCGTAAAACTCGCATCAACAAAATACTACGACGAACTCCCAACAACCGGCAACGAACTTGGTCGCGCCTTCCGTGATGTGGAAATGGAAGAAAAGGTATTGAAAGCTGCTCAAGATTCGGGATATGGGGCACAATTTGGCGGAAAATACTTTGCACACGATATTCGTATCGTGCGCCTATCACGTCACGGCGCATCGTGCTTCGTGGGAATGGCTGTATCGTGCTCAGCCGATCGAAATATCAAAGGTAAAATAAACAAAGACGGAATATGGGTTGAAAAAATGGAAGACAATCCCGGACAATACATTCCGGAAGAATATCGTCAGGCGGGCGAAAGTAAAGCTGTGAAAATCGACCTGAATAAACCAATGAGTGAAATTCTGGATACGCTAAGACAACATCCGGTGTCAACCCGACTTTCGCTCACCGGAACAATTATCGTGGGTCGCGACATTGCACACGCTAAATTAAAAGACCGCATTGATGCTGGTCAAGGCCTGCCTCAATACGTAAAAGACCATCCAATATATTATGCCGGTCCGGCAAAAACTCCAAAAGGAATGCCTTCCGGCTCTTTCGGACCAACAACTGCGGGACGAATGGACAGTTACGTGGATCTACTACAAGAAAATGGTGGTAGCATGGTAATGATAGCCAAAGGAAACCGTAGCAAGCAAGTTACCGACGCATGCAAAAAACACGGCGGTTTCTACTTAGGCTCAATTGGAGGACCTGCAGCTATTCTGGCAGAGCAAAGCATCAAGAAAGTGGAATGCATCGAATACCCTGAACTTGGGATGGAGGCTATTTGGCGAATTGAAGTAGTTGATTTCCCTGCATTTATCCTTGTTGACGATAAAGGAAACGACTTTTTCGAACTTATTAAGAAGCAAGTGATTTGCTAATTGAGTTCGGATATAAGAAAAGCAAGAAACTCCTCACGCCACTAAGCATGAGGAGTTTTATTTTTTAAACTGGCTAAAAAATAGCGCCGACACATTGATTTCAAAGATAAACACCAAGTTTTTTATACCTTTGTAAAAAATAAGTTTACAATATGATAAATTATTTCCAGGTTGACAACATCAGCAAGTCCTTTGGTGATAAACAACTTTTTCAGAACATCACATTTTCCGTATCCGACAATCAACGCGTAGCGCTAATTGCCAAAAATGGAACCGGGAAAACCACCCTACTTAATATTATTGCCGATCGGGAATCGGGCGATACCGGCACCGTAACATTTAAAAAAGATTTACGAATCGGGTACTTGGAGCAATCACCATGTTTTGCTGATGAACTCTCAGTGATAGATGCCTGTTTGCAATCGGACAACGAAGTCGTACACACCATTGCGGAATATGAGCATGCAATGCTTCATCCCGAAGAGGAGAAACTTGCTGAAATTCTGTCGAAAATGGACATGCTAAAAGCCTGGGACTATGAAACGCGAATCAAGCAGATATTAGGAAAACTGAAAATAAATAATTTTGAACAGAAGATAAGTGAGCTATCGGGCGGACAATTGAAACGCGTAGCACTCGCCAATGTACTAATCAGCGAGCCAGAACTACTTATTCTTGACGAGCCTACCAATCACTTGGATTTGGAAATGGTGGAGTGGCTCGAAGACTTTCTCAAACGCTCAACCATGTCGCTACTAATGGTTACGCACGATCGTTATTTTCTGGATCGCGTATGTACTGATATTTTGGAAATTGAAAATAACACGCTATACTCCTACTCCGGCAATTATAGCTATTATCTCGAGAAAAGAGAGGAGCGCATCGACGCTTTCAACGCTGAAACAGAAAGCGCACGCAACATATACCGACGCGAACTGGAGTGGATACGAAGCACACCACAAGCGCGCACAGGGAAATCAAAAGGACGTATTGACCGCTTTCATGAAATAGAAGAACGCGCCAAGCAACGCACAGAAAACAGCAATGTGAAACTTGCGGTGAAGGCATCCTATCTTGGATCCAAAATATTCGAAGCAAAATATATCAGTAAAGCTTATGGCGAGCTGAAAATTCTCGATAATTTTTATTATAATTTTGCTCGATACGAAAAGTTGGGAATAATTGGGAAAAATGGAACCGGCAAAACTACTTTTTTGCGAATTTTATTGGGTGAGACCAAACCGGACAGTGGCAGCGTTGACGTGGGCGACACAGTGCGATTCGGATATTACAGCCAGTCCGGCTTATTGTTTGACGAAGAGATGAAGGTGATTGATGTCGTGCGTGAAATAGCAGAAGAAGTAGATCTTGGAAATGGAAAAAAAATGAATGCTTCGCAATTTCTCAATTATTTTCTGTTCACCCCTGAAAAACAACACAATTTTGTTTACAAACTAAGTGGAGGAGAGAAAAGACGACTTCACCTTTGCACCGTATTGATGCAAAACCCAAACTTTCTTGTACTCGATGAGCCAACCAACGACTTGGACATTGCAACACTAAACATTCTTGAAGATTATTTAGAAACATTCAAAGGCTGTGTTATTGTGGTGAGCCACGACCGTTACTTTATGGACAAAGTAGTTGACCATCTGTTTGTATTCGAAGGCAACGCGGTGGTACGAGATTTTCCGGGCAACTACACACAGTATCGAGAGCAACAAGAGCAAATCTCTACCGAAGAATCTGTCATCAAAAAGCAACAAAGCAATGAGAAAAAGAAAGCCAACAACTCACAGGAAAGCAAGAAGATAATTGAAAAGCCTCGAAAAATGAGCTTTAAAGAAAAGAAAGAACTTGAGGAAATTGAAAAAACAATAACAGAATTAGAGTCCGAAAAAGCCGAAATTGAATCAAAACTTGCTTCGGGCAATATGAATGATGCGGAGATCATAGCGCTTCCACTTCGCTATGCCGAAATAAATGAATTGCTCGAAGAAAAAGAGATGCGTTGGCTCGAGTTGAGCGAAATTTTCGGTTAATAAAGTAGTTATTATCAATCAAATATTTTAAAAAAAAGGGTTCTACAGGATTTCGTGTGAAAAACATTACTTTTGTCTTATGCATGAAGAAAA
>CAZMQV010000089.1:0-10622 GCA_964568675.1 uncultured Paludibacter sp.
ATTGTCATTTCGAACGAAGTGAGAAAACTCATTTAATGCATGTTTAGTCGGTCAGTAATGAATATATATATAGGTGTGTTTGATAAAAAAAAGAGGCTATCTCCTTTCGAAACAGCCTCTTTGGGGTAAGTTATATTCTGATAAATTGAAAATTAGAACACAATAACTTTTTCAGTTTTTCTGATTCCACTGTCTGTAACAACTTTAACGATGTATGCGCCGTGAGAAGCTACACCAATATTGAAATCTTTGCTGCTGTGCTGTGTGTTGGAAATGGTGCTGCCTTTCATGTCGATTATCTGAACATTAGTAGCAGAGTCAAAATTCTTAAAAATAATCTTTCTGATTTCACCATGAATTGTTGAGTTGTCCACCGCCTTGTTTTGAGAGTCAATTGATGATACAAAATTGCTGTCAATACCATCGAGTACTACGACATCAAAAGCTGGCATGTCAAACGTAATGGATGCGTCAATGTCAATTGTTTGATTGGTGATGTTCGGGTATGTGGTTTGAAGCGTGGCAAAAGCGTTTGTTAACTTAATTTTACCATTTACATAATTTGGAATTTCGAGTATTTGGCGCAATGTAGTGGTGAATGTTTGGTTTGAAGTGGAGGGATTGCGCAGTGTTATTACCGAACTTTCGCCATTCCAGGCTGCCCAGCCGTAGATTTTTGCTTGCGAATCGTTCCAGGGATTTCCGCCTATCCAATGAGTATCAGCCAATACATTTTTGTTGCGTTTGTGCCATGCGATGGATTCCGCTAAATCTCCCCATAATTTGCCATTTCCAATGGAAGTAATCAAATCGTTGTCGAGATAGAGCTCTACCAGCGATGAGCCGGAAGCAAAAGCCATGCGCATTTCTTTTACAATCCCTTTGTAAGTTGCTTCCGTGTTCGTGCGGGGCATTTCGTTGGGTGGTCCATATTTTGTAACGATTAGTCCGTGTGTCATCAGAGAATTAATGGGGCATAGAGGCGAATTGGTTACAAAATTCTGATGTACCAATCGATCCCGATAGGTAATCCATTGTTCGCGTGAGTCGCCAACTCCTGCTTTCCCAAAGTCATTCTCCTGACGCCATACGGCATCTGCTACTTGAAACCAAAATGGAGATGCCCAGGTGCCTACAGTAGCATTAATATAGATGTCTTCGCGCTTTTTGCGTAGCGCATTGACCATGTTGATAAATCCTTCCGCATCCTCCTCGTTTTTGGGCCCTGTAGCGCTAAAAAAGTCGCTTATGCCATCAAATTTGAAGTATCGCATGTCATAGTCGTCAACCATTTGGCTACAGCGATTCACAAAAGCATCGAAATAGATTTTATTTGATAGCTCAAAGTTAGTAATATTCTGTCCATAAGTAGTGTTCCAATAGCTTAGTCTTTGGGCTTTCGAGGATCCGTAACCGCCTACAGGACCCAACCATGCGCCAATTCCTGCTCCTTGTTCGTTTGCTTTTTGGCTTAAATTGGCAAAACCATTCGGAAATCCTATGTGGAAATCCCACAAACTGTTGAAGTTGTCCCAACCGTCGTCCCATACGAAAGCATCGATGCTAACTCCATATTTATCAAAAAGTTTGGATTTCCACGCCTGCAATACGGGCAAACATTGTGTTTCTGTCATTCGGTTTAGTGGGTTTGAGTCGTTGTTGCGATTGATATTCAATTCGTACCATGAGTTGTAATGTACAAATGAGCGCCATGCGACTACTCTTTCGCGTTCGTGGTATGAAAGGAACGAACGACGTTTTTGACCAGGTGCAATCATGCCTATCACCGTAGATACTTTGAATGTGTCGGTGGTGCGAAGTGTTGTGTTGCGGCTCCATTTGCCAACAATATCGGTAAAGGGTTCTTGCGCGCTATTCGCAATAGCTGTAATATTGTCATTTGCGCCTGCACCGCTTGGTTTCGTGAGCTGAATGTTGCCACTACTGGTAATAGTTTCTGTTTTTGTTTCGCCAAAGTAACGAAGTGTGTAATCGCCCGGGTTGGGTATTTGCAGCGTATAGCTGTTGTTTTGGGCTGCATTGCCTGTAAACCCGACGTGATAATCGGATGCTACCACTACACCGGCTGAATTAACCAGGTCAATGCCGGTAAGGTTCATGCGATGTGTGCCCGAGCTATATTGAAATTTGAATGTCCATGTTCCTGCGTATGAAACGTTCACTTGGCCTTTTGAAACAACAATTTGTGAATCACTTAATCCTAAATTTGAGATTGCGGAAGGAACAGCATCTGTCATTTCTACCCATGAGCCGGGTGTCCATGAATTTATCTTAAAGTTCGGATTAAATGAATTGCTTACAAGATTGTAGGCAAGTGGAGTTTCTACTCCGGCAAAAATATTTTCAGAAGCTACCACCGCGCCACGTGTATTCCCAACCACTACCGGTGCCGGTTTGTTCGCGTTATTTATTTTGTAGAGCATTGGTGTTATGCTCATCAATGGTGTGTTTGTTGTAGTGGAGATTTCGAGTTCGGTGCGTAGGTAGTGTGAGTCGTCGCGCAATATGGCTCGCCAGCTTATGCTTAGATTGTTGTATTTAAGTTTCGCAACCAATGACTTTCCATTCAGTTGTTCCGAATAACGGGCAGCGTTATTTCTACCTGTTAAGTCTTCGGATGCAATGCTAAGCCACTCCATTTGCGATGCTTTTACTTTGGTGCCATTCCCAAGTTCAATTTGAAACAATTCGGTGCCACCATCGATGCTTAATTCGGGCGAACCTAAAAATAATAATTGCTTGTTTTCCACTAAATAAGAAGCTGTGAAAAGTTTGTTGCTGAAAACCCAGGTGGAGTTTTGTTGTGCGAGTTGTGCGGTACCGGGCTGAGTTAATGAGGGGTATTTGACAGTTTCTGCCTGAGTAATGCTTATTGACAAAATCAATAAACTTAAGACTGTAAATCCTCGTAAAAAGTGATTTTTAATCATATTAGTAATGGTTTTTAAGGGGGGACTTCTGTTTCTATTTTTCATTTTTGATTTTGCATTGAGCCGAAGTCCAATTAAAACTCATGCAAAAATATTAAATTAGAAGGCAAAGATAGTAAAAAAAATATCAAATAACTGTGTTCAAAAAATCATTTCCAGAGATACAACTTTCAGTCTGTGAGAAAGGTGTTTGTCTAATATGGATTTATGCGATTTAATTGCTAAGTGCCGTAGTCGTGCCGCCTGCTCTTATACAATATGGCTTGCAAGTCTAAATGGGTAATTCAATCTTCTGTTATAAAGTATTTTAGTATAGTCCAACTGATGATTTACTATGTTATTTACAAGCAGAGTTATGTCATGCAAGAGGATTTGATTATTTGTTTTTTGGGAGTTGTGGAAAATGACAAGATTTTCTATGTTTTTGCATTTAAATATTGATGTATTTGTTTCTAATGGTCGGATTAAATTTAAATTACAAGCAATAGATAATAAATAAATTGTATATTGAAAAAATAATCATATCTTTGTTGCTGTAATTTTTAAACGTCATTTCTTTTAATTTAAAACAATCCTAAGATCATGAAGAAAAAATCACTCTTGACGCTTGCCTTTTTGGTGAGTTTCTTTACAAATCTATTGGTAGCGCAGGTTGCGCCTGTAACTTCTACCGAAGCTAATCCCGTGTGGTATTATATTGAATCGGCAGCTGTAACTTCTCTTGGCTCCCCCAATTCTACTCTTACCGGCATATTGCCACTTAAAGGCAAAAATTATGTATTATACTCTCCTGCAACAACCGGAAAAATTAAGTTTCGTATCCAGACATCTACCGATGATGAACTATGGGCTGTGGTGTTGAAAGATGGCAAGAAATATCTTTTAAACAAAGCAACGGGAATGTATATGAGAGGTAGTCATACGGCAGGAAGTTATTGGGCAAACGATTCCGTGCGAATTGCCGGTTTAGGAGATGGTCAGTACACGATTCGTACTTCTGTTACTGAAGCTGCCAATTCGACAACGGCAAACAATAGCTATACCATCGCTTGGAATAGTCTGACTTGTGATCGTTGGACTTCAGCCACAATCAACACCAACACAGCTTGGTATTTCAAGGAATGGTCTTCGAGCGAGCAAACACCGCTTGAGTTGGCAATTGCTGCCGCAAAATCACTTCTTAACGCCCAGTCAAAAGAAGGTATCCATCCCGGGCAATATAGCGCCTCAGCCCGTACAGCTTTTTCCTCGGCAATTGCTGCCGCCGAATTAGTTCAAAATAACTCAGGCTCGACACAACAGCAAAAAGACGATGCATTGGCTGATCTCAACGCGGAAACTCTAAGCTATAAAAATGCGAAAAACAAACTGATGATCAGTGATAATGAAAATACTTATTGGTATTTTATTAAATCGCAGCGTGGTGCATCAGCAAATGCTTTGTTTGCGGAAAATCAGGGAGTAGGGAAGCAGCCTATTAATAAAAACCGAATGGTAACCGCACCGCAAATCTGGAAAATTATTGAAGAAGATGGAGGTTATTATATACAGAGCTACTCTGATAACTCTTATCTGAACGCTGACATAGCTAACAACACCATTGGTTCGCAGATCGCAACAAAACCAACGAAAAAACTTAAAATTACTCTTTCGCCTCACGCTTCAGATGGAATTGATTTTGTGGATTACTTCCTGATTGAAAATAGTGAAGGCGCGATAAGTTTCAGATTACACGCTGGAGCAAGCGGACATAATTGGGGGCTTATGAACTACACTAACAATGCCTCTGACAACTGCTCTTTCCAATTCTACGCCTTAACTGCCGCAGAGGCAGCCTCAGAGTCTGCTATTGGAAATGTTGAAATGAAACAGCGATACACAGAGACCGGCATGGGCAATAAAAATCATTCTGTGGCTTATGCTGTTGTAGGTGTTGAAGGTCTTGCCGGGCAAGCGCAGCTTAAGTCGTTGGATATTAGCTTTAATGAAACTACCAATATTAATGCCATAAAAAAGCTGAATGTATATGTTACCGGATCGGACACAAAAGTAAATGAAGCACAACATACGATAATTGCAACATTGGATAATCCAACTTCTGCTACGCAAACATACACGATAATACTTCCTGAACCATATACGCTCACTACCGGTTCAACTAACTTTCACTTTGCAGTAGATGTTGCCGAAGCTGGTAGCGCCAATGAAGGCGACAAGCTGGTGGTTAACCTCAACAAACTAACCTACACGAATGGCACTGACAGAGATTATGTGCCTGCAGTAAAAAAAGCTCCATATCCTTCAACAGTATTTTTAGTTCAATCGGCTGTGCTTACACCTGGCGAATACAACTCTAAAAACTACCGTATTCCTGCAGTAATTGTTGCTGACGATGGAGCGATTGTAACTCTTACGGATAAACGCAAAAATAATGACGCGGATTTGCCACAGGATATTGACATCGTATCGCGTAGAAGCACCGATGGTGGGAAAACATGGAGCGAGCCTGTTACTGTAGCTCAGGGTACCGGAAATGGATATGGCTTCGGAGATGCGTGTGTGTTGAAAACGGCAAATGGCAAATTAGTGGCGCTCTATGTGGGTGGTCCCGGCTATTTTAGTTCAACTCCGTCGGCGCCAATTCGATCTTATGTGAGCTTTAGCACCGACAATGGACAAAGTTGGAGTGCTCCTCAGAATATTACAAGCCAGATATTTGGCGATGGATGCGCCGACCCCGTTCGTGCTACCTGGCAAGGTTCGTTCTTTGGCTCCGGTCGTGGATTGACATTACGCGATGGGCGCTTGATGGCTGTGATTGCAGCTCGTGGACCCGGCTTCACCGGTTCGCATAATTATGCTGTGTATTCTGACGATGAAGGACTTACTTGGAACGTTTCTGATTTGGCGATGACCAACGGCGATGAAGCAAAAGTAGTGGAATTGAATAATGGCGATATTTTGATGAGTGTACGCATAGGAGGCAATAGAAAATGGGCAAAATCTACCGACAAAGGTTTAACCTGGACTTCGAATGGCAACTGGTCTCAAATATGGGGAAATGCTTGCGATGCCGACCTTGTTCGTTTCACCTCAACTGTTGATGGCTTTGATAAAAACAGACTATTACACACGCTACCCAATGCTAACGGACGTGAAAACCTCACCATGTGGATAAGCTACGATGAAGGACAAAGTTGGGGAACTAAAAAAACTATTTGCCCTATCACATCAGCCTATTCTTCAATCGTTACTTTCGATGATGGCACCATTGGAGTCTATTACGAAACGGATAACAGCACAGCATACACCATGTCATTTGTTCGATTCTCATTAAACTGGCTCACAAACGGCGCGGACATTTACCAACCCGCAACCGGCACTAAAACCGAAAAATTGAAGAACAACACTATTAAAGCGCAAGTGAAAGATGGATATGTTACACTTGTTGGCACAGATTCTCCGTTTAAACTCTTTAATATTTCAGGCGTAGAACTATCAACCAAATCAAGGCTTAACGCTGGAGTATATGTGGTAAATGTAGATAATGAAAGTATTAAACTGGTAGTAAAGTAGCTTCAAGCTGTTTTATAAAATGAAATTTACAACCCAACACAAGGATTGTAATGAGTTTCTTAAACTTATCAAATGAAATGTCGATTTTTAACGAACCAAAAAAATATACTATAAACAAATGAAAAAAACTTTATTTCAGAGCTTGCTCGTTTTTTGCATGCTCTTGATGGGATTTGTTCACATTCAAGCTCAAAACATGCCAACCATTAGCACCGAAGGTAACGATACCTGGTACTATATTCAGTTCAAACGCGGGCAAGCGGTGATGCAGGATATGGGCAACAACATGAATATTCTTACCAAAAACGCGATTAAAAATAGTGATGCGCAGTTATGGAAAATCACCGGAACCTCGGGTAATTATGTGCTTACGTCAAAGTTGGGTCGAAAACTTAATTTTGCAAGTAGCCGATTCCAAGCAAGCAGCACAGCAAATATCACGTTTAAGCTACAGCTTACTACCAATGCGGAGTTTAGCCCGGCGTGGGAGATTCAGCGAAACGGCTCTTCGCAATATATGAATCAATTTGGTGGTTTTGGTGTGGATAAACAATTGGGCGAATGGACTTTTGCTGACCCGAACAATCCTCTTGTTTTTGTTTTGCCAACAGAAATGGGTTTCAAACCCGAAAAGCCGACCTCAGAAGCAACAATCAGTGGCTCGGCAAGTGCTCCGGCTTCAAAACTTTCGCTTTGGTATCGCAAACCCGCAACTGAGTGGATGACACATGCTTTGCCTATCGGAAACGGACAATTCGGAGGCATGATTTTCGGAGGAATTAAACAAGAAGAAATTCAGTTTAACGATAAAACACTCTGGGATGGCGATAAGAAAACCTATGGAGCTTATCAGAACTTTGGTAGTGTTATTATTAACACACCGGGAGTTACCGCTGTTCAAAACTACCGTCGAGCATTGGATATTGAAAATTCGATCGCCTCGGTTGACTATGACCTCGATGGAGTACACTATACCCGCGAGTACATAAGCTCGTATCCCGACAGCGCCTTGGTGATGAACTATACCGCTTCGGTAGATGGAAAAATTAATATGGAGGTGTTTCTATGGGGTGCTCATGGCGAAAAAACGTCTATTGAAGGAAACTCAATCAGCTTCGAAGGAAAACTTAAATTGCTCAACTATTATGCGAAACTTACTGTAAAAAATGTTGGCGGTACTGTGTCGGTGGTTAATGGAGTACTCACCGTTAGCGATGCCAATTCGGTAATGATAGCCTTGCGTGGTAAGACAAACTATGCTCCTACAAGCGCTACTTATACCTATGATGCAAATTTGATAAAACCGGAAGTAAATCAGATAGTAGGCAACGCGATTGCAAAGGACTTCAATACCATTAGGAATACACACACTACGGATTACAAATCGTTGTTCAATCGAGTGAGTTTAAGTTTGGATGGTACCGCGAATACCATCCCTACCGACAATCTGATTACGGATTATAATTCCGGCGGTTATAAAAATCTTTTCTTAGAACAATTATATTTCCATTACGGACGTTATCTGATGATTTCGTCGGCAAGAGGCATTGATTCGCCTTCGAACTTACAAGGAATATGGAATGCCTCCAATACGCCACCCTGGAGTGCCGATATTCATAGTAATATCAACGTACAAATGAACTATTGGTTAGCGGAAAACACCAACTTGTCAGAGCTTCACAATACTTTTTTGAATTATGTGTATAACGAGTCGCAAGTGCAGAATCAGTGGAAACAAAACGCAAAGGATAGCGGTCAAACCAAAGGTTGGACGCTCTACACAGAGAATAATATTTTCGGATGGCACGGTGGATTTATGCATAATTATGTAATTGCAAACGCATGGTATGCTATGCATATCTGGCAACACTACCGCTATACTTTAGATAAAAATTACTTACTTAATGTGGCTTATCCGGTAATGAAATCGTGCTCGGAATACTGGATGGAACGCCTCATTTTAGACAGAGGTAAAGCGAAGGGTACAAATATCCTTAAAAACTATTCGCCTGACGGAACCTGGGTGTGTCCAAACGAATATTCGCCCGAACACGGGCCAAACTCCGAAGACGCGACAGCTCACTCACAACAGTTGGTTTGGGATTTGTTTAACAATACTTTATTGGCGATGAATGAATTAGGAGCTTCTGTGGCAGGCGATGCAACGTTCAAAGCCACACTTCAAGCTAAATTCAATAATTTGGACAAAGGACTTGGCATTGACAATGACGGGCATTTACGCGAATGGAAATATTCGGAAAGAACCGCGGGAGATTGGACCGGTCATCGACACGTGTCTCATTTAGTGGGGCTTTATCCCGGCAATCAGATCTCTCCTTTGATTGATAAAACTTTTTTTGATGCCGCAATCAAATCGCTCAACGCTCGTGGCGATGCCAGCACCGGATGGTCTATGGGTTGGAAAATCAACCTTTGGGCGCGCGCACTCGATGGTAATCATGCAAGAGTGATTTTGAACAAAGCACTTCGTCTATCAACATCGTTGGGTACAAATGCCGCCGATGGTGGTATTTATCAAAATTTATTCGACTCGCACTCTCCATTCCAGATTGATGGTAACTTTGGAGCAACAGCCGGTGTTGCCGAAATGCTTTTGCAAAGCCATATCGGAACGATTCAAATTCTTCCCGCGCTTCCCGATGCTTGGAAATCTGGAGAGGTAAAAGGTTTGCGAGCAGTCGGAAACTTTGATGTGGATATTAAATGGTATGATAATATACCTCATAATGTGGTGATTACGTCTAAATCGGGTGGGGTATGCAACGTTAATTACAGGATGCTGAAGAATGGTAAAGTGAAAAATATCGCTACCGGAAATGATGTGATTTTCAACGTTTTGGATGATAATACCATCTCTTTCGATACGGAAGAAAACGGAAGCTATCAAATAGTTTTCGACTATTTTCTCAGAGCTCCTCAGTTTTCAATTCCTGCCGGAAAATATACGGAAGATCAAACTTTAATTCTTACAACCGAAACTGCCGGAGCATCTATCTATTATACTGTTGATAACTCGGAACCAACCATCGCTTCCACGCTTTACACCTCTCCAATTCTCATCAATAAAACTCAGACTGTGAAAGCGATTGCTGTGAAAGCCGGTTTAGCTCCAAGTAATGTTAGTTCAGCATATTATGTTTTTGGATGGGAAGTGCCTGCCGAGACGATAAAAGTTGGCGCAGACCGCTATGTGATTTCGGCAATTACTGAAAACGCGTCAACGAATATTAACTATTCCGCTTCATCGGCTCCGACATCTCATTATATTTATTACGACGTAAATCCGATTACTGTAACCCCGGGCACGTCTTTTACTTTGAAGATGAAAGGGCTCGAAGGGCAGTCGGATGGATTGCAATGGTGTCAGGTGATTATATTGGCCGATTGGAACAAAGACCTTGACTTCAGTGATGAGAATGAGCGCATTGCCATAGTCGGATCGCGCTTGGCGAATAACGGCGCTACGGTGCTTAACCTTACTCAACTCGTGAATGTGCCTACTGATGCGAAAATAGGAACAACTCGTTTTCGTGTGATCTATACCGATGGATGGCGCCCTTCAAGCTATACCGACTTTGGGTTTGACCCCGTTCACAAAGGACGAATGTATGATTTTGATTTAGTAATTTCGAATGGTTCATCTGTTGGCAATCATCATCTTGAAGGTTTAACACTAAGTCCAAATCCATGTGATGATTTCACAGAAATAGCTTTACCGCAAGCAGGAAAATATGAAATTACAATTTGTTCGCTTACGGGTAGTGTTCTTGATAGATTGTCGGTGAAGAGCAACGGTGTTCATTATCGTATGAATATGAGAAAATACAATGCGGGTACATATATCCTGAATATTGTAGCGGAAAATGGTGCCGAAAAATCTTTCAAACTAATTAAAAGGTAATAGGGCTGTAGAAATAGATTGTGAAAAAGCCGTCCGAATTTATTTTCAGGCGGCTTTTTGTATGTAATCAATCCAAATCACTACTGACCGACTAAAATTTTTAGATTCTTCACTACGCTCAGAATGACAGATATTTACGTCAGATTCGAGGGGGAGGAGGTCGGTTTGCGGCA
>CAZMQV010000090.1:0-10555 GCA_964568675.1 uncultured Paludibacter sp.
CATATCCGTAAATAGCACCAACCGAATTGCCTACCCGTGTGATGTGATATGTGCTCGATACAATATCAGCATTATTGTTGCCCAACTCCAATACTTTATTCTTTACTGTTGACCCGTTAACACCAAAACTATAGCCAAATTCGCCAATTTTGTCGCTCCACGAAATAATATATTCTATTCCGCTGTTTCTCAAGGAGCCGGCATTGGTGATTGTAGGTACAGTAATACCAGCCGAACTTGGCACAAAAGCGAGCAAATCATTTGTAGTTTTGGTATAAACTCCAAACTCAAAAGACAAGCGATTGCCAAACAAGCGGCTTTCAATTCCGGCATCGTAACCCGACACAACCTCCCAATGAAGCTTCGAATCTACAACATTCTGGACTGTGGGGAGATAATACACCACTCCGTCCACCACAACTTGTTGCCCACGTGGATTTATTTTAGGATATTGCAAATAGTCGCCAATTTTATCATTACCTAACCGCCCCCAGGATGTTTTAATTTTCAGATAACTTACGTTCGACTTAATCGATTCAAAAAAAGGCTCTTCGCTCACTACCCAGCCCAATCCAAACGCTGGGAAATAGCCCCATTGATGTCCTTTCGCAAATTTTGATGAACCATCAATACGAAAAGTAGCTGTAGCCAGATATTTATCGGCATAGGAGTAACTCACACGACTTAAATATGAAATAAACGACTCGGATCGATACCAGTCGCTGTTATATTTTTTCTTGTCGGAACCCGCGCTAAGCATCCACATATCTTTAGGAACCACCCAAAGTTTGCCATCGGCTATCGTATCGGTGGCTGCGCTGAATCCCTGATCTTCTTGAACTCTGGCGGTATAGCCAAGCATTCCACCAATCCGATGTTTGTCTCTTAGCGTATTGTAATTCAAAATGAAGTCTGCTTGCAGTTTCTTATACTCGCTCGAATTGCGGCTAAAACTTGTAAATTCTCTTTTATGCGATGAATTGGAAGTAGCATTATTCACATCGAAACGTGGAGAGAAAACACTTTCGAAGTTAATACCTACATCGGCATAAGCAGTGGCACGAAAGGTAAAGTCTTTCAGAAAGTTGATTTCTCCATATACATTTCCTACACCACGATAACCGTAATTTTCCGTATTTCCTTTATTGATTTCCATTAATGCCACAGGATTTGCAACATCCTTTTGAACTCCGGGCGAAGGGGTGTAATATGAACCGATATTATTGGGGTCGTGATCAGAAACCGGCGCGTATGGCGAATAGGTAGGCAGTGCCTGAACCGTATTTTGTACGCTTGCCGACGAGGGGTCCAAATCCCATCTGGTAAATGCCATCGAAAGTCCGGTTTTAAAGAACTTACTCACATTAAAATCGGATGCTAAACGCCCGGTGAAGCGTTCGTATGAGTTGTATTTCACAATTCCATCTTGCAAAAAATAGCCCAACGACATCACAGTGCTTGACTTTTCATTCGATTGCGAAACTGAAACGCTGTGATTGGTGATTAGAGCCGGCCTGAAAGTGTGATTCATCCAATTGGTGCCGCCTCCCAACAAGTCTGGCACCCATTCTGCGGCAGTCGGGTCCATATTTTTCAGCAATTCATTGTATAGTGATGTGAAATCAGTCGCGTTAGTCAATTTCACACGATCAGGCGAAAGCAAAACCTGCTGCCCAACGTATCCATCATACGACATCGAGAGTTTGTTTTTATCCGCACGCTTGGTAGTAATTATTATCACACCGTTGGCTCCTTGCACCCCAAAGATAGCTAAAGATGAGGGGTCTTTCAGCACCTCCATGGTTGTAATATCGCTTTGATTGATAAAATCGATGTTATCCATGAACATACCATCAACAACATAGAGTGGCTGTGTGCCTGCATTCACCGTAGCAACACCACGAAGTCGAACAGTAGGAGCCGCACCGGCAAATCCGGAGTTAGTAATCAGCAGGCCGGGTACTTTACCTTGAAGCGATTTCAATGGGTTGTTGTTGGGCGAGTTTTTCAGTTCATCGCCACTAATAGATGATATGGCACCGGTCAAATCACGTTTTCGCGCAGTACCATAGCCGATAACGACCACTTCGTCCAATTCTTTGGTAACCGACGACAATTGAACAAATAGTTTTTCATTTGTTTTAACCACAAATGCTTGAGCCACATAACCAATATAAGAAATTTCCAGAGTAGCGCCAGCTGGAATAGAAATAGAGAACTCGCCATCTAAGTTTGTTACCACACCATGTGTAGTTCCTTTCTGAAGCACCTTCACGCCAATTAGCGGTTCTTCCGATTTTGCGTCTATTACAACACCGGATAGTTGCATATTTTGAGCAAAAACCCAGTTAAAACTCAACAGCGCAATGACTATTAAATAAATAATTCGTTGATTCATACGTGTTTTTCTATTAGTTAGTTATAATTTTGAACTATTTTTTCCAGTTAATCATTTTATGTTTTACATTTTCCGAATCGCCACCAATCATAATGTCAAAGTCGCCACTTTCCCAATCAAATTCAAGAAGATGGTTGTAAAACTTCAAATCTTCGGGCGTAATTTCAAAAACGATTTTCTTGCTTTCGCCCGCTTTCAGCATCACTTTCTGAAAACCTTTCAACTCTTTTACCGGTCGGGTGTTTGAGCCTACCATATCTCTAATGTAGAGTTGCACCACTTCCGCACCATCGTATTTGCCTGTGTTTGTCAATTCAAAGGAGACTTGCAGCGTCTGATTCCCAATTAAATTATCTGACGAAAGCGCCAACTCGCCATATTTGAAATCGGTGTAACTTAATCCGTAGCCAAATGGGAAAAGAGGAGTATTGGGCAAATCGAGATATGCCGTTCTGAATTTTTCCCAGATATTGTTGTCGTTAAGCGGGCGACCTGTATTTTTATGATTGTAATAAATGGGAATTTGACCTACATTACGAGGGAAAGTAACCGGCAGCTTTGCCGAAGGATTAACTTTTCCAAAAACGACATCGGCAATTGCATAGCCCGCTTCGCTTCCCGGAAACCACACATCCAGCAGCGCGTCTGCTTGCGATATTTCTTCAGGAATCACCATTGGACGTCCATTAAAGAGCAGAATCACAATTGGTTTTCCGGTTTTCTTGAGTTCTGTCAACAAATCTTTTTGCGACTTGCTCAACTCTAAGTTTGTCATTGAACTTGCCTCGCCACTTGATTCGGATGCTTCGCCAATCGCGGCAATGATTACATCCGCGCGCATTGCAACGGCTACGGCTTCTTTTATCATCACATCATGCGGACGCTCATCTCGATAAGCCTTTTTGCCAAACATCGTAATTTTGCTTTCAAATTCCGGGTCATAATCGAAATTAGCGCCTTTCGCAAAAAGAAATTCGACTTGACTGCCATATAGCTCTTTCAAGCCTTTCATCAGCGAAACTGCATTCGTGTGCTTGCTTGCAACACTCCATGTGCCCGGCATATTTTCAGGATTATCGGCAAGAGGCCCGATTACGGCTATTGTTCCCTTCGCTTGCAATGGTAGCGTTTGGTTTTTATTTTTCAAAAGAACCATGGACTGTGCCGCAACGTTTCGAGCAATGGCGCGATGATCGGAATTATAAACTTCGGCAGCAGCCCGTTCTTTATTACAGTATTTATATGGGTCTTGAAAAAGTCCCAAACGATACTTTGCTTCTAAGATTCGGCGGGTGGCTTGTTCAATATCCAAATAATTAATCGTTCCGTCCTTTAATGATACGACGAGCGTACTCAGGTATCCTTCGCTCACCATATCCATATCTATCCCGGCTTTCAATGCTAAAGATGAAACATTTTTCAAATCGCCCATTCCATGATTAATCATTTCACTGATTCCGGTATAATCACTTACGTTCAATCCTTTGAATCCCCATTGCTTGCGCAATACTTCAGATTGAAGCCAGCGGTTGCCCGTGGCTGGTATTCCATCCAATTCATTGAAAGATGCCATGATACTACCAACACCTGCTTCAACAGCTGCCTTATATGGCGGGAAATAGGTATTATACATTGTTACCCGGCTCATATCCACCGTATTATAATCACGTCCGGCTTCGGGTGCGCCATAGAGTGCAAAATGTTTTACGCAAGCAAGCATCGTGTTGTTTGCCGCCAAATCTTCACCCTGATAACCGGCAACCATTGCTTGCGCTATTTTACTTCCAAGAAATGGATCTTCGCCCGAACCTTCGGATATGCGCCCCCACCGCGCATCGCGCGAAATATCAACCATAGGCGAGAAAGTCCAGTTAATACCATCAGCGGTAGCCTCCTGAGCTGCCACACGAGCTGAGAGCCGGATTAAATCCAAATCCCATGACGATGCCAAACCAAGTGGAATGGGGAAAGTAGATTCATAGCCATGTATCACGTCCATACCAAAAAGCAAAGGGATTTTCAACCGGCTTTCCTCGACTGCCACACGCTGCATTTCGGCGATTTTAGCAACACCTTTAATATTAAAAAGACCACCGACCTTACCTTGTTTAATTTTCAATCCGATATTTGAGCTTTTTGCCTGTCCGGTTACAAAATCATCGGAAGTAGGAAGATTTAACTGACCTACCATTTCTTCAATAGTCATCTTACTCATTAAATCGGAAATAAACCTATCCATCTGAGCGTCATGTTTGAAATAAAGGGACTGTGTGGGGGTAAAGTGAGTAATAGCGGTAGTAACAGTAGCTGCGGGTTTAATCAATTTGGATTTTTTTTGAGCTACAACAACACTGCTTGATACGAATAAAAGCATCAATAAAAGTTTCGATACAATTTGAAATGTGTTTTGTTTTGATTTCATGCTTATTAGGTTTGTGTTTTGCAAATATGCGACACAAAAAAACCAAATCCAAACATTTCAACCCTATTTGATTACTACACTTAAAAAATCAAAAAATAGGGGATACTACATTGGCACTACAAGCACGAAAAACGCACGCTTACACACTATATCTCAATTGCTTACAACAATGAAATTTTAAAATAAATTATTGGTTAAATCTATTAGAAATCTATTTAAATTCGACAAAAAACTCACTTAAACTTTTATCGGACACAATATCAATTTTCTTTCGAATTCGATAACGCGCCATTTCCACACCCTTTGTTGAGATGTTCATTAACTTCGCGATATCTTTGGTTGGTAAATTCAATCGGAAATATGCGCAAAAACGGAGGTCATTCGATGTTAGTTTAGGATAAAGCCGGTGAAGATTACGAAAAAAATTCTCGTGTATCCGGTCGAAGTTAGTCTGAAACACCACCCAGTCTTCTTCCGACGACATATTTTCGTCAATCATCCGAATCAGTTTTTCGTAATACTTATTTGGGAACTGACTGGAAAGCAGTTTTTTCAACACAACGATTTCATTTCTCACGCTACTCAAAATCTCATTCTTATTTATTATTGTCATGGTCGATACGGCGAGCTCTTTGCTTTTCTGATTCAAATCGCTTTCCAGACTTTGAGCTTTCAAAGCAATAATTTGCTGCTCTCGTTTTTCGATTTCCTGAATGCGCTGACGTTCGACATTCTGTAGAAATGCATTGCGTTTCTCATCGTGTTTCTTTTTAATCTGCCATATTATCAAATATACAATACAAATCAACAGTAACAAATAAATCAATTTACTCACTGTATTCCAATAAAATGGAGGAGATACCGTGAACGAGTATTTTTTTTCCGCAAGCACTTCACCACTTCCATTGGACACGCGAACACTGAAGGTATAGTCGCCGGGAACAAGATATGAATACTCCTTTACATTATTGGTCGTATTTTCACTCCAGTTATCATTAAGTCCGGTAAGCCGATAGCTAAAGTTTAAATTATTGAGTACGGTATAATCTGGGTAACTAACCGTAAAACGAATTCTGTTTTTCTTGTATGAAAATGCGATTTTATCCAACCCGGAATTTACCGGCAACAACATTTTTTCTTCTGAAAACTTATCAATTGTTTGCACTTCCATGATTTGAATATCTCTTTTGAAAGATTTACTCCCTTTCAAACCATGTTCGAGACTTAACAAAGCCAAGCCATTTTCAAGTGTAAATAAAGCGGTATCATCATCTATCGGAAAAATATTTTGGTATTTGTCCACGGTTTGGTTTTCAAAAAACGAAAACTGCAACTTATTTTTCAGTTGTATGGCGCTTTCACTGAAATCAAACAACGCGGCTTCGTTATCCAATACAAACCAATAACCGTTCTTACTTTGATAACAGACACGATATGCCTTTTGATATTTCCCAAGCGAATTGTTCAGCTCATCAAATGGCACAATCTTATGTACGATGTCATCATAAATATAGAATTTTTTTCTATCCGAAAACACAACGCGCTTGTTGATTTCGAAAACGCCTACCGTTGCTACTCCCATGTTGTTGAGCGATTTGAACTCCACTAATTTATCTATCCTCTTCAGGTCATTTTTCAGTTTAATCATATATAAGCCCTGATGCAGATGCGCAGCCCAAATTCGCCCCTGATAATCAATCTCAACATACCTTATCGGGTTTAAGAATCCATTAATATTGCTGTGAAACTTCCAAACACCTTTATCTTTTATATAAATACAAATATCAGAATAAGTACCTTGAACCAATACTTCCTTATCATGAATCATCCCTTTTCTTATACACATTCCGCCCTTCGAATAAGAAAGAATTTGACGCGATGGCTGAATTTGATACGTTTCTTCGTTGTTGCCACATATCAACTGATTGTCAATTTTTGCCAAATCCCAGACTTGCCCTTTTATAATTGGGTCTAATTTCAGTTTATTCAAACTCCCTTCTTCTTCCGAAAATTCGGCTGTATATAATCCTTGGTTGGTAGCGATATAAAGCAAATTGGGACTTTGCAAATAGAGTGAATAAATGGAGCCGATAGCAGGTGAAAATGACTGCGCAAAACGCACCGGCTTGTTCAGCCTTATTACCGCCACACCTTTATCAAGCGCTATCCATACATTATTGTCTGCATCGCGAAGCATACCAAGCACTGTGTTATTCTGCAAATTGTTGGAGGTATTGAGTTTCCAAAGAAAATTACCATTTGCGTCCATCGCTGTTACACCATCCAAAATGGTACCAATTATCAAGATAGAGTCGCGTGTAATTGTCGCCCGATTTACTCCTACATTATTGATAAAATCTAATTCCGGTTTCGATTTCTTCGAAAAGCGCTGACCATCAAATGTATATACCCCTTCGGATTGAGTAACGACATAAGCATTTTTGTCATTATTGGTAACAAGCGCGATTACAGCACTTTTGAAAGGAACACCACGAATTGGCTCAAAAATCTTCTTCTTTAAATCGAACCTGCAGAAACCATCCTGCAAAGTTGTGGCAAAAAGCTGATTGTTAAACTCATGGAGAAACAAAAAAGTTTGATTATAAGTATTGCCTTCTACTGATTTCAGGTTGTAAGTAAACACACTTTTAAAAGATTGAAAAATGATTTTACCATCAAACTCGAGAATTTTCCATATCTCGTCATTTTCCATTTTGTAATTATTTAGCTTTGACGATAATGATGTATAAATAAGAGTGCCTAATTTATTTTTCTCAAAATAACCAAATTCTTTGAAACTTCCAATATAAATGCGATCATCCTTGTCAATATATACCGATCTGACAACTTGCTCATTAGGCAACTTTATCAGCGTAAAATTCGAGCCATCAAATCGCAAAAGCCCATCATTATTTCCGAAATAGAGCATGCCCTTACTATCCTGAGCCACCGACCAGTTTTGGTTTCCTGCTTTGTAGTCTTTTTTATTGAACTGCCCTACAATGGGTGTGAAATTAATTGCCGAAACATTACATGAAAATACAAAAAACAGAAATATGTATTTTTTGAAGAACTTCATAGCCTCGAATTGTGTTTATTTTTATGGTAAAGCAAAGATAATAAAGCTTGGATAAAAAACAAGTAAAAATTCAAAAAACTCTTTTTCAATCTATTTAATGATTAATAATGTAAGAATTATTTTCAAACGACTTATAAATCCAAGAATTTTTCCGAACTTTGCAAAAAATTAATTTTTGACATATTTTTAATGGAAACAAACAACGAAAACAGGCGTGAGAATGGGAATTCTGATGCCGGCCGTGATGGTAATTCTTTTAGAAGAAACAATTTTGATTCATCGAAAGGCACACGTGGCGGAAATCGTTTCGACTCAAGAAACGAAGGATATCAACGAAGAGATGGAAATCGAAGTTACGATGGGAATCGAAGCAACGAAGGATACCAACGCCGTGAAGGATTCCGCAGCAATGACGGTAACCGCAGCAACGAAGGATATCAACGCAGAGAAGGATACCGCAGCAATGACGGAAATCGTAGTAACGAAGGATATCAACGTAGAGAAGGATTCCGTAGCAATGACGGAAATCGCAGCAACGAAGGATACCAACGTAGAGAAGGATTCCGTAGCAATGACGGAAATCGCAGCAATGAAGGATACCAACGCAGAGAAGGATTCCGTAGCAATGACGGAAATCGTAGCAACGAAGGTTTTCAACGCAGAGAAGGACAATCATTTCGCCCCGGCAATGAGCAAGGCTCACGATTTGGCGGTGAAAGAAGAAGTTTCGACAAACCACGCTTTGAGAACAGAGATAATCGTGGCGAAAGAAGCGACAGCAGACCCGGAGGTTTCAGAAATCGCTTTGATTCGAACGAAAGACCGAATGCAGGCAAACTGAACTTTAGAAAACCTAGCGAAGCCGGCGACTCAAAATACATTGAAACTCGCTTTGACAACCAACGCGAAGGTGTTGTATTTCGCAAAAGAAAAGGAACTTACGACCCAAATGCCAAATACAGTAAGAAAAAACAGATTGAATACCGCAACAACTTTATAGACCCCACCAAGCCAATACGCTTAAACAGATTTTTGGCTAACGCCGGAATATGCTCACGTCGCGAAGCGGATGAATTTATTCAGGCCGGAGTAATCTCTGTTAATGGAGTGATTGTATCTGAACTGGGAACAAAAGTACTCCCGATTGACAACGTGATGTTTCACAATCAGCCGGTAAAAATTGAGAAGAAAGTATATATTCTGCTCAACAAACCTAAAGACTGTGTTACCACTTCTGAAGACACACATGCGCGAATGACGGTGATGGATTTGGTAAAAAATGCTTGTAGCGAACGCGTATATCCCGTAGGACGACTCGATAGGAACACTACCGGCGTACTTCTTCTTACCAATGACGGCGATTTGGCCTCCAAACTGACTCACCCCAAAAACGATAAAAAGAAAATATATCATGTGGGATTAGCCACCGACCTGACTGCCGAAGATTATGAAAAAATAATCAATGGCGTGGACTTGGGCGACTTCACCATCAAAGCCGACGCGCTGGAGTTTGTAAAAGACGACAGTCTAAGAGAAGTTGGTATTGAGATTCACTCAGGCCAAAACCGTGTCGTGCGTCGTATTTTCGAATCGTTGGGCTACAAAATCATCAAATTGGACAGAGTGTTTTTTGCCGGTCTAACTAAGAAAAGCGTTCCACGTGGCAAGTACCGCTTCTTGAGCGAAAAAGAAGTTGCATTCTTGAAAATGGGTTCACACGAATAATTACGAGTAATTCATCATGTCAAAAGAGACACCAATATCCCCCGAAAACCAAAAGTCAACGACAAGTGTAACGCGCGCGAAAAGAAGCCCGGGCAAAGTCGGCAAACTGATATTGAACAACAAACTTAGTTTTTCATTACTTTTTGCGCTTATTGTTGTTTTTGTGTGGGGACAATGGCAGATTGGCAAAAAAGAGAAGGAAAAGCAGAGTTTGGTAAAAATTCACCAAATTCAGACCGACAGCATACAAAGCGCTGATTACTTACTCGTATCCAAGGTGTTTTCCTGGATTGCTCGAAGCGACATGATGCGCAATAACTTTGATCAGGCAAGCCAGTATATGCTTAAAATCAGTAAGGAACCGAACATTACAAAAGCATATATTATCAACACCGACAATTCCACCATTATCCTGTCCAGTTTACAAGAAGATGTGGGAAAGCCGGTTATTGATATAGCGCTACTGCAAACAGAGGCTAACAACATTCAACAAATAAATGGATTTAAGCGTTTTGTGATTCCCATCAGTGGGTTGAACCGAAAAATTGGACTTGCGGTGATTGAAACCACCTTAAAATAAGCAAATTCAAATATACACAAAAAGGAAACGGGCAGAAAAGAGTTAAATACTCATCTGCTCGTTTTTTATTGTTTCAAGGTAAGCACCCGTATCGGCTGTCATGCTCAATCCACGGAGAGGATGACGGCCGATTCTTTTCTTTAGAAATAGTTTTAGTAAATGCTTGAGGGAGTAAACTAAGATGTTGGCCAATAGTCGCTGGTCGCTGGTCATTAGTCGATGGTCGTTAGTTGTTAGTTGTTAGTCGCTGGTCGCTGGTCGTTAGTCGTTAGTTGTTATGTTCTCAGAACCCCCACGATAAATCATGGGGTTAATCACATTCCGCCCCCCGGGCGGTTCGCATCCAAAATC
>CAZMQV010000091.1:0-10206 GCA_964568675.1 uncultured Paludibacter sp.
CTCTTTTAACTGCTTGGGCAACTTTACGTTGATATTTCAACGAAGTTCCGGTAAGGCGGCGAGGAAGGATTTTGCCTTGCTCGTTCAAGAATTTTTTCAAAAATTCAGGATCCTTATAGTCAATGTATTTAATACCGCTTTTTTTGAAACGACAGTATTTTTTCTTTTTAACGTCCACAGTAGGTGGAGTCAAATATCTGATTTCTCCTTGTGCCATTGTTTAGTCCTCCTTTACTTCGTTAGTTTCTACTTTTACTTCTTCAGTAGCTTCTGCTACTTCTGCTTTTTGTTGCGATTTGTTACCTTTTCTGCGCTCAGCATATTCAAATGCGTACTTGTCTAAGCGGAAAGTAAGGAAGCGAAGAACGCGCTCGTCGCGACGGAACTGAACTTCCAGAGGTGCAACGATAGTTGGTTCTGCATCAAACTGTAACAGGGTGTAAAATCCTGTCGATTTCTTTTGAATGGGGTAAGCCAGCTTGCGCATTCCCCAGTTTTCTTCATTTGTGATAACTCCTCCGTTGTCAGTAACGACAGCTTTGAACTTATCTACCGCTTCCTTCATCTGAGCTTCAGACAAAACGGGAGTTAAAATGAAAACGGCTTCATAATGATTTAACATACTGTTTTCTACCTTTTTAAATTGGTTTATATAAATAGTTTTATTTATGAGGGTGCAAAGATACGATTATTTTTCTAATTTTCAAAAGTTTTTGAGTTCGTATTTTGTTTGCATCAGTGTGATTGAACTTTGCAAAGAAGCAGCAATGCTGTTTCAACTAGCTGTATCTTTCCGCGTGTTGACACAAAATGACGAACTACATTAGAAATTTCTTGTCGCATATTTTGGAATATGCAGACGGGTGGGAGGGTGATGAAAAAGTTATATATAATTAAACACTTAAAATAATATAATCGTTTTTGGAGTAAAAAACAGTATCTTTGTAGCTTATTTTGAGTGAAAACAAAGACAAATGAAAAGGATTATTACATTATATATATTACTGCTTGCTGTGCTTTCGATATCGGCTCAGGAAAAAAAAGAAGAAACAACCAAACGAAAAGCAGAAGACCGTTTTGCTAAAACTTGGCGTATCGACCGTCAGTTTGCCGTGGCTGATACCGTTTCGATTGATAGCTCACATATCAATTATAACGTTAAAAATCTTGTTGATAAACTGAGCATCGCCAACTCTTATAGTGGAAATTATGGTTCGCCACTTCAGTCGAAGATATTCAGTAAACGCATTCAGGGAAGTAATTTTATGTTTGAAGATGGGTATGTGCCGTATTTGACCGATATTCGAAACGCTCAGTTTTACGATGTCAATTTCCCTTTTACAAATCTCACTTATATCACCGGAGGCCCCGATGGACACAAGGAAGAGCAGGTGAAATTTCTTTTTACTGCGAGTCCTTCGGCTAAAGTTAATTTCGGTCTCAATCTGGATTACCTCTATTCGGCAGGTATGTATCGTAATCAGGCGGCACAGCGCTTTTCGGGAAACATTTTTGGGCGTTACAATGGCACTCGCTATTCGGCTTATGGTTTAGCGGCAGTTAACAACCATTTTAATCATGATAATGGTGGGCTAACCAATCTGACGATGCTCAACAACCCCAATGTGGATGTGGCTACAAAAGATATGCCTACGGCAATGCATGGTTACTCAGTGTTTAGAAAAAACTTCTTTTATTACAATCATAGTTATAGTCTTGGTTTTCAGCGCGAAGTGAAGGTGGACAAGGATTCGAGTAGCTTTGAGTTCGTACCCGTAACGCGCTTTGGACACGTTATTCAGTTCGAAGAGATGAAAAAACGTTACTATGAACCAAGTATCGAAAGAAATTTCTACAAAAACACATACGATTCAATATCGAAAGTGGCAAATGACACAGCGGCGTTGCGCACTCTGACCAATCTTTTTTCGATAAATCTGGCAGAAGAGTTTAACCGCAAACTTAAATTTGGAGTTACCGGCTATGTTGAAAATGAAATTCAGCAATTCACATATCGCCCCGACACTACGCTGCTACATGATTTGAAATCCAATACGCGCGTAGGTGGTGTGTTGTCCAAAAATAGGGGCGATAATTTTAGATACCATTTTCTGGGCGACATCTACCTCATTGGTTATAAGCTGGGTGAGTTTCGTCTCGAAGGGAAAGCAACCGGTAACTTTAAGTTATTTAAGGAAAAAATTTCACTTTCAGCCGATGCTTATGTTAGAAACGAAACTCCTTCTTTCTTTTTGCAAAATTACACGTCAACTCACTTCCGTTGGGCAAATGACTTTAGTAAAATATATAAGACGCATGTCGGTGGCGTGTTTGAGTTGCCCAAACGTAAGACAAAACTAACTGCGGGAGTAGATAACCTTACTAATGTGGTGTATTTTAACGAAGAAGGTATCCCGATGCAACACGATGGTAATGTGCAGGTATTGTCGGTCGATTTGAAGCAAGATTTTAAATTGAAGTCAATTACACTTGAAAACAACGCGGTATATCAATTGAGTTCCGAGCAATCGGTACTTCCTTTGCCTACATTCGTGTTATACCACAATCTTTATTACTCCGGCAAATGGTTTGAAGACCTTTATCCGCAATTTGGAGTAAACATGCGATATTATACCAAGTATTTTGCACCATCATATATGCCGGCAACCGGGCAATTCTTCAATCAGAACAAAGTGCAAATAGGTAATTATCCCGAAATAAATGTTTATGCCAATTTTCATTTAAAAACGGCGCGTTTCTTTCTCGAATATAAAAACATTGGCAGTTATTTTGTGAAAGATTGGGGATACTCCATGCCCAATTACCCAATAAATCCGCCCATGTTCAAGCTGGGCTTACTTTGGAATTTCTTTAATTAATTGCCCGAACACTTTCAGAACTATTTTGTTTATAAAAATATAATTATAGCTTTACGTTAATAAAATGCCATTAAATATCCCTTTTAATTTGCCGGCAGTTGAAGCGCTTCGTAAAGAAAATATCTTTGTGATGGACTCCGAGCGCGCTGAAAGTCAGGAAATAAGACCGTTGAAAATTCTGATACTCAACCTGATGCCATTAAAAATTACGACAGAGACCGACTTAATACGGTTGCTATCGAACTCACCCTTGCAGCTTGAAATCGATTTTCTGAAACTAAAATCACATACTTCAAAAAACACGCCCATCGAGCACATGATGGAGTTTTACAAGTCGTTTGACGAGGTTAGAAAGTCAAACTACGATGGTATGATAGTTACCGGTGCGCCGGTGGAGCATCTGGCTTTTGAAGAAGTGCATTATTGGAAAGAGCTACAATCCATTTTTAATTGGTCGCGCAATCATGTAACATCTACTTTCTTTATATGCTGGGCTGCGCAAGCCGGGCTATACCATTTCTATGGTATTCCAAAATATCCGCTTCAGGATAAAATGTTCGGAATTTTCGAACATCAAATTTATGATAAACTAAATCCGCTTTTTCGTGGCTTCGACGATGTTTTTTATGTGCCACATAGCAGGCATACCGAAATTCGGCGCGAAGATATACTTCAAGTTGAAGAATTGACCTTGCTCTCGGAGTCGCCTGAGTCGGGTGTGTATATGGTGATGGCGCGAGGAGGACGTGAAATATACATCACCGGGCATTCGGAGTATTCGCCCGGCACACTTGATACAGAATACAAACGTGATTTGAAAAAAGGGATGCCTATCCGGATTCCGCAAAACTATTACCGCGATGACAATCCGGCCAACACTCCGGTGGTGCGTTGGAGAGGTCATGCCAATCTCTTGTTTTCTAATTGGTTGAACTACTTTGTGTATCAGGAAACTCCTTATGATTTGTCGAAGATAGAGTAACGCGTTAGCAATAGGAAGCATCGTTTCTACTAAATCTTTCAATTAATTTTCAGAATAAACTTGTAGATTCATAAATTTGTATTACCTTTGCACACGCAAAACACAGCAAGCGGCTGTGGCGTAATTGGTAGCCGCGCTAGACTTAGGATCTAGTGCCGAGAGGCGTGGGGGTTCGAGTCCCTTCAGCCGCACTGCTAAACTCCTTTAAGAACCATTCTTAAAGGAGTTTTGTTTTTTATACACTCCTTGGTTAAGAGAGTTCAGGAAATGCTTCGATTGGATTATCTCGATAATCTTGCATCCATCACATTCGCGCCAGTCTGATAATCTACTCAAAACTTCCGACTATTGTTCACGGAAGAAAATAAAGTTACTTTCATTACGAAAGAATTATAAAGTCCAACAAACTAAACGAAAGACGAGCAAATGAATAAAAATTCTTCTGCTCGTCTTTGGGTTAAAGTATTATTGCTACTGCTTTTCGACGCTTATATTTTGTAGGTAATTTACCACAACAAATTAGATTAACACACATCCAACTCACTCCCATTACAAAAAAAGAACCCTTATGTAACCGCAAAACATTAACACCAGGTTGAAAGGCGTATTATTTCGAGTTTTTCTTCAATTTCAGAATATCCGGATTCTTAGAAATAAACTGTGAAGTAGTGCGATAGCCGTATTGATAAATTGATTGATACGCGTCAAAGCTAAATTCATTGTATTTGCTGATAGCTGCCGGTTCAATTAAAAAGTCGCACAACTCCTTACCCGGAGCTGAGTTTTGGTGTTGCAACACGCGAACGGAGCGCAGCAAGGTGTCGCGAGGCTTCAACTGCTTTTTGGCTTCTTCCAGGCAAATCACATTTGAACCAATAATCACATCGCATACATCGCGCAGCGGTTGTGCGGGTAGGTTGTTAAGCAAACCTCCATCCACATACACCATGTTGTTAATTTTCATGGCGTTGAAAATGCCCGGAATGCTTGATGACGCCGAAACCCACTCGGCAAGATCGTTGCCCTTATTAATGATTTCCCAATTACCGGTAGAAAGATTGCTTACACAGACAAATAAATTTTTCTCAAGTTTATCAAAGCTATTGTTCGGAATCAATTCATTAAGCAAATTGATGATGATGTGCTGGTCGGACAGCCCGGTTTTCCAAAAAGCCGGTTGAAAACTCATCAGATTCGATAGTTTATAGAGTTTCCCATCTTTGATTAATTGAAGCATTTGTGTAGGGGTATAACCTGCGGCATACATTGCGCCTATGATGCTTCCCATGCTTGTGCCCGCTATCACATTGGGGTAAATTTGGTTATCGTTAAGTGATTGAAGCACACCAATGTGAGCCAATCCCAAAGCAGCTCCGCCACTAAGGCATATCCCTATTCGTTTCTCGGCATGAGTAACTGTTGAGGGGGTAGTAAAAAAATCTTTTAGCGATTTCATTTGATTTTGGTGTATTGTTGGTTTCTATATCCTTAGTTTCTCTGAAAGAATTTTCTCATTTTTATCTGCCGAAACAATCATTGACCGATAAAAATTGATATGCCGTGTCTTTTACATCATAAGTTTTCATATATTAAAAATCGTTTTTCGGCAATATTTCTGTAATTAAGAGCGTATCGGCATGATAGTCAGCTTATTGCGATGATTCAATTGCTTCTGTATTCGCCTTATGTATATGTAACGATTTAACTACTGATTTGGTTGAATAATTCGGTAAAAAAAATTAATTTAGACCAAATTTGGTTCATTTGTGAGCTGTTTGATATCTGTTTCTTTTCATAATAAAGCAAACATAAAGAAAACGGAAATTTTGTAATCCTGAGTTTGTATATCGGATTTATCTTAAATTACTTCATAATTATCACACATCTCCGAAATTATTTAGAGGAATTGAAAATTGAATAAATCGCCAAGTCTTCACAAGTTCAGAAATTATCATTGTAGCAGACAAAGTAATGTAACATGTATAAAATATCCGTACTTCCATATAATGAAAATATCATGCTGAAATGTTAATGGTATTGAAATAATATCTTAAAAGAAAAATTGGGATTGATTTTTGACGTAATTTTGTTGGTTTGATAACGCCTATGCTATTATTGCTAAACGTAGAGGTGCGAAATTTGAAACGAAAATAAAAAATAAACAAAGTACAACATAATCCGATTCTTTCATGTAAATGCCCAAATGGGATTTTATGTGGGAGAAAATCACCAAAAAACGTATGAATATGAAACGCGGTTTTACATTTTTACTACTTTTATTTGTAGTTCATCTTCTCAGTGCCGACTTGCTTACCGACCTTGTTGATGGTAAGTATCGTGCAAAATCAGTTTATGGAATGAAGTCGATGAAGGACGGCGAGCATTACACCTTGCTCGAAAAAAACAAATTCATTGTTCGCTATAGTTACAAGTCCGGTCAAGTGGTGGATACTATTTTCAATGCTGAAAAGACAAAAATCAGCAAAACGGAACAGATACGAGGTTATGAATTTAGTCCCGATGAGTTGAAAATACTGGTTTACAACAACCCGCAATACCGCTATCGTCGAAGTTTCACAGCCAACTACCAACTGTTTGATGTGAAACGCAACGAATTGAAAGCTCTATCGGACAACGGAGCGCAAGAGGCACCCTTGTTTTCGCCCGATAGCAAATACATCGCATTTGCGCGCGAAAATAACTTGTATTTGCATAAAATAGATTTTGGAACCGAAAGCGCCATTACGAAAGATGGTGAATTTGGTAAAGTCATCAACGGCATCCCCGATTGGGTATATGAAGAGGAGTTTAGCGTTTCGCGTCTTTTTGTGTTTAGCCCCGACAGCAAGTTACTTGCTTTTGTAAAGTTCAACGAAACCGAAGTACCCTTATACCAAATGCAGCGCTACCTCGAAAGCCCGGTAATGCAAGATGGAATGCCACTTTATCCTACTTTCCAGTCGTTTAAATATCCTAAACCGGGACAACCAATTTCCAAAGTGAGCGTTTGCGTTTATGATGATTTCTACAAATCAGTTCGCACGGTTAATCTTGGAGTTGAAGATACCGAATTTTACATCCCCCGACTTAAATGGACGAAAGACCAAGAGAAATTAGCAGTTTTCGTAATGAACCGCAATCAAAATCGCTTGGATATGATCTACTCACATCCGAAATCTTTGGTGTCAAAACTAATACTTCGTGAAACGGACAAATATTATGTTGATTTCGAAAATATCGACGATATTTATTTTACTGCCGATGGTAAGTATTTCACCTATGTGAGTGAAAGAACCGGCTGGCGTCACGCATATTTGTATAATATTAATGGCACACTCAGCCGCCAGTTGACAAACGGAAATATGGATGTAACGAAAGTTTATGGATATGACGAAAGCAAGCAGTTGCTTTATTTCCAATCAGCAGAAATATCGCCTATGCAGCGCGATGTGAATATCCTTGACGCAAAAGGAAAAAAAACACGACTCACCGATGGTAAAGGAATGCACAATGCCAGTTTCTCCGATACGTACAGCTATTTCTTGGACAATGCTTCGAGCCTCAACACTCCCAACGTTTACACCATGCGCAACAACAAAGGGCTTGCAATCCGTGTGTTAGAGGATAATGCGCAGTTGCTTGCCGATTTCAAAAAATTGAATTTACCGACTAAAGAGTTATTTAGTTTCACCACTTCCGAAGGAGTAAAACTAAACGGATGGATGTTGAAACCGGTGGGTTTTAGCGCGAGCCAGAAATATCCGGCTTTGATGGTGCAATACAGCGGACCAAACTCACAAGAAGTGAAAGATAGTTGGTCGGCCGATTGGGATTATTACCTGGCTTCGCAGGGATATGTGGTGGTGAGCGTTGACGGACGAGGCACGGCGGCGCGCGGAGCAGAATTTCGCAAATGTACTTACATGCAACTTGGGGTTCTCGAAACTCGCGATCAGGTGGAAGGAGCCAAATATCTTGGTAGTTTGAGTTATGTAGATAAAAATAGAATTGGTATCTGGGGTTGGAGTTACGGCGGATTTATGACACTTAACGCGCTAAGCAGCGACGATAAAGTTTTCAAAGCGGGTATCGCGGTAGCTCCGGTTACCGATTTCCGCCTTTACGATGCCACATATACCGAGCGGTTTATGCGTCAGCCTAAAGAAAACAACGGTGGATATGATGCGGGTTCACCTATCAAACACGCCGAGAAGATGAACGGTAATTTGCTCATTATACACGGCACCGCCGACGACAATGTGCATGTTCAGAACACCTATCTCTATCTCGATGCCTTACAAAAGGCAGATAAACAAGCAGAACTCTATCTTTATACCGATAAAAACCACAGCATATTGGGGCGCGAAACCCGTCGGAATCTGTATAAAAAGAAGTTTATGTTCCTCGAAAAGAATTTGAAAAATTGAGAAAACGGTTTATCCTCTAAAAGATAAACGGATTTGCAACTAAAGTATTTACACGCAATGTCTAACCCGCTCAGAATTATTGCCCGGATTCATACAGATTTCCCTACAAAATTTGGTGTGCCGCGCCAAAGTGGGTTGATTGCCACGCTGAAAGGAAGAATAATTTTCGAGCCGGAGTATCGAAGTGCTGATGCGGTGCGGGGTCTCGATGCCTTTTCGCATATCTGGTTGATATGGGAATTTTCAGCGTCGATTCGATCCGAATGGTCTCACACGGTGCGTCCGCCGGTGCTTGGAGGCAACACACGCATGGGAGTGTTTGCTACCCGTTCGCCATTTCGCCCCAATCCCATTGGGCTTTCGGCAGTGCGATTGGATAAAGTGGAACTCGACCCGGTATTGGGTCCCGTATTGCATGTCGCCGGAGTCGATTTGATGAACGACACTCCCATTTACGACATAAAACCCTATATTAGCTATGCCGATGCTTATCCTGAAGCAAGCGGAGGTTTTACAGAGAATGCGACGCGACAAAAATTAGCCGTTTGTTGTCCCGATGAATTGCTGCAACGAATAGCCGAGGAAAAGCGCGAAGCTTTACTTCAAGTCTTGTCGCTCGACCCTCGTCCATCATATCAACACAGTTCAGAGCGAATTTACGGAGTTGAATTTGCAGGGTTCGATGTCCGATTCAGAGTAAATGGCGAGTTGCTCGAAGTATGCGAAGTAGAAGCTATTTTGCGCTAAAAATTACGACTTAAACGAAACGAGGCTGAGAATCCAATGATTCTCAGCCTCGTTTCGTTATTCTATTTTTCGGGCTACTGTGGCAAATCGTTTCCAGCGCGCGTCTTTCAGTTTGCCAAGCGTGAGCCGGATAAACAGCTTTTCCTTCCAGCTTTTGCACGGTGTGATGCCCTCGTGCCTCACGACTTCGAATCCTTGTTCGCGATACATTCGCAGGATGCTTTTGGACGTAAAGAAACGAATGTGCGTATCGTCCAAAATACCACCTTCGGGCTTATATCTGAAATCTTCTTCCCAGAAAATCTCCGTTACCAAATTGCCTATGTATCTGAAATTGGGGATAGAAGATACAACCACTCCATCGGGTTTTAATAACGCACGGGTTTTCTTCAGCGTATCCCATGGGGCGTAAAGATGTTCCAAAACATCGTTGAAAACCACACAATCAAAGTAAGCCTTCGGCAACTCGTCATAGAGTTCGTCAAAGTTGCCACACAATACAAAATCACACGACTCCGATGCTTTTCGGGCTGCTTCCGGGTTGATTTCGATACCCCAAATTTTACGTTCGGGGGTTTTCATTGAGCGGCAGAAGTTACCTTCGCTGCAGCCCACTTCAAGAACAGTCTTGGCGCTTTCGGGAATGTATTTGAGCATATCCGGGCGAGCGTTTTGGAAATATCCATTCTGGCTTTTGGTATCCAATGATGTGTCTGACATTATTTTTTGTGTTGTTTTTTATAAATTTGCGATGTATTTTTGATAATTGAGGAGCATTTAGAAAACATCGTATTCTCTGTTAATAAAAATCGGTTATGATGCTGATTTGTAATTAAATAGCCGTGATGCGTTACACTTCCGAATTTCTACTGCGAAATTACAGCATTTTATCGGTTATTTGATGGTTTTCCAAAGAATTTTCAGAAAAGCAATGGCATAATATTTCCTTGTCTTCAACACATAAAGTTCTACTGTTTTTGGGGCAATCTGTTTTCCTTTGGTTTGTTGTGATTTGCTATGTTTTGAATAGCCCAAATGTGCATCAAGCTCCCCTTCGAGCATAACCTCCAAACCACGCTTGTGAAGGGTGGAGAAAAAATCATTAAACTCTTCAGTTGTTTTGAACTGCTTAAAAAAATCACTTGCTAAAAAATCTTCTTTCTTCATAATC
>CAZMQV010000092.1:0-7808 GCA_964568675.1 uncultured Paludibacter sp.
CATAATCCTGATTCATGTTTACTTTTGTGTAAACCTATTTCAGGACTAGACAGGGAAATGCTCCCGCAGTTGGGGGAAACGCTCCCGCAGTTTAGGGAAATATCCCCGTAGTTTCGGGGAAAGAGTTCCGCTGTAATTTGCCCTGCTATTTGGATAAGGACAGAGGTAGCAGGAAGGCTTTGGAAGGGTTAGGCGTTTTTGCATAGCCGGTAATTTTATTTGATTGAACAAAACAAATAAATCAAATCTCCCGCTTCAAAAGTAATGAAAATAAACAGATAATACAATAAATAGTGTGAAATTTAGCTCTCCTCGCCGGTGCAAGTATCTACTTGCGCCCTGCCGTCTGCAAGCAGGGCTGTAAATTCTGTTTTAGGGTTGATAAAGTGTATGTCCTACGGACAAAACAATCTTTGCTAATTGTTTTTTTTAGCTTGTTATCCGATTTATCTGTATTTGCCCGCCAACTGCTCTCAAAATTTTCATTATGGTTGAAAATTGCGGCTTTGCACTTTCTGATAATGCCTTATATAAACAAGGTCGGCTGAAAACCTGTTTCTTGTGCAATTTTAGTCATGCCGATTGCTTTCGCTACATTTCCAATCGCATGAATTATATCAGCATCGTTTCCTTCTTCTATGACAGTGTTGAGATATTCTGCAATCATGTCGTTACTGTCTAAATAATCCGCCATGTCAAATTTTGATGTGTCCATATCTTATTTAATTTATCCCAAATTTCCTTTGCTTTTTCAATGTCTTTCTGTGCGGAAATCGGTTAGATTAATCGTTAACTTATCGGATATTTGAGCGTGTAACGAAACAGCCGTAAGAACTCATTTTTAATATGAGTTTTTACGGCTGTTGTATTTTTTATTTGTGAGATTTATTTTATCAATTTCAAAAACTCTTTGGGGGTAGGTGAGTCGAATCGCATGATTTTGCCCGACATTGGATGACGGAATTCGAGTACGCTGGCGTGGAGCGCCAATCTGCCGAAGCTCACCGATGAGCTGTATTTTCTGTCGCCCAGTATTGGATGCCCGATGTCTTCCATGTGTACGCGAATCTGGTTTTTACGTCCCGTTTCAAGTTCAAGTTCCAATAATGAATATTCGTTGTTCGATTGCAGGGTTTTGTAAGTGGTTATTGCCTCTTTCCCACCATTGTCATACTTGCTGGAGATAACTTTCAGTTTCACTTCATTTTCGGTGAGCCATGAGGTGATGCGCCCGCTGTTTTTTTCCACTTTGCCTTCCACCACTGCCACATAAGTTCTTTTGGTTACCATCTGGTGCCAGTTGTTGCGAAGCAGGTGTTGCAAGTCTCTGTTTTTAGCGAAGAGCAAAACGCCCGATGTGTCTTTGTCCAATCGGTGAACGGTGTAAATTTTATTGGCGGGCGACGATTTTTTCACATAATTTTTTAGTATCGAGAATGCGGTAATGTCCCTTCCCGTACCAACGGTAACGGTGAGCAAGCCCTCTTTTTTGTCAACAATGATAAAGTCGTTATCCTCATATATCACTTTGAGCAAGGGGTGATGCAGCTCCGCGTTTCCACGTGTGGTGTTGATGCTTACGCGGTCGCCGGGGCGGAGTTGTAAGTCATATTGTGTGATTATTTTGTCGTTTACAGCTACTTGCCGGTGCGACAAAAGTGATTTCACAGAGTTACGGCTCATGCCACCCATTTTGGCAAGCAGAAACTCCATCAACAAAGTATTTTCCTTTGCGGTGAGATTGGTCATTTTCGACGCGGGAACATAAGGGTTCTTTCGACGCATTTTATTTCTTGTTTTTTTTTTAATTATGTGTAAATTAATATTCTAAGACCTTTTCTAGCAACGCGTCTTTGGGCGCTCTTGTGGGGTCGCAATTGACTACGGTGAAGTGATAAACAGCTTGTTTGCGTTCGCGCACTACCAGCAGTCGGCATTGCTCGCGAAGGTCGAGCATGGTTTCCCTTAGCGCTTCACCCACCAAGTAGCTTTGTTCCAGCTCGCCGGTCTTCACGTTGAAAAACTCTTTGTAGGTGATGTCGATAGTAGCGCCATACAAGTGAGCCGACTGTGTGCTCGCATTCCGGTTTCGTTTTAGCAAATGTTCTTGTGTTTCGGTGGTTCGAAGCGCCGAAGTAACAAGAAAACGGTAATATCCAAGTTTCTTTTCTTGAAGTTTTTGTAGAAATAACTCACCTATCACATTCAGCAGCTCCACCGTTTCGGGGGTTGCATAAGGGAATGAGTGTGTCAAATCTTTGACGATTAAATACCGGTTGTCTTTTATTTTGATTAAAATATGCTCTTTGGCTACCCGCGCGCTATCTTCAATAAATGCCGCATTGCTCAGATAAATGTTTTCAAGCCCATTTCTCATCGCATGAATGTTTTGAATGTCATTCAAATCTTTCAATGTACGCTCGGTGGTGATTGGCGCTGTAGCGTATTTACTTCTATCGCAATCATAAAGCGTAGGAACTATTTTTTTATTCTCCGTCTGTTTGCTTTCTCTTTTTTTTGGAATCAGAAGTATCAGTATCAGAATGATGATAAGAGCGAATAATGGGTATTTATATATGGCGAAATAAACTCGAGTCTTTTGAAATATCTTATTGAAATTCATGTTGAAAAAATTTTCACAAAATTACTGTTTAAACGCAACATATCCATCGTGTTTAACTAAAATTGAGAAACAAAATTAGATTACAGCGTCTGAATGGCAGCAATGATTTATCGGAATACATATATTCTTTGAATGATTGCTGAGGATATTATATCACAATTGCCACGCATTCAGAAGTTTGAATCGTGGCAATTGTTGTTTGTGGATTATGAAAAACAAGTTTAAGCAAATTCTTTTTTTAGTTTGTCAGTCCATGCTTTCACGCGTTCTTTGTTGAGTTTAGCCTGATTTTCGTAGTCGAGCGCCAATCCGCAAAATTCATTTTCGCGTTGTGCCACTGATTTGTGAAATTCATAACCATCGGTGGATGTAAAGCCTACTACTTCGGCTCCCAGGTGCTCCATCACTTTGGCCAGAAGCCCAATACCGTCAACAAAGTTATCGGGGTATCGTTTTTGGTCACCCAGTCCATATATAGCTACTTTCTTTCCTTTGAACGAAAGGGTTTTTACCTTTGGTACGATTTCACTCCAATGGTCGGGCAGCTCGCCGTCAAACCAAGTTGCGGTGCCAAGTATCAGGTTGTCATAACGATTGAAATCGTCGCTCCACGCGTCAATCAAATTGATTTCGTCAATCTCATCGGTAGTGAACTCTTGTAAGATTTTGTGTGCGATTTGCGAAGTCTTTACTGTCTCTTTGCTGTAAAATAAGCCAATTTTCTTCATATAGTTTTTTTAATTTGTTATTTTAGAATTGGATTAAATCTTTAGCTGCTTTGTAAATTCTTTCCACATTGGGCAGAATGGCTTTTTCCAAAATCGGATGGAAGCCCACAGGGGTAAACGTAGAGCCAACCCGTTGTATTGGCGCGTCGAGATGTTGAAACATTTCCGAACCGATGGTAGCGGCTATTTCTGCTCCAAAGCCTGAGAATACTTTATCTTCGTGCACCACAAGTGCTTTGCTTGTTTTCTTTATGGATTCGAAAATTGTATCTTTATCCAACGGCACCAGCGAGCGAATGTCGATCACTTCGACCGACGCGCCTTCTTTTGAGAGCCGTTCGGCTGCTTGCAGGCAGAGGTGAGTTGTATTTCCATAAGTGATAATGGTCAAATCTTCGCCTGCTCTTCGAATGCGCGCTTTGCCAAAAGGCACTTCAAAATCATCGGGTACGACGGTGGCAGCTTCGGTAGCGTTGTAGAGTGCTTTTGGCTCCATGAATACCACCAAGCCTTCGCTGCGCATACAAGTGCGTAGCAGTCCGGCGGCATCGTCGGCAAAGGATGGATAAACAATGCGTGCGCCCGGAATGGTAGCAAGCGCTCCTTCGATATTTTGCGAGTGATAAAGCCCTCCGCCAATATATCCGCCGGAAGCAAGTCTGATAAGGATATTCGGATTAAAACCGCCATTGCTTCGCCAATATTCGTGGGTAGTTTCCACATATTGATTCATGGCAGGCCAGAAGTAATCGGCAAACTCGGCGCCTTCAATTACTACTTTAATTTTGGGGTCGAACCGGCTCATTCCATTGGCTGTACCTACAATGAACTCTTCGGCAATTGGCGCGTTGAACACGCGTTTCTCACCAAACTCTTGTTGCATCCCTTTGGTTACATTGAACACGCCGCCTTTGTCTTTGTTGGCTACGTCTTGCCCCCAGAGGAAGGTGTCGGGATTGTGGCGGAACTCAGCTTTGAGAGTTTCGTTGATGGCTGTAACCATGTTTTTCTTTTCGCCTTGCTCGTTGTGAGTGCCATCCACATATTTTTTAGGCTGATAGGGTTCGGCAAGAACAAAATCCAATACTTTAGAAGGATCGGGGTCTGCCATCGCTATCACTTTTTTGTTTGCTTCGCTCAGGCGTTTCTTGGCAGCCGCTTCTATCTCTTTCAGTTCATCTTCGGTGAATCGTTCGTAACGAATCAGCATTCTACGGAATTTGTGTAGCGGGTCGGCTTCTTTCACATATTTCAATTCGTTTTCGTCGCGATACAGGGTATGTTTGTCGGAGTTGGAGTGAGCTCCGATACGCACACAGTTTGCCTGGATGATTACGGGTGCGCTATTTTCAATAGCCCAGGCTTTGGCTTCGGTCATCGCGTTCATCGAGTCGAACACATCGCGCCCATTGCAATGGATGATTCTCAGGTTTTTCAGTCCTTTGAAGTTGTCAGCCGCTTTCCGGTTGAGGGTTTGGTCTTTTTTCGGAACGGAAATGCCGTAACCATTATCTTGAAAAACAAAGATTACAGGCAGACCTTCGTTGCTCGCTCCGTTGATGGCTTCATATACATAGCCTTCCGAAGCACTCGATTCACCATGACTGGTGATAACCACACCTTTCTGACCATAATACACCATTGCGCGGGCAGAGCCTACCGCGTGCA
Source organism: uncultured Paludibacter sp. (assembly GCA_964568675.1). Taxonomy (GTDB): domain Bacteria; phylum Bacteroidota; class Bacteroidia; order Bacteroidales; family Paludibacteraceae; genus UPXZ01. Next base: position 5,020 of record CAZMQV010000092.1, read on the forward strand.
CATCGTGCGACGCCACAGCGGATGAAACGGTTTCGATGTTCCATTCCAATTTGGCAAAGTGGTTGGACATGTGTCTGCCACCACTCGACAAGTCATCCGCTTTCGAAATTCCGTTCATGATAATCTCTTCGGGAGTCATTCCGGCCGATAGCACCGAAAGCATGTCGCGATAGTATGGATAAAAGAAGTCCACTTTTTTCTCAAATACCTGTCCGATGGCAAGTTGAATGCCATCATGCCCGGCATACGGCGCATGATACGACCATCCGAGCGATTGAATAAGATATATTGGCGCTTTCTCGTCAATAGCTCTCCCGAGCGTCATAAGCGAGTACCATTTCTTTAATGTTTCTTTGTCGGTTGTAAGAATATCAAATTTCTTCATATTTGTGTTTTTGCTTTTTTTATTATTCACTCCAGTTTTCAAGATAATTTGCAATGTTCAATAAGAACTCGCCACCTACCGCGCCATTAATTATGCGGTGATCGTAGGAGAGTGACAGGTACATTTTATGACGGATTGCTATTACGTCGCCTTCGGGAGTTTCAATTACCGCCGGTTTTTTCTCAATATATCCTACACCAAGTATTGCTACTTCGGGTTGATTGATAATGGGTGTTCCAATGATGTTTTTGAATGTGCCAAAGTTGGTGATGGTGAATGTGCCGCCTTCGATGTCGGACATTGCCAGTTTGTTGGAGCGCGCTCTCGACGAAAGGTCTTCTACCGCGTTAGCCAAGCCGCTGATGTTGAGTTTGTCGGCATTTTTAATCACCGGCACCACTAAGTTTTCATCCTCAAGCGCTACTGCCACACCGATGTTGATGTTTTTCTTCAGAATGTATTTGTAGCCATCTACCGACGCGTTGATTTTTGGGAATTTCTTCAAAGCTTGTGTCGTAGCTTCGATGATAGCGGGCATGTAGGTTAGGTTTAGTCCTTCTTGTTTTCGGAACTCATCTTTCTTTTTCTTTCTCCAGTTCACCAGTTTTGTTACATCCACTTCCACGATGGTGGTAACATGGGGTGAGGTGTGTTTGGATTGCACCATGCGGTCGGCAATGATTTTACCCACAGCGTCCATATCTTTCACAATGTCATCGCCGCTGAATGTAACCGGTGTTGCAGGTGTGGTGGCTTTAGGAGTTTGTGAAGGCGCGGCGGGAGCCGTGATTGTTTTTTCGCTTGGTTGGGCTTTGCTTGCAGCCGGGCGGTTTTCGATGTGGTTTTTAATATCTTTTTTGGTGAGTCGTCCCTGGAATCCACTTCCCTCGATGTTGGCTAAGTCTTCCATGCCGATATTGGCTTGTTTTGCCATTTGGAGCACTACGGGCGAGTACCAACGATCGTCATTTTTTGTTGATTTGGTGGTTTCGGTCTTGGTAGTTGTGGCTTCTGTTTCGGGTGTGGCGTCGGCGGTAGTTTCTACAGTGGCGGTAACCTGAGCGTCTTCTCCTGCCAAATCAATGACAAGTACCGTAAGTCCTACATCCACCGTGTCGCCCTCTTTAAACTTCATTTCCACTACTTTGCCGGCAACAGCCGAAGGAACTTCGGCGCTTACTTTGGCGGTGGTAACTTCAAAAAGCACTTGATCTTCTTCAACCATGTCGCCGAGCTTCACATTCATGCTCACGATGGTTCCTTCTGTGATACTTTCGCCTAATTTAGGCATTTTAATATCAAATTTTGACATGCTATAAATTTAAATTTAGTTGTTATTTTTCTTGTTAAACTAATGCTATAACAAAGAACTATTTAGAATGTTTCTGGATAAAACGAATTTAAGTTAAATTAAAACTCCGTTTTGTATCCAGCTCGAACTCTCGTATTTGCTTGATTTTAATGTTGATATCCAATTTAAATCTTTTGCCGATAGTTTTATTTCTTTTGATTGGGAAGTGGTGAAAAATTCTAACAGTTTGTCTGCGAATGATTGGATAGTTAAGTTTTCTGAAATTAGATTCCCGAGGTTGGTAACCGGGCTTTTTACCGACTTCACATATTTGGCCGGATGTGTCGCTATCTCTTTCCCTTTCAATACCTGTTCCAGATGATTCAGGTTTCCATTGAATAGCAATGTGGCGTGGTAGATGGATTTGCTTCCGCGTATGTGTTGTGAGCTTCCGGATATTTTCAGCTCGTTGATGAAGATGGCGCGGCGCTCATTGGTGGTTGGGGTTAAATGCAGCGATTGGAGAAAATCCATGATTTTACGATTGAAAGCATCGAAAGCGTAAGTCCCATCCGAAGTGATAAAGGAGAGGTTGAGGTTTCCCAAATCCTGATACACCGCGCCACCGCCGGAGAATCTTCTCACGATTTTAATATTGTTTTGCCGCGCGTATTCCGGGTCGATTTCGGCTTCGAGCAATTGGTTCTTTCCTATCACCACACAGGGTTCATTCTGCCAGAGATGAAACACCGGCTGGTGGTAGTGAAGAAACAAAAATTCTTCTACAGCCATGTTCATGTAAGGGTCGGTATGCGGATTGTTGAAAAAGTATTGCATAGTGTTGCTGTTTTTCTATGGTTTTATTTTTGAAAAAAGATGTCAGACTTGTTTTTGAAGCCTGACATCTCTTGTTTGTTATTCCGCTTTTTCTGTTTCGCGCTTATATTTATTCATTATAAAACACTACTGAACGACTAAAATTTTTAGATTCTTCACTACGTTCAGAATGACAGCTATTTACGTCAGACTCGAGGGGGAGGAGGGGGGGGGGGGGGGGAGGAGGCCCGCCCCCCCCCACCCCCAGAACAAAAAAAATCGTGTTATTTTTTGAGG
>CAZMQV010000092.1:7818-9881 GCA_964568675.1 uncultured Paludibacter sp.
AACCGACCTCCTCCCAGATACCTAACTGACTGATTGTCATTTCGAACGAAGTGAGAAAACTCATTGATTGCATATTTAGTCGGTCAGCAATGATTATAAAAATAAGAAAATAGCGAATCAAAATCGGCCTGAATCCACTGTTTACATGAAAAGTATTTCGTGAATAATTTCTGACACGGTAGGGTGAGGGAAGATGATTTTCTTGAACTCGTCCAGCGTGTAGTTTTCTTCGATGGCAATGGTGGCTGTGGCGATAATTTCGGACGATGGATTGCCCAGCATGTGGCAGCCGATTATTTGCTCGTTGTTGTCGGTGATGATTTTACACACACCGCTGCCGGTTTCGTTTTCGGCCATAAAGCGTCCCGAGTATGCCATAGGCAGTTTGAAAACCTGGTATTCGGTGTTGCTTTCTTTGAGCTCTTCTTCCGTTTTTCCTACGCAAGCAATTTCGGGATTGGTATATACCACACCCGGATTGGCTTTGTAGCTCATGCGGTCGTCGATGCCGAGAATATGATTAAGCGCCACATCGCTCTCGCGTGAGGCTGTGTGGGCAAGCATGTAGCTACCTGTTACATCGCCGCAGGCATACACGCGCGGATGGCTTGTTTGCATGTATTCATTCACTTTGATGCCGTTTCGTAGGGTTTCGATGTTAAGCGATTCCAATCCGATGTTTTTTGTGTTTGCAACTCGTCCGGTGCTTACAAGTATTTGTGTCGCTTCTATGGTGGAGCTTACACCATCTTTTTCTATTGTTACTGCCGAGTCGCTCACCTCCACAACTTTGGTGCTGAGGTGGAATGCAATTCCGCGTTTGGCATAGTCGGCGCGTAGCATTGCCGAAAGCTCTTTGTCCATTGTGCCGAGAATTTCGGGAAGCATCTCCACCACGGTTGTTTTCACACCCAAACTATTGAAAAGCGACGCAAACTCCATACCGATAACTCCACCGCCAATGACAACGAGCGACGCGGGCAACTCTTTCACTTCCAATGCTTCGCGCGAAGTCCAGAATTGAAGATCTGCCAAGCCCTTGATGGGTGGAATAAAGGTTTCGGAGCCGGTAGCTATAATAATATAGTTGACTTCGTAGGTTTCATCGCCGGCTTTAATGAGGATGTTGTCGCCGCTTTCGCCCACGATGACAGCTTCATTATCTACTACTGTAACGCCGCTTTCTTTCATTTTCATTTTCACACCGGCAGTGAGTTTCTTTACCGTCTTATTTTTGCGCGCTACAATTTTACCAAGGTCGAACGAGGCATTTTCCGTGTCAAGTATGCCGTATTTTGAGGCGGTTTTCGCGTTGTCGAGAAGTTTGGCTGAGTAAAGCATGGTTTTCGTAGGGATGCAGCCTTCATTCAGGCACACGCCACCCAGAGTTTTCTTTTCAAATAACACGGTTTGTAAGCTACTGTTTGCCGCTTTTTCGGCAACATTATAACCGGCAGGTCCACCTCCGATGATTGCGATATCAAATTTCATGTTGATTTTTTTTATTTTTAAAGATTAATTATTATAGTTGTCTGATTTATAGCGTTTTTATTGACAATTGAGTTTTTACGTCCATCTGCTTCTGTTGCAAATATAGTGATTGTTTATGCAAAAAACCAAATATAAGTACCAAATGCAAACAATATAAAGCGTAGCGCTCAAAAGGCATTATGAATTTTCTTTGGGATAAACACTTAATTCGGAGATATGTTTTGATATTTATAAAATTTATTTTTTTATTGTGATTCTATGGAGCTATTTATATAATAAAATTGTACTTGCTTTCGAAGCTTGACTTGTTGAATGGATTGATGTTATAATAGACCCGACGATGAATTGCACGATCAATTTTGTGTGTAATCATACGTGTGTGTGCGAGTTACAGTTTCCAAATTAAACGGTGTTGAACTGCCTACTGCAATGTGCAGTTTGTGAATTTAACGGAGAAAATTGGCGGACTGCAACGTGCAGTTTGTGAATTTAACGGAGAAAATTAGCGGACTGCAATGTGCAGTTTGTGAATTTAACGGAGAAAATTAGCTGACTGCAACGTGCAGTTTGTG
>CAZMQV010000093.1:0-9852 GCA_964568675.1 uncultured Paludibacter sp.
AACATTTTTTTTTTGTTCATATCACACTAATTTCTCTTATTTTTAATTGTTTTTTGTTTATTTGTTGATATTACAAACTGCATTTATATTAGGGGTGGGTGGTCGGGGGTTGGCGTGGGAGTAAGATTAAACCGAACAGGGTAAAACAGCCCTGAGCAAAAAAACGGAACAGTGGGAACACTGCCGATAGGTGTGTTTCCTGCTGAGGAGTTTAAAAGGCGCGAGCCGTCTGCGAGTGGAGCGAGGGTGGCAGACAAAGATAGCCTGACACTGAAAGGTGTTGGATGCCAACCGCAACGCGGCAGGGCTGGCGGAGTTTTTGTTTGGAGCGTGCGTCGGTAAGGCAAGTGCCGGAATGAATGAGCGTGTGGAGTGTAACGAAACGAGCGATTGAATGACGGCTCTTGCGTGCGGTGGCGTTGCGGTGTGAATGACGGAATGTAGCTTGCGGAATGACAAAATGAACACGGCAAAAGCCACGTGGAAAAGCGACCACAAAAACTGTGACAGCCCGATTAGCCCGAGCGACCAGCAGGCGAGCAAAACAATAAGTGGCGGCTGCACCCAATTTTAAGATAAATGAGTTTTACGAATACATTATTGGGGTTTGGGGGTAGGAGTAGCCACGAATGAGGATTGAGGGCGCGTGGTGCAGCAAAACAAACAGACACGCAAGCGAGAACACCTACTGGAGCGCATACGCTTAGTGTGGATGTGGTAGATGGCAAGGGCAGACGAAAAAATACTACCCGAAATGAAATGAAGGTGTGGAGATTTTTTAGGCTGTTTATTATACCCTTGCAGCTATGTTTTTGCGAACAAAGCAACCGATTGACGAATACCGCTTTACCTATTCGGTTTAAACCTGCGTGGGTGGAAAATAAAAAAGCTGTCTAAAAAAGACAGCTTTACATATTGCGATAAGATTTATTTATTCAACAATTTCAATGTTCCCCTTCAGAGTTTCACCAATTTGGGACAGATTAAGCGTCGGTAAAGTTAATGTTGGCATACCAGACAAAGCTGTAAGCCCACTGATATATGCTCTTATGTAAGGAAAAGCTATTGCTGGCGCATTAACCACAAATAAACTGTTTGAAAGTTCATTCAAATCGGCTTCGGGAGGATATGCAAAAACTGAATCTGAAACAACATTAATATTTAACCCATTTTCTACATCTGTGATATTAACTCTAAGTTGTAGGATAAATTGGCTAGCAGTTTTTAGGATTGTACCTTTAGGCTGTATGTTGATTTCAATAGTATAGTTGCCCAATCGATTAAAAACGATATGGCTTTCACGAAACTGTACGTTTAGAAATTGTATATTTGATTCTTGTGCTTTCATGCTGCTAAGGCATAATTGTTTTCACCAGCAGAGTATGAAGACGGGATTACCTCTTGAGCAACTACATATTGACCAGTAGGAGTTTGAATGTCAGATATATATTCGACAAAATCCCCAAATGAAGGACCTTCAAGATTAAGAGAGGTAACCTCTGCCCATTCTTGATCGAATTGTTCTTGAGACATATTGTCAAGAACTTCTTTCAGCTTTTGTGCTAATTCTGTTTTCATACTGCAAAAATACTATTAATTTATGGGTAAACCACATTAACGGGGCGCAAAATTACATCTTTTTTTGATAATACGCAAATTTGAACTCTTTCATTAAAAACCATATATTCAGGCCTATCATAACGAAATTTGAGTTTGACAATATTGTTTACGTGAAAATCACTAGCTCGTATTGATTTATAATTAAACAACCCTTTATTCTGTAAATAACGTATTAAATTAGGAATTGTTTTGTCGGACTCTTTTTTGATTCTGCCACTTTGGTTTAGCACATCAATTACATTGAGCAATTCCATTTGGTGTTTTACGCTGCCAACTAAATCAAAACAATCTTTAGATAAATCAACACGACATTGCATTATAACAAATTTACGACCAAACTTTTCATGTGCAATTTCGCCCCAATTCATTGCCCAATCAAAATTAGTATCCCATAGATAATAACCGACACCAAGCCAAGCACCTGAATGGTTACAAATAAATGGACCTTCAAATTCAATTTGGTCAATATTATCTTTATCTTCTAATGTTTGAAAAGCATCAACTATCATACTAACTACACTTTGCAATTAAGAAACCAAATGACACTGTACGATTAACATCGGTATGTGGTATTATAATATACTTCCAAGGTTTGCCACCGAATTGAGAGGTGTATTCCGTTGCTGTTTTGCAATAGAATTCAGCAGCTTCTTTTTTTGCTAAAACATCAGGCGAATCCATGTCTTTTTGTGCCTTTGCTTCTATCAAGTATATTGTATCAGCTGTTTCAACTACAAAGTCAGGCTCGTAGCGTGTGGTTTTGTTGTTGTATGATATGTGGAATTGATTGAATGCAGGACGTAGCCATTTTAAAACAGATTTATCGTTTTCAAAAATGTAAGATAAATCTAACTCTGTACCGCTATCAAACTTATATTGAGCATGGCAAGCCTTCAAATAACCTCTAAAAAGGAATTTTGGAACTAAAGATATGGGTTGAATTATATCTGTATAATCTTTAATATTTCCGACTTCAAGTGTGTAATTGTGTTTCTCGATAACCGAAAATGGAGATATAATCGGTTCTGAAAAACCGGCATAGGTTATTGAAAAATGGTCTTTCATTTGGGCGTAAATACGGTCAGCAATTACCCTGATAAACTGCCTAATAACCTGCTTGATTTTCGAGGGGTCTTCTAAATTCGTATTAATAGCATCAAATGCTTGAGAAGCTAAATGGTGTAAAAGCTCTGCATTATTATCGTAATCAATCTCTTCATAATTCATTAACTGCACAATAATATCATTAACAGGGGTTTGATTTCGCGACCAACCACTAAAATGAGCTTCTAAAATTTCCACTTGATTATCGTGTAAACCTACCCGAATGATTTCTTCCTGCAAAGCAGGGAGAGAAAAACCAGAACTAACATCTAAATCGAACCATTCAAAATGTGCTGTTGGCGTGCCTGGCACAATGTCAATACGTGGGATTTCGATTATATTCCTTTTATAGTCGTTGATAACAGATTCGGCAACAATTGACAGTTGTTGTACTTTTTCTTCAACAAACAAATCGCCTTGAGGCTGTGAGCGCAATTCTTTTTCGGCTTCTTTGACAAGTATCTGTATAACTTCAGGTTTTGAGAGGTCGTCGAATTTATGAATTTCGACTGCTGCATTCATCTTGGGTATGCAATTTACTATTGCTTTGCGTGCATCAAGTATCGAATTTGCCTTTTGTCTGTCTTTTGTATCAGGAATTTGATTGACAACTTTGCGCTCTTCTTCAAATTTTTCGTCCGTTAAAGTCGGAACTGTTATGACGGTATTTTCTTTTTTATTTTCAGCACCTTCGATTGTAGCAAAAGTAACTTTTTTGAAAATCGAATCTTTATCCTGAGCTGCTTTGAGGAGTGCTTCAAAATTTTCGTGGGCAATAATTGTCAGTTTATCCACCTTGTCAACTCCTGTGCGTTTGCCATCAAAAGGAAGGCGTAAACCTCTACCAATTGTTTGTTCGGTAAGAATTTGAGCATTAGCAGCTCTTAAAGGCACAATGGTATAAAGGTTGGTAACATCCCAACCCTCTTTGAGCATATTAACGTGAATAACAATCTCTATTGTGTTTTGAGGGTCTTCAAGTGAGACTAACTGCGATATATTTTCATCTTTTTCCTCACCCCTTTGATTAGAGTGTACAATTATTACTTTGTCTTTGTAATAGCCTTTAAAGAAAGTGTCTGACTTGATAACTTCCAACAAACTATTTGCATGTGTAGTGTCTTTGGCAACTACCAGTATGAATGGCTTTACAAGCGGGCGATTGTAGTTTCGGGCATATAATTCCAATTCAATTTTGGCATCCTCGTGAACACTTACCCCATCTTCCAATTTCAAAACATCGAGAGCCTCATCCGACATATCACCTTTTACAAAGTCTTTTCGTTTGGCAATGGTCGGGTTCTTTACATATTTGCCTTCATCAAATGCTTTAGCAAGATTATATTCAAAAACAATATTTTTGAAAACATTCCCTTTTTCGTCGATTGGTGTGGCTGTAAGTTCGAGCCCAAGAATTGGTTTTAGTTCATTTATGGCTGTTTTGGAAGCATCAGCGTGATAACGGTGAGCTTCGTCCATAAGAATAACCAAGTCGTTGAGACTTGAAAGATAATCGAAATATGACTGACCTAAATATTCAGATAACCTTTTAATGCGAGGTGTACCTTTTTTAGAATCGGTATCAGAATTAAATTTTGCGATATTGAAAATATTAATTCTTATTTCCGTATCAGCATACATTTTACCACCTGAACTTTTGCTATTGTAGTTTTCTCCGGTAATAACAATGGGGCGATTGTGTACAAACTCAGCAATGCCATTGAACACATATTTTGAATATCCGGTATCGTCAAAATCACGGATCAGCTTGTTGTAAATGGTGAGATTGGGGGCTAATATAAAGAAGTTTCGTATTTTGTGTTTAAGATAGAGATAGGCAATAGAAGCCCCCATCAAACGGGTTTTACCAACGCCTGTGGCAATAGAGAATGCCAACGAAGGAAACTCCCGTTCAAAGCTCGAACAAGCAGGATATAGCTCTTTCACTTTAGCTAATTCATTTGCCATAAAGGCATTAGACTCAGCATCACCCTCGGGGACTTTGGTGAGGCTTAAAGTATCAGTAAGCTGCGCTAACACATCGAGTGAGTCGCATAGCGGCTCACGCATAGATAAACGTTGTTTTATATTGTTGGCTATTGAATTCATTTGCTTTATCTTTTCCTGTTTTTACTCAAGTTCATGCACAATATCGTCCTCTTCGGTAATATCAGAATGGTCGGTATCATCAACTGTATCGGGCATGTTGATTATATTCAAACTGTAATCGTCTCTGCCATACTCACATCTGCCTAACAGCATTTGAGGAATTTTTTTGATAGTGATATTCTTGAATTTGTTTTTACATTCCTTTTGGAATGCACAACAACATACCAGAAGGCTTTCGCCCTCCAGAAGCTCTTTGCTGATATACTCTAAGGTTTCAACCGTTACAAACTGAGTAGTAGTGAAAATATAATCCTGTTCGCTCGATTTGCCCTGTTTCCAGTATGTGTTTTCATCGGGTTGATATTTATATCCTTCTTGCTTTGCCATTGCGGCGCTGAGCATATCCGGCTTGTACTCCTTATTGATAATCATATTACCAAACTTATCTTCATTCAACAGGCTGGGTGCAAGCGTATAGAATTTAAAGCCACCTCCACCTTGCCAGTTTACTGCCTTACTGATACCGCCCTGCTCACCATCTACTACCGCTTTAAGGCGTGGAAAACAATGTGTTTTGGCATGTTCACCCAACTCAATACCAATCCAACGACGACCCATTTTGTGGGCTACTGCTGCTGTGGTACCTGAGCCGAGGAAAGAGTCGAGGACAATATCGTTCTTATTGGTAAATAACGCAAATATTCGCTGTATAAGATATTCTGGTTTTTTCGAATTTGGAAACTCAACACCACCCTCATTTTGTGTGTTTTGAAAATCAATATCACTCCAAAAATCACATAATAGAATTGCAAAATCTTTTTCAATTTTATCTCTACTAACTACTTCATTTAAACTATTTGAAAGTGGCGTTAACTGCCTTCCATTTAGAAACATCGCGGAATCAGTAAACAGTATTTCATCTTTTAGCTTTCTTGATTTTTCTTTTAATTCAATATTTTTATGTGATTGTGTTTGACAAATTCTATCAGCGTATTTAATATAAAAATCCTTATGAGTAATATTGTTGATATCAAAATCCTTAATACTTTCATTTTGAGATAAAATTCCTTTATTTTTAAGCACACTTAATAGTGAATCCACAGTTTTATTGTCATCGTTTATGAAATAATTAAAATGTGTATCCCACACTGTTTTTCTTACATATTGAGGATTAATTCTAAGTTCGTCAGATTTTTTATATACTAAAATCAAATCCTTTTGTTTGATAATCGTTTTTTCCTTGTGTGCTGTTTTAACTCCGCTTGGTGTTGAGGACTTAATGGCTAAGGTAGTTATGAAATTAGTTCTGCCAAAAATTTCATCACAAATTACTTTAGCATAATGAACCTCTTGGTCATCTAAGTGTATACAAAATGCTCCATCTTTTGCGAGAAGAATATATAAGTTTTTGATTCTTTGATACATTAAATTTAGCCAAATTGAATGTTCTAAATTATCATCATAATGCTCAAAGGCATTGCCCGTATTATAAGGCGGGTCAATGTAGATACATTTAATTTTGCCTGTATAGTCCTGCTCCAGTGCTTTTAGTGCAAGCAGGTTGTCGCCGTGGATAAGCATATTGTCTGAATTTGGGTCGCCATAGCTATATTTAGTATCTTCAATAAGTATGCGGGGTTCGAGCTTGGGCTCTTCGCCTTTGCCAATCCAGGTGAGTTCGAGTTTTTGTAGATTATTGTTGTTGCTCATTGTTTCTATTGCTAAATTAAATGATACTCCATTTAATTGTATATAATTCGTTTTGTATAATGCTTTGATTTAATCTGCTTTCAATGTCGGTAAGTAAATCGTCCTTGCGACCATCAATTTCATCCTGAGCAGTAAAAAGCGTTTGACGCTTTTCGCTACGTTTCTTTTCTAATTCTTTGATCAATCGCTGTGCTTTTACCTTGGCTTCAAGGTTCATCATTTTCTTGGCTTCGGATTTCCGCAGTTTAATCTCGGCATCAAGGTCTTTAATTTCTTTTTCAAGACTAATTTTCATATCGTCTGCCCACTGGTCGAGTTTATCCATTTCGGTATCAAAAAAATCACGATTACGCGAAGCGTTTTCGTTGATTATTTCCTGCTGTTGACTGAAAAGAATTTCTTTAAATTGTGGCACAATACTGTTTGGCACGGAAGTTTCAGCTCCTTCGGTAGCAATTAACGAAAAAAGTCTTTCAGCAGTTTCTTTATCAATGGTTTCGCCATCGTCGGTTAGACAAGCAAGTAGCAAATAATCTTCGTATTCAAAGGATTGAACAGCCAGGTGTTCAAGACGCAACCAGCCCGACTTGCCAACAAATTGTTTCAATAGAGTGATTTTCGTTTGCGTATTTGTGTAGTCGAACACTACTTCGCGAACAGGAGTTGAGGCTTCTTTACATGCTTTTAGAATCCGTTGCGCCAACTTATGACCTACACGATAGATATTGGTATCTTCCGGTACGAAAACATCAGATTTTCTTTTTCCTTCCTCTGTTTTCAAAATCATATAAGGACCCGAATGAATGTTTTCATCTGGGAATGGATTTTTCTTCAGGCTGAAAGAGTATTCATTTTCACTAAATGTAGCAACATCGCGAAGGAAATATTGTGTTGTTTTCCAAAGTTTTTGTTCAAAAGCATTAAGATATTTTTTAGTGCTTTCAAAATCATCTCTTAGTTTCTCTCTAACCTCTTCATCAAGCTTTTCAATCAGAATTGAACGAACGGATTGCATTTTTTCGGATATTTCTTCTTTTAGTTCAATTTGCAATTGATCAAAAGCTTGTTGAATTTCTTCGGTAGTACGGCAATCGTTATAAATTTGAGCTATACTTTTTTCAAAATCAACACCAGTACCTAAAACCCCCAAAACATCATCACTTGCACCAAAAACACCATCGAACAAGCGGAATTTCTCATCTAATAATTCGTAAACACGTACATCGGCTGCATTTTTCAAGTTCAAGAAATTCACGACAACAACATCGAATTTCTGACCGTAGCGGTGACAGCGACCAATACGTTGTTCGATACGTTGAGGATTCCACGGCAGATCATAATTTACAAGAAGAGAGCAGAACTGTAAGTTTACTCCTTCGGCAGCTGCTTCGGTAGCAATCATTATAGTTGCTGTATTTCGGAAATAATCGACTAATGCAGCTCTTTTATCGGCAGTTGGAGAGCCAGTGATTTTATCAGAATCTTTGTGTTCCTTCAGCCAATCTTTGTATATTTTGTTTGATTTTGCATCGTTGTTTACTCCATTGAAAAGTACAACTTCGTAACCCCGAGCAACTAAAATGTTATTCAAATAGTCCTGAGTTCTACGAGACTCGGTAAAAATCAATGCCTTTTCGTTAGCTCCTAAAATCTTTATCTGCTCGAATGCTTTATCTAAGGCAGTGAATAAATGAACTGCTTTTGTATTTGTTCGGATTTTAAACGCAAGCTCACGGAATTTTTTTAAGTCTTCAATTTCCAATTTTATTGCAGCAATATCTTCATCTGAAAGCAACTCAATTTCAACAGCTGCTTCCTCATCCTCATTTAGCCATTCTTCTTGTGTTTCTTCGAAGGTTTCATAATCCTTTTCAATTAACTCAATGAGATTAGTTTCATTCTTGGTAATCAGATTTTCGAGACGAGTAACAAGCGTATCTAATGTGCCATAAATTGCATAAGTAGAAGAAGCCAACAGTTTTCTTAAAATCAATGTCATCAACTGGCGTTGACTGTTTGGCAGCGCATAAAGTTTTGGGCGTTGCAGATATTCTGAAACCCAAAGATAAAGTTGGTGTTCATCATCGGAAGGGGTAAATTCTTCTCGTATTGCTTTTCTTGCTGTATAGTTTATATATGAAAGTACTTGCCTTCTGAGTGTTCTTTTACAAACTGATTGCAATCTATTTCGCAATTCAGTGTAATCTTCATCATCGAGCTGGTGACTATATTTGCTTTTGAAACTTTTTAAGTCGCCAAATACATAATCATCAATAATACTGACAAGTCCGTATAGTTCAAGTATTGAGTTTTGAAGTGGTGTTGCTGTAAGCAACACTTTCTTTCTCTCCCAAAGTGCATTTTTAAGCGCATTCCCAATTTTATTTGAGGGCTTGTAAACATTTCGTAACCGGTGAGCCTCATCAATTATTACTAAATCCCAAGCTGTATTCTTTAGATACATGTCTTTAGCCCTCGCAAACTGAAACGAACAAATAATAATTGAATCCTTTACATTGAATGGATTCATATTGCCTTCTTTCAAGGCCTGATTAAATGATTTAGATTCTAAAATTGTAGAGGGCAAAAAGAATTTATCCAACAATTCTTGATTCCATTGTTTGCGCAGGTTGGAAGGACAAATTATAATGAGTTTTCTTTTGCGTTCAGCCCATTGTTGAGAAAGAATAATACCCGCTTCAATGGTTTTACCTAATCCAACTTCATCTGCTAAAATTGCACCATTAGAAAGCGGGGATTGAAAGGCGAAAAGTGCTGCTTCAACTTGGTGTGGGTTTAAATCCACCTGAGCATCTTGAAGTGAAGCTGTCAGTTTCCCAATGTCATTTGCAGGTAATTGGCGAGTTAAATCGTATGAAAAATACTTTGCGTGGTAGGGAGTTATATTCATAGTGATTTGACTATTCAAATTATTGATTTTTACAAACGGCAAAGATAGGAAAAATATGTGAAAGGCATGGAAGTGAAAAAAGTGAAATACGTGAATAAAGAATTAAACAAATAAAAAAACAGACTGGTAAGAGTCTGTTTTTTTTGAAAGGGAATCAAAATGGAAGTGATTTGATAAAATCACGTACATCGGTGAGATTGAAAAGTAAATTGTTACATAGAGCGAAGCTCGAAATGTATTTGTTTGTGGCCAGCAAACGAATTGTTCGTTTGTTGGCTTTGAGAAGTTTGATCACAGTCCTACTGTGGACAAAGTGATTTCGGTCGGAGTTGAAATGCTTTTTTGGTTGTGTAAATTAAACTGTGTCAGGTTTTATTTTTATAGTTAATTGGGCACCT
>CAZMQV010000094.1:0-9492 GCA_964568675.1 uncultured Paludibacter sp.
GGAAATGTCAACCCTTATTTTTTTCTTTGCTAAAAAGGTTTACCGGACAGCAATAATTATTTATAGAACTTTCAATATGACTTCTTTTTGTCGGTAGAGAATACCAACTGGACTTTCGAGAGGGTAAACTAATGCTTAGAGAATATAAAATGAAATTTAGAGAGGGAAAAATAGAGTTTTGAGGTAGCGTAAACTTGTTTAGAGCGGACAAAGTAATATTTAGAGAGAACGAATTACTGTTTAGAGAATGTAAAGAAAAGTTTAGAGAGGACAGAAATTTGTTTAGAGAGGATGAAATAAAGTTTAGAGAGAACAAAGTAATATATAGAGAACAGGGGGTGAAGCCCCTTGTTCTCTATACGCCTTTGAAGTGGCAAAGCCACTGGTTTATTGTTCTTTTTGAACTTTTCCGTCTGCTGGTCGGGTAGGTGCGTTGAGTTTTTTACGGATTTTGCTGTACGAAAATTCGTCTTGCTTTATCGGACTTCCTTTGTAAAAATTTCGGGCGATTTTGGCTATGCTTATAACTTCTTCGTAAATGCCGTTGAACTCGGTCAGGGCTTCTTCGGTTATGGTTTTACGACTACCTTTGAGGGTTTCTTGCGTAATATTGGCGTTTGAAAGTTGGTCGGCGTATGTGAGGATGCGGTTGAGGGTTTCTTCATCGACTCCTTTTCCTACAATTTCGAGACGAAGTGTTTCGTTGAGATTGGTGCGGAAACAATAGAGTAACTGTATCAACGCTTCTTGGTCTTTGGCTTGTGCAGGCTTTTGGAAGTCGGTATATCCGAGTGTTTTGAGAATTTCGTCACGACGAATTTTGTCGGACTTGAAATCTTCCTGTATCTGTATTTTTAGTTCTACCAAATCGTCGATAGCGTTTGTCTGTATTTCCGTTACAATCTGCGTGGCTTTACGCTGTTCGGAAGCACTGTCGATACCTAGAAATTGGCTGAAAGCATTGTCGATACGGGCTTTTAAATTTTCAAAAAAGGATTCTTTCCAATTTTGGCGTTTGCTTGCGAGAAAATCCCGATTGGTGATTGCATTTTCGACAATGGTGGCACACGCGGTAAGCATATCCACGTCTTTTCCTTGATAAGTACGAGTTGTGTTCATAGATTTTGAATTTAGAAGGGTTATTGTTAATCTGATACTTTATTATTTTTCGGCATAAACGGATATACTCTTAATAACGGTTTCGCTTTGATTATATTGTTCAATTTCTTCATCGCTAAGATATTGTGCGAGAATATCATTGGGGATTATAATCGGTTTGTCTTTTTGTATGGTTATGTTTTTGAAACCTGCCTGCTGTATGTACGACAGGTATTCTTCTTTTTGTATGGCACTTGCTACGCACCCTGCGTACATTTCGGCTGGGGTTTTGATTTTTTTTGGCAGTTCGCCTGTAAGTACAATGTCGGAAATGCTGAAATGTCCGTTTGGTTTCAGCACTCGGTAAAGTTCTTTAAATACCGCTTTTTTGTTGGGTACGAGGTTTAACACGCAATTGCTTACAACGACATCGGCTGTATCGGATTCGACAGGCATATTTTCAATGTCGCCTTCTCGAAATTCTACGTTTGTATATCCGCGTTTGCGTGCATTTTCTCTTGCTTTTTCAATCATCGGCAGGGCAAAATCGATGCCGATTACTTTTCCGCTTTCGCCTGTTTCGGCTCTGGCTATAAAGCAGTCGTTGCCTGCACCGCTTCCGAGGTCGATAACAGTGTCGTCTCGTTTGATTTGGGCAAATTGGGTGGGCAGTCCGCAACCTAAACCTAAATCGGCTTCGGGTTCGTAGCCGTCCATATTGTCGTATCCTTCGCTCATAATGTTGTACACTTTGCTTGTTTTGTTTGAGCAACAACACGAACTTTCTTTACCTTGTAAAGCTATATCGCTGTATTTTTGCTTTACCATTTCTTTGGTTTGCTGTTCTTCCGAAAGATTATTCTCTGTTAAAATCGTTGATATTTCTTTTTCTGAAAGTAGCTTGCCACTCGATTTTACAATACCGTTTACAACAATGGCAGGGGTAGCAAGAACATTATATTTCATAATTTCCATAATATCTTCCTGCTTGGTTACAGTGGCTTCGATTTTATTTTCAGCTAACACTTTTTTTACTCGTTCATACAGTTTTTTGCATTTTGTGCAACCTGTTCCTAAAATGATGATTTCCATATTTTTTCTTTTTTAAATATTGATAATGACATAATAAATTCCTATTCCGATAAAAATTCCTGCAACTATGCGTCTGAACCAAAGCTCGAATGATTTTATTTTGTTGTAGAATTTGCCGATATTTGCTATGCTGTAAGCCAATAAAAAAGCGATGATTATGACGGGTAAGCCTGTTGCAAAAGAATAAACAGGGGGTAATAATAATCCTTCGTTACTCGCGATAGTGAGCGGAATAAGTGCTCCAAAATAAAGTATCCCGCTGTATGGACAAAATGCCAAGGCGAACAAAACGCCCAATAAAAAAGCAGTCCAATAATTACGTTTGTTTTGTTTTTCACTTAGGCGTGAAGTCCAATTGCTTAAAAAGGGAATATTCAGTTTGATAAAATCGAGCATTAGAATACCGATAATAATCAGTGCTACGCCTATCCACAAGCTGTTGATTTGCTGAAACCATTTTGCAATGTGCAATTTGCTTGCTCCAAAATATATGATGCCTGCCAATGCTGTATAGCTGAACATTCGCCCTGCTGTGTAGAAAAGTCCGTTGAACAGGACACGTTTTTTATCGGAAATGTCTTTGCTTAAATAGGCTGTTGCCGTGATATTCACCGCTAATGGGCAGGGGCTGATTGCCGTCATTATTCCTAAAACGAACGCGGTAAGCAATGGGATATTTGAATTGTCGATAAGGCTTTGCAGAAACTCCATTATTGCAACTTTTTGTTTATTTCTTCCGTTATTAATTTCTCCAAAGTTTGTGGATTACTTATTGCTGTGGCAAAGGCTTGGTCGGTGATTTCCACATAATTATCATCTTTGGCAATTATCAGTGCGTTCCACGTTACTTCGTACTTTTCGATTAATGCTTCGTTGTTTTTGTCACTTGTATTAATTTCGACAAACTGCACTTTGTTGTTGTCTTTATAATTATTTTCTACCGTTTCTTTTGCAATATTGCCAACAGCGATGCAGGTTTTACAGCGTTGTTTTCCGTGAAAATAATAGACATTTACGGTTGATGTGTCAATTGCAACGGTGGCATTGTCTGTGTTTGTCGATTTGCTCTGGTTATTACAAGCTGTCATTGATAGGATTACAAAAAAAGAAAGGATTAAATGTTTCATAATTTAATGGTATTTTGATTGTTAGAGAAATATTTCCGTTTCAACCATAGGGCGATATTTACTAAGGCGATAAGCGCGGGAACTTCCACCAACGGGCCGACAACGCCTGCAAAGGCTTGTCCGCTGTTGATGCCGAAAACTCCGATGGCTACGGCAATCGCCAATTCAAAGTTGTTGCCTGTGGCAGTGAATGACAATGCGGTGTTTTGTTCGTAATCGGCTCCCATTTTTTTGCCGAAAAAGAAACTGAGGATAAACATCAGTCCAAAATACAGGACGAGAGGAACGGCAATGCGGACGACATCGAACGGAATTTGTACAATCAACTGCCCTTTGAGGCTGAACATTATGATGATTGTAAAAAGAAGCGCAATGAGGGTTATGGGCGAAATGAAAGGGATAAATTTGTTCCAAAACCAATCCGCGCCTTTTATTTTGACAAGTATCCGCTGGCTTAATATGCCCATCGCGAAAGGAATGCCCAAATAAACAGCCACACTCTCGGCAATTTGCCCGATGCCGATGTTGACGGACATTCCCGAAATGCCGAATAGGGGCAACAGCACAGAAACGAAAAAATACACCAAAACGCTGTAAAAAAGCACTTGGAAAATGCTGTTCAACGCAATCAAGCCTGCGGTGTATTCCCGACTTCCGCCTGCCAATTCGTTCCAAACGATAACCATTGCGATGCACCGAGCCGAACCAATGAGGATAAGCCCGACAAGGTATTCGGGATAATCGTGCAGAAAAACGACTGCCAATATAAACATCAATAGGGGGCCGATTATCCAATTGAGCAACAGCGACACGCCCAATATCTTTTTATTGCGGAAAACTTTGCCCATTTGGTTGTAACGGACTTTTGCCAACGGCGGATACATCATCAGTATCAGCCCGACAGCCAATGGTATGTTGGTAGTGCCGTAAGACATCGAGTTGACGACATTCTCGAACGAGGGAAAGAAATAGCCTATACTTACGCCTGCCACCATTGCCAAAAATATCCAAAGGGTAAGATAACGGTCGAGAAAGCTCAACCGCTTGCGTTCTAATGCAGGATTACAATTGTTTGCGCTCATTGAGGTACTATAAATTTTCTTCGACAAATTGTTTGCAGTATGCTTTTATCAACTCTCGGACACGGCGAAACTCGGCGTTGACCTCTTCTTCCGTTTCTGTGGCTTTTGCAGGGTCGGGGAAGTTGTGGTGTAGTTTTTTTGCCTTTGAAGGAAAATACGGACAGCGTTCTCGGGCGTTGTCGCAAACGGTTATCACAAAATCGAAATCAATACCCCTATATTCGTCTATGTTGTTGGACGTGTGGGCAGAAATGTCAATGCCGTCTTCCTGCATTGTGGCTACGGCACGAGGATTGACACCGTGTGTTTCAACTCCTGCGCTATATACTTCGGCTCTGTCGCCTGCAAAAAATTTTAAATAGCCTTCGGCTATCTGGCTTCGGCAACTGTTGCCTGTACAAAGAATAAGTAGTTTCATTTTTAAATTTGTTTGTTTTATATATGTTGTTCGCAAAACAACGAACATTATTGTCAAAAAAATAGAACTAACAACAATTTTCCTTGTTTTTTATATTCGTGAAAAAAAAGGCAAATTCTTTCCGTGCAATTTCCCAATTTTCTTTGTTGATGCAGTATTTCACTTTCGGAATTTCTATTTCGCCTTGTATCAATCCCGCTTCTTTCAATTCTTTCAGGTGTTGCGATACGGTGGCTTTTGCAATATCGAGTTCGTTGTGGATGTCCCCAAAATAGCAACTATCAAGTGAAGCCAAAAATTTCAATATTTTAATGCGCGTGGGATGCCCCATCGCTTTGGCGAAACGTGCCAATTGCTTTTCTGATGATATGTTGTCTTTGTCGTGATTCATCTTGCTTTAATATTGTTCGCAAATTTACGAACAATATTTTATTCTGCAATTTTTTTTGTGTTTTTTCCTGCACAAAGTTTCTGCGCCCGAATGGCACATAACGGTTGAGGCTATATGCAGTAAGGGATTGCGGGCTGCTGTCCTGTCGAGTTACACAAAAGTTTGAGCGGTGCAGAATGTTTGAATTACTACTGAACCCCTTATTGCATATAGCCTTTGTTACCAACTGGGCGTTCTTGTCTATCAATGGTTTGAGATAATTTTTCAATTCAGTCATTCCGTTTTTCTGTCCTAAAAGATTTAGTTTTTTCAGTGTCGGCAAAGTCAGCGATGGCAAGCAGACAAGCTCTATGGCAGGTTTTGGTTGTGCGGTGGTTTGTGCGACCTGACATTGTGCTTGGCTGTGTGTTGGATTCTTTTCTTTTATTTACCAATATTCAATATTTTAATTGCACCTCTTACCACAATCAAAAAAACGAAGGTGCCTACAATCAAGTCAGGATATTTTGATTGTGTAAGTAATACCAAAAACCCAGCTAAGATAACACCTGTGTTAATTATAACATCGTTTGATGTAAAAATCATGCTGGCTTTCATGTGAGCTTCTTTACTTTTTGACTTCTGGAGTAGATACAAACAAATTGAATTTGCAATTAATGCGAATAAGGAAATGATAATCATTATCTGAAAATCAGGCATTTTTTCAATCCCAATTAATCTTTTTATAACTTCCGAAAATCCAATCAGCGCTAATAAAATTTGAAAATAACCTGCAAACTTTACAATATTATTCTTTCTTGCAATAGTACCACCTACAGCATACAAAGCAAGTCCGTAAACTATGCCGTCAGCCAGCATATCCAAACTATCAGCCACCAAACCCATTGAATTTGCAACAAAACCCATAATAATTTCAATAGCAAAAAAGGAAACATTGATGGTTAAAACCGACCAGAGTAATTTTTTTTCATGGTCGGTTTTGTCGTTTACAATTGTATAATTGCCCACCGAAACATTGTCAATAAGTGAAGTATCAAACTTCAAGGCTTCTAGGCGTTTGTGTATTTGGTCGTAACTGTCTGTATGAAAAACCGTTAATAGTCTGTTAGGAATATCAAATTCTAACGAGCTGATATTTTTCAAGTCGGCAAGTTTCATCCGTATCATGTGTTCTTCGGATGGACAGTCCATTTTTGATATTTTAAATGTTGTTTTATGCATTGTTTATTTATCGATTATGTCGTTTTTTCTTTTTTGCAAACGAAAAGAAATTTGCTTGGTTGGTATATTTCATAATTTTTTAAATTTAAAATAGCCCATGAATTCAATTTGGCACATCATTTTTTAAAATAATTACAATTTTATAATTATTCCACCATTTGCAACAAATCCTTCTGTTGGTGCATAAATATCTCTGAATGTTGGGCTTGTTGTTGGTGGTATTACAACTTGTTCAAAACGTGATTGTCTGGTGTCGGTGAAATTCTCAAAGTTTACGAACAAACTGATTTTCTCAAAATTACGTCTTACCATAAAACCCATTCTCCAAAACGGTTTTGTTTCTGTAAAATCGTTTCTGTATTGTTTACCAGTGTAATAACCTTCAAGTCCGATATTCCATTTTTCTGCTACTTCGTAAAATAAAACTGCTCCAAAATTATGTTTGGGTGTTAAAGGTTTTTGTTTGTTTATGTTGTTGTAACTTAATTTAGTATCCGTAAATGTGTAAAACAAATATAACTTAAAATCGTTGTAACTGAATTTTAAATTCGTTTCCGTTCCTTGTGTATTAATTGCACCGTCTGCATTTTCAAACATAAAATTATTTGTTGTCGGATTTGTATTTAAAACCAATGAATTATTTAATTGCGTATAAAAAAACAATTGGTTTACAGAAACAAACAACTTATCAAAAAACGAAAATTTATAATTGACATCAAAATTACCGCCAATTGATTTTTCCGCTTTTATTGATGATTGGTTTATTGGTTCAATGTTACGGTAACTTACTATTTCTGCGTCTTCGGTAAAAATTGTAGGAATTTTGTAACCCAAACCACCACCTAAACGCATTGACAATTTGCTGTTAGCTTTGTATAATACCGAAACTCTTGGTAATGGGAAAAATCCGTAATTCAAATTATAATCAGTTCTAAATCCTGTTTCTAATGTAAAATATTTATTTACAGTGAATACATTTTGTGCAAAAATCCCTGTTGTTAAATTATCGTAGTTTCTTAAAATTGGATTGTCCTTTTTGGTTTCACTAAATTTGTCGGTGTATAAATTGGCTCCAAAATTCCATTCCGATTTTTCGTTTTCAATGCTATAATGAAGTTCGGTAAAACTTGATATTTGATTACCTGTAAATGTATAATCTGGAAGTTTAATTGTTCGGTCAAAATATCCAACGCTGTTTCTGATTGATAAATGTTTACTTTTAGAAATCAATTTATTAAATTCTAATTGTGTAGAAAAACGTTTTGATATATTTTGTTCGAAAAAACTATGATTTAGTTCAGAATTTCCGTTAATTACGTGCAAATCACCGCCATTTCTATCATCAAACGTTGTATTTACGCCAAACATTAAATCTGTGCGGTCGTTAAAATAATAATACAGTTTTGGATTAATTGTCAACGATTTAGTTAAAGGAAGTTCCGAAAAATCGTCTTTGTCCACATCATAAGGTTTTTGATAATTTGTCGATGAATAAAGTGAAAATCCAAATTTTCCGAAACGTTGTGCATAAAAAGCATTTAATGTGCTACCCAATGCAGAAGTTTGATTTAGCATTATTTCAGTTTGTCGTTCATTCTTAGGTTTTTTGGTAACAAGATTTATTAAACCTGCAATTGCTCCACCACCGTATAAAGTTGAATTACTACCTTTTATAATTTCAACTTGTTGTAAATCAAGTGGTGGAATTTGCATAATGCTTAATCCACCCGAGAATTCACCATAAAGAGGAAAACCGTCTTTTAAAATTTGTGTGTATCTGCCGTCAAGTCCTTGAATACGAATACTTGAATTAGCAGAATTAGCAGAAGTTTGCTGAACTTGTATTCCTGTACTTTCTCTAAAAAGCATTGCAATATTTGTTGAGTTCATTGCCGATTTTTCGGTTAATTCTTCCAATGCAATGGCTTCAATTCTTGTAGGAATTACTTGAATAGTTCTCGAACTCCGTGTGGTGGTAACAACAACTTCACTTAAATTTGTTTCGTCTTCTTCCATTTCAATTTTAATCGTGTCTTGAACTGTTAAGGGAAAATCCATTTCTTTCAAGACAGTTTCAAAACCAATGAATGAAATTTGAATTGTATGTTTACCATTTGGAATGGTCTTTAAGATTGCAAAACCTTCGATGTCTGTAGTTGTTCCGATGGTTTTATCTTTGATGATTATATTTGCACCAATAATTGGTTCTCCGCTTTCTTCTGTTATTTTAAACTTTGCAGAATTTTGCGAAAATGCTGATATTGAAACAAACAGCATTATAAAAATTGCTACACTCTTCATATATTTACGTTTTTAGTTATACATTATTTATTGAGTGCAAAAATAAAGTATAAACAAGTGCAACAGTGTTGCAAAGTTGCTACTGGCAATTAGGACATATTCCTTTAATAACAAAATTGGCACTTTCGAAAGAGAACCCTTTAGGCAAATCCATTTGAGGAACAGGCATATTTTTCATACAATGGGTTTGCCCACATTTATTACATAAAAAGTGAATGTGAAGGTCATTCAACTTGCAAGTACAATCATCGTCACAAAGTGCATACCTTACTGCACCAGAACCATCGTCAATACTATGAATTAGATAATTGTCCAGAAATGTTCTAAGTGTTCGGAATATTGTTGAGCGGTCAACATTATCGAATTGTTGTTCTATTTCATAAAGGCTTAGTGCCTTTTTATGTTTGGATAAAACTTCATAAACTAACTGTCGCATTGCAGTTGGTTTTATTTTTTTTTGTTCTAATTTGTTATTATAATCATTTTTCATACATGCAAAGTTACATTGATTAAGTTAATAGTGCGTCAGAAAATTGTAGCTCTTTTGCAAGCTTTGGTTTAGGGAGTCGGCTCGTGGGGCAAGCAAATGTGCTACAATGTGGGTGGGGTTTCTGCTTTTCTTTCTTGCGGGTAGGCAAAAAAACTATTTTTTTTATTTCATTGTCATTTCGTTATTAATTCTCAAACCATTTTCTCTGTCATTTTCGATGTCGCTGTCTTTTTACGCCTTGTTGGTAACGACCGAGGCTATGGGCTTGGGCG
>CAZMQV010000095.1:0-9452 GCA_964568675.1 uncultured Paludibacter sp.
TCGGTGCCAGTGTTCTTGAAAAAGGAACAACCAATGGCATGATGACAAATTTCGATGGTCAGTTTGCGCTCGAAGTTGCCCCTAACGCTACACTTGTGGTTAGCTATGTAGGCTATAAAACACAAGAATTACCCGTAGCCGGACAATCAAGCTTTATTATCACGATGGAAGAAGATGCCCAGTTGCTGCAAGAAGTAATTGCAATCGGGTATGGAACTCTAAAGAAAGATGATGTTACTGGTTCAGTAGAATTGCTTACAACGAAGGACATGAACAAAGGTCCAATAGTTACTGCTGACAATTTGATTACAGGACGTATGGCTGGCGTTCAAGTTATTCCCAATGGAAACCCTGGAACCGGCTCACAAATTCGAATTCGCGGTGGAGCTTCACTCGATGCAAGCAACGACCCACTTATTGTAGTAGATGGTTTACCATTGAAAGATGCATCTATCACACAGATCAACCCAAATGACATCGAAACTTTTTCGGTCTTAAAAGACGCCTCTGCAACCGCAATTTATGGTTCACGTGCTTCAAACGGTGTAATACTTATTACTACCAAAAAAGGCGGTGAAGGAAAATGGAATTACAATTTTGACCTACAAGGTACTGTCATGACTTTACCTTGGAGAATAGAATCTCTTAGTCAACCTGATTTTATTGAAGCTGTAAAAGCTCACGGAGCAGCATCAGAAGAAAAATTAGGTTACAATGGTGTAATGTATAACACGAATTGGCAAGATCAAATTTTCAAAACTCAAATAGGTACAAATGCCAATTTTTCTGCTCGCGGAAAAATCGCTAATCTGCTACCTGCGCGTGTAACTGTTGGTTACAACAACACTCCTGGTTTGTTGATTACTTCTGGTTACCAACGTGCCAATGGAAGCGTTGCACTTAATCCAACATTCTTCAACAATACGCTGAAAGTAGAAGTTAATGCTAACGGTTCGTATGAAAAGTACAACAAAGCAGATGAAGGAGCTATCGGTGGTGCAATTTATTTTGACCCAACAAAACCTGTTTATGTGACAGAAGATGGAAAACGCGATCCCGAAGGAAAATATCTAGGATATTATGAATGGGGAGCAGATTATAGCGCAGGCGAGTCTTATCCTATCAATACACTTTCTGGACGTAACCCCGTAGCATTGCTCAACGAAAGAAATAATACATCTGATGTCTATAAATTCTGGGGAAATGTACAGCTCGACTATTCAATTCCTTTTGTTGACGGACTGAAAGCTGTTCTTAATCTTGGTTTGCAGACAGAAGAATGGAACGAAGATTCAAAAACTAACAAAACAGCTGCTACTATTACTGCAGTTGGTGGAAAAAATATTCCACTGGGTAGTGAGTGGCACAATAAAGGTGAAAACACTAACAAACTGCTTGACGCCTATTTGAATTATAACAAAACGTTTGATTTCTTCAAATTGGATTTAACCGGAGGTTATTCTTATCAAAAATATCAAATTGGTACAGAGTATAGAAGTGGTGATATTCTTCAGTTTGAAGCAAATCCTACTCTGAAAGAAGGTTTCAAACACGAAGATATATTTACTCCTAAAGTGTTACTTTCATTCTTCGGACGTGCAAATCTTTCTTTCTACGAAAAGTATTTGTTTACTCTTACACTTAGAAATGACCACTCTTCAATGTTTGCTCCTGACAAACGCTCTGGTATTTTCCCTGCAGCAAGTTTTGCATGGCGAATTACTGAAGAAGATTTCTTGAAAGATCAAACTACATTGTCGAACTTGAAACTACGTCTTGGATGGGGTATCACAGGTCAACAAGACTTGTACGGTGGAGAAAAAATTAACATCAACCGTTACCTGCCGCTTTACGGCTTGGGTACTAAAACTGAAATGCAATACCCAATGGGCGGTTCTTTAGGCTTCCCGGTGTATCCATTAGCATACAACCCGGATTTGACTTGGGAAAAAACTACTACTTACAATGGAGGCTTAGATTATGGTTTTGCTAAAAATCGTCTCTATGGTTCTCTTGATGTATATTACAAAGAATCTACCGATCTTTTAGCAAATATTCAGATTCCTGCAGGAGTAAACTTCTCTAACGAAATGTTTGTGAATCGCGGAGCTTTCTCTACAAAAGGTATTGAACTCAGCACAAATTATGATATTGTTCGTAATTTGAAAAAAGGTACATTTAACTGGACTGCTTCATACAACGTATCATTTAATCAACTTGAAATCATTGATTACGATGCAGAATCAAGCAACGATAGAGTTTATGTATCTGGTGGTGGAGGAGGTATTCCAATTGCAATCTTCCAATTGAACTATGCACCTTATACCTACAATGTTTACAGACAGGTGTATAATCCTGATGGAACTGCAATTGAAGGCGTGTTTGAAGACTTGAATGCTGATGGAAAAATTGATACAAAAGACAGATATCTTTTCCACAAACCAAGTCCTGACGTAACCATGGGATTGGCGACAAACATGTCGTACAAAAATTTTGATTTCTCAATGTCATGGCGTGCAAGTTTTGGAAACTACATCTACAACCAAATTGCTTCTATGAACTCATACCGATTGCAACTTGATCCATCCGGAACTTATCTTCATAATATCATCTCTGGAAAATACGAAGCCCCTGATGATATAAAACGTGTATCAGATGAATGGATTGAAAATGCCTCTTTTGCAAAATGGGATAACGCAACATTGGGATATAACTTTGAAAAAATATTCAAAGGAGTTGATTTACGCGCATATTTCTCAGTGCAAAATATTCTTATACTAACGAAAGCAAACGTACACGATCCTGAAGTAGCAGTAGGTGGCGGAGGAGCAGGAATTGTAAGCAATCTCTATCCACGTCCGCGTACTTTCCTCTTAGGTTTCAATATTAATTTTTAATCTTTTTAAAGACACAGAATATGAAAGAAATATTTAAAATAGCAAAATATGCGGCTTTTGTTGTGTTATCGGTGATTGCCCTTAATTCTTGCATGGGAGATTTGGATGTGATTCCTGAAGACCCATCAATTATTACTGACAAAGTTTTTCAAGATAACCCCGCTGCCTATAAACAAAATTTGGCAAAACTGTATGCAGGTTTTGCTGTAAGTGGTCCTGGAGATGCTGGTTCATCTGACATCCAGGGATTGGATGCTGGTTATGGACAATATATGCGTGCTTACTGGGTAATGCAGGAAGTTACAACTGACGAAGCAGTGCTTCACTGGGGTGACGCAGGTATTCCAGAACTTGGAACAGCTACCTGGAACACGAGCAACCAGTTTGTTCGTGCCATGTATCTTCGTATTGCCTACCAAACACGTGTAGCAAGCGAATATCTCAACATTACTCAAGATAGTAAACTGACTGAACGCGGACAAAGTGATATGATTCCCGAAGTGAAAGTTTATCGTGCTGAAGCTCGTTTTGTAAGAGCATTATCCTATTTCCATGCAATTGACTTGTTCGGTGCATTTGGTTTCCTCGATGAAAATACACCTCTTGGACAACTTCCTGAGTTGAAAACCCGTGCGGAACTTGTGGATTATGTAGAAAGTGAACTTTTGGCTATCGTTCCTGACTTGAAAGATGCTCGTACAAATGAATACGGCCGAGTTGACAAAGCAGCTGCCTGGTTCCTTCTTGCAAAACTTTATTTGAATTCGCAAGAATGGGCAGGCAAAGACCGTGCTTCTGATGCACTTAAAATGACTGAAAACATTATCAAAGCAGGTTATAAATTAAGTACTCAGTACAATTATTTGTTCTTGGCTGATAATGACAAAAATGGCAGCCAGACTGAATACATCGCTGTAATTCCTCAGGACGGACTTCATTTGCAATCACATGGTGCCATGACATTCGTAATCCAAGCACAAACTCTTGGAACATATCCAGAAAGAGACATCAACTTTGGAGTAGGTGGATGGAACGGAACTACAACTCGTCCGGAACTTTACAACAAATTTGACGTGGCAGATAAACGTGCAATGTTCTTTACTGAAGGTCATTCGATCAATATTACTGAATTGACATCTGACACAAAACTTGGTTATGGTGTTACTAAATTCCGCAACGTAACTTCAACCGGAGCAGCTGGAAAACATAAAGACTTTGTAGATACAGATTATCCTCTTTTCCGTCTTGCTGATGCCTATTTGATGTATGCTGAAGCCGTACTTCGCGGTGGTGGCGGAACTAAAGCAACTGCACTTGGTTATGTAAACTCTTTGCGTACACGTGCTGGCCTTAATACTCCGGTAACTGAAAGCGAAATGACACTTGACTTTATTTTGGACGAACGTGCTCGTGAACTTTATTGGGAAGGTTGGCGCCGTCAAGATTTGATCCGTTTTGGCAAATTTACAGGCAATAGCTACAATTGGCAGTGGAAAGGTAATGTACAAACTGGAACTATTATTCCAAATCACTTGAAATTGTTCCCCCTTCCAGAAGATCAATTGAAAATGAATAAAAATTTGAAACAAAATCCGGATTATTAATCGACTTATTGTTAAATAAATAAAATAGAATTATAATGAAAAAAATATTTAATATAATATTCGTTGTCGCTTGCTTACCTTTCTTCTGGGCATGTGAAACCGAACGCGACAATCCAGTTGCGTTGACACCCGATTCATTTGTTTTGAATACGCCTAAATACGTTTCCGGAGTTTATGACTTGAAGAATACGGAATCAATTCAATTTACAACTTCTCAACCGGAGTACGGATTTACAGCTGCTACCACTTACCGTGTGCAGATTGCTACTCAGAAAGAGTTCAAAGATTTTGTAACGCTTCCTACTGCTTTTACAAATGCAAAAATGGATGTAAGCGCTGCTGAAATGGCTGTTGCTTTGGTAGGCTTACTGGGTGTAACCGAAGAGGCAGACTTCCCCAAAAACGCTTTCCCTGTTTATGTACGTCTTTCTGCT
The DNA here is from genome assembly GCA_964568675.1 of uncultured Paludibacter sp. Lineage (GTDB taxonomy): Bacteria > Bacteroidota > Bacteroidia > Bacteroidales > Paludibacteraceae > UPXZ01. Next base: position 4,936 of record CAZMQV010000095.1, read on the forward strand.
GAATTATCAGACGGTAGCCACCATGTACTTTCAAATAGCGTAGAATTGCCAAAAGTGAAAAGTTATTTTGCACTTGATCCAATGGTAATGCCTGAAAGCATGAATCTGATTGGGAATGTAAATGACTGGAGCTGGGATAAAGCAACAGCCATGGTGCCGGTCTATGGAACAGAAGGTAAATTTTGGGCTATTCAATATTTGGGAAAATCCGGTAATGATAATGCGCAAATTAAATTTAACATGACAAAAGAGTGGAATGAAACTGCATTTGGATTTAACAATGCAACAGTTGACCAAACTTCAATCACATTGGCTGAAATAACTACCAATAACGACGGAAATTTTGTAATTGGAAAACCAGGATGGTACATTGTTGTTGTTACAACAAACATCAAAGGACGTAGTTACGAGTATTCGGTTGACTTCCTTGAGCCTAAGGTTTATCTGTCAGGTGACGCTATAGGTGGTGTTTGGGGAGCTGGTGCCAATAATCTATTCACGGTTCCTGATGTAGCACTGGGTGCAAATGCCGACTTTGTTTCTCCAGTATTCACTGGCGCTTCAACAGATGGTGGTGTTCGTGCAAGCGTTGTTCTACCTGGTTATGAATGGTGGCACACTGAATTCATGGTGTTTGACGGCAAACTTATCTTCCGTGCCAAAGGCGGTGACCAAGACAGAGTTGCTGGTAGCGCCGGTCAAAAACTGTATATAAACTTTACTGCAAAAACAGGTAAAATTGAATAAATCAACATCAAAAGAAAACCTTTTTCAAAAGAATGTGAAGGGTTTTCTTTTAACATAAAAAAATTGTATGAAAAAAACTTATTTATATCTTACATTGCTAATTGTTGTCCTTTTTACTGCGTGTACGGATGATATAGGACTCAATGTAGCTCCCCCGCAGTCTAATCCACAGGAAACGGCACAGACCGTTGATGGTTTCAAATTCGCGTTAGGAAATGTTGTTAAAGCTCCTATTGTACTTACAAAAGCTGAATTGGCAGAATCAAAGTTATTTGAAACGATACTTACTACTGCAACTCCACAGTTGGCTGAAGGAGCTGTTGTAAAATTTTTGCTTGAAGCTTCAGACACAAAAGATTTTATTAAAGTAGTAGAATTGCCTTCTGTAAGCGGAAATAATACTGCATCAGTCAGTGCAGTTGACTTGAACGAGGCTGTGAAAAGCTTGTATGGAAAAGCACCTAATCCTCGCGAGTTGTATTTAAGAGCGCTTTATTTCATCGTAGATGGAACAGGCTCTGTAATGATGCCCACTCCTGTAGTTTTAGGTCCTATCACTGTTACTCCTGTTGGCCCGGTTATCGAAAATGAGTACTATTTAATTGGTGCGAATGGCGTATGGACATTAGGTGATCTTGAAGCTTACAAATTCAGCCACTCGGGCGGAGATGTTTACGCGAATCCAATTTTCACGATTCTTGTAAATCTAACAGATGCTGAAACTTATTGGAAAGTAGTTCCAAAGTCAGCAAATGACGCCGTAAACTGGGATGCTGTATTAGGAAATACTTTGGAAGACGGAAACAGCGAATTAGAAGGTGAACTTGCAGCCAACAGCGGCGCCATGAAAATTACGCAGCCAGGCTGGGTAAAAATTACGCTGAACATGATGGAGTACACCTACCAAGTTGAGCTGATCGGCGTTATGAGCCTGCAACTTTACGTTCCGGGAAGCCATCAAGGCTGGTCTCCTGGTACAGCTCCGATAGTTTACAACCGAAACTTTGATATGAAATATGAAGGATATGTGAACTTCAGCGCTAATGATTTGTTCAAATTTACTTCAGATCAGGATTGGGATCACACTAATTATGGTGACGGTGGCAATGGAACTCTCTCAACCACAGGAGATAATTTGACAGTAGCTGAAGCAGGTTATTACAAACTAAACGTTGACTTGTCAGGTTCACCTTTTACTTACACTAAAGTGAAAACTGACTGGGGACTGATAGGTGATGCAACAGTAGGTGGATGGGATAATTCTACACCTATGACCTACAATCCTGATACAAAGGTATGGACAGTTACAACTACTTTGACTGCAGGGAAAGCATTCAAGTTCCGTGCAAACAACGGTTGGGATATAAATTTGGGTGGAAACCAGAGTAATTTGAGTTATGGTGGAGATAATATTCAGGTTGCCACAGATGGAACATATCTTGTGACGCTAGATTTGTCAAATCCAGAGGCTTATAAATGTTCCGTAGTGAAACAATAATAACATTAGATTTCATCAATAAAAAGACCGGCTTTTTTACAAGGTCGGTCTTTTTTTATTTTTCTTTTAAATATTTATTTATGAAAAAAAACATTGTAATTCTGACAGGATTTTTGCTTTTGTTCAGTATTATAACAAATGCAGCCAATACCAATCCCCCCGAATGGGCAAAAAATGTAATCTGGTATCAGATTTTTGTGGAACGTTTCAACAATGGCGATCCCACCAACGACCCTACTGCGGAAACAACTACAGTGGAAAACATGAAAATTGTTCCGCCGGAAGGTTGGCAGGTCTCTAGATGGACCAGCAACTGGTTTGAGCGTCAACCGTGGGAGAGAGATTCTACGCAAGGTTTCAATTCAGTGATTCAATCGCGCAGATACGGCGGTGACCTACAGGGCGTAATGGATAAGCTGGATTACCTTGAAGAGCTGGGAGTGACGGCAGTTTACTTTAATCCAATCAACGATGCGCCTTCGCTTCATAAGTACGATGCCCGCAATTACCACCACATAGATGTGAATTTCGGGCCGGATCCGGAAGGTGATATAAAGATAATTGCTTCCGAAGATCCAAATGATCCTGCTACCTGGAAATGGACTTCTGCTGATAAATTGTTTCTGAAATTAGTGGAAGAATTTCACAAACGAGGCATCCGCGTTATTGTTGATTATTCCTGGAACCACACCGGAACAAATTTTTGGGCTTGGCAGGATATCCTGAAAAATCAAGATAAATCAATTTACAAAGATTGGTACGAAATTACTGCTTTTGATAATCCGGCAACGCCAGAAAATGAATTCAAATACAACGGCTGGGGTGGATACGGCTACCTTCCGGAACTCAAAAAAGTCAATCTCACTACTGAACGGATTCACGGACTGCCCTACGAAGGAAATATCCACGAAGGCCCTAAAAAACATATTTTTGACGTTACGAAACGTTGGCTGGCTCCCGATGGCGATGTTTCCAAAGGAATTGACGGCTACCGGCTGGATGTGGCTGAACAGATTGGCATGGGATTTTGGCGTGATTACCGTACCTACGTGAAAAGCATCAATCCAGATGCGTACCTGCTTGGTGAAATCTGGTGGGAAAAATGGCCTCTGAAACTGATGGATCCGGCGCCGTATATGAAAGGCGATGTCTTTGATGCTGTGATGTTTTATCAAGTTTACAAGCCGGCACGCGATTTCTTCAATAATACTGAATCGGAAATAAATGCATCGCAATTGCGTGATTCGCTGGAATTGCAATGGAATAACATCCCCGGAACGAACGAATACGCTATGATGAATGTGGCCGCTTCGCACGATGCTCCACGACTGCTGACTGATTTTTACAATAAAAACCGCTATAAATTCAAAGCCAATCCGGAAGAAGACGGAACTTATAAAACCGGAAAGCCCGACAAAGAAGCATACGAAAGATTGAATTTGTATCTCGTCCATACGTTCACTTCATTGGGTTCGCCACACATCTGGAACGGCGATGAAATGGGCATGTGGGGAGCTGACGATCCAAACTGCCGCAAGCCGCTGATGTGGGAAGAAATGAAGTTTGAGAATGAATACCGGAATAATTTCCAGGCCGGCAAAAAAGAATTTGACAAAATCAAGTTCAATAAAAAGCAGTTTAGGTTTTACAAAAAGTTGATTAAGCTTCGGAAGGAAAATCCAGTGCTTGCATTGGGCGAATTTAAGTTTTTAGTCACAGAAGGCAAAAAACTTGCCTATTCAAGAACAGATGGAAAAGATGAAATAATCGTAATTTTCAACCTGGAAAACTCAAAAGAAGAATTCTCAATTCCCGAAGGCAAATACAAAGACCTGCTGACTGGTAAAAAATACCGAAAATCAACGCTGAAACTCAAACCAATGAAAGCGTTGGTTCTTAAAAAGATCATTTGATTCACGGGTAAGAAATGAAAATCTCTGTCTGGACTCGGACAGAGATTTTTTTTATTGCTTACAAAACTCCAATTATATGGAGAATAATTGTAGTCCGATTAAATTTGTCCGTAGGACATATAAATCAATAGATTGAGATTATCGTCTGATTTTTTCCCGTAGGGAATATATATCCCTTACAGGGAATATTGGTCAAATTCAATATATTTCTATTGAGATTAATTTCCTACGTAAAATTAAAGAGCTTTCAATCAAGTAATTAATTAATCTAATACTTTTATCAAACTCAAATTAATTTAAAAAAACAAGAGGCTGTCTCATAAGGGCAGCTTCTTTTTTTTTCTTATGCTGCAATTTCA
>CAZMQV010000096.1:0-9076 GCA_964568675.1 uncultured Paludibacter sp.
GATAATACTTCTATCAGTTTGCTGTGGCTTACTGTATCAAAGTATTTCTCCAAATCCATATCAACAGTATATTTATAACCTGCTGTTATGTAAATCTGACATTGTTTTAATGCGTCGTGAGCACTACGTTTGGGACGAAACCCATAACTGTTATCCGAGAAAAGTGGTTCGTAAATTGGAGATAGTATTTGTGCAATCGCTTGCTGTATAACTCTATCAACAACAGTAGGAATGCCCAACTGTCGTTTCTTCCCTCCTTCTTTGGGGATTTCTACTCGCCTAACGGGGTTAGGTTTGTATTTTCCCCTGATGATGGATTGTAGCAATTCATCTTTGTGGTCTCTAAGATAGTCAAGTAGGTCTTCTACTGCCAATCCATCAACACCACCGCTTCCTTTGTTGGACTTGACTTGTTTGTAAGCCTTGTTCAAATTGGTTGGCGAAAGAATCTGTTCTAACAATCCAAAATCCGCTTGTTCAATGGTTGTGAAGTTGTTTTCAGTTATCCCCATGTAAGTCTGCACTCCAAGTTTGCTTTCGGTTTCCGACCTATCCTTACCTTGTGAGTTATCATCTGATATTTTCTGCTTTCTGCCTTGCATTGGGTAACATTCATTTACTTTCACTTACTTAAGATTCAGCCCTTCCCTACTATTTTTTTTTTAGGTACTATGGCTTCTGCTGACTTCTCACGGCAACTGTTGTCCATGCTTCTGATTTATAATCACATCCGCACGTCCGTGAGACCTCCCGAGATAAGACGAGTAACCTCCATTCCAAATATCGGCATTATTTACACTGTTGTATCTGTTCAGTTTATTGGATTTTGTTTTGTTATGCAAACTCGTCCTACAACTTGTGCCTGATAATGTTCGTGTTCCTCCGACCGGAACTTTGCCGCCGGCTTCCTTCAGATTCCACCTCACGATGGACACCCTTGCCTTTAGCTAATGGTTGGCAACTGATAGCCCCCATAACGGACTTGAGCCGTCAAATTTACTCGTCATGCTCGGCGCACATAAAAAAACCTATTCACTTAAAAAATGAATAGGTTTTTAATTTTTCTCGAATCGCGCAGTACACTACGCTGGATGTATTGCTTCTGAAGGACACACATCTGCACATGTACCACAGTCAGTACATACGTCTGCATCGATTACATAGATATCACCTTCAGAGATTGCTTCTACAGGACACTCGCTGATGCAAGTACCACAAGCAATACAATCTTCATTAATTACGTAAGCCATTTTTCTAAAAATTTATATTAGTACTAATTAGTTATACAAAAGTACGTATTTTTTTTATTGAAACAAAAAAATATGCTCGAAACAATTTTCCTACATGACTCAAACAAATCAACATGCAAACACATCGCATTGATTAACTGCAAATTACCACAGAATATTACAACACAATTCAATTCCATTCTAAATAAACAACTGTCGATAGTTTCGAATATTTTTTTGTATCTCTGCGGTAAATTAGTTTATTTTTTGTAATTTTGCAAAAAATAATACTGATATAAATTCATTGATTAAATCACGATTAAACATAAAAAAATTCACTAATAGATAAAAATATGGGAACATCCATTTTTAGCAAATTGACTCCAAAGGAGCCTAAATTCTTTCCTCTTTTGTCAGGTTTATCCGATGTAATTGTTGAAATTACAGATTTAATGATTGAATTCATCAACAATTACAGCCCCGAAACTGCTGAAAACTACTACAAGCAAATCAAAGAATTGGAACGCAAAGGAGATATACTTTCCAATCGCGTTTTTGATGAATTAAATGTAACATTTATCACACCTTTCGACAGAGAAGACATCAACCACCTATCCTCCAAAATGGACGATGTAAATGACTTCATTAATAGTGCCGCAAAGCGTATCTATCTTTACCGTCCCATCGCCTTGCCTCCAGCAGCCCTGGAACTTGCTAATTGTATAAAAGAAAGCGCATTGTACATTGAAAAATCTGTAGATGAGTTGCATGTTTTGAAAAAAAGAATTGAGTATATCAAGAATTACTGCAATGAGCTTCACACTATCGAAAATAAAGCCGATGACATTTATGAACATTTCCTCATCGATTTGTTTAAGAACAGCACCGACGCTGTGGAATTGATTAAAACGAAAGAAATTATGTATGAACTCGAAAAAGCAACTGACGTAGCAGAGAGTGTGGGTAAAATCATAAAAACCATCATTGTAAAATACGCATAAATAATTTTGTAAGAGAAAAATAGACCTCGTGGTTTACTTTTCTCTTTTTCATTTACATAAATCATCAATATTTTATTTGAAACTAATATACATAGTATGACATTACTAATTACAGTTATCGTATTAGCTCTAATATTCGATTATATCAACGGCTTTCACGATGCAGCCAACTCAATTGCCACCATTGTATCTACAAAGGTTTTAACCCCCTTACAAGCGGTAATATGGGCTGCATTTTTTAATTTTGTAGCATTTTTCATCGCGAAATATATCATTGGTGAATTTGGTATAGCCGATACCGTATCGAAAACAGTTATAGCCGAATACATTACGCTACCAATTATTTTCTCTGGCCTTACCGCGGCAATAGTCTGGAACTTACTTACCTGGTGGCTTGGAATCCCATCATCATCATCACACACCTTGATTGGGGGCTTTGCGGGCGCTGCTATAACCAAATGGCTATCTTTTTCAGTAATAAAACTTAGTGTGATTGTTAATATATCAGCATTCATTATCTTAGCTCCACTTATTGGTATGCTGATGGCCTCGATATTGACAATTATCATCCAGTGGCTTTCAGTAAAAGCAAATCCACACAAAGCGAATGCTTGGTTCAAAAAACTTCAATTAGTATCTTCTGCATTATTCAGTGTCGGGCATGGTCTTAATGACTCACAAAAAGTGATGGGTATTATTGCAGCCGCTTACATAGCTACTCATCACCATCACCCGGAAATAGGATATGGCATCGAATCGGTAGCAGATCTTCCAAGTTGGGTAGCAATAGCTTGTTTTACTGCCATTTCATTAGGCACAATGTCGGGCGGGTGGAAAATAGTAAAAACCATGGGGACTCGAATTACTAAAGTAACCCCTTTCGAGGGCGTAGTAGCTGAAACTGCCGGGGCATTGACGCTCTTCCTCACTGAGATATTAAAAATTCCGGTAAGTACTACTCACACTATTACAGGTGCTATTATTGGTGTAGGATCGGTGAAAAGGCTATCGGCAGTACGTTGGGGAGTAACTCAGAAATTGTTGGTTGCATGGATTCTTACAATACCCGTAAGCGCAATGATTGCCGCAACTATTTATTTACTAATGACAGCTTTTGGTGCCGCGACAATCAGGTAAATTTGAAAACTTATTATATATCTTAGTTTATTCAAGTAAGGCTGTCTCGAAAGAGCAGCCTTTCTTTTTCCTAACTCTTCACCCAACAGAACTATTAATTCGACAAACCTTCTAACAAAAACTTTTTTATTCAAAAAAGTTTTCGATTGAACGAAGGATAATATCATACAATTGGGTACAAAAAATTGCAACAAACACAAATGTATCAATTTCAATCGGTGTTTTACATTGAATCTCAGATATCTCTGAAGAAATCCAACAAATACTTTTCTGAAACATCCTATTTGGCGCAAAAACTTGGCAATCCAGAACGTCTTATGAAAATACATTAACAACACCTCTATATACATAAAAAAGTTACATACATTGCCTAACACAATGTAAGTAACTTCTCTAAAAAAATCTGTAAATATATATTTACTTTTTCAGTTTATCTTTCAGCGGATTACGATAATATACTTTATCGTCAATAAACTCTTGAATGGCGAATAACGTTGCTTTAGGCATTTTTTCATAGAAGCGCGAGATTTCAATTTGTTCTCGATTTTCAAAAACCTCTTCAATTCCATCAGCATACGATGCAAAGTCTTGAAGTTTTTTGTCTAACTCCACTTTTAGTTCTTGGTCTATCTGATTGGCTCGCTTTGAAATAATTGCCACTGTTTCATAAGCGTTTCCAACGTTTTGGCTCAACGAGTTCATGTCTCGTGTTACAGTGGAAGATGGCGCGTTGTTTTTTTTGTACTCCATATCTTATTCAATATTTTATTGATTTCTACTTAAATCTTTATCTGAAACAAATAATTCTAATCATTTGTTTTAGGGATATTCTTTTCCGAATTTTTCAATATTTCGTTTGCTTGAGAAATGAATTTACCGGATGGATATTCATTTTTATATGTATAAGCCTCATCAATTGTAGCCTGATAACGGTCAGACAACAATTGCTCTTCGCTATACAAAGCTTGCTGATATTTTGCTTTCAGAACTACTATCATCAAATCTTCTCTAAACTTTGTTGCCGGATATTTTTTTAATGCATTTTCCGCAGTAATCACAGCTGATAAATAATTATTACCCATATATATACCCAAATCATAGTATAAGTTGGAATTAATCAACTCTTTCTGAGCTAATTTATCATTCAACTCACTAAGGTAATTATTTGCTTCGCCGGCTCTTTCTGATTTTGGAAAAAGATCCATAAACTGCTGAAATGCATCAATAGCCTGATAAGTAGGCGCTTGATCCAACCTCACTTCGGGAGAATCTTTGTAATAACAGAATGCTTCCATAAATTTAGCTTCTTGTATGAAGCTACCTTTTGGATATGCCGAAATATAGGTTTTATAATATTCCGCTGCGGAATAAAAGTCTTTCTTTTCTATATTCGATTTAGCCAAATAATTGATTATCAATTCAGCACGATCGGTATTCCGATAGTAGGATGATACATCATTGAACAGTGATATTGCTTTATCATATTTCTTAGCTGTAAAAAACTCTACTGCTTTGTCATATTGCAATTCGGGATCTGTTGATTTTAAAAGCTTTTGATATTCACCACAAGAGGTGAAAACCATCACAACAGTGACTATTATATATGCGTACTTCTTCATAATGAATTTTAGCTTGCAAAATTAGCAAATTAATATCAATTTAGAAATTTAATTTGATTTTTTTATAAGAAAACAGAGTTAACAATACTATCTTTAATTCAAGGTCCGATAATTTTTACTCCTTTGAGAAATACTTCTCAAAACCGGGCGAATAATCTATCTTCAGATTCCCATTACTACTCGAAGAAATCAAATAACATTCTACATTCGGGTCTGCTTTACAAATCTCCAAACTTCGTTTTACCCCTAAAACCATAAACGCAGTGGCGTAAGCATCTGCTTGCATACATGTTTGAGCTATTACAGTGGCACTCAACAAACTGTGATTTATAGGAAATCCACTTCGCGGATCGATGGTGTGGGCATACTTTTTTCCATTCAAATAATAGTATTGACGGTAGTTACCCGAAGTAGCCATTCCTACATCAGTAATCGCCAGGATAGTTTGAAGATCATTGTTTTCATTAGCCGGGTCATCACCTGGTTTGTCAATTCCAATATGCCACTTTTCACCTTTCGGATTTTCACCTTTACAATATACCTCACCACCAATTTCAATCATAAAATTTTTGCATCCATTTTCTTCAAGTAATCGCGCAATCACATCACAACTTTGCCCTTTTGCTATCGCACTTGCATCGAGCATTATCCGATTATCGGTTTTCATAAGTCGATTATTCTTAATGTCAATTTTTTTGTATCCGATGAATGGCATTATTGCTTTAACATCAGGTTCGGTTTTATGTTCATGATTGCCAAAACCAAAACCCCAAGCATTAACAAGTGGAGCCACAGTGATATCAAAGGCTCCATCTGTTTTCTCAGAAACTATCCGTGCCATGTTATACATTTCTTCAAAATATTGATCCGTAATCACACCGGCTACGTTCCTATTAATTTTTGAAATAATTGATTCCGGATTAAAAGTGGAAAGAGACAAATCAAATTCATCAAATTTTGCCTCAACTTTTGATTGTAAATCCAAACCTTTGGGCTGTAAATAGGTTATGGTATAATATGTTCCAAAAACTGAGCCCTGATTATAGATGTAATTATTCTGTTTTCTTCTAGTACAAGCTGATAACAAAACAAGCAAAATGATTGGGAATATTATATTTTTTTTCATTATTTGACATCTAATTTTCAATCTTCTTCATGTTCATTTTTTCGCGAAATCAACACTTTGTCTATTCTATTACTATCCATATCCATTATCTCAAATTCATATTCATGATATTGCAATTTATCACCTTCTTTAGGTATTTCATTTATACGATCGATAATAAACCCTGCAACTGTAGAATAATCAATCTGTTCAAAATCCACATTAAAATCTTCAATTATATGCCCGAGAATTTCAATTGGCGTGTCGCCATTAATGAGTACCGAGCCATCATCCCTGACAAAATAATGAGGTTCTTCCGTCTCTCCTTCATCGGGAATTAATCCAATAAAGTTCTCCATAATATCATGTAAAGTTACGATTCCTTCAAAATCGCCATATTCATCAACAACCACGCAAAGATGCGTGCTGTTTTGCTTCAACAACTTCAACACACTTGGTGCGGGTGTTTTTTCATGAATTACTACCGGCTGCACAACAAGATCTTCAACCGAAAAATTTTCTCCGGCAATTGTTGCTTTAAAGTAATCACGTGTATTTAACACACCACAAAGATGATCAAGTGATTCACGAGCACATATCACCTTGCTATGTTGACATGTGTTTATTTCTGCACGTAACACCTCCTCATTGTCATTCAAATCTATCCATTCTATTTCTATTCGATGAGTCATCAAGTGCATCGCTCTTTTGTCAGAAAAATGAAAAACATTTTCATGGATATCCGTCTGTTCTTCTTCAATTACTCCTTCCACCGAAGCGGTTTTAATCATCTGCCGCAACTCATATTCTGTCATGTGTTCGGCTTGTTTTTCAACACCAATAGCACTTGTAACTAACTTAGTTGAGCCAGAAAGAAGTTTGACAAAAGGATAAAACAGCTTACTAAAAAAGCGGATGATAGGCGCTACTACCGAAGCCACTTTTTCCGGATTGGAAAGTGCTATTGTTTTTGGCACCAATTCACCTAATACGATAGATATATACGTTATCGTTATCATGGTAACTGATATTGAAATAACATAGGCATAAGGCTTCAGCAGTACCACCATTTCAATTAATGGCATCAGATATGCTGATACGCTAACACTTCCATAAGCACCTGTAATCAGACTTATCAATGTTATCCCCACCTGAACAGCGGAAAGAAACATTTCTGAATCCTCTCTTAATTTGAGTGCGGTGGCAGCGCCTTTGCGCCCTGCATTCCTCATCTGCTCCAGCCTAGTGGTTTTTCCCGAAACAATTGCTATTTCTGAAAGCGAAAAAAAACCATTTAATATTATAAGAATTAACAGTATAATAATTTCCATTTTGTTTTTACAATTTGTTTCAGGAAAATGATGATAAGCTCATCAATAGTTAAACTCCAACCTTCGTCCACGAACTGAATCATCAAATTTACCCTGATTGTAAACCAACTCGCCATTTATGTAAGTGCTTACAACTTTTGAATCAAACGTTTCTCCCTCAAATGGAGACCAGCCACATTTATAATAGATATTCTCTTTAGTTACTTCCTGAGGTGAAGCAGGATTAATTAACACCAAATCGGCAAAATAACCTTCACGAATATATCCTCTTTTATCTATACGATAAAGTTCAGCTGGTGCGTGACACATTTTTTCTACGACTTTTTCTATTGAAAAAACACCTTTTTTAGCTAATTGCAACATTGCTATCAATGAATGTTGCACCAATGGTCCCCCAGAAGCGGTATTATAGCACGTTCCTTCTTTCTCACTCCAGCTATGTGGCGCATGGTCAGTAGCTACTACATCCAGTTTATCACTCTTCAAAGCTTCAATTAAAGCTAACCTATCCGATTCTTTTTTGATTGCAGGATTCCATTTAATTCGACTTCCATATTTTTCATAATCCAACTCCGAAAACCAGAGATGATGCACACACACTTCAGCTGTAATTCGTTTTTCTTTCAATGGTTTTGAATTGTCAAACAAAGACATTTCCTTAGCAGTGGACAGGTGCAGAATATGAAGTCGCGAATTATATTTTTGGGCTAAACTTACAGCAAAAGACGACGAAGCGTAACAAGCCTCCTCCGATCGAATCAACGGATGAAATTCACATCCAATTTTTTGGCTGTAAATTGCCTTATAGTATTCCAAATTGTGTTTAATAATATTTTCATCTTCACAATGAGTTGCGATAAGTGTAGTAGCCTCACAAAATATCCGTTTTAATGATTCAAGGTCATTTACCAACATATTCCCGGTAGATGAACCCATGAAAACTTTAATTCCACAGACTTTTCGTGGATCTACTTTCACCAATTCATTCAAATTGGTATTCGTAGCTCCCAAATAGAAAGAGTAATTAGCCATCGATCTATTAGCGGCAAGCGAAAACTTTTCTTCAAGAAGCCCTAAAGTCGTAGTTTGCGGCTTTGTATTTGGCATTTCCATATATGAAGTAATTCCACCCGCGACAGCAGCCTTACTTTCCGAAAAAATATCTCCTTTATAAGTCAATCCCGGCTCCCGAAAATGCACCTGATCGTCAATAACCCCAGGAATCAACCAAAGCCCTGACGCGTTAATTTTCTCACATGCATCTTCAATATTAATTACGTCATCTTCTGAATATACTTTTAATATATATTCATTTTCAATTAGTACAGAACCAATGAAAACTTTTCCTTCATTGATAATCTTTGCATTCGAAATTAGTTTTTTCATAACTTTCTCAATTTTATCAGTGAATAATTATCGAAAAAAAAACTTATAATTAAAACTATTTTTTCTGTGGAAATTTTCTTGAATAACTCTTAAACTTCATCTGAATGACACCTCCAAATGCCTCACCAAATATACCACTATTCATTTTGGATGTCCCCAAGCGTCTATTGATAAAAATAATTGGAACTTCTTTCAATACAAAACCACATTTATATGCAGTAAATTTCATTTCAATCTGAAAAGCATATCCCTTAAACTTAATTTTATC
>CAZMQV010000097.1:0-8929 GCA_964568675.1 uncultured Paludibacter sp.
TGGCTTTCCGATAAACCGGAATCTTCGAAATGGCCAAATGTTTCGATACAAAACTCGTCTGACTTTTGTAGAAATAGAAATGTTTCGATACAAAACTATTTCAAACTTCAATAAAATGAAAATGTATCGATACAAAACTATTCTGAACTTCAATAACCACACAATGTATCGATACAAAACCATTTCAAACTTCAATAACCACACAATGTTTCGATACAATATTAGTTTGAACTTCAATAACCACACAATGTTTCGATACAAAACTATTCTGACTTTGTTTGAAATAGAAATGTTTCGAGACAAAACCATTTTAAACTTCAATAACCACACAATGTTTCGTTACAAACACCACAATATTTGTAGAAATAGAAATGTTTCGAGACAAAACCATTCTAACTTTGTTTGAAATAAAAATGTTTCGAGACAAACACCACAAATTTTTGTAGAAATAGAAATGTATCGAGACAAAACCATTTTAAACTTCAATAAAATGAAAATGTATCGATACAAAATTAGTTTGCACTAGGTGAGAAATGAAAATGTTTCGAAACAAATCTATTTCTCACTGCTGTGGAATCAATATTGTATGCGCAGCTTTTTAGCCCTGGTAAGTGCGACAGGAAAATTTCATTTGGCGATTTGGCTTCAACAATATATCGGAATCTCTGATTGGACTGTCCCTGAAAGAGCTTTACATAAAAACCGGATAAAAATCGGGATTATAAGAGCTAAAGCATATCAACATCCGGGCGAAATTATCATGACAATACATGATGGCCGATTTTTCTGATATTTTTTTGAATAAAATTGGTAAGAGAAGACTGCTACCTGTTGATGGGAGATTTCAGTTTCGGAAACATTCTGCACAGCCATTCAATCATCCCATGCAAACCGGCAACGCTAACGCAGACTATAAAATGCTTACTCTCGCATCAGTTACACATAAGTTCTTTTTTGCCGAAGTCATAACTTGGCAGTTTTGCGCAGGCGATGCAAGCGGTCTAAAAGGGGATGCTTTGGTTTCAAAAACACAACTCTTCCCAAATGCTACATGTAGCTTATAACGCCGCTAAAACTTCCGATGCGAAATACTCGAGACTTGGATCGCGCGCGCCCATAAGCAGCAATACAGTGCCCGGAGCCAGATGCGAACGCGCCGCTTCGACAAATTTGCTTCTATCCGCTACAAAATAAGCATTCTTACCAAGATGTCGGATATCTTCAATGAGGTCGTTGGCCGAAATATCTTTTTCGGCAGAACCTCCGGCATAGAAAATTTCGCTCATCCATATTTCATCTTCCTGACGTAGCGAAGCCGCAATCTCTTTTACAAAATCGGCACGAAGAAAACGAGTGGGTTTGTAGCCGTGAGGCTGAAACCAAGCTACAAGTTTTGGGGCAATGGGCTGGCAAGCAACAATGGAGGCAGCACACTTCGCAGGATTGTGGGCGTAGTCGTCAATAAGGATAACTCCGCTTTTCTCCCCGACAATCTGATGCCGGCGATAAATGCCTTCATACTTTGCAAGCGCTTCGGCAGCTATAGGAATACTTACCCCCAAACGATTGACTACGGCAATCGCCGCCAAGGCATTTTCCATGTTATGACGCCCCACAGTATTCAATTCTACCACAAAACCATTAACATCAAAACGAATACGGAAACCATCTTGCGTGAAATTTTTGGCTTTGTAACCACAGTTTACCCCCTCATCAACCGAAAAATCATTTGACATATTATTGCTAATTTTTCGCGCTAAAGCATTGGATTGGTTGGCAATGAAGATATCGCGGGTGTTGTCGCGGAAAGTAGCGAATATTTGCATCAACTCATCAATCTCCTGATGATCTTTTTCAACATTGAGCAACAAGCCGATTTCGGGATGATATTGCACAATAGAGCCATCACTTTCATCCGCCTCTATGATAAGCCATTCGCCGCGTCCCACTTTCGCGTTCCCAATTTTACCTTCGCGAATGATGCTCGTAAGACCTGCGCCGCTGATAATACTTGGATTGAGACCGGCATGTTGCATGATGTCAAAAATCATAGCGGTAGTGGTGCTTTTGCCCGACGTGCCTCCCACAGCAATTGTTTTCTTACTTTCTGCTATAAGCGCCAATACCTGTGAGCGTTTCAGAATGGCAATGCCAAGTTCTTTCGCCTTTTGCACTTCATACACCGTGTCTTCAATGGCTGTAGAAACTACCACCAAGTCGGTTTCGGCAGTAATTCCACTTCCATCCTGAAGAAAACATTTTATGCCTTCAGCTTCCAATTTCAGGCGCGTGTCGTTGGGCGTATCGGGAAGAAAATAGCGGTCGCTTCCTCCAACATTTTTTCCGGTTCCACTCAGATATTGCGCGATGGCACTCATGCCCGCCCCTGCAATTCCGATAAAAAAGATATGATTAAATTGTTCGATATTCATTTTTCTATAAAGATTGAAACGATTTGACATGGAGATTTTTTTTCAAAATTAAATAAAAAAGCTATCGTATGCAAAAAAAAGATGTTCAAACCGTGTTGAACATCTTTTTTTTGTTTGAATATATACTGCTTCTGCTTTTTATTAGTACTTCACAAATTTACCCACATAACTTTGTTCCCCCGATTGAACACGAACCAGATAAACCCCGTTTGCCATCGCGCCGACGTTCAGTTCGCTTTTCGTATCGTAATATTTGTTCGACAATAGTTTTGATCCATTCATCGAGTATATTTCTATTGATACGCTTGAGTTTGAAAAATTCTTATTTGCAAGTTTCACAAACTGAGTGCCCGGATTATAAAGCACCTCAACAATCCGACTATCCGGAGCAAACGTATCGATACCGGTTTCAACCAACTTCGTAAATCTAAATTTCGAGTTATCGCTCGTATTGATATTACTATTCCATTCTATTAGCGAATTTCCACTAATGATAGAACCACCGGCATTATTAAATCCAAAACCTGTATTTTGATTGATAACACCATAATAATCATCGAGATTTGTTGTTGGGAATTCCCAGGCAAATGAATTTGAACTACTTAACACATCGGCATAAATACTGGCACCAAGCACACCTGTAGCTTTGATTGCTTTACTATTTTCGCGATTGACGATAGTATAGTTTCCATTTCCGATGTCATTCATTCGCCATTGTTGCGATTTTTTACCATTCTCCACCGTCGTAAGAATCAGTTTCGTGCCATCCGTATTTGCTTCATTGCTCAAATCAACGGCATTGCCCGAACGTTTGTTTACAATATTGTAGTAAGCGTTTGTTTCAGGCACAAACGGAGTTTTCACAGGTTGCTGATTATCAGCTACAAATCCATTATTTAGAAATGCTATTCGATTTGAAATGTAAGATTTCAGATAGTCAACACCTTGGTCGTAAGTAGGAAAAGTATAAACTTCGCGATACACTACCATATCAAGGATATTCCATTTATTGAAATTCTGTTGTTGGGATTGTTGGAGCAATTGCGAAGTTTCATCGATATAATTAAGTATGGTAGTTTCAATCCCGTTGTCCACCAGCTGTTTCCATCTCGCCCTTACCGCATTCTGAAACCAGGGATCCTCCCAGAAACGTTTGATCCATGTCTTTGGGTCGTGAGCATATTCGCGCATTAGTTTTTTAGTGGCATCGCCCAAGCGATAATCGTTGTTGAAAGCAATGTCATAATCCCACATCGGACCAAAATAGAATTTTGGATCATTTCTCTTCTTATAAATATATGTACTCCAGAATGAATCTGAATTTCCCGTAAATTCGCTTGCTATATACCAGTTAATCAGAGAATTTTCGTCAACATAAGCGCGATAACCGGCAGTAGGGTCTGTAAAATTATTTGAGAAAAGTATGTTTTCAAAATTCTTTGTATAATTTGAGATATAATTGAACTGCGCTTCGTTGATTTCATCATCCTTTGGATATTTTACCGTTATTGGCATTTTCCGGTTGGTTACGAAATATTTTGGTTCGGATGAAGCGAAACCGTCAATCTCCAACAAATAACCTCCGGTGATGTTAGGCTCTGTGATGTCGGTAGTTTTTTGCGTTTCCACATCTACTCTTCCTTTTGCAACTTCCATTTGATCGCTGAGCATATAATTTCCCAGAAATTGATCGTTAAGAACTACATCCACAAAACGCGCGGTAGGTGTAAACTCCAACCCCACCAATTCGCTTATTTTGAATGCCACAGCATTGCGCATCAAAGTTTTATCGCAATAATTAGCAAGTAGCACCCAGCTTTTTTCTTTTGCCGGTCTGTTTAGTAGCGATGCTTTTTTATTCAACTTAATTCGGTAAGGTTTTTTGGGCATTGTCCAAGTGGAATTGCCTCTACCTTTAATTTCCAATGAGTCTGCAAATGCTTCCGTAACATCAGTGCTTACAATTGTCAGCTTCCCTTTGAGATAGGTATCCTTTATTATAACAGGCTCCGAGTTCAAGGTATTGATGTAGAATGTAGGGAGATTGGTAAGTTGAGTTTGATTGGCTTGTCCAAAAAGCCATAATGAAAAAAGGATTTGAAGGAATAATACGTAACTTCGTTTCATAGCGTTTGATTGATATTTTTATTTTTCCGTAAAAATTAGTTGTTTCTATTGAAATAATTGCGTGAGAAAGGGTATGAATTTTTTTATAATAGAAATCAGACTAAGTAACAAGCACGAAGCTTTCGGCTATATTACCAACCATCTATTCGGGTCTCGATATACACAGCCCTGTTTTGCAGCCAAGTTTTTAATTCGGTAATTTTGTTCGGATAATTACTTGTGCCATTGCCCCAGGTAATCCTATCTAAAATCTGATCCTCTTTTATATTTTCAGCATTATCGTCGATGTATTTCAGAAGCGCATTCAAGTAGGTATATTTGAAAGTAGCCCAAGTGTTTTTATACAAAGTTCGAAACGCGGGGTCGTCAAAGAAGCGGTTGAAAAAATCGGTACCGGTGGATCCGGAAGTTATTTTTTTCAACACCGGCACATCGTAGCTTGCGAAGTGGCGGTAGGTTCCTTCGTATCCATAAGCCCAGTCGAAATCCCAAATTGGACCCATAACAAATTTTTTATTCACATCCTTAAATAGATAGGTGCTTTTAGGGTGGTTTAGCTCCATGTTGTGCGTGAGGTCATAAATCACCAGAAATTTGGCAACCGATTCTACATCTATCAAATCACGGTAATTATTATTCGGGAATGTTTTATCCTTCAACGCGATTTCCAAATCCGTAAAATAATTTTGGAAAGTCTCAAACTTTTGACTTCGTTCAGGCTCTTGAAAATCATTTAGGTCGGGGGCGGCAAACATCACCGGAAGGTTGTATCCAAACGAACGAAATTTAAAATCTTCGTCGTAATTGGTATCCAGTTCAAATAACACTCCATTTTTCTTGTCGATATTAACTCGTGATTTCGAAACTTCTTTGTGTTCGGTGAAGGTATATACGCCTTGATATTTTCCATTCAACCGAAGCACAACGGGCACCACATGATGTGTGAAAGGTAGCCCTATCATTTGCCCGGCGGTCAAAGCCACTGAATTAAGTAAATGAGTGGGGTCAATGTAGTTTGCCAGCAGTATCCAGTCTTTCTCGGGTAGAAGTCCGAAAGGAGTTCCATCTTTGTCCAGTTTAAGGCGATAGGGTTTCTTTGGCATTCCCCAAGTAGTATTTCCTCTGCCACGAATGCCTGTTGAATCGGCAAAATTCGGATAAAAGCCTTTGCCATCAATTTGCACGTAAGCGCGCACATAGTTTTCTTTATCCAGAATTGGGGCGGAGTTTAGCGTATTGATTGATATTTCGGGTAGCCCGGTAATCCAATTAATCTGCACGGTGTATTGAGCAGACTCGCCTTTGGCTGTGGTAATGGTATAAACAACTGGCGATGTGAAATCATTTTTTGTAACACCGTTAATCTGTTTCAAACTTTTTACTTTCACCGTATTGCCGGCGTCGGTGGTAAAAGTAGCTATCAGCGTTCTACTCCACAAAGGCATATCGGCAGTAACATTCAGATTATTGATGTTGCAATGCACATCTTGTAGCATCACACTATTCTTTGCCTTTTCAAAACCAAATGAATTAAAAACCGGCTTTGCAGGTTTATTTATAGTTTTAAATGTAATGCTATCCACTTCGGTAGTGGCGTTCTTCCAAACCACCTGATTATTTTTGAAAATAAAAAGTGAGTCCTGCGCTTGAATCAGGACAGCACAAAACGATGCGAGAACGAGCAAAAGTATTGGTTTTTTCATATTTCAAATGTATTATTTTTTTATCAGCTTTTCGATATAAGTATTTTTACCGTCGTTGACAAACAGCAAGTAGATTCCACTTTTCCAGCGCGAGGCATCAATTGTAATCAATTCGGTGGGCGATGACTGTGAATCTGAGAAAATAATTTTTCCATCAATTGATTTTGCTGTAATCTGCATACGCGACGTAGAAACAGCATCATCGAATCTCAAGTAAAACTTGTCGTCAGCCGGAATCGGAAATACTTCAACGATTTTCTTTGCCAATGGATGGTCAACTCCGGTAGAAGGAGAGAAACTTATGCGTTGAATGTCGTTGATAAGATGCGAACTAATAGTGCCATTGTGCAAGTTCACATCCAGGCTTCCATTCGAAAAGCGAATAGAACGCGTATCATTCAGCTGAAAAGATGTTTCTAAACCCGTTTTTTTCAGCAAATAAAAAGATTGCGCCATGGAGTTTCCAATATTAAAAATTGAAAGCATAAGCAAGAGTTTGAACAATATATTTTTCATTCGGACAGTATTTTTTATCACTCTGTTACAAAGTTACATTTTAATCCGTAAGCCAATGAATTTTATCGTAAGTTTAACCATTAATTAACACAGCCTTAATTAATTCAGCCTTTGTTAAATTCAAATTAAATTGTCTATATTTGTAGTCGTTTAAAACAGACAAGAACCGGAGAAACAATATAATCAATTAAATATCAAATTTTTATGCTAAAAAACCATCCAAAAGGATTATTAGTTGCATTTTTCACCAACATGGGCGAACGCTTTGGCTTCTACACCATGATGGCGATTCTTGTACTATTCCTTCAGGTCAAATACGGATTGACCGAAGCTGACGCCGGCGAATATTACAGCTGGTTTTATTTCGCTATTTATGCACTCGCGCTCGTGGGTGGCACACTTGCCGACTGGTCTAAGAAGTACAAAACAGTGATTTTCTGGGGGCAAGTAATTATGTTTCTCGGCTATGTGCTGATTGCGCTGCCGGGTATGTCGCTCACCGGCACCATGCTTGCGCTTTTGGTCATTTCGCTGGGCAACGGCTTTTTCAAAGGCAATCTTCAGGCAGTAGTGGGTCAACTTTATGACGATGAAAAATACGCTAAGTTTCGCGACGCGGCGTTTATGATTTTCTACATGGGTATCAATATCGGAGCATTTTTCGCGCCTTTTGTGGCTACCGGAGTTAGAAACTGGTGGTTGAAAACTCATGGATTTATCCACGATGGTAGTATCCCTGCTTTGGCACATCAGCTTATCAACGGAAAATTGGGCAACACAGCCGAGCTTCAAAAATTGGCAGACAAGGCTGTGCTTAACGGACAACCCGTAACCGACCTCACCGCATTTGCCAATCAGTATCTCGATGTTTTCTCCAAAGGCTACAACCTCGCATTCGCAGTTGCTGCCGGAGCTATGATTGTTTCGTTGTTAGTTTATGTTATTTTCAACAAATCTTTGCCTTCGAAATCAGTAGCCAAGGTAGTTGACAAACAAAGCAATACCATCAATGCTCAATCGGCAAATACTGGAAGGGCGCTCATAATTTCTCTGCTTTCGATGGGCGTAACAGCATTTCTGATTCAGCTGATTCCTACACTCGATTACAAATTCGGGATGGCAATCGGACTATTCGTCGCATTTGTAGCTTATATGTTCCAAATCGCCACAAAAGAAGAACGCCCACGGGTAATATCGCTGATACTTGTTTTCGTAGTAGTCATTTTCTTCTGGATGTCGTTCCATCAGAATGGATTGACACTCACTTTCTTCGCACGCGACTACACCGCTAAAGAAGTTGGTCCATTTACCAATTTGTTCTTCAATTTAGAGTCAATTCTGTGTGTTATCGCCACCATTTCGGGTGTCGTATTGATGCTAAGAAGCAAATCCACATTGCGCTATCGCGTAATTGGTGCGGCGTTAACAGTTGTTTTTGGTGCGATTTGCTACTATTTTGTTGAAAAAGCCGGCGCAACTAACCCCATTGCTCCCGAAGTATTCCAGTCGTTCAATCCGCTCTTTATCGTGTCGCTCACACCGGTAGTAATGGGATTTTTCAGCTACCTCAACAGCAAAGGAAAAGAGCCATCAACGCCACGTAAAATTGGTTTTGGTATGATAATCGCCAGCTTGGGCTTTGTATTGCTACTCGTAGGCTCGCTCAATCTGATTTCGCCTTATATGCTTGGAGGGTCGGCAGTGCCCGAAACTTCGCGTATCTCACCCTATTGGTTGATGAGCAGTTATTTGATTCTGACAATCGCCGAATTGTTCCTAAGCCCGATGGGTCTTTCGTTTGTATCAAAAGTAGCGCCTCCACGTTTCCAGGGCTTGATGCAAGGTGGCTGGCTTCTTGCTACTGCCATTGGCAACAAATTGCTGTTTGTGGGTAGTTTGCTTTGGGGGCGCGTTGACCTCTACATCTTGTGGGGCGTGTTCTTCGTATGTTGCATCATTTCTGCCTTATTCATTTTCTCGATGATGAAACGTTTGGAAAAAGTAACCAAATAGAGCGAATTCCATATTCCAACGAAAAAGAAAGACCCGGTTTCACTACGAAATCGGGTCTTCTTTTATATGAACTATTTCTTTCGAATTATTGCTGTCCGGTAAAACTTAAAACTGCATAATTACCCCGCCCGAAGTCCT
>CAZMQV010000098.1:0-8308 GCA_964568675.1 uncultured Paludibacter sp.
CCTCGAATGTGGTCGCTTGCCCGAACAATAGTTTGTGTTTCCACAACTCCGACACACGAATCCTTCACCCCACTTTATCCCGGCGATAAACTCAAGTGTATTTTCTTCACTCTCAATGATTGAGAGCATTAAATCGGCAGACAAGTCATTTTTAAGCATAATTATCGCATTTAGTCAGATTAAAAACGAAGAAATTGGAAATAAATCGGCAAACGAATCATTGATATTTTCAAAAATAGCCAATCGACACTTGTTCGCATGTTTTCATTTACAAAGATAGATTTTTTCTCAATCATTTTTGCACTATCCATACTCATTCAATATCATTTTTTGGATTTACCGCGCTTCAAATAAACTTTTAATGAGCTGAAGCGTTAACATACAAGTGATTCTAATGTAATAAATTCAACAACAATATTTAATCAAAAAAAAAAAAAAAAATGAAAACAGCGCTATTAATTATCGTAATCATTGGTCTTGCGTTTTTGCTTTTGGTATTCTACTCCCGTCAGAAACTTAAAAACATGTCGGTGGTGGAGGCAGACGCAAGCATACTGACGTTAAACGATAAGAACTTCAATCAACAACTCCGTGGCAAACTGATTTTAGTAGATTTCTGGGCGGCGTGGTGCGCTCCTTGCAAAATGATGTTGCCCATTCTCAATGATGTAGCGAGCGCAAGCGATGGAAGTTTTGCAGTTGGCAAGCTGGATGTGGATGCAAATCAGGGAATAGCCGCGAAATACGGCATCCGAAGCATCCCGACACTAATCGTTTTCAGAGATGGCAAGGAGGTGGCGCGATATTCGGGAATTAAAACAAAAGCATTCCTGCTGAGTGAATTGAAAAAGCTGTAACTACTCACCTCACCAAACAAGCTATGAGAAGTGTAGGTTCAACAGTTTTACTCGATACATCAATCGCGTGGCAAACGTTATTTGAATCAATACAAGATAGATTCCATTCAGGATTTGGCGTTAGCTATCAATACCTCGGTTTTTGCCATTGCACGCCGACAAACGGATTTTCATCACGATGTTACGGATTTTCCGATGCAAAAAACTCAAAGAAACAAAAAACTCCGATAGGTAAATACCCGTCGGAGTTTTTTTATAATACTCTCAAAGCTCATTTAAGTGCTTATTATTACTTTCCGTAAATCTCTCCTTTTGCAGCCAAAAGCGTATTTTTCAGCAACGACACGATGGTCATTGGACCTACACCACCGGGAACAGGCGTGATGAACGATACTTTCGACGCTACTTCATCATATTTCACATCGCCTTTCAGCCGGAAACCACTTTTTGTCTCGGATGATGGGACACGAGTAGTACCAACATCAATAATCACAGCACCCGCTTTCACCATATCGCCGGTGAGAAACTCGGGACTACCCAAAGCTGCGATAATAATATCTGCCTGCAAAGTAAATTCTTTCAGATTTTTTGTGCGGCTATGACAAACCGTAACAGTAGCGTCTCCGGGAATGGATTTTTGCATCATAAGAGCCGCTATCGGTTTACCTACAATGTTGCTGCGCCCGATTACTACGCAATGTTTTCCCGAAGTAGGGATGTCATAGCGCTTCAACAGCTCCATAATGCCATAAGGTGTAGCCGACACATAGCAAGGCAATCCGATTGACATACGTCCAACATTGATGGGATGAAAGCCATCCACATCTTTACGGTAATCAATGGCTTCAATAACTTTTTGCTCCGAGATGTGTTTTGGCAAAGGCAACTGAACAATAAAGCCATCCAAATCGTCATTCTGATTCAGTTCTTCTATTTTAGCGAGCAATTCCGCTTCGGTAATTGTATCATCAAAGGCAATTTTTGTTGAACGAAAACCGACCTCTTCACATGATCTCACTTTGCTTGCCACATAAGTTTCGCTTCCGCCATCGTGGCCAACAATAATAACGGCAAGATGAGGCGCGCGCTTACCTGTTGCTACAATCGCTTTTACTTCTTCGGCAATTTCAGCTTTTATTTGCTGAGAAATAAGTTTACCATCTATTATTTGCATTTTGAATAGAATTTTTCAGTTAATTTCTTTTTGAATAGATTTTCTGTAAAATGAATGAGTGAGCTGCGCGTGTCTATCTTTTCTTCTTCATTTTCGGCATTTTTTGCTTTACCGAAACCATTCGCATCATTTTGCTCATTTCATCAAATTGTTTTAACAAACGGTTGACTTCAACGATGGTGCTGCCGCTGCCGTTGGCAATTCGGTTTTTACGGCTTCCGTTGATCGAAGCGGGATTTTGTCGTTCAAAAGGAGTCATCGAATTAATAATAGCCTCAATACCTTTGAAAGCGTCATCATCAATATCCACATCTTTTATTGCTTTGCCCATGCCCGGAATCATAGCAGCCAAATCTTTGATGTTACCCATTTTCTTGATTTGCTGAATTTGGGACATAAAGTCGTCAAAGTCGAATTGATTCTTGGCAATTTTCTTGCTAATACGGCGCGCTTCTTCTTCATCATATTGCTCTTGCGCACGCTCAACCAGCGAAACAATATCACCCATTCCGAGAATACGGTCGGCCATACGTTCGGGGTGAAACACATCCAGCGCATCCATTTTCTCACCGGTACCGACAAACTTAATTGGCTTCTCTACGACGGAGCGAATGGAGAGCGCCGCGCCACCGCGGGTGTCGCCATCAAGTTTGGTAAGCACAACCCCATCAAAGTTCAAACGCTCATTAAATTCTTTGGCTGTATTTACGGCATCTTGTCCGGTCATTGCGTCCACCACAAAAAGAATTTCCTGTGGTGAAATCGCTTGTTTGATTGCTGAAATTTCGTTCATCATCTGCTCGTCAATAGCCAAACGGCCGGCAGTGTCCACTATCACCACATCGTAACCTCTATCACGGGCATGTTTGATAGCATCCTGAGCTATTTTTACCGGATTTGTATTGTCTTCGTCGGTATAAACCGGAATTTCGAGCTGGTCACCAAGCACTTTCAACTGCTCGATAGCGGCAGGGCGATACACGTCGCACGCCACAAGCAAAGGATGTTTGGCTCGTTTGGTCTTCAGCATATTAGCCAATTTGCCCGAGAAAGTTGTTTTACCCGAACCCTGCAAACCCGACATCAGAATAACGGCAGGTGAACCTTTCAGATTGACATCTACGGTGCTTCCACCCATGAGCAGTGTCAGCTCATCATGCACTATTTTCACCATCAACTGCTGAGGTTTCAGCGCGTTAAGCACGTTCTGCCCGATGGCTTTCTCTTTTACAGTGTCGGTAAATGTTTTTGCTACTTTGTAGTTAACGTCGGCATCGAGCAATGCTTTCCGCACATCTTTCAATGTTTCGGCAACATTAATTTCCGTAATTTTTCCTTCACCTTTCAGTATCTTAAATGACCGTTCCAGCCTGTCGCTTAATGATTCGAACATAATGATTATCTATTTTCTTTTCGTTTGTAAATCAGTTTTATAGCTATTTATTTTTTGTGTTTCAGTCATTATTTGCCGAAAGCTACAAAAAAGAGTGCAAAGATAGTAAAAACGAGGGTAATTTTCAAGGATTTGCCTTCGAAGTCTTTATTTTAAAATAGAAAAGAGAGTGGTTAGAACGTCCACTCTCCTCTCAGGGCTTACAAAATATAGATAACTAACAATAAAATTCCGACACTTAACCCGACCATCGCAAACGACCTTCGGCGAAGCGATGAACCTTTGTTATACATAAAGAAAGCAGAAAAAGCAAGAAAGAAAAGCATTGCGCCGTAGGCAGTGGAAACCCAATGCAACTTATTTTTTCCGTTCATCTTGTGGAGGTCAACAAGTTTTTCTACCGCAAGCGGATACACTTTTTTGGAGAATTTAGTCTCACCGGTAGTTGCATTATACACTCCTTGTTTAAAAAACATCACACCATTTTCTTCTTTTTCCACTTTAAGCCCTCTGATACCAAGTTCTTGTCCTAATCTGTCTGGTTTAAGATTTTTCTCAATTGTTTTCTCAAAATTTTTCTCTGATTTCAAGAAATCCGTATTTCGATAAACAAGCAACATGCCGCTAAGGGCATACACGATGGTAAAACCAATGGTAATGAATGCGATGTCGCGGTGTAAAGCGCGCATGATATAATTGATACTTTTCTTTCCTTTTCTGTTCATTTCTATTTATTAATTGAATTTATAATTCACGTTGAGTGCAAAGTTTCTTGGGGCGGTTGGGTTAAGATAACCTCCGCGATAATATGCGGTATAACCAATCTGATTCAGCACATTATTAACAAAAAGCCGTAGTTGAATGTTCTTCAACGCATATCCCATTTGGAAATTAACAGTAGTATAGGGGTCGGTAAGAAACGGGCGGGTGTTGGGCTGAATCTGATGTCCGGCTATTTCACGCTGTGTATATTCTGCCAATGCTTGCGCTCCCACATAATAAGCTCCAAGTCCGAAAGAGAGATTTTTGAGCGCTGAAGTTGGTATTGTGTAATTGACCCATCCATTAGCCGTATGTTTTGCGGTATTCATAGGCGAAGAACCGTTGACATAGCTTGGACTATTCTGATATTGCGCGTCGAGATAAGCATAGCCCATCACAACATCCAATGTAGGTAATAACCGCCCCGTAAGCTCTGCTTCTAAACCTTTACGAGTCAGTTCTCCAACTTTCAAATAACGTCCGGTGCCTTGAAGCGCGTTATTCAGAATTTCGTAGGTAAGATTATCGTTCAATAAATTAAAGAAAGTAAGATTGAAGCGTAGTCGGTCTTGAAACCACTCCGATTTCACGCCAAATTCGAATTGTTTTTCTTTAGCTTCACCCACCGGAGTTCCATCTTCAAGCAGACTGGTAGCATTGCGAAGCGAAGTAGTAGTAGCATACGAGGCAAAAAAGTTGACATTCTCTACAGGAGTTACGATAATTCCGGCCATTGGGTCAAAAACACCACCGTTAATTGACGAAGCCACATTTGCCGCCACACCATTTGCCTGGCTGTATCTTGCGCCCAACGAAGCTTTCAGATATTTGTTAAACGCAATCACATCCTGAGCTGAAATGCCATAACTAAACGAACGCGCTTCCTCGACGTCGCCATATTTCAGTGTTATTCCCGATGGAAGATCATTTTTGATCGTTTTCAACACATCGATGGTATCTACAGTTACAGAATTGGTTGACTGTGTTGCGGTGAAGTTGGTTCTAAAATCGACTCCCAACTGGAATGTATGACGTATTTTTCCGGTATGAATGTCTTTCCCCACAAAGTCGAACTGAAACAACTGATTTTTGTCATCGCGCTTGCTTCCACTAAATTTTCGTGAGCGGCGGTTGTAATCGCCATCTTTTGCAGATGATTTCAACACCGAAGCCAATGATGCGAATTTTTGCGAGCTCAAGTCCGAACCGGAATACACCGCTTTGAAAAAATAACCGTTACCCAAACTACGGTTGTAGCGAGCCGTGTAAGAAGTGGCATCCGTAATGCTTCTGTCTGTTTTAAAGCCCATGAATTTATCGTTTGGCATTTTATAAATGGCATTGATACTATCTACAGCCAGGTTTACAGTACCTTGGTCGGGCGTGCGGCTGTCATGCAGATAATCCATTTCAAGAATTATTTCTGACTTTTTATTTGGTTTCCAAGCAACGGATGGATTGATATAAAAACGATCTTTCTCTACATTGACCCGATAGTTATCACCGCGCTCCAACGCGCCATTCAATCGTATTCCAACATTTTCATCAGTACCCATCACGGTTTGCACATCAAAAGTTGGTCTGACAGTAGCCCAACTACCAATGCGCAAACCTACATCGCCACGATTTTTGAAATGCGGAGTTTTTGTAGCGATATTAATGGCACCGGTGGCCGAGCCGATATCGCCACCTAAACCCTGCGAAATTGCAGCGGAGCCACGAAGAATTTGCACCGTCTCTACGCCTTGCATATCGGATATAAAACCGGTTCCGCGAAAATCACTGTTCACACGAACTCCGTTTTTAAGGGTTGGCACACCTCTGAAACCACGCGATGTAAGACTCTCAGTCGTACCTCCAAAGGTACCAAAACTTCTTAAACCGGGAGCATTGCGTACCGCATCGGAAAGGGTCTGAACGCCCTGTTCTGTAAGCATTTTATCCGAGATGATTGAAATGCTTTGAATTTGTTCGGATGCACGGAGCGGTATGCGTGTCAGCATGTCCATTTTCTCGGGCTGTTTTTTACGAACGCCAAAAACCTCAACTGTCGATAGTAATTTGTCGTCGGGCAACATTTTTACTTCCACAGTAGTCAAATTATCATTATCGGCAATTACGGTAGCCGATGTAGTTTCATATCCAACGTAAGATATTTCAAGTATATTGACGTTTTCATCTAATTTTTCAAGCGTAAATTCACCTTTATCATTTGTAATTGCACGCTTATTTTCAGTACCACAATAAACCAGTGCTCCTATCAACGGCATATTTTGTTCATCAACTACTTTGCCGACAATATTAATATTCCGGGCGACACCGGGAATTATGACCAAACACAAAAAGAAAGCGAATAAGATAGTTCTGTTCATTCTTATAAAAATTTTTAATGATATTTTTTATTATGTTTTACGGTTGCAAAATTACGCGTGCAAAAAAAACTACACAATCCTAATAAATGATGATTTTAATTACTTCATTTCATTATTAATGATGAATAGATGCTTCAATGCAGGTTTTCCCAATACTTCTACACAGCGAAAAGGATGTAAACCAACTAATAACCAGTAAGATTGAAACGAATGAGGTTTTAATTAAGCAAATCAAATTACGACCCGAAGCAGGAAAAAAGAGCAGTAAATAACAAAAAAATTGAAAATTATTGTACCTTTGCAAGTCTTATATTTAACGAAACTAATATTATACATTTTGGTAACAATAAAAGAAGCAATTAGCAAAAAGGAGATGAATGAGTTTATCATGTTTCCTTTTGAGCTATATAAAGATGATAAGAACTGGGTTCCACCGTTGATTTTAGATGACAAAAACACTTTTAGTCGCGAAAAGAATCCTTCATTTGAATTTTGTGAAGCCGCTTTTTTTCTGGCTTATAAGGATGGAAAATTAGCCGGACGCATTGCCGCTATTATCAATCGAAAAGCCATTGAAACCTGGAATGACTACAAAACACGATTTGGGTGGATAGCCTTTATTGATGATGAGGAGGTATCCAAAGCGCTGCTGGACGCTGCCGAGAAATGGGGCGACGCGAAAGGTATGAAAGGCATTCATGGGCCACTGGGCTTCACCGACATGGACCCGGAGGGGATGCTTGTAGAGGGTTTTCAAAACGAGCCGGCAATTACAAGCGCCTACAACCACCCTTATGCGCCAAAACATCTGGAGAAACATGGATTTGTAAAATCGGTGGATTGGGTGCAATACAAATTCAAAGCAGACCAACCGGTTCCGGCAAAATTGGAACGGATCAACAAATTGATTTCGGAGAAATATAAAGTAAACACCATCGTACCAAAGTCAAAAAAAGAAGCAAAAAAATACATTCCCGGATTTTTTGACGCGTTGAACAACTCTTTCAAGAATCTCTACGGCTTCACACGGCTCAGCGACAGACAGATAAAGTTTTACACTGATGCCTATTTCGGTTTCGCGCGTCCGGAATTGCTTTGTTTCCTTACCGACGAGACTGACAAAGTTGTTGGTTTCGGTATCGTATTCCCATCGCTTTCCGAAGCTTTTAAAAAAGCGAAAGGACGGTTATTTCCCTTTGGGTTTATTCACATTCTCAAAGCTTTGCGAAACTACGACAAAATCGATCTTTACTTCAACGGTGTATTGCCCGAATGGCAAAACAAAGGGATACACTCACTTTACTACGTAGAAATGAGCAAAATAGCCATCCGGCGGAACATCAAATGGGCGATTTCGACCGGACAGCTCGAAACCAACATTAACGCTGTTGGCATTTGGGATAATTACGAGAAAGAAACTTATTTCCGTACCAGGTGTTTTATCAAAGAATAATAGGGAAAAAAGTAAGTGCCCCATTGTCATCGTCTTGCTTCGCAACACGAAATTTTAGAGATTTGACTTCAAAACAATATTTGTGTTTCGTTTGAATGCGAGCATGAGACTTGAGTTGTTAGTACCAATTGGCGCAAGCGCTTTCTCTGAACGAGTTGTTCAGCGCTTACACCTCTACTATTTCTCAGTAATCGGAAGCGATTAACCTGTTCCAGCTTTTAGTAAATACAAATTATAAAGTTAATTATTGCTGTCCGGTAAAACTTAAAACTGCATAATTACCCCGCCCGAAGTCCT
>CAZMQV010000099.1:0-8142 GCA_964568675.1 uncultured Paludibacter sp.
GACCTTCAGAACCGGAATCTGACGTTCTATACAGCTGAACTACAGGGCCAAAAATTAGCGTGCAAGAAAACTTGAACGCTAATTCGTATGCAAAGATACAATATTTTCCGTAAATGCACGCGACAAATTAATCGCGACGTCCCAAAAATATCATAATATAGTAAAATAATGTAGCCAACGAACTGAGAGCAGCTATGAAATAAGTGTATGCGGCTGCTTTCAGCGCGCCTTTAGCGGCGCCATCTGTTTCATAGTTTGTAATACCAGCATTGCTCAACCAGGCAATCGCACGTTGCGACGCATTTACTTCCACCGGCAAAGTAACGATACTGAATATAGTGGTGAGCGCAAAAAGAATTATACCTATAAACAACAAGCCAGGGAATACATTGAGCAACAAGATGCCACCGAGCAGAATCCATTGAATCCAACGCGATGTGAGGCTTATGACAGGCACTAACTTTGAGCGCATGGTGAGTGGCGCGTAAGCGCGGGCATGCTGCACAGCGTGTCCACATTCGTGAGCCGCTACCGCGGCGGCTGCCACACTGTTGGAGCCATACACCACTTCACTCAAATTCACCGTTTTATTTTGTGGGTTGTAGTGGTCAGTAAGCTGCCCCGGTGTTGATATCACTTGCACGTCATAAATTCCATTGTCGCGAAGCATTTTTTCGGCTACTTGTTTGCCGGTCATGCCATTACCGAGAAATACTTGGGAGTATTTTTTGAATTTCGACTGAAAATTGAGCTGCACCAACCAACTTAATAGCGCAACTACTCCGAAAAGCACATAAGGCATCATGCTGATACCCGCATGTGTAGTTTGATAATCGTTCATTTTTTCTTTGTTATAATTAATACTACTGGAAGTTCAACATCAAATCTTAAGCCAAATCCCTATTTCGAACAATTTGTCAGATTATTTTAATACTATTGTAAAAAAAATCAATGCCCATCCATTGAAAAGAAAGGCATTGACTTATCATATTATTAAACCTAAAACTTAGTCTTCCTGGTGTCTGAAGATGGTTTGCTGTCTATCAGGGCCTACAGACACGATTGACACCGGCACCTGCAACTCTTCTTCCAGAAAATCGAGATAGGCGTTTAGCTCTTCGGGGAATTCGTTTTCGTCCTGAACTTTTGTCAGGTCACACTGCCATCCTGTCAGTTCCACATAAATCGGCTCCACCACTTCACTCAAATCAAAGGGCAATGTTTCTGTTTCGCCGTTGGGCATTTTATACGCCACACAAGCCTTGATGGTTTCAAACTCATCAAGCACATCGCCTTTCATCATGATAAGTTGCGTAACCCCATTCACCATGATGGCATATTTGAGAGCAACTAAGTCAATCCAGCCGCAACGTCGCGGACGCCCGGTAACAGAGCCATACTCCGAACCGCGATCACGCATGCGATTTCCATCTTCATCTTCGAGTTCGGTAGGGAATGGGCCACTGCCCACACGCGTGCAATAGGCTTTGAATATACCGAATACTTCTCCAATTTGGTTGGGAGCAACCCCCAACCCGGTACATGCGCCTGCACAAACGGTGTTGGATGACGTTACGAAAGGATAAGAACCAAAGTCAATATCGAGCATTGTACCTTGTGCTCCCTCCGCCAACACCGGCTTATCCGCTTTCATTGCGGAGTTAACAAGCTGTTCGCTATCGATAAATTCAAATTTCTTTAACACTTCAATACCTGCAAACCACTCTTTTTCGAGGCTCGCAAGATCAAACTCCAACTCATATTGCTTCAGAATATCGAGGTGGCGCTGTGTTGCTTTTTGGTATTTCTCATCGAAATTGTGTAGGATATCGCCAACACGCAAACCGTTGCGACTTATTTTATCGGTATAAGTAGGGCCAATGCCTTTGCCGGTAGTCCCGATTTTCTCGTTTCCTTTTGCCAATTCAAACGCTTTGTCGAGCAAGCCGTGAGTTGGAAGAATCAAGTGAGCTTTCTTGGAGATTTTCAAGCGTTCGGTAAGTGGATGACCCGACTTTTCGAGCGCCTCAACTTCATCTTTAAATAATGAGGGATTAAGAACAACCCCATTTCCGATGATATTAATCTTATCGCCCTGAAAAATCCCGGAAGGAATGGAGCGAAGCACAAATTTCTTGCCTTCAAATTCGAGGGTATGTCCGGCGTTTGGTCCTCCCTGAAAACGCGCCACTACGTCATATTTTGGAGTAAGCACATCCACGACCTTACCTTTACCTTCGTCACCCCACTGAAGCCCTAATAACACATCCACTTTGTTCATTTTTCTCAATTAAATATTATTGTTTGTTTAATTTGGATAATTCTGATTTGCATTTGCTGCATAGTCCATATAGATAAAGCGAATAATGGCTCATTTGGAAATGGACAAATTTCTTATTTTGAATGGCAGCGCGAATAGCTTTATCGGAAAATTCTTTAATTTTACCACATTTGGAGCATACGAGATGATGATGAATGAGCGAGCCAAATGTCTTTTCGTATTGCGCTATCTGATCGCCAAACTGATGCTTAACTACCAGATGACACTCCAGGAGCAATTCCAGCGTGTTGTAAACCGTAGCTAAACTCACACGATACTCCTCCGACATCGCCTTATGCAGATCTTCCGCCTTGAAGTGCCCCTCGTAAGCATAAACCCGCTCAAGAATAGCGAAACGCTCCGGGGTTTTACGGTGTTTTCTTTCTACTAAAAAATTAGTAAAAATATCCCGAACCGTATCTAGTGAATTTTCGTCCTTCATTTCAAATAGCTAAATTATATTTTTTTCCAAAAAGCAAGCAAAAATACTACTTTTAAATGAGTTTCCGACTTAAAAATTCAAAAAAGATACTTCATTGCTGATTTCATTAACAATATATGCAACCGAGGCTTGCTCCTTATTTTCAATTTGTTGGATTTTTTCAGATACTTTTTGTGCGGTGGCTTCATTTCGCCTACACAGTCGCGCAAGGGCGTTGGCAATGGATTTGTACAGTAGAAACTCGGGAGATTGCGCATGTTGAATTGCCATCAAAATAAGTTTTTCTGCCTGCTCGTCGGAGTATTCTTTCCAGATTCGCGCCGCGAGGGTGAAACCCGTAATTTTCGTCCAAATATTTTCAGCCGATATACATTCCAAGCTTAAATTCGATTGATAGGGCAAGCGAGAAAGCAAATTCATGGACAATTGCTCGGCAAGTTCGATGTTATTCACATCACGCACCCAATCGAAAGCCATTTTTTCTTCAAATTTATCCACCGGGGCAATCAATGTAGCCATGATCATAGTTTCACGTGCGCCCTGCGCCCAAAGTCGTTCGGCAAGGTCGAGACGCCCTGCGTAGTTGGCGGCAATTTCTTTGATTCGGGGCAGCGATACACCCCAATTCATTTTATACTCGATGCCTTTATCGCGCATCGAATCGGCAACCACTCCATTCATCGAGGTGCGAAGCAAGCGTCGAATGAGGCGTATGGTTTTGTCAATTTCCGAATTATCTAAAAACAGTTTACTCATTATCGGTTCTCCTTATTATTAAGTTGTTGAATTTAAGACGGTAGCGATTTTCGCTTCCATTTCAATAAAATCTACTTGTGATTATTTTGCAAAGATATTGAAGTTTTTCCTGAAAATAAATTTGCATAATAACAAAATCTGCACTATCTTTGCACCGCAAATAAAAATGGTGGTTGTAGCTCAGTTGGTTAGAGCGTCGGATTGTGGTTCCGAAGGTCGCGGGTTCGAGCCCCGTCTTCCACCCAGCAGAAAAAGAAGTTCAGCATCTGAGCTTCTTTTTTTATTTTCCACTTCCTGATTTAATATTTTCAGACGTATCCCTCCACTCGAATCAGAAATTACCAAAACATATTTCGGCTATCAAAAGAACTCAAATTACGCTATTTTCGATGCAAAATAAAGAGAAAATCAAAAGAGCGTCAAACAGTATGTAAGATTTATCAAAGAAAATTACTATTTTTGCAGTTCAATAAAAAACTGTTCACCAACAATTAATTAAAAGAAAATGAAAGTATTAAAATTCGGTGGAACATCCGTTGGGTCTGCAACAAATATGAAAAATGTTGCAAAATTAGTAACAAACGGCGACCAGAATATCGTTGTATTGTCTGCAATGTCGGGCACTACCAATAGTTTAGTAGAAATATCCGACTATTTTTACAAAAAGAACACAGCAGGCGCACTCGAAAAAATCAACTTGCTTGAGCATCATTATCACGATACCATTCAGCAACTCTATACAAAACCGGAATTATTAAAGAAATCGGAAGAGATAATTCATTCCATTTTTGAATACCTGCGCTCATTCTCAAAGGGTGTATTCACCATTTTCGAAGAAAAAATAATTTTAGCGCAAGGCGAATTACTTTCTACCAACATGTTTCAGCTTTATCTGGAGGAAACGGGAGTTCAGAGCGCGCTAATCCCCGCGTTGGAATACATGCGCATTGACAAAAACTCGGAACCCGACACTGCTTACATTGCCGAAAACATCAAGAAGATTTTGGATGAAACGCCGGGCAAACAGATATATGTTACTCAGGGCTACATTTGCCGCAACTTCTACGGCGAAATTGACAACCTGCAACGTGGCGGAAGCGACTACTCCGCTTCGCTGATTGGCGCGGCAATTCGTGCGGAAGAAATTCAAATATGGACCGACATTGACGGAATGCACAACAACGACCCACGCTTTGTGCAAGGCACACGCCCGGTACCGATGCTTCATTTCGAAGAAGCTGCAGAGCTTGCTTATTTTGGCGCGAAAATTCTACACCCAACTTGCATTTTGCCGGCGAAGCTACACAACATCCCGGTGAGATTGCTCAACACCATGAATCCTTTGGCTCCCGGAACAATCATTTCCAACAAAAGAATAAAAGGAGTGATTGAAGCCGTTGCGGCAAAAGACAGCATCACCGCCATTAAAATTAAATCGGGACACATGTTGCTGGCATACGGATTTTTGCGTAAAGTTTTCGAAATTTTCGAAAAGAATCTGACTCCAATTGACATGATAACCACATCGGAAGTGGGAGTTTCGGTAACTATCGACAACACACGCAAATTGGATGAAATAGTGAACGAGCTGAAAAAATTCGGCACAGTAACGGTGGAAAGCGACATGGTAATTATCTGCGTGGTAGGCGACCTCGAATATGAAATGGTAGGATTCCAGGCAAAGGTTGTCAATGCGCTTAAAGACATACCAGTGCGCATGATTTCATACGGAGGCAGCAATTACAACATTTCGCTGTTAGTGAAAGCTGAAGACAAAGTACGGGCGCTCAACCTTCTGAGCGAAACGCTTTTCAACTAAACAAAAAAAAACAATATGGAAACAAAAACCGATGAGCCAACCAACTCATCGGTTTTTTAAGAAATAAA
The DNA here is from genome assembly GCA_964568675.1 of uncultured Paludibacter sp. Classification (GTDB taxonomy): domain Bacteria; phylum Bacteroidota; class Bacteroidia; order Bacteroidales; family Paludibacteraceae; genus UPXZ01. The sequence goes on from CAZMQV010000099.1 coordinate 5,406, forward strand.
TCATTCGAAAAAAAGAACTCATGATTAAAGCAAATTATCCGACAGAAAAATTCACGGCGCTGCAAACGCCGTTTTATTATTATGATTTGGAACTTCTACGCAACACATTGGAATCGATAAAGAAGATAAATCTGCCTAAAAACTACGAAGTGCACTACGCATTGAAAGCCAATGTAAACCCGGAAGTATTGAAAACGATTCGTGAAGCCGGATTAGGAGCCGACTGCGTAAGTGGTGGCGAAGTGCAAGCCGCGCTCGACGCCGGATTTTCCAATTCAAAAATTGTGTTTGCCGGTGTGGGGAAAGCCGACTGGGAAATAAACCTGGCGCTGGACAACGATATTTATTGCTTTAATGTGGAGTCGGTTCCGGAGCTGGAAGTTATAAACGAACTTGCGGAAGCAAAGAATAAAACTGCGAAAATAGCCCTGCGAATCAACCCAAATGTAAGCGCGCATACGCATAAATACATCACAACCGGACTGAACGAAAATAAATTTGGAATCAACATGGAAGATTTAGAGTCGGTAATTGGCTTGCTCCCTACCCTGCAGAATATTCAGTTTATTGGCATTCATTTCCACATCGGCTCTCAAATTACCGATATGACTTCGTTTCACAACCTGTGTGTAAAAATAGATGAAGTGCAGGAATTATTTGTAAAGAATAATGTTGAAATAAGCGACATCAACGTTGGAGGAGGTTTGGGAGTGAACTATCAACATCCAAATCACTTTCCGATTGCGGAGTTCGAAATGTATTTCAGCACTTACATGGATCATTTGAACCTCAAGCCGGGGCAAAAACTTCATTTTGAATTAGGCAGAGCCATTGTAGCGCAATGTGGTAGTCTGATTTCGAAAGTATTGTATATCAAAAAAGGGAAAGAAAAACAATTTGCCATTCTCGATGCCGGGATGACCGATTTGATTCGTCCGGCACTTTATCAAGCTTATCACCGCATCGAAAACCTAAGTTCTGACGGCGCAACTGAAATCTACGACGTGGTGGGTCCTATTTGCGAATCTTCGGATGTGTTTGCTGAGAATGCGGAACTAAACAGCACGAAAAGAGGAGATTTGATAGCGCTGCGCACCGCGGGGGCTTATGGCGAAATCATGGCATCGCGCTACAACCTTCGTAAAATCCCTGCAGCCTACACTTCCGACCAATTGAATGGAAGATAAACTTCTGAGATGTATTTGGCTCAAGAAACTATTTAACGAAAAATCTCCGACATTACATTTAACAAAAAGAAATTCTATCCCAAACCAATTTTGGGATGGTTTCTTTTTTCTTTTAATTTTTCTCTAACTTTATTTTCATGGATTTATTCGGCTTTCACTTTTCGTATTTATCGCTCTGTATTCTGGCTCTGTTGCTTATAGCTTTCATTGTGCAGATTTACTACTACACGCGTTATTTCATGGGTATTATTCGCCATAATAAACTGACCGACAACGAAGAAGTAAAATTTGCAAACGACAAGCAGGCTGTGTCCGTTATCATTTGCGCACGAGATGAAGAGGATAATCTAAGAAAATATCTTCCGTTCGTATTGGAGCAAGATTATGATAACTATGAAGTTATCGTAATAAACGACGGATCTACTGACGGCACTGACGATTACCTCGCCTACATGAGCAAACAATATTCAGAGAAACTCCGAACAAGTTTTGTGCCAAGGGGCGCCACCAATATTAGCACAAAGAAATTAGGGCTTACTTTAGGAATAAAAGCAGCAAAAAACGACTTGTTGCTCTTCACCGATGCCGACTGTATGCCCGAAGGAAAAGATTGGCTTTCATCGATGACCCGTAATTTCGACGAGGATACCGAGTTTGTTCTTGGCTACGGGGGCTACTTGCACGAAAAAGGATTTCTGAATAAAATCATAAAATACGATACGCTTTTCGCCGCCCTTCAATATCTTGGCATGGCAGAAGCGGGAAAGCCGTATATGGGAGTTGGGAGAAATCTTGCCTATCGAAAAGAAACATTCTTCAAAATGAAGGGATTCGCATCCAATCTAAACCTCAAATCGGGCGATGACGACTTATTCGTGAATCAAGGCGCCAATGCCGACAACACCAGAATTGAAGCATCATCCGCAAGCATCACATGGTCCGAACCAAAAAAAACATTCAAAGACTGGGTGCTTCAAAAAGAGAGACATCTTTCGGTTTCCGACAGATACAGCTCCAGCAGCAAAATCAGATTGGCTACCGAACCGATTTCCCGATTTTTCTTCTATATTAGCCTCACACTACTTATACTTGTAGCTTCGCTAAGTAATAATTGGATATTAGTTGGACTTAGCTCAATTATTTTTATTTCAAGATATCTCTTGCAACTCTATGTTATTAACAATTCGGCAAAACTATTAGGCGAAAGAAGATTTTACTTACTTATACTTCTTTTCGACATCATACTTCCTATTTACACCCTTCATATTCTGATGTTTGGTAAGAAAAACCGAAATATCAAATGGAAATAAAAGATACCCTCCACCGAACTAAGCTGTTAGCTTTCCGATAAATCGGAATCTGCGAATTGACCAAAAGTTAGCCCATTCCATTTTAAAAAACAAATAATCAATGGATTTTTTATTGGTAACCTCCAGCTAAAACAGGAGGCAATTCATAACATTTTTGTGTCTTTAATGGTAGCACGGGTTGCAAACCCGTGCCAGCGGAGACTATCGATAGTTGTTAGTTTCTAGTTTCTAGTTTCTAGT
>CAZMQV010000100.1:0-8091 GCA_964568675.1 uncultured Paludibacter sp.
CCACCCATTTTAGCAATGAACTTATTCGGGTCACTATCCTCAAGCATCTGATTTTCGCGAGGAAGCGATTCGAGTAAATCTAAGTATTCATCTTCGGATAGCAACTCACCATTTACTACATTCTCACCATTATCAAGAATACCCGCTTGGATAATTACATATTTTTCATAATAAATAATGGCATCCATTTTCTTGGTTGACATGCCAAGCAAGTAACCTATCTTGTTGGGCAACGAACGAAAATACCATATATGCGCAACAGGAACTACAAGCTGTATGTGCCCCATGCGTTCACGACGAACTTTTTTCTCCGTAACTTCTACGCCACAACGGTCGCAGGTAATACCACGATAACGGATACGTTTGTATTTTCCGCAATGACATTCAAAGTCTTTGGTTGGACCAAAAATGCGTTCGCAGAATAATCCGTCACGCTCAGGTTTATATGTACGGTAGTTGATAGTTTCGGGTTTCAGAACCTCTCCGCTCGAAAGTTTCAATATTTCTTCCGGTGAAGCTAATCCAATCGAGATTTTGCTAAAACCACTTTTTGATTTGGTATCTATTTTAAAAGCCATGTTTTATATTGACTATTTATTAAGTTTACTTGTTAAACGAGAGAATAACATCTGGTTCGAAACGACGGCTCGTTGGATATCCTCCTCAATCTCCGAACCATGATGTATCTCAAAAATATCCCTTAAGTTGAGTTTGGTTACTCCAGATTAACACTCAATGCCAATCCCCTCAGTTCATGCAACAGAACATTGAGTGATTCAGGTATTCCTGGTGTCGGCATAGGTTCGCCTTTCACGATTGCTTCATAAGTGCGGGCGCGTCCCATAACATCGTCCGATTTCACAGTTAAAATTTCCTGTAAAATATTGGATGCTCCAAACGCTTCGAGTGCCCAAACCTCCATCTCTCCAAAACGCTGACCACCAAATTGAGCTTTACCGCCAAGAGGTTGTTGTGTTATGAGTGAATAAGGTCCGATAGAACGCGCGTGCATCTTATCGTCAACCATGTGTCCGAGTTTCAACATATAAATGATACCAACTGTAGCAGTTTGGTCAAAACGCTCACCGGTGCCACCATCATAAAGATAAGTTTTACCATATCGTGGCACACCAGCTTTATCACACCATTGGTCTAAGTCGTCGAGCGACGCGCCATCGAAAATAGGTGTAGCGAATTTCATACCCAATTCTTTGCCAGCCCAACCAAGTACTGTTTCGAAGATTTGACCAAGATTCATACGCGAAGGTACCCCAAGCGGATTAAGTACGATATCAACAGGCGTTCCATCTTCTAGAAATGGCATATCCTCCTGACGAACAATACGCGAAACAATACCTTTGTTACCGTGGCGTCCGGCCATTTTATCACCAACACGAATTTTACGTTTTTTGGCAATATAAACTTTTGCCATCTGAACAATTCCATTTGGAAGTTCATCCCCAATCGTTATATTGAATTTTTGACGCTTAATTTGAGCGTCTAATTCTTTAAATTTATGCAAATAATTGAGTATCAATTGACGTATCAATTCATTGCGATGAGAATCGGCTGTCCATTTTGAAAGTTGAACTGTGGTAAAATCAATTTCCTTCAGTCTTTCTTGCGTGAACTTACTGTTTTTAGTGATTAAATCAGCGCCGAGGAAGTCTTTCACTCCGGCTGATGTTTTATCACCAATAATAACAAGAAGTTTTTCTACAAGTAAGTCTTTTAATTCTCCAGCCTGGCTTTCAAACTCTTCATCAAGACGAGGCAAAACAGCTTTATCAGCCATCTTGGCTTTTCTGTTTTTCTGTGCTTTTGAGAAAAGACGTTTTCCAATAACAACTCCCGACAATGAAGGTGTGGCTTTAAGCGAGGCATCTTTTACATCGCCTGCTTTGTCGCCAAAGATAGCACGAAGCAGTTTTTCTTCCGGAGAAGGATCTGACTCTCCTTTTGGAGTAATCTTTCCAATAATAATATCACCTGGATCGATACGCGCTCCAATGCGAATGATTCCATTTTCATCCAGATTAACCGTGGCTTCTTCACTTACATTAGGTATATCCGAAGTAAATTCTTCCACACCACGTTTCGTTTCACGCACTTCGAGCAATTGCTCTACAACGTGAACCGATGTAAACACATCGTTACGAACTATATTTTGATTAATAACGATGGCATCCTCAAAGTTATATCCTTTCCATGGCATGAATGCCACTTTCAGGTTTTTCCCTAAAGCGAGTTCACCTTGTTGAGTCGAATAACCCTCCGTAAGAATTTGACCTTTGACAACTTTATCGCCTTTTTTAACAATTGGACGTAAGTCAATAGTCGTATTTTGGTTGGTTTTCATAAACTTTGGTAATGTGTAGCTCTTCACCGAACTATCAAAACTAATGAACTCCTCATCCTGAGTACGTTCATAATTCACTTTGATAGTTAACGCATCTACAAATTCAACTACACCAGTGCCTTCAGCTACAATCTGTGTACGCGAATCGTGAATTAATTGACCCTCAATTCCGGTTCCAACAATTGGAGACTCACAACGTAGCAACGGAACTGCCTGACGCATCATATTCGATCCCATCAAAGCACGGTTTGCATCATCGTGTTCAAGAAAAGGAATAAGAGCAGCAGCAATAGACGCAATTTGTGAAGGCGAAACATCCATCAAATTAACGTCAGCAGGTGGTACAACAGGGAAATCAGCTTCGAGACGGGTTTTTACCACTTTGCGGATAAAGGTACCATCATCGTTCAAAGGTGCATTTCCTTGCGCAACTACCAAATCTTCTTCTTCTTCAGCAGTGTAGTATTTTATACCTTCTTCTGTAAGGTCAACAACAGAGTTAGTAACAGTACGGTAAGGAGTGGATATAAAACCTAAATCATTAATTTTTGCATAAACACAAAGCGATGAAATCAAACCAATGTTTGGTCCTTCAGGAGTTTCAATGGGACAAAGACGACCGTAGTGAGTATAGTGAACGTCACGAACCTCAAATCCGGCACGTTCACGCGAAAGACCACCTGGTCCAAGTGCCGAAAGACGTCGTTTGTGCGTAATCTCAGCCAATGGATTTTGTTGATCCATAAACTGCGACAGAGCGTTTGTACCAAAGAAGGAATTGATAACCGAAGTGATACTTTTGGCATTAATCAAATCAACGGGGGTAAATACTTCGTTGTCACGCACATTCATACGCTCACGAATAGTACGCGCCATACGTGCCAAACCTACACCGAATTGATTGTAAAGTTGTTCACCCACTGTACGTACCCGACGATTGCTTAAATGATCGATATCATCAACATCTGCTTTTGAATTAATCAACTCGACAAGATATTTGATTATCTCAATAATATCTTCTTTAGTAAGTACCTTAACATCCGCATCCGTTTTTAGGTTCAATTTCCTATTAATACGAAAACGTCCAACTTCACCCAAATCATATCTTTTCTCGGAGAAGAAAAGATTATAAATCACCTCACGCGCCGAAGCTTCATCTGCTGGTTCAGCATTACGAAGCTGACGGTAAATATAATAAACAGCCTCTTTTTCGGAGTTACTTGAGTCTTTTTGAAGCGTATTATAAATTATAGAATAATCACTTTGATTCGTTTCTTCTTTGTGTAAAAGTACATACGGCACGCCTAATTCGATAATTTCATCAATATGATCGTTCTCCAAAACCGTTTCACGATCGATGACTATTTCATTACGTTCAAGCGACACTACCTCTCCGGTATCTTCATCCACAAAGTCTTCAATCCATGATTTTAACACACGAGCAGCCAAACGACGCCCAACCACCTTTTTCAGATTAGATTTATTCACCTTCACTTCTTCAGCAAGGTTGAATATCTCCAAAATATCTTTATCGTTTTCAAAACCAATAGCCCGTAACAATGTAGTTACAGGTAATTTCTTTTTACGGTCAATATAAGCATACATTACATTGTTAATATCCGTAGCAAACTCTATCCATGAACCTCGAAAAGGGATTATACGTGCTGAATAAAGTTTTGTTCCATTCGTATGAAGACTTTGCCCAAAGAACACACCGGGTGAACGATGTAATTGAGACACTATCACGCGTTCGGCACCATTAATTACAAATGTACCACGTGGTGTCATATACGGAATGGGACCAAGATAAACATCCTGAATTATTGTCTCAAAATCCTCATGTTCAGGATCAGTACAATAAAGTTTCAACTTTGCTTTGAGGGGCACGCTGTAAGTAAGCCCGCGATCAAAGCAGTCTTCCATTGTATATCTTGGTGGGTCAATAAAGTAGTCAAGGAATTCAAGCACGAAGTTATTTCGTGTATCGGCAATGGGGAAGTTTTCTGTGAAAACTTTATACAAACCCTCAGATCTTCTTTTTTCCGGAGCCGTATCCATTTGAAAAAAGTCGTGGAAAGATTTTAATTGTACTTCTAAAAAATCAGGGTATTCCATTTGATTTTTAATAGAAGCAAAATTGACTCTTTGATTATTGGTATTTAAAGACATTTTCAAAGATGTTTTTGGGTGATAAGTGCAAAGAACTCAATATTTATAGTACAGACAGAAAAAGGTTTAGAATCCCTCGTAGCGAGGGAATCTAAACCAAAAACCTGAAAATCAGGTATTTTTATTTAAGTTCAACTTCAGCTCCGCCTTCAGTAAGTGCTTTTTGAAGAGCTTCAGCTTCGTCTTTAGTTGCGCCTTCTTTAACTACAGAAGGAGTAGCGTCAACTAAATCTTTAGCCTCTTTCAAGCCAAGACCAGTTAATTCTTTCACTAATTTCACGATAGCCAATTTAGCTGAACCGGCTGATTTCAATACTACATCGAAAGAAGTTTTTTCTTCAACAGCCTCTGCTGTTGCTGCTGGACCTGCTGCTACAGCTACTGCTGCTGCTGCTGGTTCGATACCATACTCTTCTTTCAAAATTTGTTTCAGTTCGTTAACTTCTTTTACAGTCAACTCTACTAATTCCTTTGCTATAGCTTTAACGTCTGCCATAATAGTTTTTTATTTTTAAAATTTTATTTTCTAAAGTAATTTGATTTTTTATTTATCGTTCCTTTCCGCCAACGTATCTAACACGCCGTGGATAGTATTTGCTCCTGATTGGAGTGCAGACATGACATCGTTGATCGGAGAAAGTAACATACCGATAACTTCGCCAAGAAGTTCATTTTTACTTTTAATATTGATAAGATCTTCCAGTGTGTTGGCTCCTACATAGAAACTTTCTTCTACATAAGCAGCTTTTAATTCCGGCTTTTGGCTCTTGTTCTTTTTGCTAAATTCTTTAATCAGCTTAGCGGGAGCGTTACCGGTATTTGTCAACATCAACGATGTTTCGCCTTTGAGCGAACCATATAGTTCACTGAAATCAACATCAAAGTTTTCAAGAGCTTTTCGAAGCAGCGTATTCTTAACTACAAGTAGTTTGATATCAGACTTGTAGCATGTTCTTCTCAATTCGCTGGTTTGAGCAGCATTTAAGCCACCAATGTCAGCTAAATAGAAGTGAGAATAGGCGCCAATTGTTGACTGTAATTCACTAATCAATGTGCTTTTATCTTCCTTTTTCATATCTTCCTTTCTTAATTTTTAAGCATCTACTGATTTAGGATCGATCTTAATTCCAGCACTCATTGTGCTTGAAAGATAAATGCTCTTTACATAAGTACCTTTAGCCGTAGCAGGTTTCAGCTTAATGATAGTAGCGATAAACTCTTTAGTATTTTCAATAATTTGTTCAGGAGAAAAAGACACTTTTCCTACTGAAGTATGAACGATACCATATTTATCAACTTTAAAGTCGATTTTTCCTTGTTTTACCTCTTTCACTGCTGCTGCAACATCTTGGGTTACTGTACCGCTTTTAGGGTTTGGCATCAGACCACGAGGACCTAACACACGACCTAAAGCACCAATTTTACCCATGATAGCCGGTTGTGTGATGATAACATCCACATCGGTCCAACCACCTTTAATTTTATCGATATACTCATCTAACCCAACAAATTCAGCTCCCGCTTCTTTAGCGGCTGCCTCTTGGTCGGGGGTACATAATGCAAGAACCCTTACTTGTTTACCTGTACCATGAGGTAATGACACAACGCCACGTACCATTTGGTTAGCTTTACGAGGGTCAACACCTAAGCGCACGTCAACATCAACAGATGCATCAAATTTGGTAGAAGTTATTTCTTTTACCAATGCAGTAGCTTCTGTTATAGAATAGGATTTTCCTGCTTCAATTTTTTCTAAAGCCAACCTTTGTTTTTTTGTCAGTTTACTCATTATTTTAATTGAAGTTTAATTAATTATTATTTGGAAATTCACCTTTTACAGTGATACCCATACTACGTGCAGTACCGGCAACCATTTTCATTGCCGCATCCAATTCAAAACAGTTTAAGTCAACCATTTTGTCAGTTGCAATAGCTTGAACCTGATCCCAAGTGATTTCGGCCACTTTTTTACGGTTAGGTTGAGCTGATCCGCTTTTAACTTTAGCTGCTTCAAGTAATTGAATCGCTACGGGCGGAGTCTTAACAATAAAATCGAATGATTTGTCGGTGTAGTAAGTAATGACAACAGGAAGTACTTTTCCTGCTTTTTCCTGGGTTCTGGCATTAAACTGTTTGCAAAACTCCATAATATTGATACCTTTCGATCCCAATGCGGGGCCAACAGGTGGAGATGGGTTTGCCGCACCTCCTTTTATCTGCAATTTAATAAGTCCAGCAATCTCTTTTGCCATAATTTTCGAATTGTTTTGATGTTAAATATCGGAAACTCGGATTCTCGTAACAGACTATTCCTTAAATTTCCTTTTCTACTTGTGCAACGCTAAGTTCGAGCGGCGTACTGCGCCCAAAAATCAACACAGTTACTTTCAGCTTTTTCTTATCGTTGCTCACTTCTTCAACTTTACCACTAAATCCGCTAAACGGACCATTGATAACCTTTACCGCATCGCCGACGTAATATGGTACAAGCATCTCCGCGCCAGATTCTTCCATTTCATCAACCGAACCGAGGATACGATTCACTTCTGACTGGCGAATAGGGATTGGAGTGTTGTTGGATTCTGTTAAAAATCCGATTACATTTGGGATGTTACGTAAATGATGTTGAACCTCGCCTGATAAGCTAGCTTCGATTAAAACATAACCCGGCAGATAACTACGTTCTTTCGTAATTCTCTTCCCGGCACGTACTTGAATAACCTTTTCAGTAGGAATAAGCACCTGTGATACAGAATTTCTAACAAGTTCCGAATTCTTGATTTCTGCCTCAATATATTCTTTTACCTTGTTTTCCTTTCCGCTTATGGCACGCAATACGTACCACTTGAAATTGTTTAATTCACTCACTTTTTTCTACCTCTTAGAATTAGTCATTAAAATAATCCGTAAACAAATGTCATAATCTTTTCAAACGAAAAGTCCATAGCCCAAACTACGAGCGCGATTATGATGGAAGCTATCAATACAATCACAGCACTGTTTGTTAATTCCGACCGTGAAGGCCAAGATACTTTATGAACCAGTTCGGTATAAGACTCTTTTACGCTGTTAACAGCTGATTTAAAAAAATTACTCATCATTACACATATAGAATTTGCACGGGTGGAGAGGCTCGAACTCCCGACACCTGGTTTTGGAGACCAGTGCTCTACCAACTGAGCTACGCCCGTAAATTTATAAAAAGCAAGTGAACTTTGCTGTGAGCAGTTTCGCTCACTTGCTTTCTTTATTTTTTTCTGTTCAGTTCAGACCTAATAAAATTAGTCAAGAACAGCTGTGATTTGACCTGAACCTACTGTACGTCCACCTTCACGGATAGCGAAACGAAGACCTTCAGAGCAGGCTACTGGATAAATCAATTTTACATCAATTTCCAAGTTGTCGCCTGGCATTACCATCTCAGTTCCTTCTGGAAGTGTGATTTCACCAGTTACGTCCAACGTACGGATATAGAATTGAGGACGATATTTGTTGTGGAACGGAGTGTGACGTCCACCTTCTTCTTTCTTCAGGATATAAACAGAAGCTTTGAAGTGGTCATG
>CAZMQV010000101.1:0-7727 GCA_964568675.1 uncultured Paludibacter sp.
GTAACTTGATAGGAAAGTGCTTCGAAATCGGCAACTAACCATACCGCCAAACGTTGTGTGCTATTATTTCGAACATCCGGCGTTACTTCAAAAACCACCATATTTTAAGGAAGTTTTCAACGCCCGACTATCAAGACATAATAACACATTTCAATTTATTAATGTCTAAAAAACTCAAAACAATGAAAACACATTTTAAAAACAACGGAGCATTAAAAAACTTTGGAAAAGGTTTAATAGGGCTGTTTGCGATTAAATTAATTTTATTTGGTGGGGCTTTACTTTTGGAATCATGTAATAAAGATTCTATGAAAGACGAACTTAGAACAACCAAGGAAACATTTATTAAGTCGGTTAACATGGGAATTAACAGCCTCAATAAACTAACTTTAACACAGGAGATCGCAAAAACTCAATCTTCATCAACAACAAAGCGGAGTGTTAGACCTCAAGAGGATTATGCCATAATTTCGATTTATTCACTACCAGGAAATTCGTATAAAAATCAGACATTCCCACAAACAGCTAATTTGGAATATATCACAACTATTGACGGAACAGAAGTTGGGGTATCATATGCTGACGGAAGATCAAGTGATAATATTCTCCAATCATACGAGGTTGTAACAAGTTATCAAATATCAGTTCAAGCAGCTCAACAATCACTACAACCTATATTGTCAGAGGCTAAAAATTATCTTTATTCAAAAGGACTAACAGACTCCGACATCAATGAATTGTTAGCAGCAGATTCAGAAGGTCCGGCTATGTCTGAATCAGATTTAATTCCAACAGTTATGCAATTGATTGCTGAAGAGCAAAATCAACAAGTAGCGAGAAACTCTACTTTTCTAAGTATTTTTGGCGCACCTGCCCATGCTTCCGAAATTGGACAATGTGCTGGAGATGCATTGGGCGTGTCGGCAATCGCCGGTGCAATAGCTGGAGGATTACATACTGAAGCGGGTAAAGCCTTGTTAAAGAAATCAATTAGAAAAGTTGCGGGTAAAGCTTTGGGATGGGTTGGTGCTGCTATTTTTACTTATGAGTTCGGAGGTTGCATGAACTGGTGGTAAATAAATATCAAAAAAAGTATTACAATTATGTGGAACATTGTCATAACAATCATTTGTGTAGTTGCACTATTATTTAATTCCTATCTGTGGAATATTTATTTAAAGCGTACAACAAAAGAAAATAGAGAAAAAGATGGCTGGAATAGCTATTATGTAATGACGACCATTCTGTTAGTAATTGTGTTGCTAACAAGGATTAGTAAGTTATAACAGCACACAACATTGTTTGTAGGCAATGTAAAAACAATCAGGTAACCAAAAGAAAAGTTGAGAACTATGAAATTCAAGACATTCATTTTTATTCTTTTCAGTATCATCGTATCAACGTTGAATGGACAAAATCATCTTCAGAAAGAAGATGAGAACAATTTATATTGGCAACCAGATGTAAAAATCGACTATTTACATTTTCAATCAGAATCTGATGCAGATTGCACAAAAGGCAATGAAAAATATAGATTAAAAATGTCTGCCAACATCCAACTCTATGGCATCGTAGATATTCCAAAGTCTCATCTTTCACGAAAGATTAAGAAAAGGACAGGGAACGATAAGCTGTATTTATCCCCTATATTTTGTAAAAAATGCTCTTGCATTCTTTCGGAGGACTCTGTTGAATTAGTCGTCTATCAGTTATTATTTGATGTAGCTGAAATGTGTGCAAGGGGTTTGAGAAAAGAGCTTCTCGAGACTCAACAGCAAATGAATATTAACAACGTCAATACAATGTTCTTTACGACAATAAAAAATAACTGGGATGAAAGAATGCGGGGGACTTGGGCATCAATCTATCAAGATGTATTAATCCAAAAAAAGGAAGACAAATATGCGGAATGGCGAACTTTAGTAGATGAACTTTTGGAGGCAAATAAAGACTTCGCAACACAACCATATGAAATAGAGAGATTAATTCTTGGAAACCCGATTGAGCAAAACTATGTTCAAGCAAAGACAATCATAGGTGATTTGAAAAAATAATGAAGGGAACTGAAAGTAACACTGCCTACAACAAACATATTGGCAATAGAGCCGGTGCAGTGCTTCTATTGAACTTTTCTCCAAAGAATTGGTACAAGCAAAGCAAGATTAGTTGGCAATAGTTCTTTTTCATCGCTGCATATCGGACTGTTTTAAAATAACACGATGCCATCGTAAATCTGCCACCCGTTAGCGACAAAACTAACGGAATTTCGGGCAAACCGGCGAATCGAAGCTATCAGCATTACAGACGAAGCCTTTGGAAAGCAGCGCCAAGCGTATCAAGAAGATCGGAGGGCAGCAAACTCTCTACCGACTGCTCCAGGAGAGTCAAATCACCGGCAAGACCATGTAGAAACACTCCTAACTTCGCGCTTTCTTCCGATGAATATCCCTGTGCCAACAGCCCAAGGATGATTCCCGTCAACACATCGCCCATGCCGCCAACTGCCATTCCGGGATTGCCGGTGGAGTTGAAGCTCACACATCCATCGGGAGTTACAACTGCCGTATTCGCACCTTTAAGCACAATGACAAGCTGATGACGCACCGCCATTAGTCTGGCTTTTTCCATCCGCTCCATCGAGTGTGAGGAAAGGCCAAATAGCCGTTCGAACTCTCGGGGATGTGGAGTGAGTATGCTATTGACCGGAATAAAATCGAGATAATTGGGATTACGTGCGACGATGTTCAACGCGTCGGCATCAATTACACAGGGCGAAGTCATGTTTGAAAGCATTTCAAAAAGCATTTCGGCGGTAGATTCATCCACACCAAGTCCGGGACCAAAAGCACAAGCCGAATAAGCGTCCAATCCTTTTACTTGCTCCACAAAGATGGCTTCGGGAACAGCAGTTTGCAGAATCACACGATTATCCGCCACGCTATGCACACTCACCAGACCCGTTCCGCCACGCAAAGCCGCTTTGGTAGCAAGGATTGCCGCGCCTGCCATCCCTTTTTTGCCTGCCCACACCAAGGCGTGTCCATAACTACCTTTGTGTGAAAAACGTGTACGTGTTTTTAGCATCATTTTCGCATCATCCGCTTGAAAATAATTATAATCTGTGCGCATCTCCGAAACCGACTCGCGGTGCAACCCGATATCCACCATGCGCCACGCGCCGATATACGGTTCATTTTCGGTAAAAAACATGGCAAATTTGGGGAATTGAAGTGTCAGCGTCAAATCAGCCTTCACAACACTTTCACCATCAATGACACTACCATCGCCATCCAAACCCGAAGGCAGGTCTATGGAAATCACACGGTTCGACACCCGGTTTATCCACACTACCGCCTCTTTGTAAATTCCTTCGAGCGGACGCGAAAGTCCGGAGCCAAAAAGCGCGTCAACAATCACCACATCGGGCTGAATGGCAGGAGAATGAAAACTCCCTTGCCGCACCTCGCAGTTAGTGGGGAAAAACCTGTTCAAGCGCTGCCAATTCTCGGCACAATCTTTTGAGAGCGTATCACCGCGCAGGAGTATCGCCCGCACATCATAGCCCGTTTGAAGTAGCATCCGGGCTATCGCAAGCCCGTCTCCGCCATTATTGCCCGGCCCGGAAAGCACCAGCAAGGGTGTGTTTACAGTAATTTCACGTGTAATTTCACGACGCAAGTTTTCGGCGGCACGCTCCATCAAGTCAATGGAAGCGATAGGTTCTCGTTCAATGGTCAGGGCATCCAATTGCCGTATCTGTGAGTTGGCGAATAGTTTCATCTGTGGTTTATTGTTTTTATGGATTTACATTAAAATCGCTTACTGCCGTTTCCATCCACTTTGACGTGTGGCGAGTAGTTTATTGTTTCGCTCCATCCGTGTTTTGTTGTTAAAGAGACTTCAAATTAATTGTTTTTATATTTTTAAATTACTGTTCGATATACAAATCCAGAAGCTCATTCATCCAATTACTATCTATTTGCATCATCGCTTGAACTACAAAATAAAAAAACTAAGACCCTGCTATTCGAATAGTGTGGGTGCAGGAGGCGAAAAATTGTTCTGTGAAATGATTTTCAACCAAGCTTTCTCCGGTTTTTCACAGAAGCGACAGATGTTGATGTAGCACATTCGTGTTTGACACGCCATAGTACCAAGATTGGAAAAGCTCCAAACTCGTTTCACTTTTGGGGTATAACGGTTGCGTATATGAAACGTTTGGCATTTCGAAGCGATTTCCTATCAAGTTGCAATTACTTTTAACACGAGCTGTAACGCACGATAAACCACTGTCTGCCAAATGTTTCACACACGATGTTGTGTGTTCAGCATTTTCGTCGGTCAGTTATGTTGTTTGTCATGGCAAGAATTACAAACAGAAACAAGCCATTCAATTGGTTCTTTTCCAATGTTTCTCTTAGCGTATCGTTTGTGATGAACTTGTGTCGCACGAGCAACATACTAAACAGATTTCTAATAGTCTCTTTTGAGAACGACATATTGATTTCGCTTCCAATCTTCTGATCTCAGATATACGTTTCTATAATAATCTTGTCTTTTTTTACGCTTTACGTCAAAAATCTACTATTTTAAAAGTCATATAGCTAATCACACAAAAAGTAAAAACGGAATCTGATAATCCACGATTCTATTTGTACTTTATAGCGATAGCAGTCATTCCATACTCTTCGCTCACAATATAAGTTAAATTACCAATTGGCACTCCAACGCCAGATGTCCCTGTTTTTCCAATTAAGATAATTCCATCTGCTCCAATTTCACGAGCCTTTTTAGATATTTGTTCTAAACTCCATTTGTCATTAGTATCACCACAAGTTATTTGAGCAAATTCTACATACTCCTGTGTCGGTTTATTGGTAATATAGACATCAATTTTCGCTTCTTCGCTTTTTGCAGGATATGATTCTCCCAAAAGACTAACCTTCGCTTTTGCCATCAGAAAACCTGTAGTGGCACAACCTGACATTATTAAAGCTGAAACAAGCAAGTAAATTATAAATCTGTATCTTCTCATGTGCTATTATCTATAAATTGGTTTGTTAATATCGTTTTTTTTAACTGACGTACAACGACCGCGGCTATAGGCATTTGGCGGTTTGCGGGAGCGTTCACTGTCCGTTAGCTAACGGACAAAATGAATGCGGGATCAAAACCTGCCGAATGCACAGCTTGCTCCGATATGTCGGAATCAGTCAGCCATATCTTAAATCAGTTTCATTCTCCAACCAATGTGTCGCAAAACGATGATGGAGTGTTTGCACAGTAATTCTTTTTTTATTCCAACTTTAGCTACATCATTTTAAAAAATGTTCTGAATACATCTGTCTGAATACCTTCCTCCACCTTCTCCTTCAAACATCCATTCTTTGGGCATGTATTCAGCAAAATATTGCCGTAAAGTTAATATAGTTTTTCGGCTAAACAAAGTATAACGATCTATTTTTTCTTTTGATTGTACTTCGCGTTTTTGCATGTTGTCGCTTACGATGTCTTTTAATTTGAGGTTGATTCATTCAATTAATCGCAAACCGGCCGAGCATATATTCATAATCAAAGCTTTATGATTGATATAAGTGATTGATTTATGCTCATCAGTTTACTTGTTTGTTAGCCAACTTACGCGGTTGACCTTAGGGTTGAATTCAATCGCATTCCACATAGTGTTTATGATTTTAATTAAATGAAATAACTCAACTACCTTTAGTTCACTTATGGCGTAGCTTTTGTTTTCGCATCTTCACCTTCACTACCCCATCGCACCTATGCCGAAGAGCGCGAAGTCGTATTTTATCGGGTCGTCGGCATCAAAGATACGCAGTCGGGCAGAAACTTCCTCCACCGCTTTCCAGTCATTTTGTCGGCGGGTGAGAAGCCCTAATTGACGGCTCACATTGCCCGTATGCACATCGAGCGGCAGCATGAGTGCCGACATGGGGATATCGCGCCACAATCCAAAATCGACATTGCTCTCGTCATGGCGTACCATCCATCGCAAAAACATATTGATACGCTTGGCTGCCGAGTTTTTCGTTACGTCCGACAAATGCCTTTCGGTACGTGGCAAAGCCGGGAGTTCAAAGAATAGTTCTCTAAAATGTCTTATGGCTGCATAGACAGACCGGCCACTTTGAAATCCACGTGTAAAGACCGCTTCCAATCCACCGTGATTGCGGTATATATTTTGGAGCGCAAGCATGAAACGGTAGCAATCTACACCATTGAAAGTGCGATGCACAAAGCTATTGATTTCTCCCTCGCGACTTTGCAGCGCGTCATCGTCCATCAAAAATGCAAAAGGCGAATTGTCCATCAGCTCCATAATCCGAAAACCATTTCGGACAATCGTTTTGCGTTGCCCCCACGCGATACTCGAAGCCAGAAAGGCGGCAATTTCAATATCCTCCTTGCGAGTGAAGCGGTGAGGTATTTGAATGGGGTCGTTCGCTATAAATTCCAGGCAGTTGTAGCGCACAACAGCCCGATCGAGTGTTCTTTTCAGTTCATCGTCATTCATATCAATTTCTTTTTCCATTCCACATAGCCCGAAATGGCCAATGCCAAAAACACGGCATACTGAAATGCGGTAAAATAAAGTTCCTGTGTAATAAATATCGGTATTGAAATCAGATTGCCGGCAATCCAGAAAAACCAATTTTCAAGTTTTTTGAAAGCCATCAACAGCGTAGCGACAAAGAAAACCGCCGTATTGCCCGCATCGATTGCGGCAAGCGACGATTGCAGATAGACCACATCGGCACGATTCACCCATTTCAACAAAAAACAGATACAAACATAAAGCAAACCTACGCCCAGAAGCAGCAGCAGATTGGCAAGGCGACTGTTTTTTGTTATTCTTAATTTGGAATCTCCGCTTCGATCGCGCGCCCAATTGTACCATCCAAATGTGTTGGTGAGAAAATAGACAAGATTAATGGCGGCATTAGCATAAAGTTTTCCAACAAAAAAGATATACACAAATATCAACACATTGATAATCCCAAAAGGGAAAACCAGAATCTTCTCGACGCGTGCGTACCACACACTCAGGATACCGAATATGACAGCTATTAATTCGAGTAAGTATATTGACATTGTGTTTATTTGAGCAGAATTTGAGGTGTTTGGCATCATCACAGCATGAAGTAATGGCTTTTTTTCTCTTTCATATCGCTGTAAAATTATCGAAATGCGCATTGCATACTGACAAGCTCCGAACATAACAAAGGTATATAAAAAACATTGATATTTTTAGCATCTAATTATTTTTTGTACTTTCACACCTCATATAAATATATCTTGACGTTAAACAAGTACTTAGTTGTGAAATTTGATACAATGAATGTGTCAAATGATAGGCAAGAGGATTATTTTCTCTGACATCCACAGACATTGGCAATAGCATCAACTACTTCGATCATGCTTTTTAACGATATACAAACCGGATGAGAAGTTTGTCGTGAGTTAATTGAGATTATGCGGCGACCCTTCGTCAATCGACAACGCCTATAATTTTCTTGATTTCATACCTTTGTTCATGAACAACACAGCCTCATTTGAGAATTTCATACTTTTGTACATTGACAAAGCACCCTCATTTTAGAAATTCCTACTTTTGTACATTGACAAAGCAGACACATTTTTGGATTTCTTGCTTTTGTACATGGACAAAGCACGCACATTTTTGGATTTCCTGCTTTTGTACATTG
>CAZMQV010000102.1:0-6436 GCA_964568675.1 uncultured Paludibacter sp.
GTATCATTTGTTCTTCGGATGGGCAGTCCATTTTTGATATTTTAAATGTCGTTTTTTGCATTATTTATTATTGTCGGTTGGGTCGTCCTGCCATTACTGCTAACGGTTCGGGTATGAAATGTAGCGGATTGCGGAGCTGCTTCCTTATCCACCGTTACAAAGTTTATTACGGGCTTAAACCCTCGCAAACCCCTGCAACCGCTATGTTTTATACCCGTTGTTATGCACTGGCGGTTTCAAATATATAATATAAGTCATTATACTATTCAATAACAATATTATAAGTCCCTGTTAATAATAACTTTTTTAATGGTTTCTTGCCTGTCAATTCAATGTAATTATTGGCTTTGCGACCATTACTTACTTTTATTTTCTTAAAATAAAATATTGCGTTTTCTTCTTTTTCAAACATGAGCACATACTTTTCATTTTCTGAATTGATAATTGCAGTTTCAGGAACTGCTAAAACCGAATCGAGCGTTGCAAATATTTCGCCTTCAACAAATTGATTGCTTACTAAATTGATGTTTTCAGATTTATTTATAGTGGCATAGCACTCAATGGATTTAGTATCGGGCATAATAGTTTTTCCAATTGCATTTATAGTTGCAGCGTACTTTTGTGCTTTAGTAGCGTTTAAATAAAATTCAACTGTTTGACCATTACCAATTTTATCAATATCTTTCTCAAAAATGTTTATTTTTAATTGGAAAGAGTTGTTGTCGATGATTTGTGCTATTGTTTGCTGAGGCTCAATATATTGTCCTAATGAGGCTGTGATACTTGAAACAAAACCATTAATGGGCGATTTTACGGGAAAAGAGGGATAAAAATCTCCCTTTTCAATTTTTGCCACGTTAAGCCCCATGCTTTCAAGTTTCGATTTCAATGCCTTATACTTCGCATTTTCAGCATAATAGCTACTTTCGACAGCCGTCAGGTCTTTTTGCGTACTAATATTTTCGTTGTACAACTCCTTTGCTCTTTGATATTCGCTTTTTAATTTCACAAGTATAGCCGACGATTCAGAGAAATCTTTTTGCAAGTCGATAAACCAATGACCTGAAATTTCAAATAATAAAGAACCTTTGTTTATCATCTGAGCAGGTTTACACCGAATATTTTCTATTATTCCGGGAATGGGTAAACTTATTTGCGCTTGCCCATTTACGGTTGGAATAATTGTACCTGTAAAATGAACCTTATCGGCAAAAGGGTATAACTCAGGATCCCCTATCGTCATTTTTTCCGCTTCAAATTGTGCTTTGGTTATTTCGACCAAGCCTGAATCTATTTCTGCGTTTTGCTCAGTTTTATTTTTGCATGATATTACTAACACGCTAAGAATTAATGCTGTAATTATTTTCGTTTTCATACCGATTCCGTTTATTTTGAAAAATATTTTATTTCCGAAGTTGTTTGATTGTATTTCAGTACATTCTCCAATTGTTCGAGTTTTATTTGAATGGCTGATTCATAACTACTTACAAATTGATAATAATTAATTTCTCCCAATTCATACGATTTTAATGCTGTTTCCATTATTGCATTCATTAAAGGCTCTCCCGATGTTTTAAAATCATCGAGCAAGGCTTTATATTTAAGCTTTTCACTTAACAATTGGTTCAATTCATTATTTAAAAGGTTTATTTCGTTATCTGTGGATAATTGTTTGGCGTTTGCTGAAATTTTTGATGCTTTAATTTTGGCTCTTGAGCTGCCATAAAACAAGGGCAAAGCCACACCAACTTGAAAACCATGATAATACTTATTATTGGGTTGCCTATTAGAACCTATAAAATAACTTATCGAAAAATCGGGAAGTACATTGTTTTTTTCAATGCGAACCAGCGATTTATAATATTCCGACTCACTGTGCAATACATCAAAGACAGGCAAAGTATTGGGTATTTCGTTTATTTCAGCCAATGGCTCAATGTTTGAAGGGACAGAAAAATCGCCCTCATAATTCATCAGAACTTTTAAGCGCTGATAAGCATTTTCAGCATCAACTTTCAAGGTATTCAACTGAATGGAAGTTTGATTCCTTTTTGCTTTTATATTTAATACCTCAAGACCTGTAATATCGCCTCTTAAAGCTCTTTTTTCAGAATTAGCAAACAATACAACATAAAGACTATCAAGTTTTTGATACAATTTTTGTTTGTTCAAAAGCGTTTGATAATCGAAAAAAGCAAAAGAAACTTTTTTTATTAATGCATTTTTTTGATTGTTCAAATTTGCTTCCGCTATTTTTATCTGTATTTGCAACGCATTGCTTTCTGCCGAATAAAGTGTTGGGAAACTGAAACTTTGTTCTGCCCCCCAAACTTTTAAGGGGAAACCGTTTTCGGCAATATTGTTTTGATCAGAACCATAGCTAAATACTGTTTTTCCAGGGGCAAAAGCAGTCTTTTTTAAAGCTTTACTTTCTTCCACATTCAACTTATAAGCTGCAATTTGCTTATTATTTTGAAACGCAATTTCAATTACACCATTTAGTTCCA
Source organism: uncultured Paludibacter sp. (assembly GCA_964568675.1). GTDB lineage: Bacteria > Bacteroidota > Bacteroidia > Bacteroidales > Paludibacteraceae > UPXZ01. Next base: position 2,508 of record CAZMQV010000102.1, read on the forward strand.
TTTTAGAATTTTGCCCAAAAGAAGAAATTGCCGGAATACAAAGCAAAAGCAATGTAATAACAGTATTGGAACGTATAAAGCGTAGCGGAAAAAACTTTATACTTTTCACGTTATAAAATACTTCAAAGAGTAGAGGTAACGCAATCATTGTAAGCATGGTAGAAGTTATTAATCCACCAATTACAACAGTGGCAAGGGGACGTTGAACTTCGGCACCTGCACCGGTAGAAATAGCCATTGGCAAAAAGCCCATAGCAGCAGCTCCAGCGGTAAGCAATACAGGACGCAAACGATTTTTGGTTCCAGTAAGTATTAATTCGCGCATACTTGTAATTCCTTGATGTTGTAGTTCTTTTAAATGTTCAATGAGTACAATGCCATTGAGCACAGCAATACCAAAGAGCGCAATAAAACCTATACCTGCCGATACGCTGAAAGGCATACCTCTCATCCACAGGAGTAAAACACCTCCCACCGTGGCTAAAGGTATTGCAGTAAAAATCATTACGGCATCTTTAATCGATTTAAATGCAAAATGAAGGAAAACAAAAATCAACAACAAAGCAACCGGAACGGCTATCATTAAGCGATTGGTAGCATTTTGTAAATTTTCGAATTGTCCGCCATATTCAATATAATTGCCTGCTTTAAGCTTGATGTTTTTATCAATTTTTTGTTGAATATCAACAATAACCGATTGCAAATCACGATTGCGTACATTAACGCTTACAACTACCCTACGGTGTGCATTATCGTGCGAAATTTTTGCTGGACCTTTTGTGTATTCAATTTCGGCAAGCTCGCTTAAAGGTATCATTTGTCCAGTCGAAACAGGCACTTGTAGCTGACGAATATCTTCAATATCGGTTCGGTTTTGGTTGTCGAAGCGCATAACCATATCGAAGCGTTTTTCGCCCTCGAAAATTACACCTGCTGTTTTTCCGCCAAATGCTGCCGACAAATAGGTGTTCAAGGTACTAATGTCAACGCCGTAGTATGCAATTTTGCTTCTATTGAAATTCACTTTTATTTGTGGCAAACCAGCAGTTTTTTCCATAATTATGTCACTTGCTCCCGGCACATCGGCAATAAGGTTTTTTACTTCCTGTGCTTTTTGGTTAATATATTCGAGGTCTTCCCCGAAAATTTTTATGGCAATGTCGGAACGAACTCCTGTAATTAATTCGTTGAACCTCATTTCAATGGGTTGCGTAAATTCATATTCCACCCCCGGAATTACCGAAAGCACTTCCTTGAATTTATCAGCGAGTTCTTCTTTATTATTTGCAGCCGTCCAATTTTTCTTGGGTTTTAGCTTAATAATCATATCAATTTCTTCCATCGACATTGGGTCTGTGGGAACTTCGGCAGCACCAATACGTGAAACAATTTGGTCCACTTCGTTTGGAAATTTTTTTATTAAAATGTTTTCCATCTGAGTGGTCATTTCCACTGTTTTTGAGAGTGAAGTTCCTGTTTTTAGAACCGGTTGTATTACGAAATCGCCTTCGTCGAGTGTTGGCACAAATTCGCCGCCAATACGAGTAAACAATATTCCTGTAATTAGCAATGATAGAACTGCTGCTCCAAGCACCCAACGTTTATGACCGCACGACCATTTAATCACCGGGTAATACGATTGATGAATTTTATCCATAATCCAGTCGGAAACAGTTCGTTTTTGATTTTTATCTGGTTTTAAAAAGAGCGAAGCCGCAACTGGCAACCATGTTAGCCCTAATATCATAGCACCAATAATAGCAAAAGAAAATGAGAGTGCCATAGGGCGGAACATTTTGCCTTCGACACCACTTAACGACAAAATTGGTATGAAAACGATAAGAATGATTACTTGCCCAAAAATAGCTGATTGCATCATTTTCGAAGCTCCAGAAATTGAAATTCTATCCATCAACGTTTGACGGTCATCGCCTTTAGCAGCTAAAATTTCTGTTTTTTGCAAGCTCATTCGTATAACAATAAACTCCACAATTATTACAGCACCATCTATTATTATTCCAAAGTCGAGTGCACCAAGGCTCATTAAATTGGCATCAATCCCAAAAATATACATCATACCAATTGTAAACAATAATGCCAAGGGTATCATAGAAGCAATAACCAATGCCGACCGAATGTTTCCGAGCAGCAATACTACAATAAGCAGCACAATGATAGCTCCGAGTATAAGGTTCTCAATTACCGTAAAAGTGGTTTTAGCGATAAGTTCGCTCCGTTCGAGAATAGGATTGATAAAAACGCCTTCGGGTAAGTTTTTCTGAATTTCGGCTACTCTGGATTTTACTTCATTGATAACAACTTTTGAATTGGCATTTTTTAGCATCATAATCTGACCAAGCACCGTTTCGCCCTTGCCATTGGCTGTAATTGCCCCAAAACGGTTAGCAAAACCAAACTTTACGTTTGCCACATCTTTTATAAGTATAGGCGCACCGGCACTGTTTTTTACGACAATATTTTCTATATCTTCTAATGACCTTGCCTGACCATCGCCCCGTATAAAATAACTTTGGTTTGTTTTTTCGATATAGGAACCCCCCGAAATACCATTGTTGTTTTCGAGTGCAGTAAAAATGTCCATTAAACTTATGCTAAGGCTTTTAATCCTTTCGGGAATAATTGCCACTTCATATTGTTTTAAATAACCACCCCAGCTGTTAATTTCAACCACACCGTTTATCCCTGATAATCGTCTTTTTATAACCCAGTCCTGAATAGTTCGTAACTCCATGGCGGAGTATTTATCCCTGAATTCAGGCTTTACATCAACAATATACTGGTAAATTTCACCTAATCCGGTGGTTATCGGGCCCATTTCGGGCGAGCCATATGCTTCGGGAATGTTGGCCGATGCCGTTTTAATTTTTTCAGCAATTAGTTGCCGTGGTAAGTAAGTTCCCATGTTTTCGGCAAAAACAACCGTAACCACCGAAATGCCAAATTTTGATATTGAACGAATTTCCTTCACACCCGGTAAATTTGCCATTTCCATTTCAACAGGTGTGGTAATAAATTGCTCAATCTCTTGAGTTGATAAATTGCCGGAAGTAGTTATTACCTGAATCTGATTATTCGTAATATCGGGCACTGCACCTACCGGAATATGTAAAACAGCATATAACCCAAAGGCAGCAATGCTAAGCGTAAAAAGAATAACTATAAGCTTATTCTTTACACTAAAGTCAATTATTTTTTCTAACATAGTGAATTGATTGCATACATTATAAGATATTTATTTACTTTTTCTTGGAAGATTCAAGTAGAAACTCGTTCAATACAAAAAGACCTGTTTTTTGATTTATGGAATATAGCATTTCATCATTGCTGAATTTCTGTTTAATTGTTACTTTGATATCTAAATCCACAGATATATACTTACAAAGATTGTCAGACAATAGAGAATAAACTTCTTTATGCTCTCCTGATGAAAAGTAATAATATGTTATAGGTATTTCTTTTGCCCTACGTGTTGGACCTGTTAGTTTGTATTCTGTTTTAATAGTTTTATATGTGTAGATATACAAAAACGAAGTATCTGCTATAAGGCAAGGATTTCGGTTAATAAATCGAAAATTCTCACCGTTACTTATCTGTATAGCAAAAATGCTGTCTTTATGAAATGTCGTTTCCTTATCCAGATTCACACATGTAATTTCAGGAGAAATAAAAAACTGATTGAGTTTAACCTTAATATCTTTTTGAAGAGTATCTATAGAGCAGCTAAATGTATTGTTTTTAAAGCCTTCATGTGAAAGATACATGCCTTTAACCTGCGAATTCTTTATTCCAGAAGGTCTTTGGCTGTATGCAAAGTTTACAAACAATAGAATTAATGCTGAGATTAATGTAATATTTTTTTTCATCATTCTTTCGTTTAAAATTTAGAAACAAATTTACAATATATTAAA
>CAZMQV010000103.1:0-6315 GCA_964568675.1 uncultured Paludibacter sp.
AGTTGTATTGATAAGCTTTTGAGTTGTATTGATGAGCTTTTCGAGTTGTATTGATATGCTTTTCGAGTTGCATTGATATGCTTTTCGAGTTGTATTGATAAGCTTTCCGAGTTGTATTGATATGCTTTCCGAGTTGTATTGATAAGCTTTCGAGTTGGAGTGATATGCTTTCCGAGTTGTATTGATAAGCTTTCGAGTTGTAGTAATGACCTTTTCGAGCAGAATAACATAGTTGATTAGATCAGTCGATTTCGGCCGGATGCGAGAATTTCCTTTTCGCAAGGTCAAGGAAACTCCTCACGCTGCTTATGTAGTTAGAAATCGAGTTTGCTCTGTAGCACTGCAAGACGAGCTTCCGCTCAAATTCAAGCATCAAGCTGTCAACAATCATGATTTCCGGTTATAAGTGTGAATGGCAAAGACAACAAAACATTCGCAAATACAAAATAATTCAATAACTTATTCGTGTTAGACACTCTGTTTATCAAGACTATACTAAGCATATCCACTTTTCTCACAAATTGGTTTACGAATGTTATGTATTTTGTATTTAAGAATTTTGTATATTTGTTGCGTAAATAAAATGTTGTGTGAAAGCTTATTGCAACAGCCGAAAATAGCACATTTGGTTTTGCCCCAACACACGAAGCCAACGCTTCGCAAAACCAAAAGAGCCATTTTTTGCCTACGCACCGACAATAATTCGTATTTTGCAATAATGTATTTGAATGAATAAATGATAGATAAAAAGACTCTTTCTGAACGTGATATATGTACCAAGTTTATTACTCCTGCGGTTGAAAAATCAGGTTGGAATAGACTGACACAACTATTGGAGGAAGTTTCGTTCACGGACGGAAAAATTTATGTTAGAGGTAAACTGACAGCAAGAGGAAATCAAAAACGGGCTGACTACATTTTATATTACAAACCCAACATTCCAATTGCAATTATTGAAGCTAAGGACAATAAACATTCTGTTAGAGCAGGAATTCAACAGGCTTTGGATTATGCTCAAATATTGGACATTCCTTGTGTTTTCAGTAGCAACGGGGACGGCTTTTTATTTCACGACCGCACCGCAACAGACGATAATATTGAAACTGAAATTGGTATTGATGACTTTCCTACTCCCGAACAACTTTGGGAGAAATACAAAAAATATAAAGGCATCACAACGCCAACGGCTGAAAAGATTGCTTCGCAAGACTATTATTTTGACGGTACAAACCGCAAACCAAGATACTACCAACAAATTGCAGTAAACAGAACAGTTGAAGCCATTGCCAACGGACAGAACCGAATTATTTTGGTTATGGCAACTGGTACTGGAAAAACCTATACGGCTTTTCAAATCATTCACAGACTTTGGAAAAGCGGGGCAAAAAAACGCATTTTGTTCTTAGCCGACCGAAACGCATTAATTGACCAAACTCGCAGAGGCGACTTCAAACATTTTAAAGATAAAATGACGGTGGTAAAACACCGACAAATTGATAAGAGCTATGAAATCTATTTGGCTTTGTATCAAGGTTTATCGGGCACAGACGAAGATGCAAATGTTTACAAACAGTTTTCGCCTGACTTTTTTGACTTGATTGTAATTGACGAGTGCCACAGAGGAAGTGCGAAAGCAGATAGCAGTTGGAGAGAAATTTTATCTTATTTCAAAAACGCTACGCATATTGGTTTAACAGCCACTCCAAAGGAAACCAAAGAAACAAGCAACACCGAATATTTTGGCGACCCTGTTTATACCTATTCATTGAAACAAGGTATTGACGATGGTTTCCTTGCTCCTTATCGTGTGGTAAGAATTGGTTTAAATGTAGATGCCGAAGGTTGGCGACCAGATCAAGGCAAAACGGACAAAGGTGGAAATCTTGTTGAAGATAGAATTTACAACCGCAAAGACTTTGACCGCAATTTGGTGATTGAAGAACGGACGGAATTGGTTGCCAAAAAACTTACAGAATTTTTAAAAGGTTATGACCGCTTTGCCAAAACCATTGTGTTTTGTGTGGACATTGACCACGCTGAACGTATGCGAACTGCTTTAGCCAAACAAAATGCTGATTTAGTAGCAGAGAATTACAAATACATCATGCAGATTACAGGAGATAATGACGAAGGAAAACGAGAGTTAGACAACTTCATTAATCCCGAAGAAAAATATCCAGTTATTGCAACCACTTCTGAATTGATGACTACTGGCGTTGATGCACAAACTTGCAAGGTAATTGTGTTGGATGCAAATATCAATTCAATGACCAAGTTCAAACAAATCATAGGTCGTGGAACTCGTATCAATGAAGAATACGAAAAAATGTATTTCACCATTTTGGATTTTAGAAACGCAACGGATTTGTTTGCCGATAAAGATTTTGACGGTGACCCAATTCGTGTAAAACCGGTTTCGCAAGACGAAGATTTGTCGTTGGTTGTTATTGAGGAAGAAGAAAACACTGTTACCGTTTTAGACGAAGCAACTGGCGAAGAAATCAAATTTGAAAAGGCAACTATTCGCTATCCTGATGGTTCAAAATTAAGTGGCAATTGGATAGCCAAAGAGCCAAGAGAAAAAGTGTATGTAAACGGTGTGGATGTATCAGTATTGGTAAGCCGAGAAATGTATTTTGACCAACACGGAAAGCCAATCACCACCAGTTTGAAAGACCACTCCAAAGAAATCATCAAAGAAAATTTTGCTTCGTTGGATGACTTTTTGAACAAGTGGAACACCACCAACCGCAAAGAAGCCATCATTGCCGAATTGCAAGAACAAGGCGTAATGGTGGAAGCCTTGTATGATGCAGTGGATAGGTCTGTTGATTTATTTGACTTAATCTGCCACGTGGCGTATGACCAACCACCATTGACAAGAAAAGAAAGAGCCAACAACGTAAAGAAGCGAAACTACTTTTCCAAATATGGTGACCAAGCCAAAAAAGTGTTAGAAGCCTTGTTAGATAAATATGCTGATGAAGGCATTACCAATATTGAAAGCATTGAAGTATTGAGAGTAAATCCGTTTGATGAAATGGGTTCACCGCTTGAAATCATCAACGAATTTGGCAGCAAAGAAAAATATTTGCAAGCCGTAAAAGAATTAGAAATTGAATTGTATAAAGCTGTCTGAATTATGATTTTTATGATTTTAAGATGGTAGGATTAAATCTACAATCCATTAATCCTACAAATCTTAATCCTGACAATAATAGAAAAAAATGAAACACGAAGATATAACGCACAAAATAATTGGCTGTGCTATGAAAGTACATAGCACCTTAGGCAATGGTTTTCAAGAAGTAATTTACCAAAGGGCTTTAGCAATTGAAATGGAGAAGCAAGGTTTAGGCTTTAAAAGAGAGATGGAAATGAGTATTTTTTATGAAGGAATTGATATTGGTACAAGACGGGTTGATTTTTTTGTAGAAGATTCTATTATGGTTGAATTAAAAGCATTGATAAAATTAGAGGAGGTGCATTTGGCACAAGCAATGAATTATTGTCAAGCATACCGCTTGCCTATAGGATTATTGATAAACTTTGGCGCAAAAAGTTTAGAGTTCAAAAGAGTTTATAATGTGTCTCACCCTGAAAACAAAGCATATATAAAAAATAATCCTAAAATCCATCAATCCAACAAATCTTAATTCAGACAAATAAATGAGCAACATATCAGGTATCGTAAAAAGTATTCAAAACATAATGTGGCAAGACACAGGCCTTAATGGCGATGCGCAACGCATTGAACAATTGGGCTGGATGCTTTTTCTAAAAATATTTTCGGATAAAGACAAAGAACTGGAGTTACTGGATGACAAATACTCATCACCCATTCCCGACAAATTTCATTGGGTAAAAGAAAAAGGCAATTGGGCGGGAGATGATGAAGGAATGACGGGTGATGAATTGCTCAATTTTGTTGACCGTGAATTATTTCCTGCACTTCGCAATTTAGATTTAAGCACAGGCAACCAACGTGCAGTTATTGTCCGTGAAGTATTTGAAGGCAACAACAACTATATGAAAAGCGGCATCAACATTCGCAAGGTGTTGAACAAGCTGAACGAAATTGATTTTAACATTGCCAAAGACCGCCACGCTTTTGGCGAACTGTACGAAACCATTTTAAAGGAATTGCAAAGTGCAGGCAAAAGCGGTGAGTTTTATACCCCCAGAGCTATAACGCAATTCATTACCGAAATCATCAATCCACAATTGGGCGAAAAAGTGCTTGACCCTGCTTGCGGAACAGGTGGCTACTTAACTTGTGCCATTGAACATTTAAAAAAACAAGCCAAAAATGTAAAAGACAGAAAAAGCATTGAAGAAAACATTGCAGGTTGGGAATACAAGCCATTGCCTTATTTGTTGGCAACGACCAATTTGATTTTACACGACATTGAAATTCCCAACATCAAATTTGGCGATGCTTTAGACCAACCTTTGAGCAACTACACCGAAAAACACCGTGTAAATGTAATATTGGCAAATCCTCCATTTGGTGGCATAGTAGCCAACAACAACGAAACCAATTTTCCGCAAACCTACCGCACCAAAGAAAGTGCCGACTTGTTTTTAATACTGATGATTCATTTGCTAAAACAAGACGGACGAGCAGGCATAGTTTTGCCCGATGGCAGCCTTACAGGCGATGGCGTTAAACAACGCATCAGAGAAAAACTACTGAGAGATTGTAATTTGCATACCATTATTCGTTTGCCAAATTCAGTTTTTCAGCCTTATGCTACAGTAGCTACCAACCTTTTATTCTTCGAAAAAAAATCGGGGCAATCCGCTAATCCTAAAAATCAAAATTCAGACAATAATTTTGCTACGAAAGATGTATGGTATTACGAACACCGTATGCCCGAAGATTACAAGGCTTACAGCAAAACAAGACCCATTCAATTAAAGGAATTTGACCCGATTAAAAAATGGTGGAACAAACGCAAGGAAAGTGAAGTAGCCTGGAAAGTGAATATCAAAACTATTATTGAACGTGGCTATGATTTGGATATAAAGAACCCAACCAAGCCCGAAGAAGAAAAAGAATACAGCAGTGCTGAGTTGATGAAAATGTTAAATGCTTCTTTTGAGAAAAGCCACCAATTGTTGAATCAACTTAAACAAGCGGTGAAATGAGTTGGAAAAAAGTAAAGTTGGGAGAGTTGTGTATTATTGAAAAGGGAAGTATAGGAATTAAAAAGGCAATACCAGGAGATTATCCATTGGTTGTTACAAGTGAAGATAGAAAATCACATAATGAATTTCAATTTGACGAAGAAGCAGTAATAATTCCATTGGTTTCATCAACAGGGCATGGACACAAAAGTCTTAGGAGAATTCATTACCAAACTGGAAAATTCGCTTTAGGGTCAATTTTATGTGCAGTTATTCCAAAAGACAAAACAATTCTAAATGCAGAATATCTATTTCGTTATCTTGATTTAAATAAAGAAGATGAATTGGTTTCAAGAATGAAAGGTATGGCAAATGTTACTTTACCAATTAAAGAAATAGCTCAAATAGAAATTCCAATACCTTCAATCGAAGAACAAAGAAAATTTGTTGAAGCATTTTCAGAATTAGAAAATAACAATGAGTTTCTCTCCACCGAACTCAGCCACCAACTCAGCTTAGTAAAAAAACTCCGTCAGCAATTTTTGCAAGATGCGGTGCAAGGCAAATTATTGTCAGAATTAGGAGAAAAAGGATTAAAGGATGATAAGATTAAAACACACATCCTTCAATCTAATAATCCTAAAAATCATAATTCAGACAATGGACACGAATTGCTCAAAAAGATAAAAGCCGCCCTTCGACAAGCTCAGGGTGACAAAAAGGGTAAAAAACAAAAAGAACTGCCACCCATCAAACCCGAAGAAATTCCGTTTGAAATTCCTGAAAATTGGGTGTGGTGTAGGTTGGGAGAAGTTTGTACGAAAATCGGTTCAGGTAGTACTCCGAAAGGGAGCAACTATTCTGAAAATGGATTTCCTTTCTTTCGTTCTCAGAATGTTTACAATGAAGGATTAATTTATCAGGATATAAAATACATTTCAGATGAGGTTCAAAAACAAATGAACGGAACTATTGTATTCGCCAACGATATTTTACTAAATATTACAGGCGGCTCAATGGGACGATGCACCTTAGTACCATTAGATTTTGAAGAAGGAAATGTTAGTCAACACGTTTGCATTATCAGGCCAATTGAAATCAATAATAAATTTCTTCATTCAATAATTTTATCGCCCTTTTTCCAAAATTTTATTTTTTCATCAACAACAGGTGCAGGTCGAGAGG
>CAZMQV010000104.1:0-5940 GCA_964568675.1 uncultured Paludibacter sp.
AATGTTTATGTTTAATCAAAAAGTTGCATTTTCAACTTGAATGTTGCAGTTTCTCATTTTCAGATAATAATTTTCCATCAACTCTTCGGTGTCTATATTTATAATTTCGGACACTTCGAATACAATTTCTTTAATAGTCAGCCATGTCTGCTCCGATGCGGTGAGTTTTAGTGAATCCTACTGTGATTCTCGAAACAGTAAGTCAAGTATTTCGTAGTCGTTGTAGCGTTTAACCACCGAAAGCAGGTAGCCCGCTGGTGCGGTTTTGTAAACCGTGCTTTAGTGAGGTTACAAGCCGGTTGTCATGCTTCCGGCTATTACGCGGTGTATGTAAACAATATTGCCGTGTACGGTATAAATAACTGTCATCTTTTGTAATTGATACGACGGACATTGACACCGTATTGTTGAAAATATATGCGAGTTTGGATGGGATATGATTCTGCTGAAACACGCAATTTCAAATTTTCATTTTCTATACCATCTACATACTTCATTACTGTACGGTATGTTTTGTATTCGGATATGATAAAATTAAATAAATTTTCCATGTCAATATAGGATTGTTCCGAATACACAATCTTATATTTTTTCATTCTCCTTAATGTTCTTTGAGCTTAGTTCTCAGTTTTCCGAACACCTCTTCGTGTGTGTAAGTTTTTCCGTTTATCCCTTCATGCAATGGATATTCAATTTTTACGGCTTTTTTATTTTCTAATTCGCGAACTATCTTACGACCAGATGGTGTTGAAATATCTATGCGTGCGATTACTTCATTCATAATTTTGCTCTCCTTTCGTTTACAAATATTCTGATATGCAAGAATTAACCGACAGATTATGAAAACAAAAAGACATTTTGCGAAATTTAATGCGCTATCTGTTCTGATGGTGTTGCTGTTGCTTTTTAGTTTTTGTTTTGTAATATAAAGTTGCTGAATTTCAGCAACTATTGCTAATTATCATGCTGCTTTTTTATTCTTAATCAGTGTCTTAACTTGCTTGCGAAAGATGACTTCAATAACCCAAAAACGATATGTTGGAAATGGGAAGTTTGATGTTTAACTTTCTTTCTCCCTTCCCATTTACCGCTATTTCTTCACTACAATCTGATTGATTCCGGCATCGGTAATACTTACTTCTTCCGTCTTGTCGTTTATCCCGTTAAATATTATTGTCTTGTCGGAGCCGGTGGTCTGTACTCTTATAAGCCATTCGGTGCCATTGTCTTTCACTTCAAGTACGTCGGAGGTGTTTGCCATTGGCAATACTGCCAAACTACCAAAGCAATGTATGGTAGGCATGGAGTAGCGAGCCACTTCAAACCGGAATGGCTTGTTGTTGAGCATCAGTGTAGCCGGTTGGATGGTTTTGGTTGATTTCCAATCCACGTTGAGTACATAAATTGTGCGGCGGTCGGTAGCGTCCCAAGCGGCGAAGTCAATGTGTGGCGAGCTTGCCATCCACGCTTTGCCACTTTCGCGGTTGGCAACTGACGTAGCTATATCGCGCATCGTTTTTTCGTACTCAGCCCGTATGCTTTTGTTGATGGGATATTCCGCTTGCGGGAAGTAAATCACTTTCCCATTTCCATAAGTTATTTCTGTTTTCTCCTTCAAAGCTTCAAAGTTTACGCCAAGAAGCTTTTGCAGTAAACCGGTGTTTGCGGGCAGTCGGGTAGGTTTGTCGGGTTGCAGTTCGCTATTGAGGTGGGCGGCGCTAAGGAGCAGGGTTCCGCCATTTTCCACAAATTGTGTCAAGCGTTCGAAGTCTTGTTGATCGTAGCTATTCCAACCGAGAAAAATCAGGGCATCGTATCTTTTCATCAAATCTGTTTTCGCTTCGATGGGCAGAATATCTACCGGGCCATAAGGAGTAGCGGTGAACCAACCATCCGGTCCTGACGCGTCGATGATGTTGTTTGGATAGAATACTTTTAGCAAATCGAAACTTTCGGTAGCTTCATTGAAAGCCCATTTCTTTTCTTCCTGCGACCAGATTGGACCACGCACGAATGATTTCCAAGCGTCATTCCTTCCTTGAATAATTCCTATTTTAGTATAAAACTCTCCACGACGGCTATGTGTCTGGATAAAGTCGAGCATGCGGTGTTGGGCGTAAGTGTGTGCTTTGCCTGCTTCGGTGTAGCGGTCGTTGGCATATTCGTCAGTCCAAAGCCCTTCTTCGGTATTGATGTGCGACGAGCCGTGCATGTATGCCACTGCCAGCGAAAGATAAAAACGCGTGGCGTGTTTGGGGTCGGTAAATGGGAACGATCCCCACTGCACAGCGTGGAGTGAACCATAATCATTCTTGCCATAAGCATGCGAAGCGCCTCGTAGCGCCGACATGATGGTGTTTTCCGGTCCATACATCTGCTCTGCTCCAAGCCATTGGTAACCTGCTTGATAGAGATAACGAAACATGACCGAGGGTCCGGTGTGGCGGGTGCTTTCGCCGCGCGAATAACTGAGGTTTTCCACAAAATAGCGTGCGCCATCGGCCATGTCTGTTACTTTGTAGGGGTCGTAGTGGATAAATGTGCCGTGGTCGGTATAGATGGGGCGATGTCGCGCGAAGATGCCACCATAGGGACGAGTGCGAGCTGCCATGTCCGAGAATAATCCTTCGTAATGGAAGTGTCGCCAGTAGTAATACCCGCCGTCGTTTTCATGCGCTTGTTTCCCCTGAAAGCGTGGCGACTGTGCGAGAAACTCTCGCGAGGGATTGATTTTCGTAGCCGCCAAAGTGCGCCCTTCCACTTGCCAGGCAAAAGGTACATTCAGCGTTGTGAGTAAGCCGGTGTAGTGTCCAATGATATTTTCATTGGCAATGCGAAATCCACTCCACTGATAGGATGGGCGAAACTGATAGAAATTGCCTATCCGGTTATTCAGATACCATTTGAAGAAATAGTCATAGTGTTCCGGCACTTTATCAATGTATATTTCGTCGCCGGATGAGAGATAGACGCGGTCTTTCGCTTTTACGATTAACTGGCTGATGCTCCCTTTGCGGTTGTCGCTACCATCCGAGATGTTTACTGTGGCGTTTTGCCCGGCTTGCAACGCGGTGAAGTTGATGGCGTGAAGCCCCGCGGTATCAAATCGATATTCTTTTCGGGCAAAACCCAGTTTGTCGTCGGGCGAAACTGTGAGCGTGATTCCCGGTTTATTTATTTCGACGAGGATGCCTGCCGTGTCGCCAACAGTAACGTATTTGGGTAGGTATGCTATTTCGAAATCGCGTGCCGACTCTTCGATAAGCTGTAAGCGGCGGAGGTCATACGCAAAAGCCGCGCGGTTCTTTTCTTTAAGCAAAGTGAGTTTGAGTTTTCCTTGTCCATGCAGTTCGGGAAGCGGGATGTAGAAGTCGGCGATGTCCGAAGCGCGGTCAAAGATATTGCCTTCGAAGAGCACACGGTCATTCAATTCAAGTTTCCATCGTGGCCAGCTGCGGCTACTTAGGTTCACGCCCACCCAATAGTTATAATTGTTCTTTCGCTTTTCATTGGGTAGGAAAGGGATGTAGGCTATCTGTTTTTTATTCTGAACGAATCGTGGCGCTTCCATCCAACATTCGCCGCTAAAGTGAGTGCCACCCACGCGGACAAGTATCGAAGCGATGTTCGTAGGGAGTGTTACGTTGTTGGTTATGGTTTTGAACTTTGAACTTCCGGGCGCGATGGGCAGAAAGATAACCGAGTCGGCGCGATCATACACTTCGTCGGGGTGTCGGCCTTCTTTTTTGAAATAGAGTTGTAGCTCAATGCCAAAATCGCCCGATTGCCCGATATGGAGTTTCTCTGTCTTTACACGGGTTTCCAGTGTCAGCATTCCCGGTTTTAATGTTGGTATGGAGAGGCGGTTGTAGGCGTGACGTTCAAAGGGGTCGTTGTTGCCGGTGAAATAGAGTGAATATTTATCTTTCCACACATTGACCGTATCCAGGTAATCGTTTATCAGAAACTCCGCTTCGCGAAAAAGTGTTTCGCCCCTTGCTTTGAATTTCCCCGGCATTTGTGTGCCACCTACCACGCGAAGCCGGCGATGCACGGGGTAGTCGGTTTTGGTGAACTGTATCGACTGTTCGATGCTTTCGCCCGGTTTCAATACGTGCAGCGTATCCCACGAGCGGGTAGGGTATATTTGCTGCATTCGTTCATTTTGTATTTGCGCGGTGGCTCCAAGCGCTAAAAAAGCAAAAAGCAGGAGTGATAATAATTTCTTTTTCATAGCGATTTATTTTGTTCGTTTTGTTAGATACTCTAATGTCTTACCTATATTCAATCTCTTCGTCCGCTATCGTGTTGTGTCCATTCATTCTTAGCCATACGCGAGTGGTAACTATCACATCTTTTTGGCAATAAACAACGATGCGCGCAAGATTATTTTCCTTATAATATACTGTGGCAACTTCGCTGCCGTCGATGTCGTCCTTGGAAGTAGGGATATTGAAAACGGTGGAAAGCAGTTTCAGAGAGGTGTAGTTTTTATAGTCGCCAAATTTCCAAAAATCCATCGTGTCGAGCAGATTCACTTCCCATGGCTTTTTGGCGTTGATTTGAAGCAGGGGTGGCAGTGTAATCCCGTTTATCAACATGCGGCGACAGATGTAAGGGATGTCAAACTCCTTGATGTTGTGTCCGCAGAAATAATAATCCGCGTAGTCTTTTTTCAAAATCATTTCCGCGAATTGTGTTAAGAGTGCTTGCTCGTCGTGGCCGGAGAAGGATTTAATGCGTAGTTTACCTTGCCGAATCACACCCACCGAGATGCAGATGATGCGTCCAAACTCGGCATAGATGCCCGCGTTTTTCAAAAAACTATCGTTTGCGGATAGGGTGGTGTCGTATCTGCCGGGCATGCTTTGTTGCAGGCGGCTAAATTTTTCAGTCCACAACTGCCGCATGGCTTGTGGCAACTCATCCAACGAAGCAGTTTGCGGCGTCGTTTCGATGTCGATAAAGAATATTTTTTCAGTATTTAGCACGATTGTCAGAGTTAAGAGTTAAGAGGTTGTTAGTCATTGGTCGTTCACCTATCGAAGCAATTCGAAGATTTCGATATGCCGGCAAGTCAATCACCGATTTACCGTTTCAGATTTTTCTCAATATAATTTGTCAGAATGTCAATAGCGATGTGGTTGTCGCCTCCTTGTGGCACAATGAGGTCGGCAAACCGTTTCGAGGGTTCGATAAACTGCACGTGCATTGGTTTCACCGTAAGTTCATAACGCTCCATCACTTTATTCACCGAGCGCCCGCGCTCCACAATGTCGCGGTTGATTACGCGTATCAGCCGGTCGTCGGCATCGGCGTCAACAAATACTTTCAGGTCGAGCAGTTTGCGCAATTCGGCATTGCAAAGAATTAGAATACCCTCCACGATAATCACCTCGCAAGGTTTTACCGGGATAGTTTCCTCGGCGCGCGAGCAAGTGAGGTACGAATAGATTGGTTGGTTTACGGTGTGTCCTTTTTTAAGCTCTTTCAAGTGTTTTATCAGCAATTCCCATTCGATGGAGTCCGGGTGGTCGAAGTTAATCTCTAAGCGCTCTTCCATTGGTAGGTGGCTGCTATCTTTGTAATATGAATCTTGAGGCAATATCACCACTTCGTCTTTGGGCAGACGTTCCAATACTTTTCTCACTACTGTTGTTTTTCCTGAGCCGGTGCCTCCGGCAATTCCGATTATTAGCATAGATTCGTTTATGAAGTTCAGACTTTTTACATTTTTCTTCAAAAATACAGTTTTTCCATTAACTGACAATGAAATTGAGAGAATTATCTTTGCTGGTCGCTGGTTGTTAGTCGCTGGTCGTTAGTCATTAGTTGTTAGTTAATAGTTAATAGTTAATAGTTAATAGTTAATAGTTGTTAGTTAATAGTTAATAGTTAATAGTTAATAGTTAATAGTTAATAGTTAATAGTTAATAGTTA
>CAZMQV010000105.1:0-5808 GCA_964568675.1 uncultured Paludibacter sp.
GGCAATAGCCCTTAACAACCAAGAGAGAATTTACAGAAAGAAAGTTACACTAACTCAGGGTATTGTCTGCTTTTGCCCAGTTCATGGTGAAATCAAAGCTATTTTTATCCCGTTTGGTGGTGTTGGCAAAATAACGACTGTCGGTACCGTTTGAAATGACAAAAATCTGTAGATACTTAAAGAGAGAATTGTCTGAGTTTAAGCTCTCTTTGCTGTAACGGTGCACCTGATTGAAGGCTTCACGAATTGCCACACCGCGCTTTTTAACTTCCACCTGAACCAAGGGCAAGCCGTTGACCAGAATGGTCACATCGTAGCGATTGGCGTAAGCCCCTTTTTGTTCAAACTGTGAAATCACCTGTACTTTATTACGGGCAATGTTTTTTTTATCCACGAGGTAGATGTTCTGGATATGGCCGTCGTCAAAGATAAAATCGTGGATATAGTTGTCATGAATTTTGCGGGTTTTTTCGATGAGACCATCGCTTGGTTTATCTAAATACTCTTCAACAAAGCGGGCCCATTCGCCTTCTGAGAAGGTGACGCTGTTGAGCGTTTGGAGCTGATCGCGAACATTGGCCAGCATGGAAGCGGGATTTTTGATATCGGCGAACTCATAGCCCTGGTTGGCCAGATCCCCAATCAGCTCTTTTTCCAACATCGCTTCGGTTTGATAGCATCCACCGGCTTGATCGATGCGGGTGTATTTGTCGAGGACGATGAAGTTGTTTGATTCGGCGATGGTTTTATGTTCGATCATGGTTACGCCTCGTTTTTAGGGAATGTAAGAAGCAGATTGCGGTAGTACTCGTACTGTTTTTGACGCAGTTCGATTTCACGGGGGAGACCTTCGGTGATGGACGTGGTGAGGGAGTCGAATTTATCGAGTATAGCGACGATGCGGGCTTGCTCGGCAAGGGATTTCTTACGGTCGTTAGGATATGGAACTGGTATTTTTATTTTCTCAATTACCCCTCTCTTTTCAATATTTGTAATTGCACCACCAGTACTACTTACTATTAGATTTGGAAAACATTCAAGGTAGTATTTAATGAATTTAATGTTAATTTTTAATAAATCAAATCTAAGTATTAATAACGCTTGGTTAATTACTCCTTCTTTGTCTTGTTGAGTAATTATCGATATTTTACCGATTGTTCCAGAGCAACTAATTATCATATCGTTTGGTTTGACTGTGAATCGTTTTAGACGTTGTGCTTTATCTTTATTGATAAAATACCTAAAATCCCTTTTATCGTATATAGCATGCTGCTGTTCGTAGACAGGAATCCCTTCCGTAACAAAAAATTCTTTTTTCAACGCTGAACCAAATGGCCCTCTGATATACCCTTTTGGAATTAGAACCTCCCCCAACTCCTTCCATTCCACACTCCCCTCTTCAAAGGTGAGCAGTTGGTCGCGGTAGTGGGTGTATTGCTTTTTGCGGGCTGTGAGCTCGGCTGTAAGCTCGGCCGTAAGCTCGGTGAAGGTGTCAAGAATGCGGACGATTTCGGTTTGGATTTCGAGGGATTTTTTCAGGTTGTCGGGACAGGGGATGGGAACGGGAAACTTGTCAGTATCAGGCGTTGAAATCTGAGGCATCTGCATTTTACCGCCAATATTCTGAAAGTATGGCTCATTAATTTTCAGAAAGTAGTAAATAAATTTTATGCTGATAAGTTCATTTTTTGAATGGTAAGACCACATTTCATTTTTATGCGAAAAAGGTTTGTCGTAATACTCAAACTCAATGTTGCCACGGGACTTAACAATAATAGATGGCTCCATGTTTATATCTTTTTCTGGAATGTCTTCAAAATCAAAAAAAGCTACCGTTTTCCCACCAGCAAAGATCTTTAGTGGAGCACCTTCTTTGTGCAAACCTTTCATTTCACCCGCTGTAATTTTCGTACCTTTTGTACGGGCAAGAGTTTTACCCAACGGCTTCCATTCCACCGACACCCCATCCAGCAGTCTTTCCATAAAATTCAAACTGCTCATGCTTCAATCTCCGCGATAATGGCATCAATATCGGTGCGGAGCTTGTCGATCTTCGCAACGGTGGACTGGATCTCTGCATTCAACATCTTAATATCCACCACTTCTCGGGTGTCACGGGCCTCGACATAGGAGCTGACCGAGAGGTTGTAGTCATTGGCGGCAATGTCGTTATACTCCACCGATTTTGCCACATGGGGCACATCAGCTTTGCGGTCAAAGAGTTCCATGATCTTTTCAATATGGGTATCAGTGAGTACATTGTTGGTGGTCTCTTTCTTGAAGAACCCTTCACCGCTGGCATCGATAAACTGGGTTTTGGTGTCGGTCTTATGCTTGGAGAGCACGAGAATGTTCACGGCAATGGAAGTTCCGTAAAAAAGGTTTGGCGCCAGAGAGATAACCGTTTCGACCACATTGGAATCGATGAGGTACTGACGGATTTTCTGCTCTGCACCACCTCGATAGAAGATCCCCGGGAAGCAGACAATGGCGGCACGGCCACGGGCAGATAGGTAGTTGAGGGCATGGAGCACAAAAGCGAAGTCTGCTTTGGACTTAGGGGCCAGTACACCGGCAGGTGCAAAGCGATCATCATTAATAAGAGTCGGGTCATCGCTACCGATCCAGGTCACCGAGTAGGGTGGATTTGAAACAATGGCATCGAAAGGTTTTTCATCGCCGAAATGGGGATCTAAAAGGGTATTACCCAGGGCTATATGAAACTTGTCGTAATTGATGTTGTGTAAAAACATATTCATACGGGCAAGGTTATAGGTGGTGTGGTTTATCTCCTGCCCGAAAAACCCTTCTTCGATGATATGAGCATCGAAGTGTTTTTTTGCCTGAAGAAGCAGAGAACCTGAACCCGCTGCAGGGTCGTATATCTTGTTGACCGAGGTCTGCTTATGCATGGACAGTTGTGCGATGAGTCGGGATACGTGCTGCGGGGTGAAAAACTCACCGCCTGATTTACCCGCATTTGCGGCATAATTGGAAATTAAAAACTCATATGCATCGCCGAAAAGATCGATCTTGTTGTCTTCGAATTTGCCGAAGTTGAAGGAGTCAATACCTTTTAGGACTGCAGCCAATCGAGTAGTCTTTTCTTTAACTGTATTGCCTAAGCTAATGCTTGTAGTGTCGAAATCTGCAAAGAGACCTTTGATAGCGTGCTCTGATTGATAACCATTTGCTGAATTTTCGATCGCAGAGAATATGGTTTTAAGGTCTGTATTGAGATTTTCATTGCTGTTCGCATTTCTGACGACATTTTCAAAAAGCTGGCTTGGGTAGATGAAGTAACCTTTGGTTTTAACCGCATCGTCTTTGATTTCTGGGGTGATTACCGAATCGGGAAGCGCTGCGTAGTTGACCGAGGAGTCGCCGGCTTCGATGTAGGCTTTGAAGTTTTCGGAGATAAAACGGTAAAAAAGCGTGCCAAGGACATATTGTTGAAACTGGTAGCCATTTACGGCACCGCGTAGTTCATCGGCTATTTTCCAAATTTTGGCTTGAAGTTCGGCACGTTGCTGATAACTTGTCATTTAGATAACTCCTGGATGTTTTTTGATAAATAGAAAAAAGAACGAGTTATTTAACATACTGCTTTATTTTTTTCAAAATCAGTTTTGCTCTTGCTTCAATGAATTTTTCAAACATTTCTTCTGTCCAAAGTGTTTCATCAGAAGGAATTAAATGAAGCAATATATATGATTTTTTGTTTTTTACATATTCTGGGTTATTAACCCATTCTAGAAATGGCTTACCATTTTTCGCTCCACGATTTGTTCCAATGTCAAGAAGTTGAAAATTCTTAATACTGTTGATTTTATTCCAATCTACTTTGTTATTTGCAAGTATATTTTTAGGCATAATATGGTCAATATCATTTGTTCTTGTTGTCCTAGCTCGGTCATACATTAAGTAGTAAACAAAGGAACTGTCAAGCTGTTCCAAATTATCACTTGTATATTGAATTGTGAAAATAATCGAGTTGTTAGTGTAAACTTGAAAAAGTTCTTCGATTGGAAATGCTTTATTTTTGTGCGTTTTTATTGTTTCTAATATTTTCTTTATTCCTGTTTTATAAGGTATCCAGCCAGCCCCCTTGCTTCTAAAGACTCCATTTATTAGTGAATGATACAGCCAAGATTTCATTAGAGGAAAGTCAGCATTATTTGTTTCGTAATTGTTGAAATAGTTCATTAGCCCATTGTTATCAATATCCTTGTGAAACAAGTGATACGAAATGAAAAATAATGGAATAAATGACCGATTACTTTCTTTGTAATAATTAAGTGTATCTGAATATTCTAAAAAGTCTTTTAAAGCTTTGATTGTGGCCGTTATTCTTTCTCTGTATTTTATTGCAAACTCTGCATCAGCTGCCTCAATAGAGGCCATTTCCTTGTTGTGATTGTCTTGAAGTAAGAATATCAGTTTGATTAAATTATCTTGTGTAAGCCCAATATCCTGATGTTTATCGAGCATTTCTTTTAAAAAGCCTTCCATTTCCCACGAAAATCCTTTTAGAATTGAAGCCACCAAGTCGAATGTTGATAGTCTGGTCCCACCATCGTTTAGACGTCTAAATAACTCAACAATCCTTTGTCGATTATCAATTTCAGGTAAACTTTTATTGATAACCACTTTTGATATCCCAAGCGTTTCTGCAGTGATTACGTTTTTGTAAAAAGATTTGATATTTTTTGCTATATGTATTTTTTTGATTTCATCTGTGATTTGATTATTCTTTATCACCTCACTAGCAACTTGATCTTCATCATTTGTATCTTTCAACCTTCTCAGTAGTTCTTTAGCAGGATACCAAAAGTGCTCTGGTATTTCCCTATCACATATTTCCTTTGAATTTTTAGGCAGTTTGTTCTCCTCCTTTTCAAACTTAAATTCATATTCCGAATTAAAATCACTGTATAAATCGAAATATAAACTCTTTCCGTTTATTGTTCCTTTTAATCCTATGTAGAACGTTTGCAGCCTTTGTTGACCATCAATTACAAAAAATTGTTTTTGCTTAAGATTGTCAACTTGCCCTGACGAAATAAAATATCCGTCCTTTGTAAAAGGTCTATAATTAAAGAGAGGCTTAGAGTCTCTTTCTTCTTCAATTACCATCACACCACCGAAACTATCACCCTTTAACAAAGTGTCAAAAAGTAGTTCCATCTTTTCTTCTGTCCAAACAAATGAACGTTGAATAACAGGAAGTACATATTTTTCTTCATCAATTTCAATAACCGCATCGGCTATCCTACAAGTTTTCCAAATTGCCATAGTATTACCCTCTTATGTCTTTTTTATTTCGCCGTTGCAACGTTCACTAACACCGTGGCGCAGATGTGATAAAAGTGCACAGTAAACATTGATTCATTGTCGTGTTAACACAACAAAGATTTCTTTTATTCATTTTCTTCAAACACACCTCCACTGTCATATTAAACCTTTCTCAAAAAAGAGAGCAGAGATGGTGATTCAAGCCGTAAAATAAGCCTATAACAAAATGAAATAATTTTCAATAAACCACCCGATGTATACAACCGCCTTCTTCCAATACGTCCAAATAATCACCATGGCCATGGTGTCCAGCTCACAGTACTGCAGCAGCAGATCCCGCCAGTTCGCCTGGACCGCTGCGTTATCCCGATAATCCCCATACATGATCTCATAATAGGCCCTCATGGCCGCAGTCCCTTCTGCCACCACTTCGGTCTCTTCAAGGGATGTAACAAGAGCCGAAAGCGCACTGTACGGACTCTGAATCTCTCCATCAACCTCTTTATAGTATTT
>CAZMQV010000106.1:0-5715 GCA_964568675.1 uncultured Paludibacter sp.
TGGAGTTACTCCGTTATTGGCCAACTACCAACTTCCAATAAAATAAGGATTAAGACTAATAATAACGGGGTAACTTGGAGTCACCCCGTTATTGGTCAACAAAACCATATTTGGTGATTTGCACGAAAACTTAGGTTTTTGCCAAAATCATGCTTGGTGATTTGCACGAAAACTTAGGTTTTTGCCAAAATCATGTTTGGTGATTTGCACAAAAACTTAAGTTTTTGCCAAAATCATGTTTGGTGATTGGCACGAAAACTTAAGTTTTTGCCAAAATCATGTTTGGTGATTGGTACGAAAACTTAAGTTTTTGCCAAAATCATGCTTGGTGATTGGCGCCAAAACGTTTTCTTTCGTTAATTCCAGTTAATGGCAATTAACTATAATCCGGATTTTCGAGCATAATATGATTAGCTACCCTAAGACTGATAAATGGCTATTACAACACCATGAGGGGATTTTGGGCTACAATGGAAAACAAGAACCGCAAGAACAAGATGCGATTTATCTCATCGCATGGAGCGCAAATAGCGCATTTAACTTTATATTATGTTAATTGGCGAATTATTGTTAATCTGATGAAGAGGTCTGATTTTCCAAATATATTAAATCTTTTTGCCTGAAAGACACGCTAAACACCTAACTGACTGATTGTTATTTTGAACAAAGTGAGAAAACTCATTTAATGCATATTTAGTCGTTTATCAATGATTCTTTTTTCTTGCATTAATGTTTTTTATAAAGAATTAATTTGCTATCTTTGACACAAATTCAACAATTACGGGTATATAAATTATAATAATGGAGGTGTTAAATTATGGGTAAAAAGAAAATAACTTATTTATTATTGTTTATGTTGTTAGGTGTTAATGCTAATTCTCAACAGTTATTTACAGTGAAACTATGCTGGAAAGAGAAAAAGGAAGCGCTAGCTTACTTGTATCAAATAACATATGATTTAGCAAACGATACATCACCTGTATTTGTTCAGTATAATAAGTTTAATTTTAGAGATATGAATTTTTCTGATTTAGTCAATAAGATTTTCAAAAAGAAGGAAGTCGATACTCAGCTCACTTTAATAAAACAAACTATTCAAAAAAAAGCAAAAAAACATCTTAATGAAAATTTCTTTTTTGCAAAGGATACTGTAACGAATTTTGGTTTTAATAATGAAGAAAAAATTATGGAATGGGGAAAAAGTTTTGGGTCATTTACCCATATTAATTCAAGAGAATTTCACATAAAAGGGACTGATATTTTTATCTTAATGGTTGATGAGTGTTCTGGTATTTCGTGAATATCTATTTATATTTTCAAACAGATAAATGACAAATGGTTGTTGCAAACAATTACACAAGCGAGACTAAAGGAGCAGATAATGATTAAAGTCGATAATTTCCAAGAAAAAATGTTATTTGAAATATCCTCTCGTCAAATAGGAGAATTATCTTTTGAGACATTGCTACAATAGGATATTAACTAATGGTTGTTGGAGAATTTTATAAAAGAGCAGGAAATTGTTTAATAATTTATCTATTGGGAAGACTTTTCTTGGGCATCCATTAAAGTACAGTGGAATTGGGTGTAGTTGTGTTAGTTGTGCTTCAAGGACACTATGGGCTGTTGGTATTCTTAATAATGGGTTACATCCGTATGCGCTGCGCAATATTTACACATTCAAAGAACATATCCGAAAGTAAAGGGGGTGGGGAGATAATAAATTTTATTCAAATGGGAATTGTTGATGTCGCTTGGGTGAAGTGTGCATTGAACTATTGGTATTGTTGCTATCAAGTTGAAAAATTGCTCGCCTAAAATAAAAAATGTATCTTTGCACTCTCTATTTTTTTAATGCACATTTGTTGGAAACATATCAAACACATTTATTAGATAACGGACTAAGAATAATTCATTTGCCGCTAAAGTCGGCAGTGGCTTATTGTGGTGTGATCGTGAACGCCGGTTCACGTGATGAAGCGGTAAAGGAGCATGGCATGGCGCATTTCATTGAACACATGTTGTTCAAAGGGACACGAAAACGGCGTTCGGTGCAGATAATCAACCGCCTTGAGGATGTGGGAGGCGAGCTTAACGCTTATACATCAAAAGAGGAAACGGTGGTTTATGCAGGTTTCCTGAAAGAATATACCCCACGCGCCATTGAATTGATTGCCGACTTGGTTCAAAATTCCACATTCCCCGAAAAAGAAGCGGAGAAAGAGCTGCTCGTGATTCAAGAAGAAATACAATCCTACAACGACTCGCCCTCCGAACTTATTTTTGATGATTTTGAAGCGATGATTTTTGATGGTAACGCCATCGGACACAGTGTGCTTGGTGATGAACAGGACTTAAACGGATTTACTCCCGATATGGCAAAGCGATTTTTCGGTCGTTATTATCAGCCGGGCAATATGGTGTTCTTTTATGTGGGCGACATTGATTTCACTAAATTAATAAACAGGGTTCGCGATAGTTTTATTTTTGCCAACGACAGCGTGTTGAATCATGAGCGTATCGCTCCGCAGCATGTAGTGCCGGGCAAGCGAATCGTGAATCGCGATACCCACCAGGTGCATTGCATGATAGGTACACGCGCTTATGACATTCATCACCCCGACAGGATGGCGCTGTATTTGCTGAACAACATCCTTGGAGGACCGGGAATGAATAGCAGGCTCAACCTGGCCTTGCGTGAAAAAAATGGACTTGTCTATACCGTTGAATCCATTATTCAGCCTTATTCCGATTGTGGTTGGTGGGCGGTGTATTTTGGCGCGGACCCCGAGAATTATAAGAAATGCGATCGCCTGGTGAGGAAAGAATTATTAAAATTGTGTGATGAGCGCGTTTCGGAACAAAAACTGATGAAATACAAAACCCAGATTAAAGGGCAAATGGCTATTTCGGGCGATAACAAGGAGAATTTGGCGCTGGCGTTGGGTAAGAGTTACCTTCGCTACGGAAAATTCGACAGCAACGAGCAGGTTCAGGAAGAGATAATGAATGTGTCGGCTGAAAAACTTCAACTACTGGCGCAAGAACTATTCGCACCGGATAAACTATCCGTATTGCTATATCAATAATAAAATAGAAAGATGAGCATTGACGACTACATATTGGAACACTCGGAAAAGGAGCCTGATTATCTGGCGGCAATAAACCGCGATACCTGGCTGAGGCAAATCAATCCGCGCATGATATCGGGACATTTGCAGGGTAGGGTGTTGAGCATGATTGCCAAAATGATTCGTCCCGCGAGGATATTGGAGTTAGGCACATTCACCGGCTATTCTGCGCTTTGTCTTGCCGAGGGTCTTGCCGATAACGGCAGGCTCGACACCATCGAAATTGATGATGAGCTGGAGGATGTGATACGAAATAATATCGCGCGCTCACCCTTTGCCGATAAAATTACCCTCCATGTTGGCGACGCGCTTGAAATTGTTCCCAACCTGGGCATGAAATATGATTTGGTGTTTCTGGATGCCGACAAAAGTGTCTATACCAAACATTACGAAGCCGCGTTGGAGGCATTGAAGCCGGGTGGATTTATCCTTGCCGACAACACGCTATGGAGTGGCAAAGTGGTTGAAGCGGCTCACCATCACAACGACAAACAGACGCACGAAATTCTCCACTTTAATGAGTATTTAGCTAATGACGAGCGTGTGGAGCAGGTTATCTTGCCTTTGCGGGATGGACTCACCATTATTAGGAAAAAGTTAAAAGTTAAAAGATAAAAGATAAAAGATAAAAGGCAGTGAAAAGTATGTATTTGTATCAATTGGATTTTAAGGTTCGGGACTACGAGCTGGATGTGCAGGGTATTGTAAACAACTCGGTATATCAGAATTATTTAGAGCATACGCGGCATGAGTTTTTATTGGCGAATAATATTAGCTTTGCCGATTTAAGCAAGGAAGGTATCGACGCGGTGGTAGCGCGTGTGGAAATAGCGTATAAAAATTCGCTTCGCTCGGGCGATGAATTTGTGTGCAAATTGAATGTAACAAAAGAAGGACCGAAATACCTGTTCAGCCAGGTAATCGTGCGTAAGAGTGACGAAAAAATATGTGTAAAAGCGAAAATTACGACTGTAGTAGTAAAACAGGGTGTTTTGATGTCGCAATTTGCCCCTTTCGATGAATTAATCAAATAAATACTTGAGCCGGAGTTCAACAATTTGCCTTTACCTTTGTTTTGAATGTAGTGTAACTCAAAAATGATAGTATGAATGAATTTTTGCAAAAAGAAGAAGAGATCGTTCGGATGCTACGTACGGTCTATGACCCCGAAATACCGGTAAATATCTACGATTTAGGATTAATATACCGCATCGACCCGAAGGAAGATGGTTTGGTAGAAATTGACATGACACTCACTGCCCCCAATTGTCCGGCTGTTGACTTCATTGTGGAGGATGTGGTGATGAAAGTTGAAGGAGTGGATGGAGTGAATAAAGTAACGGTGAATATCGTGTTCGACCCGCCTTGGGACAAAGACATGATGAGCGAAGAGGCAAAATTGGAGCTTGGTTTTTTGTAGAAATCAATCATATACAAATAAATATCGACAGAAAAAAAACTACAAGACCGATGGCGCTTGTAGTTTTTGTTGTTTTTGACAATGAACTTATCTTGACTTATTTTTATTCTCAAAACCGGTATTTGCAAGTTTAAAACCCTATCACAGTTTAAGAATAACAACGAATTTCACGGATTACACGAATTTATTCGTAAAATTCGTGTGATTCGTAGTTTAATAAACAACATTTATCTTGTTTTTTAGAAAGTCAAGATGACTTCAATCGCATGATGTGTTTGTCCCTATGATGTTTTCTGTTTTTTCTTATTTTCCCCATCGTGATGTGCGAAGTGTGCGATTAAATTCTCTAATTGCTCTTCTTGTAGCTTATCACAGCCCAGCTATTGAGTGTCAAAGCGAAGACCGACAAAGCGAAAAACTGCGGCAACATGTCGCTGAATGTGCTTCCTTTGAGATACACCAGGCGCATTACTTCCATAAAATACTTCAAAGGATTGATAACCGTGATAAGCTTTGTCCATTGCGGCATGCTGCTTACGGGAGTGAATAGCCCACTCATCAGTATCAGTATAAGAATGAAAAAATACATGACGAACATCGCCTGTTGTATGGTATTTGAATAGTTGGAAATGATCAGTCCTAAGCCGGAAACTACTAAAATGTAGATGCTTGTGAATGTGTATATGGTGAGCAGGTTGCCTACCGGCGATACTCCGTAAATGAGCTTGCCCAGCAAAATGCATAAACTGAAAACAAGGAACCCGACAACCCAATAAGGGATGAGTTTTGAAAGCACAAACATCAGTTTCCGCACCGGAGTTACATTTATTTGCTCAATAGTTCCGGCTTCCTTCTCCGCCACGATGTTGAGGGCGGGCAAAAATCCGCAAAGCATGGTGAGCAGCATAACCATCAAAGCCGGTATCATAAAAACTTTATAGTCCAGGTGAGGATTGAATTTGAATTGCGAGGAAACGGTGAATGAAGCAAGCTGCGGAGCAGTGGCGTCCGATGACAGCCCGGAATTATCTCTTAATTCATTCGAAAAGTCGGTGAGTATGGACGAGAGGTAAGACGTGCCCAGGCTACCTTTAATGCCATTTACAGCGTTTGTCTAGTCCTGAAATAGGTTTACACAAAAGTAAACATGAATCAGGATTATGA
>CAZMQV010000107.1:0-5590 GCA_964568675.1 uncultured Paludibacter sp.
CATGTACTAATCTGCCATCCGAATTTCTTTTACGTCTAACTCGCACAGGTATTCCTTTTTCTACCGGGTTGAGATTAGAGATATGGATTGCAGCTTCTTGTTTAACAATTCCTCCTTGAGGATGTTTTGCGTTGGGTTTGGTATGTTTTGATACCAAGTTGATACCTTCTACGAAGGCGCGTTGCTCTTTCACAAGAACTTGCAATACGCGACCGGTTTTACCTTTATCTTCGCCGGAGTTTACATAAACCGTATCACCCTTTTTTATGTGTAATTTACTCATCACTTTACGTTTAACCAATTAATTAGAGCACCTCCGGTGCAAGTGATATAATTTTCATATTTGTATTACGAAGTTCGCGCGCTACCGGACCAAAGATACGGCTTCCACGAATTTCACCTGCATTGTTCAGCAGTACACAAGCATTATCGTCAAAACGAATATAAGAACCATCGGCACGACGTATTTCTTTTTTAGTACGTACGATTACCGCTTTGGATACAATTCCTTTTTTGATATCGCTCGAAGGAACAACGCTTTTCACGCTGACAACGATAACATCGCCGAGAGACGCGTAACGTTTTCCTGTACCGCCTAACACACGGATACAAAGCACTTCTTTAGCGCCGCTGTTGTCAGCAACATTGAGTCTGGATTCTTGTTGTATCATAATTCTTACTTAGCTCTTTCGTTTATTTCGATTAATCTCCATCTTTTAGTCTTGCTCAAAGGACGAGTTTCCATGATTGTTACAGTGTCGCCAATGTTGCAATCATTTTTCTCATCATGAGCATGGTATTTCTTAGTCTTATTTACGAATTTACCGTAAATAGGGTGTTTTTCTTTCCATTTCACAGCTACTGTAATGGATTTGTCCATTTTGTTGCTTGACACCACCCCCGTTCTTACTTTTCTTAAATTTCTTGTTTCCATCAGAATTTTCAATTTTATTTATTAATTTCTCTCTGACGCAATTCAGTTGCAATTCGTGCAATATTCCGACGTAAATCTTTAATTTGCAACGGATTATCAAGCGGAGAAATTGCGTGAGTCATCTTCAATTGCGTCAAACGACCTTTTTCAGTATCCAGACGTTCAAGAAGTTCTTTTTCAGTTAATTCTTTAATTTCACTTGTTTTCATTCCTTATTGCTTATTTAGATTGTTTGTCATAATCGCGTCTTACAATGAATTTTGTAGTCACGGGCAATTTTTGAGCTGCTAAGCGTAATGCTTCTTTTGCAATGTCAAAAGACACTCCTTCAATTTCGAAAAGGATACGACCCGGAGTAACGGGCGCTACAAATCCTTCCGGATTACCTTTACCTTTACCTTGACGTGTATCAGCAGGTTTGCGAGTAATTGCTTTATCGGGGAAAACACGAATCCACACTTGCCCTTCACGTTGCATAAAACGTGTTACAGCAATACGTGCAGCTTCTATTTGGCGACCAGTCAACCATTTAGCTTCCATGGTTTTAATTCCAAAGGAGCCGAATGCCAATTGATGTCCACGTTGTGCATTTCCTTTGAAACGACCATCTTGTTGCCTTCTGTATTTGGTTTTTTTTGGTTGTAACATAATTTCTTATTTCAAATGCATTTTGTATCTGTTATTTTCTTCTTTTTTTGAAACCTTTGCCTCCGCGATCCGATCTTTCGTTTCCTTGATGGCTGCGGCCTGTTTCTTTTGCAGCAGTGAAGTTAGGAGTTAAATCTCTTTTACCATAAACTTCTCCACGGCATATCCACACTTTGATTCCGATGATACCAACTTTTGTTAGCGCTTCGGCGTGTGCGTAATCGATATCGGCTCTGAATGTATGGAGCGGGGTTCTTCCTTCTTTATACATTTCCGAACGTGCCATTTCGGCTCCATTCAATCGCCCTGATACCTGGATTTTAATACCTTCGGCACCCAATCTCATTGTTGAAGCAACTGCCATTTTCACAGCACGACGGTAAGCAATTTTACCTTCCACCTGACGGGCTACATTATTGGCTACGATTACAGCATCCATTTCCGGGCGTTTTACTTCGAAGATATTGATTTGCACATCTTTTTTGTCTGTAATTTTTTTCAATTCTTCTTTCAACTTGTCAACTTCCTGTCCACCTTTACCGATAATGATTCCCGGACGAGCAGTGCAAACAGTGATAGTAACAAGTTTCAACGTACGTTCGATGATGATGCGTGATACGCTTGCTTTGGCAAGACGAGCATTGAGATATTTTCTGATTTTGCTATCTTCCAGAATGGTATCGCCATAATTGTTGCCACCATACCAGTTAGAATCCCATCCGCGGATGATTCCTAAACGATTACTTATCGGATTTGTTTTTTGTCCCATCTTGCTTAATTTTGGTTTTCGTTAGTATTTTGAGTATCCACGTACAGCGTAACGTGATTTGAGCGTTTACGGATACGGTAACCACGACCTTGCGGAGCGGTACGCAAACGTTTCAGCATGGTAGCTGAATCAACATATACTGCACTTACATATAAATTTGCATTTTCTGCTTTGTCTTCTGTCTTAACTTCCCAGTTAGCGATAGCAGATTTTAGCAATTTTTCCATCCGAGTAGAAGCTTCTTTATTGGAGAACTTCAATACGCTCAGCGCTTTGTTCACTTCCATGCCACGAATCATATCTGCAACTAAGCGCATTTTGCGTGGAGAAGTAGGAACATCATTAAGCTTTGCGAAATAAAGCGATTTGTTTGCTTCTTTTCTTGCGTCGGCTGATATTTTTTTTCTTTGACCCATTGTATCGAAATTTTTTTACTTTTTTCTTACTTTAAACTTTTCAATGGATTATTTCTTTTTACCACCGTGACCGCGGAAGTTGCGAGTAGGTGAAAATTCACCTAACTTGTGCCCTACCATATTTTCGGTTACATATACGGGGATAAATTTATTTCCATTGTGAACTGCGATTGTGTGACCTACAAAATCAGGAGAAATCATCGATGCGCGTGACCATGTTTTAAGAACGGTTTTCTTTCCGCTTTCATTCATTGCCAATACTTTGCCCTCTAACTTAACGTTGATAAATGGTCCTTTTTTTAACGAACGGCTCATATTATTTACTTAGTATTTTCTAATTATTTTTTTCTTCTTTCAATAATATATTGATTGGATTGGTTTTTAGGACGACGTGTTTTGTATCCTTTAGCCAACAATCCTTTACGTGAACGTGGGTGTCCACCTGATGCACGTCCTTCACCACCACCCATTGGGTGATCAACAGGGTTCATCGCTACACCTCTCACGCGAGGACGACGTCCGAGCCAACGTGAGCGACCGGCTTTACCGGATCTTTCGAGCGCGTGGTCAGAGTTTCCAACACTACCAATCGTTGCTTTACAAGTTGAAAGGATTTTTCTAATTTCGCCTGAAGGCAACTTCACAATTGCATATTTATCTTCTCTCGAAGTTAACTGAGCAAAAGTTCCGGCAGAACGAGCCATTGAAGCTCCTTGCCCTGGACGCAGTTCGATATTATGAACCACGGTACCAAGCGGAATGTCATGTAAGAACAACGAATTACCTACTTCAGGAGCAGCTTGAGCACCTGAAAGAACTACTTGACCTACTTGCAATCCGTTTGGAGCAAGAATGTAACGTTTTTCGCCATCAGCATAAAACAACAATGCGATACGCGCCGAACGGTTCGGATCGTATTCGATTGTTTTTACTGTAGCGGGCACACCGTCTTTGTTACGTTTAAAGTCAATTACCCTATAATTTCTCTTGTGACCGCCTCCAATATAGCGCATGGTCATTTTACCTTGATGGTTACGACCTCCGCTTTTGTTAGAGTTAGCGCCTGTTACAAGAGATTTTTCTGGTGCACTTGCCGTAATTGTGTCAAATGTACCAATAATTTTGTGTCTCTGCCCCGGTGTTGTGGGCTTTAATTTACGTACAGCCATTTATATATTTTAGTTTTCAATTTTCTTTCTACTATTTACAAGTCCGGGAAGATAAATTTCGCAATTTTCTTCCTCGGATTTATAAACTGTAAATTATTTAGATATTGCTATAAAAATCGATTGTATCACCGTCTTTCAAAGTTACAATAGCTTTTTTGTAAGCATTTGTTGCACCTTTAGCAACTCCACTTTTTGTGTAGCGGGTTTTGTTTTTGGGCGCAACGATGATGGTATTCACATCCGTTACAGTTACACTATACATAGCTTCGATAGCTTTTTTAATTTCAATTTTGTTGGCATTTTTTTCAACCCGAAAACCATAACGATTTAGCTTGTCTCCCAACTGAGTCATCTTCTCGGTAACGATTGGTTTTATAATTATTGACATAACTTTTCTCCTTATGATTTAAATGAATTTTCAATAGCAACAACCGATTCTTCAGTAAACACCAATTTGTTTGCATTCATAATTGGATAAGTACTTAATTCTGAAACAGTTAAAACTTTTACTCCTTGCAAATTTCGAGCCGACAAATATACGTTTTTATTTCCGTTTGGCAAAACAAAAAGTATCTTTTTATCAGTCAATTGCAGGTTTTTTAACATTGCAACAAAATCTTTTGTTTTTGGAGTTTCAAAAACAAGCTCGTTTACAATTGTGATGGCATTTCCTTGAGCTTTGTATGACAATGCTGATTTACGTGCCAATTGTTTTACTTTTTTGTTCAATTTGAAACTATAATCGCGTGGAACTGGACCAAAAACACGTCCACCACCTACACGTACAGGCGATTTAATATCACCAGGACGAGCACCGCCGCCACCTTTCTGACGACCAAGTTTGCGCGTAGAACCAGCCAATTCACTTCTGCCTTTGGTTTTATGAGTTCCTTGACGTTTGTTAGCCAAATACTGCTTCACATCTAAATAAATAGCATGGTCATTTGGCTTAATGCCGAATACAGCTGCGTCTAACGCAACCGACTTTCCGGTCTCTTTTCCTTTAATGTCAAATATATTCAGTTCCATGTTTATTTATAGATGATTACGATTGAGTTTTTTGGTCCTGGTACAGATCCTTTCACAATGATAAGGTTGTGTTCCGGAATTACTTTTAATACTACTAAATTTTGTATAGTTACTCTATCGCCACCCATACGTCCACCCATGCGCATTCCTTTCATAACGCGTGAGGGAGTTGACGAAGCACCAAGCGAACCCGGTGCGCGAAGGCGATTGTGTTGACCGTGTGTTGACTGTCCTACTCCGGCAAAGCCATGGCGTTTTACAACCCCCTGATGTCCTTTACCTTTTGAAGTTCCGGCGATATCAACATAGTTCAACTCTTCAAAGATATCTTCAACCTTGATGGTGTCTCCAAGTTTGAATTCTCTGTCAAGCTCTCTGAACTCAACCAAGTGGCGTTGTGGAGTTACTCCTGCTGCTTTGAAGTGTCCGGCTTCAGCTTTTGTAGTGTGTTTGTCGGTTTTTGTTTGGAAACCGATTTGCACTGCTTCATATCCGTCAGTAGCGGTGGTTTTCACCTGAGTAACAACACAAGGACCTGCTTCGATAACAGTGCATGGTACATTTTTACCATCGGCACTGAAAACGGATGTCATTCCGATTTTTTTTCCTAATAATCCTGGCATTT
>CAZMQV010000108.1:0-4854 GCA_964568675.1 uncultured Paludibacter sp.
GCCAAAAGCCCAATCTTGTCAACCTCAATCAGAAACGATTCTTTACAAAAAGCAGAATATATATTTTCTCTATTTATTATCGCTCTGTTCGTGCGTAAATTAAGAAACCGCCGTAAACCGAACGGTACGTACGGTGGTGTGAGAGGACAGTGATCGAAATAATCGCTCACTTCCTACTCGATTTTACGTATAAGAAGTTAGTTATATCTGAGTTTCCTCTGACTATTTGATGATTAGTTTTTGACTGAAATTACCGGCTTGTAGCATGTAAACACCTTTGGGTAGGGTGGTGAGCGAAAACTCATTCTTACCTTTCACGAGCGAGAACGATTGAATTTCGGCACACATCAGGTTCAGTATTTTAATGTGCTGTTCGTTTTCGGTTTCGATAGTGAATTTCCCATTGGATGGATTGGGGTAGAGGGCAAACGAGTTGCTGAAGATATTGCCGGTGCCGGTGTTGGTGTTTGAAGCAATTATTTCACCATCCACAAGGGCTGTTCCGTCCAGCTCAAGTTTGTCAATATCGGGAGCCCAACCGGTAGCATTATATACTTCGATGGTGTTGCCTGTTTCGTTGAATGCTGCGGAAGCAATTGTAGCAGTGCCTTGCGTATCCCATCCGCCGGAGTTTAAGCTGGTTTGCGGAAAGCTCGTACCATTTATTTTAATGGTAAGATTTCGTGCTTCGCCTGTGAAATAGAGTAGATTTACTTTATAGTTACCGGCTTTCTTTACCGCAACATTGCTGAAAACCATTTTATAAATATCCGAGTTTCCAAGCCAACCCACCACTTTGCCACCGGAAGCGGCTGCTTTGTCCACTACGCGTGGTTCGTTATTGGCATTTTTGATAAGTGTGGCGTTTTCGGCTTCTAAGTTAAGCGTGTAAGCATGGTTTCGCGTGAGATTCAAAGCAATGTTGTCGATGGCAATTGCTCCGGTTGCATTTTGCAGTACGATGCTGTTGCTCCCTTTGACTATGTTTACAAGCAAAGTAACGTATCCGATTTCGCCTACCGGCGATTTCAGATTCGTTAAGTTATACGTTTTATCATTTACAAGCAGTGATATTTTGCTTTTCGAATCGGAAGTAAAGCGCAATGTAAGCGGATACACTCCCGCGCTGTTGCTCTGTTCAAAAGAGGGGAAGGAAATTGTGGCATTGGCTATGCTACCCATTCCCGCTACAAGTTTTCCACCCGAAGCGTTCGTATTGCTGGTAATGCTGAGGCTTGCGCTTAATGTGGCGTCTTCCGCTTCCAGATTGATATTGCCCGGCAGAGGCGCGTCTTTATCACCAAGGGTTATTTTGTCCAAATCGGGTGCGAAACCGGTATGATTTTCAATGCGGATGGTGTTGTTGCCGGCATTTAATTGCACCATTACCGATTGCGAGCCTACAAGCGTGTATCCGCCTGAATTGAAAATTTCGGTGGCTACTTCCACACCGTTTACCGTGAGGCGGGCGGTGCGGTCATCGCCGCAGAGATAACTGATGATGAGCGGATATTTACCCGCTTCGTCCACATAAACCTCTCTGAATTCAATGTAGTTGTCGGCATTGTTGCCAATGTAGGATGCAATGGCATTTTTCGAAGCGCCTGTCATCGCGGTGGCGCGTGCCTGATTGGGTATTGCCACAGTGTTTACCAGGTGGTTGAAATTATGCATGTAGGAATATT
This sequence comes from uncultured Paludibacter sp., assembly GCA_964568675.1. Taxonomy (GTDB): domain Bacteria; phylum Bacteroidota; class Bacteroidia; order Bacteroidales; family Paludibacteraceae; genus UPXZ01. The sequence goes on from CAZMQV010000108.1 coordinate 1,686, forward strand.
CGGCTTCATATACTTTGGGGTGCACATTAGTTCCACTTATTTTCACCATCACCACACCGTGAGCAGGCACGGTGGCAGCGTAGGAATCGGTGAAACTTCCTAAATCCGTTTTCGCCCAAAGGTCGCGAATGGTGGCGGATGAACCTAAATCTATATCTTTGAAATTTACAGTAATTTTAGCAGGCGAGTTGCCTCGGTTGAAAAGTACCACGGCGCGTTCGCCACTCTGTTTACCATTGAGTTTCTTACTCCATACTTGCAGCGGATTGCCAAAGTCGCTGACTAAATGACCTTGCTCGGTCATGTCTTGATTCACGGCGATTACTTCGTTGTTTTTCAGAATGTCGAGTGTCGTATGGCTTGCTTTGCCCAGGTCGCAGCCAATTACCAATGGCGAGGTGAGTACACACCAAAGACTCATTTGCGCTTTGTTTTCATTTACCGTCAGCGAGCCATTACCCACTTCGAGCATGTCCATATCGTTGTAATGACCGGCGCTCATATAGGGCGCGAGGAAAGTATTCAAATCCAGAATATAAAGCATCCGGCTGTAAGTGGGGTCAATGTCGTAAGAAATGCGCCACGAATCTGCCATTTTAATCACCCAGCTACCGGGAAATTCCCAGCGACAAACATTGAAAGCGTAATCCGTTACGCCGGTGGCATCGATGGCTGCTTTGATTTTTTTGTATTGCGTCTCTTCGTCCAATTTGTAAGGCGCTTGCGTACCACCGCAGTAGTCCACTTTCACATAATCATATCCCCATGTTTTGAAATAGAGTTCCATATCTTTTTCTTCGTGGTTGTAGAATCCGGCGCCAATACCTCCGGTTTCGGGAGGAGTTTCCCACATCGATGCGCAGGTGTTGGCTCCCGCGTCGCCATACATGCCGGCTTTGAGTCCTTTGGAGTGGATGTAGTCGGCAATGGCTTTCATTCCATTGGGAAATTTTGTTTCGTTGATACGCATGTTGCCTTGCGCGTCGCGCCCGTTGAAAAATCCATCGTCAATGTTCATGTAGTTGTATCCGGCAGCCAACATACCTTTGGACACCATGGCGTCGGCAAGCGCGCGGATAATACTATCGTTTATTTTCACGTGATAATTGTTCCAGGTTGACATGCCCATCATGGGTGGTTTGGGAGTTTTTTGTGAGAATCCCGGAAGCATGAAAGCCACAAAAAAGCTAAGTAAAATTAATTTTTTCATTTCTGTTGTTGATTTATAGGTATTGATATGTTTCACATTTGTTTAAAGGCGATTGCCCAGTATTAATTTATCCAAATCGGGCATATATTCCTCCGTATTTTCAAATCGAATGGTATTGTTGCCCTTCTTTAATTTAAGGTTTACAATCAGGTTGTTTACAGTTTCCGGGTTTTTGGGGTCGAAGAGCGTTGGTTTCATTGCTTTGCCGTTTACCCGTATTGTAGCTTCGCGCGAGTTTGGGCTGCGATAGAAAACATAGATCTGGTATTTTCCTGATTTTTCAACCATAATATCCCGAAACTCAATGTAGTTGTCGGCATTTCCGCCTAAGTAGCTCACAATTGCCGCTTTGGATGCTGAGGTCAATTTCACCGCGCGCGCCTGATTGGGGATTGCTACGGTGTTTACCAGGTGGTTGAAGTTGTGCAAATAAGCATATTCCGCTTCAAAAGTAGTAGGCGCGTTGTTTGTGCCGCTTATTTTCACCATTGCCACTCCGTGGGCAGGCACTTTGGTGGAGTAGGAGTTGGTGAAACTGCCCAAGTCGGTTTTTGTCCACAAGTCGCGCACGGTGGCATTTTCTTTCAGGTCGATATCCGCGAAGTTTACATTGATCAATTGTGCCTGGTTTGTGCGGTTGAAAAGCACCACCGCACGTTCGCCGCTTTGCTTGCCATTCAGTTTCTTGCTCCAGACTTGCAGCGGATTGCCAAAGTCGCTGATTAAGTGTCCTTGCTCGGTCATGTCCTGATTCACGGCGATAACTTCGTTGTTTTTCAAAATTTCTAATGTCTGTTTGCTTATTTTGTTGAGGTCGCAACCAATCACCAATGGCGAGGTGAGTACGCTCCAGAGGCTCATTTGGGCTTTGTTTTCATCAAAACTAAGTTTTCCATTACCTATTTCGAGCATGTCCATGTCGTTGTAATGTCCCGGACTCATAAAGGGTGCGAGAAAAGTATTCATGTCGAGGATTTCTACCATCCGCCCAAATGTTGGGTTAATATCGGGCGATATTCGCCATGAGTCTGCTATTTTAGTAACCCATGTGCCGGGAAACTCCCACCGGCAAACATTATACGAAAAGTCTTTCACGCCGGTAGCTACAATCGCATTTTTAATTTTTGTGTATTGTGTTTCTTCGTCCAATTTCAGTTTCTGTTGCGACGCGCCACAATAATCCACCTTCAGATAATCAAATCCCCATGTTTTAAAGAAGAGTTCCATGTCTTTTTCTTCATTGTTGTAGAATCCGGCGCCAATTCCGCCTTTTTCGGGAGGATTTTCCCAGATAGATGCGCAGGTGTTGGGTCCCGCGTCGCCATACATGCCGGCTTTGAGTCCCTTGGAGTGGATGTAATCGGCAATTGCTTTCATTCCGTTGGGAAACTTTCGGTTGTCAATCCGTATGTTTCCCGCTTCATCTCTGCCTGCAAAAAATCCGTCGTCGATGTTCAGAAATTTATATCCGGCATCAGCAAGTCCTTTTTCTACCAAAGCATCTGCTTGCGAACGAATAAGTTTTTCGTTGATTTTAGCGCGATACGCGTTCCAGGTCGAAAGCGCCATCATGGGTGGTTTGGGCTGATTTTGTGAAACTGCCACAAGCGTCAGGCACGACAAAAAGCCAAGTAATAGTGTTTTCTTCATTTATTTATTAAATTATTAATAGCATGGAAACCTTATGAATATCACTTACAATCTGCTTGATAGAAGAATGAAGTTTAAGAATGCAAATCAATCAAAGGATTTTCTTGAAATATTTTGCTAAGATAATTTAAATATTTTGTTTTTCAAAAAGTACTAAGCTATGATGGTATCTGAAAGCGGAAGTGAGTTGCTTTATTTTTTGTGAACGAAACAGCTTGTGTAGCCAATGTTATATCCGCATTCGCTCCACTTTATGGCTGCTCGATGCGCTTTCACGCATTATTTTAATCGTTTTATGGTTGTTGATTT
>CAZMQV010000109.1:0-4834 GCA_964568675.1 uncultured Paludibacter sp.
GATTCGAACCGCCGACCCTTCCGATTAGTATCGGAATGCTCTGAACCAGCTGAGCTAAACGCCCTGAACTTAATTGGAAATCTTCACTATTTATTGTTGAACCGTTGTTCGTCGTGTGTTTGATTTCTCAATTGCGATGCAAAGGTAGAACAAAAATTTGAACCGTCAAAATAAATCGAGAAAAAAATTCAATATTTTTTGTTATTATTTTTCAGGCTGTAGTTTTTTGCTTTTTCTTTTCGTCTTTATTCCTTTTCCACTCTTTTATTTTGATAAAAAAAAGAATTGAAATAATAAAGAAAATTACAGTGATGACGACAGGTATAAATAGGGAAAGCACAGAAGTTCCTATTGCAGCTATATTCTCACCGGTTGATACGATGGGATTGGCAGTGCCTGCTGTGAATTTGCTTGAAGTGAATCTGGACAGCACGCTTCCGCTTTGAATTGTTGCTGCTGCGCCTCCACCAACGATAAGACCCATTATCCATTTTGTCATTGCATTATCAAAAGGAAGTACCGATGTCATTAATAAAGTGCCTGCGCCAATTGCAAGTGGGGTGGTGATGGTGTCGAGCAGGTTGTCGATAAACGGAATATAGTAGGCCAATACTTCAATCACAGTTGCAACTGCAAAGATAGTGATTGCCGGGTAGCTTCCTAACCATGCAAAATTGTCATTGAGCGGAATCAGGTTGAAGTGAGCTGCCAGGCTTGCAACCAATAATGGAATGAATACACGAAAGCCTGTGCTCGCGCTTAGCCCAATTCCTAATGCTATTGTTGTGATAATTTCTGAGTTCATAGTTTGCAAATATAGTATTTTTTCTAAATACATCAATTAATGATTAAGAATTTGAATGAAATTGATTCATGGGAATTTTTTTTGGTCAATTTGGATAAAAAAAATAACCAGGCTATTGCCCGGTTACCTTTTCTTTAAGAAGCGAAAACTTGATTACGTCCATAATGTCATTTACATAGTGGAACTTCAGCCCTTTCAGATAAATCGGCTTGATATCTTCGATGTTTTTCCGATTTTCTTCGCAAATTACAATATCAGTAATTCCCGCTCGTTTTGCAGCGAGAATTTTTTCTTTAATACCACCTACAGGAAGCACTTTTCCACGCAAAGTAATTTCACCTGTCATGGCGATGTTTTTCTTAACTTTGCGCTTTGTAAATGACGATACTAATGCTGTGGCGATGGTGATGCCGGCAGATGGACCGTCTTTTGGAATTGCCCCTTCGGGCACGTGAACATGTACACCACTTGTTTCTATTATCTCTCGGTCGATGTTTAGTTTTTCGGCGTTAGCTTTGATATATTGCAAAGCAAGCATTGCCGATTCTTTCATCACTTCTCCTAAGTTGCCGGTAAGTGTCAATGTTGGGCTTTTGCTTTTGCTTAGGCTGCTTTCGATATAAAGTATTTCGCCACCTACGCTGGTCCATGCAAGTCCGGTTACTACACCGGCATAATCATTCCCTTCGTATTTGTCGCTATTATATCGTGGTATTCCCAGAAATTCATTCAGGTCTTCACTTGTAAGTTCCGTGTTGTATTGTTCGTCAATTGCAACTTTTAATGCAACTTTTCGCATCAAAGAGGTGATTTTCCGATTCAATTCCCGAACACCGGACTCACGTGTGTATTGGTCAATTAATTGACTTAGAATGGGTTTGGTAAGTTTCACTTGAGCGACGCTTAGGCCGTGATTTGCCAATTCTTTGGGCACTAAGTGGCGGGAAGCGATTTCTACCTTTTCCTCTTGTGTGTATCCACTTACCTCGATTAGCTCCATGCGGTCGAGTAAAGGGCGGGGTATCGTGTTTAAATTGTTAGCTGTGGCAATAAAAAGCACTTTTGACAAGTCGAAATCAACGTCTAAGAAATTGTCGTGAAAGGTGCTGTTCTGCTCCGGATCGAGCACTTCGAGTAATGCCGACGATGGATCACCTTTGTAATCAGCATTTATCTTATCAATTTCATCAAGTACAAAGACAGGATTAACCGATTCCGCCTTTTTAATGTTTTGTATTACCCGCCCAGGCATTGCGCCAATGTATGTGCGGCGATGTCCGCGTATTTCGGCTTCGTCATGAAGTCCGCCTAACGACATTCGAACGTATTTTCGTCCTAAGGCATCCGCGATTGATTTTCCAAGTGATGTTTTGCCTACTCCAGGAGGTCCGTAAAGGCAGATAATCGGTGATTTCATGTCGCCTTTCAGTTTAAGCACGGCCAAATACTCCAATATCCTTTCTTTGACGGTTTCCATACCAAAATGGTCTTTGTCCAATACTTTCTTAGCCGTTTTTAGATTGAATTTGTCCTTCGTATATTCGCCCCATGGAATTTCAAGCATGGTTTCGATGTAATTTATCTGAACCGTATATTCAGGAGAATGTTGACTGATGCGGGCTAATTTTTTTAATTCTTTATCAAAAACATCCGCAACCGCTTTCGTCCATTTTTTCTTTTTAGCCCGTTCTCTGAAATCTTCCAGATCTTGCTCCGGCGAATCTTCTCCAAGTTCGCTCTGGATGGTTTTTATCTGTTGTTGCAGAAAGTATTCGCGTTGTTGCTGGTCGATACCTTTTTTTACTTTATTCTGAATAGAAGTTTTGATTTCAATCATTTGAGCTTCTCGGTTGAGGAAGCCAAGTAATTGATAGGCGCGTTCAGAGACCTCGTCAATCTCGAGCAATCGTTGTTTCTCTTCAACCTCCAATCCGAAATTGGCACAAATATAATTTATAAGAAAAGCAGGGTTCTCAATATTTCGGATTGCAAATGCCATTTCTGGTGGTACAAGTCCGGAGCTTTCGATAATTTTTACAGCTAAATCGCGTATTGACGATACTAAGGCAGCAAATTTTTTATCCGATTTTTCGGGTAAAATGTCTTCAAGAGGTGTTACTCTTGCTCTGATAAATGGTTTCGAGCTGGTTTGCTCGCCAAGCGCAATGCGTTTTTTACCTTCTACGATAACGGTAGTAGTGCCATCAGGCATTTCCAATAACCTCACAATTTGTGCTGCAACGCCTACTTTGTGCAGTTCTTCGATAGTGGGGTCTTCGGTATTTTTATCTATTTGTGTGCAAATACCTACGAGGCTGTCGTTGTCTTTTGCTTTTCGAATGAGCCGAAGTGATTTTGGACGCGCCACAGCTACCGGGATGAGTACACCCGGGTAAAGCACCATGTTTCGAAGGGGTAGAATGGGTAATTCGTCGCCCGAGTTCAGGTTTACTTCGGTTGGGTTTTCATCCAATGCGATAATTGGCAGAATATCAGATCCGCCCATAAAATCATCTGACATTAAACGTTCATATTTTTTATTCATCTGTCTTTTTTTCTGTTTTACGTGCTTTGAAATTTGATTGACATGACAAAATGTCATGTTTCGAGCTTGGTTTATTAATCAGTTTATGCTATAATGCTCTGAATTACAACTAATAAAGTGCTATTTGAACAATAGTTAGCTTATTGGGTATTCAATAGTCGTGCCATTCTCTATCGATTGAATAATAGTCGGGGCAAAATTGAGTTCTGTTTTTTGCCGATTTCTGATCTGTTTATGCAGATAGGGTTTTTATTTATCTTTCAAAAACGTTCCCTTCATATTTGAAGTTTTGTCCGAAAGCTTTGGCTGTAAAGCTTGTCGGCTTCATCTTCCAAATTTTTACATTATTTATTGCCGGGGTTGAAATTTTATATTTACGATTTGTGTATTTGTACATAAACTGTTGTATGAGCATGCTTTTCTCTTCAAAGTTCTCGATAAATTCAATGTGTCCTTTACAAAGAACACTTTTGGAAGTCATGCTGTAACTACATGCTACGTCAATGTGTTGAAACATTATTTTGTTATTTTCGGTACAAAACGTGATGCAAGCACGGTTGTCTTTATTGAGTAGTTTGAGGTGTTTGCCGTGAGGCCCGGAATGCAGAATAATGTGGCCATCAATGTAGGCAAAATTCATCGGGAACACATACGGGCTACCATCTTCTTCGGTGATACCGACAAAGCAATGGTCGCAATTGTTGATAATATCATTTATTTCTTGTTGATCTTGGATGAAAAAAGTTCTCATTACTTGTGAATATATTTATGAGCCTACAAAAATAGCAATTTTAATCGTGATTCGCTATTTTATTTTTGATTCGGACTGCAAAAAAGCATTACAAATGAGATTAAATCAGTTCCAATCGTCATTGTTACCGGACATATATATCCTTATAAAATGAATTTATTCGTATCAAGTATTGTAAAAATATTAATATTAAGTGTTTATATTGTGATATTGAGGCGATATGTCGTTAAAGTGTGTGAATTGTTTGAAGAAATATCGCCTATTCTTATTGAAATGATGAAAAAAGCAGTATCTTTGCATCGTGTTTTTCATGGTATTAGATTTAAGGTTAATTGAAGATTGGGTTGTCGTGAGACAACCTTTCTTTTTTTAAAAGCTATTCCTTCCTTTTCTTTCTGCCTGCTGCCACTCTCCTTTGTTTTATTCTTATTATCCTTTCCTTTTTTTGGTTCTTCCAGCTTAGTTTTCCATTCGAATTTTGAATTGATGTTAGTTTTTCGGATATTTCTATCTTGAAATTATTCATCTTTTTGTTGATATAGTCCGTAAAACTATGTTTTCAGGCTCAAATCAGTTTATTTTAATATAATAAAGTTTAAAAACGAGCAAATAAATGACGAATGTGTGTTGTATAACAGAAAAAGCAGTATCTTTGCATCGTGTTTTTCATGGTATTAGATTTAAGGTTAATTGAAGATTGGGTTGTCGTGAGACAACCTTTCTTTTTTTAAAA
>CAZMQV010000110.1:0-4557 GCA_964568675.1 uncultured Paludibacter sp.
TATGCGTAAACAACCGTTAAAATTTGGTAAGTTTGCCAATTTAGGTGTTGGTTATAGTATGAAACGTCGGTTTTTTCCTTCTTTACGTAAGTCTCGTTCTTCTTTGAATAATTTTTGGAAGGATCGTATTTCTCGTAATCCTCATTGGTCTGAGTATTAATTTTATGCGTAAATCATTTATTTTTATTGTTTCTATGGCTCTAATGTTGCCTTTTTCGGTCTTTGCTCAGGTTGGTGAGTCTCTTGGTGATGTTGGTTTAGATTCTTATAGTCCTCCTGTTTCTTCAACTTTTGTGACTGGTACTGTTTCCATTGTCGATCATTTTGCTCATGTTTTACTTGGGTCTTCTTGTTCTGGTGAGTCTGGTATTTATATTCTTTCTGTTGATGATATTGTTTCTACACAGGATGATACTTCTAGTTTTGATGTTTTACTGTCCATTAATAATTCTTCTGAGCCTCCTATTGAAGCTGGTGGTTACTATATTATTGATCTTAATGCTTTTCAGCCTGTTTCTTTGCTTACTAATTCCGTTAATCTTAATTGTGATGTTGACGGTACTGTTTATCAAACTATTGTTCCATATTCTCGTGATTCTATAGCCCCGAATTCGGCTTCTCCTACTTATCACGATTGGTTATTTGTTGTTTGTTCTGCTTTGTTTCTTTTAGCTTTTGTTCCTATTGGTTTCTTTTATTCGGTAATTCGACCTAAAAAATACTAAAATGGCTACTGCTTCTGCTATTATGTATATGTTTCTTGAATTATTCCAGTTATGCGGTTTTCTTTTGGTAGTTTATATTATTATTCGTTTGGTTCACATGCCCATTTCTTCGCTTTGGTATTCGATTAAAAATTTAATGGATAATGGGCATGCTTAATTTCGAGACATTTCAAGCGGTTACGATTGTGTTGTCATTGGCGTTTTGTTTGTATTTTGTCGTAGTTTGTATTCGGCTCTTTACAAGGTGATTGAGTTTCGTAATGGGGGGGAGGTTTAAGGAATTTTACCTCGCCGTACAACCCTTGATCGTACGCCTGTGGTTGTCCCCCCATTACGGTATTTAGTCGAATTACCGTTTTATTAGGTTAAGTTCTGATATATGAACGCTATTATAGCTTCGTCTTCAGCTTCATTCTCATCGGCTTTTGGTTTTGGTTGGTCCGATTTGGTTGATTTTATGGAGACTTGGTTGCTTCAGATATTAGGTGCAGGGCTTGGTGTTCTTCAAGCTCTCATGCCTTATATCATAGGTTTGGCTGTTATTTCAGCGGTAGTGTATTTCTTGTATCGTGCTTTTAGATTTTTCAGACATTAATTGTTGATCTAGGCATACAAAAACACCCCTTTCGGGGTATTAGTTAATATATATCATATCTTATGAGAAAAACTATAGCAATAGCGACACTGGGGATAGTAGCTGGCTTTACTTTATTGATTGGTGTGTCGCATTTTGCGTATGCGTCTGTTTTGTATTCTCAATTATTGGATGATAGTGGTGAGTTACCGATTCATACTCCGTGTTCTGGTTCTTGTCCCTCGCCTGTTTCTTTGGTTGGGAGTTTTGTTAGTCCTGCTAATTTTAGTTATTTACAGTTGAGTGGTTCGCTTTTTACTAATTTTTATTTTCGATCTGTTGGATTTAGTCCTCAAGATGTGGTTTTGGCAATTTCTACTTCGTCTGCTGTTTATGTTCGTCCTACAGACGCTTTGTGTCGTTTGAATTCACCTCTTAATTCTATTGGTACTTCGTATACTTTAGCTAGTTCATCTATTGGTGTTCAATCTTCTTGCAATTTAGTTTCTGGGTCTACTTATTATTTGCATGTGTATACTTATACGTCGGGTGGAGGGGGTTATGTTAAAGCAGATAGCGTGTCATTATATGGTTTTCTTACTACAAATTTGGAAGTTGTTTTGCCTGATACTTCTACTCGTTTTATTTCTGTTGTTCCTGTAAATGGGACGACGACAGCGACTACTACTGTTTTTGGTGCTTCTGTTTATATTAATGAGAGTGATTATGTTGAGGATATGTATTTGCATGTTAATTTTGTGAATAATACTTTACAGAATGGTATTGGTGGGTCTGCTTTGGACGCTTGGGATTCTGCTTTTGGTGGTTTTGACTTTCCTATTGTTTCAGCTGGTCTTTCTGTTTTTTCTACAACGACTGTTTTTACTAATATTGGTGATACTTATGGTTATTATTCTGTTCATCGTCCTAATTCTACTTGGTTGATTGGTTCTTTGTTGCCTCCTGTTGATGTTATTGCGACTTCAACGAAGTTTACAGTTGTGTCAAAGACTGGTTTGGATATTGCGATGAGTTCTACTTCTGACGCATTGATTTCTGCTCTTTTGACAGGTACGACTACGATCCCTGTTTTGAGTTGTAATTTGTCTGGTTTTGATTTGCAAAATTGTCTTATTTCTTTAATTATTCCGAATTCTCAGTTATTACAGTCTGATTATGAGAGGTTGAGACATCTTGCACCTTGGGGTTATGTTTTACGTTTTTATGATATTTTAGTCGGTACTGCCTCCTCTACTCTGCCTGTGATTTCCTATAACTTTGCTTCTTCTTCTCCTTTATCTGCTATTGGTACTATTAGTTTTGATCCTTTTGGTACGGTTATTGAGACTGGTAATATCTTGAATAGTGCGGTTTCTGATCAATCTGTTAGTAAGAATGTATGGGATATTATGGAATATCCTATCAGGATTGTTATTTATTTGATGTTGTTTTTTATGATTTTAAATGATTTAACAAAAATTAATAAACATCATAGAATAAAATGATTTTACAGTTGGTTATAGTTTTAATATTATCGGCAGTTGCATTTCCTTTTGCTTGGCTTCCAGATGCTTCTGTTTTACCTTGGGGTATTGATAGTATTTTGGTTTCTGCTGTTGGCGGTTTTAAGAGTATGATTGTTGTTTTTCCTCCTTTGGGTATAGTTTTTCAAGCGTTTATGATTTATTTATTGTTTAGAGTTGGTATGCAGTTACTAAAGGGTGTTCCGTTTTTGGGTCGTACTATTAGTTAATTTATAATTATATGGAAAACATAAATAATAAAATGATGCAGAATATCGCTTGGGAGAGGATTGCGGAGGCAGTGATTGCTCGTGATTTTGGTAAATTAGTTAAGAATTTTTATTGGCTTAATAACCTTATTAAGAATGAGGATAAGGATTTGCCTGTTATAAAGTTATGAGAAATAAAGTTAAAAGTTTTAGGTTATCGAAGTTGATTGATATTTTAATTGTTTGGGGTGGTGTAGGTGTTGCATTTTATATTTTTTTTATTGAAGGTATGTCGTTAATGCATTTACTTGCCTTAACATTATATATTCTTGCTATTGTTTATTATATGGACGATAATTATGGCATATATGATAAGTGAAGGCAAAAAAGTCGATATATCGGAGTTGATTGATGTATTTCAAGCTCAAGAAGGTGAAATACAATCTTGGTCTGGACGAATTGGGTCCGGTAAGACTTATGGTGCAACTAAACGTGCTGTTGATGATCTTCTACGAGGTCGGGTTGTTTATACTAATTGGCATTTGCTTTTGGACGATTATATTGCCGATCAGCGTAAGTCTTTTCGTTATATTTTTATGAATTTTTTGTTCTTTCGTAAGCGCTTTTATAATATTGATATAAAAAAAAATTGGCATTATTATGATCTTGATAGTCCGAATGTTGTTGATTTTATTTCTTCTTTGACTGATTGTGTTGTTTACGCAGACGAAGGACAGGATATCTTTGACTCCTATGAGGGAACAAAGATGTCGAAGAAGAAACGTAAGTCTTTAACTCGTACAAGACACCTAAATAAGACGCTAGTAATAATAAGTCAACGACCTCAAGCGATTGCAGTAACGGCACGAGCGAATGTAGCTTTGTTTTATCGTACGGAGAAGGTTTTGACGTGGCCATTGGTTTTTTTTAAGGTTTTAGCTACTGAGGATATAGATAGTCAGAATATGCCAATTTGGGATAAAGCGCAAGTAGTTGATCGTTATTTTGCTTCGAAAAAGATATATTCGACTTATAATTCGTGGTATTTGCGTGCAGGTATTCCCAAGTCTCAGGAAGTTGCTTTTGAGGCGTATGATTTTACTTTTTGGGGTCGTTTTGTTCTTTTGTGTTCTGCGCTTGGTAGACTGTTTACGCTTAAGCGTAAACAGTCTACCGCGCGTAGCGGTAAGGTAAAAGCATCGAGTGTCGTGTCTGATATGACACCTTTACCTTTTTAATAGGTATGTTTACGCTTTAAGGCATGAATGTCTGGCTTACTCCAGTAACGGTTTTTTCTTTTCCCGACTTTTCTTTTTCTTTTCTTTGGTCCTTCTTTGTCTTTTGTCTTTACCATAAAGAAAAAGAGATTGTTTTTTCAAGCCCTTATGGTCATTTTGTCAAATGAGTTATCCACAGTTGGGGATAACTTTTGTTGATATCTGTTATATACTTATGTTATGAAAGTAGTAGGTTTTGGTACAGCTAGAAAAATGGGTCGGTTTGAATCTTTTATGATTCGTACGCCA
>CAZMQV010000111.1:0-4516 GCA_964568675.1 uncultured Paludibacter sp.
CCAGGACCCCATCCTTAAAAGGGATGTGCTCTACCTGCTGAGCTACTGAATCTCCATTTGTTTCATATAATAACTTTCATTAATCGTGATTCAGCTGGGGCTCGAACCCAGGACCCCATCCTTAAAAGGGATGTGCTCTACCTGCTGAGCTACTGAATCGTATTATCTGAAAGCGGTTGCAAAGATACTGCTTTTTTTTGAAAGCGCAAGCCATTGCCCTACTTTTTATTGAAAATAAGCCAAAAAAATGCACCTAATCACACTACAAGTCATTAATTATAAAATATAATTCACCTGGCACATCATTTATCACTAAAAATCTATAATAAAATTTCAGAAAAGTGTATCTTTGCAATTAAAGTGATGAAACGGTAAAACCATTGTGGATTTTTGCCAAATTAATTCTTTTGACACTAAAAAAAACGCATCTTAATCAATTTGGCTTATAACCGCAGAACTGATTGAGAAAAACCGGTATCAAAAAACATCGGCGCTTAAAGAGCATTTGTAACACAATAAAAAACAGACAAACCTTGGAAGAACTTAGATACATCGGCTACATCGTCATTTCACTTATAGCCATACTGTTTTTCTCCGGCATGGAAACGGCATACGTCGCATCAAACAGAATGCGGCTCGAACTTGCACGCAAAGAGAAGAACCTGAACTCCTATCTCCTTTCGTTTTTTCACCGCAATCCACAACAATTTATCTCCACCATGTTCGTAGGGAAGTATTTCAGCATGGTTGTTTTTGGATTTTTTTTCACAAAGTCGTTGGCGCCCGAAGTCATAGACCCTGTGGGACATGTTTTTTCTATCATTTTTCAGATTATCCTTGCTACGGTAGTCATCATCATCACCGGTGAATTTCTGCCTAAAATTATTTTCAAGCTCCAACCCATCTTATGGCTGAAACTTTTTTCGTGGATTATCATGCTGTTTTACATCGTACTTTACCCGATATCGAAAATCGTTTCGTGGCTGTCCGTACGCCTTCTCATAATCTCAAAAACCGAATTAAGCTCGTCGTCCGAAGAGAATGTATTTTCGATGATTGACCTGAATTATTTACTTCAGGAAAATTTAGACACAACCGACGGAAAAACCGAGATTAACAACGATGTAAAAATATTTCAGAATGTGCTCGACTTCTCCAACGTAAAATTGCGCGACTGCTTAGTGCCGCGTACCGAAATCGTTGCGCACGACTATGAGGTGCCCGTGAACACCCTAAAACAAACCTTTATCGAAACCGGGCTTTCCAAAATACTTATTTACAAAGACGACATCGACAACATCACCGGATATATTCACTCTTCCGAAATGTTCAAACATCAGAAAGATTGGAAAAAGAGAATAAAACCAATCCCCATCGTTCCCGAAAATATGGCAGCCCAAAAACTGATGAAGATATTCATGCAGCAAAAGAAAAGCATCGCGGTAGTGGTAGATGAATTTGGTGGTACCGCCGGCATCGTTACGCTGGAAGACATTATGGAAGAAATTTTCGGAGAAATAGAAGACGAACACGATATCAGAGAATATAAAGCCGAGAAAACCGGCCAAAACGAATACTTACTTTCCGGAAGGCTTGAAGTAGAGGAGGTCAACTCACTTTTTAATCTCGAACTCCCATTGTCCGAAGATTACACCACCGTTGCCGGCTTCATACTTCAATCGCACCAACATTTCCCCAAACTGAACGAAGTAATCCGAATTGAAAATTACACATTTAAATTCCTGAAAGTTACCAACAACCGGATAGAGCTGGTGAAAATGCAGGTAAATTCATAGGCTAATAAGCCGTGAAAAGGGCAAACTTCCATTCAATGATTATTTTATTGCCAATTTATGCGAAAAATAGACTTTTTTTTCGTAAATTCGCACGCTCAAAATAAATTAAATTTTTTACTAAATACTTATCAACCTTTTTATTAAAATGGCAACATTACAGAACATCCGGAACAAAGGAGTATTAATCGCTGTAGTAGTAGGCGTAGCCTTGCTTGCTTTCATTATCGGCGACTTTTTGAATTCCGGTTCTTCAATTTTCCGTGAATCCAAACAAACAGTAGCCGAAATCAATGGCGAAAAAATTAAAATCGCAGATTATCAAGCTGCAATTGACCAATTACACAACGTTTACAAAGTCGAATTTGGACGCAGCGACTTCAACGAAAAAGAGTTGTCTCAAATTCGCACTCAGGTGTGGGACAACATGATTAACGAACAAATCATTGAAGCCGAAGCCCAAAAAATTGGCATAACCGTAAGCCAGGAAGAGCTTAAAGAAAGACTTATTGGCAACAACATCCACCCGCTCATCATGCAGCGCGCCATGTTTGCCGACCAAAAAACAGGTCAGTTTAGCAAAAGCGCGTTAATCCAGTTCTATAATACTGTGTTTGGTGAAAATGCAACCCAACAAGATCAAGAACAAATGCGCGAAGCAAAATCATACTGGATGTTTTGGGAAAATACCATTAAAAGTTCGATTCTTCAAGAGAAATACATTGCTTTGCTTGCAAAATCTGTTGGCGCCAACAACTTGGAAGCAAAATATAACTACGATGCACGCAAAAACACCGGCGATGTGAACTACGTGGTACAACCCTACTCCGCGCTTTCGGATTCTGCGTTCAAAGTAAGCGACGATGAAGTCAAAGCACTTTACGCCAAACGCAAAGAGACATTCAAACAAGAGCCGAACCGAACAATCAACTATGTGTCATTTGACGTTACACCTTTGGAAGAGGACTTCAAAGAAGGACAAGCGTGGATTGCCAAAGTGAGTGAAGAGTTCAAAACTACGGACGATGTAACCGGATTGGTTAATACCGAATCGGACATCAGCTACACCGGACAAGCATATTCACGCCAATCAGTACCGGCTAACTTACGCGACTTTGCATTTGGAAACGGCACCGGCGCTATTTTCGGCCCCGTATTCGAAAACAATACTTACACCATGGCGCGAGTAATGGAATCGGGAATTATGGAAGCCGACTCTGTGAAACTCCGCATGATAGTGCTACCCGGCGAAAATGCTAAAAATGCCGATAGCATTATGACCGCAATAAAAAGTGGCGCTAATTTCGCGCAATTGGTAGCAAAATACACTCCACAAGCAGCTGGCAACGGAGGAGAAGTGGGATGGATTACTCGTGGCGCGGTAGGTAAAGAGATTTCTGAACCCGCTTTTGCAAAAGCTACCAACGATTTATTCAAACTAAGCAACGCGAATGGCACACAAATTTTCCAAATCATGGAAAAAACAGCCGCTCGCCCAAAAGTAAAACTGGCTATTCTTGAACGTAAAATCACTCCGGGCAACCAATCGTATAGCAAAATATTCAACGAAGCGAAACAATTTGCAGGCGCAAGCACCGATGCCCAAAAATTCAATAAAATTGCTCAGGAAAAAGGCTATGTGGTAAGACCGGCAGCAGGGTTAACCAAAAACAGCGACAATGTGAACATGATTCCTCAATCAAGACAAATCGTTCGTTGGGCATTTGAAAACAACAAAGGCACCGTGTCCGATGTTTTCGATTGCGACAGAAACAATTATGTTGTAGCCGTAGTAAACGAAATTTCGGAAAGCGAATATGCTGATGTAAAAGCGGTAACACCTCAATTGAAAGCGGAACTTATCAAAGACAAAAAAGCGGAAGCCCTTAAAAAACAACTTGGCGACCTACTTACCAAAACTCCAACTCTGGAAGGATTGGCCACCGCGCTGAACACCGAAGTGAAAACCGCTCCGGTTGTAAACTTCGCTTCATTCCAATTTGGCGACGCGGGTGCAGAGCCTTATGTTATCGGTAAAGCATCGGTAACCCCCGAAAACAAAGTGAGCGCTCCGCTCAAAGGAGCTTCAGGCGTGTACGTTATTATGCCATTGACAAAAACAGTGGACACTACTCCCTTCAATGCCAAAATTGAAGCTTCGCAATTGGATATGCGCATAGCTCAGTCGCTCCCTTACATCATCATGCAGAAACTAAAAGACAAATACAAGGTGGTGGACAATCGCGCCAACTTCTATTAAAGCATACAAGGTTTAGCCTACATCAAAAACAAAAGCGCCAATCAGCATATTGATTGGCGCTTTTGTTTTGCTTGCTATTTTGTTTATCAAATTTATCGTACTGAAAACCAAATTATTCTTTCTGAAACCATTAAAGCGTTTTCCACCGACATTATTACACAAAGTTCGAAGCATAAGCAATGTAAATTTTATCAAAACCCTTGCTGAGTAAAACGTAAACAGTAAACATGTCGATGTTGGATTGGAAAGTATTGAACTGGAAAAAGGAACTATTAATCGAAAATTGATTTATCTATATCAAAAAAAAGGAACTACTCACTTTCCAAAAACAATCTATGGGAAGTATAGGCAAAGGCAACTTAATTCCACACATCAATAGCGCATCAAGTCCCTTTTAGTTTAAAGTGATTTCGAGTTACTTTGACTAGCTTTTCGAATTAGTTTAAAGTGTTTTCGAGTTACT
>CAZMQV010000112.1:0-4182 GCA_964568675.1 uncultured Paludibacter sp.
TGCAAATGATGTTCAAAAAGTGATAGTAAAATAAGCGAATAGCCTTTTTAAGAAGGTATTCATTCACTACTAATAATTAGGGGAGAAAGTCTAAATGATTTTCTCCCCTTTTTTGGTATTTGCTATTGGACGTATTTCAGTAAGCGTAAGAATCTCAAATCGGTCGTTGTGTCATTTTATGCGACACATGGCGGCTGATTTTTTTAAGAATTTGTTTTAATAAAACTTGGAGGTAGTTATTCAGCCAGGTGATTAATATACCCTCCTGAATCTTGTTTCCTTTTTTGTTAATCTATTTCAAAATTACACAGTTGTTGGAAGTCCGGCGCACGCATCGTTGCTGTTTGTTGGGATACTTGTCGGCAATTAAAGCCCTGTGTCGTGCTTATGCAGACCCTAATTAGATAGACTTCTTGATAAACTCTTTTATCTAAGTTTATACGTGGAAATTTGATAATAAAAGTCAGGATATGGTGTTGATTTGACATTAAAGCCTTGTTAAATTTCAAAATATCAAATAAATTATTTGTCAATTAAAAATATATCACTTATATTTGCGAAATTAATTAATTTAATTTACTAACAAAAAATAACAAACAATGATGAAAAAATTACTTTTATCTTTCGCGATGTTGGCAGCATTGCCATTTGCGAAAGCAGGTGAACCGATTGACGTGTCGGAAACCTACCTGAAAAACAACAAAGCTCCGTTTGAAGTTACAGGCGAAACTTTGATTGACGACAATACCCGTTGGCAGAAATTGGCAGCGCCTTGGGTTACAGCCGGCGACTTAACCGATGAAAGCACCGGTAATATTACTACCTGGCATGTGGATTTTCAGAAATACCCTAATTATCCGGCTCCCGGCGACGCGAATAGCAAAGGTGTAATTGCCATCACTCCGGGATGGGAT
The DNA here is from genome assembly GCA_964568675.1 of uncultured Paludibacter sp. Taxonomy (GTDB): domain Bacteria; phylum Bacteroidota; class Bacteroidia; order Bacteroidales; family Paludibacteraceae; genus UPXZ01. Next base: position 915 of record CAZMQV010000112.1, read on the forward strand.
GGATTTGCCGGTACGTTTTCGAATATGAAATTGTATCAGAGTTTTACACTGCCTGCCGGTCAATATGAACTTACCGGGCTTCGCGCTCAAGACTGGACTGGTGCCACCGGCGCTTATTTGGTGGCGGCAAAAGGAAAAGGATTGCCAAACATTGAAGATCTTTCGACTGGAGCATTAGGTTCCGCACAATTTAGTACAGCAACGGAAGCAGGACTATGGACTTTGTCAGTAAACTTCAAATTAACGGAAGAAACGGAAATTTCTATTGGTGCTGTCGCATCTTACTCAAGCGCTCAGCAGTGTGTTACACTCGCCGAACTCAAGCTCTACAAATTTGAAGGCGCTAACTTCAAGGTGTTAAATGCGCTGATTGCCTCATCAAAAAAATATACTTCTACCGAATATCCTATTGGTACTACTTCGGGCACTTTCCCACAAGCAAAATGGGATGCTTTGCAAGCAGCAATCGTTGCTGCAGAAGCCTTCGTGGCTACTCATGCCAATGACGCAACTCAAGAGCAAGTGGATGCGCAGTTAGAGACTTTGCAAAACGCGGTAAACGATTTGAACGGCAGCTTGGTACTCTCTTTCAAAGTAAGTACTGAGGAGAAAGAGTATTGGTATCAAGTACGTGACAAGCGCGCCACTAACAGCTATTGGAAGTTAGGCGAGTTAATCGTAGGTGATGAAGAAACTGATATCTATCCTATCGCCCTGGTGATGTCTCAGGAGTCAAATGAAGGTAGCGACGACCAACTTTTCAAATTTGTAAAAGCTCCTGCTCCTTCAAAAGGATATTATATCTACAGCAAGATTGTTGAAGACAGACCTTTGAGCGCGCTTGCATCACGTAATATTATTGCTATTAACGACACACTTCCAATGACAGCATGGCAGTTTGGAAAAACTTCAAGTGGCGTGCACTTTAATGTTTTCATCGAAGGTGATAAATCAAAACAACTCAATAGCTACGCTTCTTACGACCCACAACGCATTGGTTTCTACTCAGTTTCTGAAGACCTTGGCAATATGTGGCAATTTGTGCAAGTAGTAGGCGAAGGTGAAACCAACTTCCTCGCATTGGAAGAGCTTGTTGCCAAAGCAGTGGTGATGAATGCCGCTGGCTATCCTGTAGGAAGCGCTGAAGGCCAATACTCGCAAGAAAAATGGGATGCCTTTACAACTACTCGCACATCAGCATTAGCTCTTCTTAATAAAACCACAGCAACTCAGGAAGAAGTGGACGCGATGGTAACATTGCTTCAAACCGCTATCGATGAATTGAAAGCTTCACAAAATCCTACTTACTTTATAAGTACTTCGGAAAAAGAATATTGGTATTTGATTAACGACCGTCGTGCTACAAAAAGCTATTGGAAAATGGCTCCGCAAGATACTACTTACGAATCATTGCGTCAACAACTGAAGATGGTGAAAGGTAAACCTGCTGTAATTTCCGATTCGTTGATGTTCAAATTGGTGAAAGCGGAAGGAAAAACCGGATATTCTATCTATAGCAAATTGAATAAAGACCATGCAATCACCGGTGATGTTAGTGGCAACTTTATTGGTATCGACGAATTCTTGGATCCGGCAACATGGATTTTTACCAAGACAAACGCATACCCTAAATTTAGCTTGCTACAAATTGAAAATGAAGCTGGTGAGCCTGCAGATCAGGTTAATAGCTATGCAGATAGTCGCATGATGATTGCGTTTTATGATGGTGGCGAAGGCGACCCGGGTAACTGCTGGACTTTTGAACCTGCGGTAGAAACTTCTGTGAAAGAAGTGAAAGCCAATGAACTTCGTGTCTTTGTGGTGAACCGCACTATCCTTACCGAGAATCCTACTGACCGTTTGGTTGTTTACAACATCAACGGACAGCAAGTGAACGCTAAGAAACAACTTTCTCAAGGAGTTTACATTGTTCGCATTGAAGGTAAAGCCGGTGCCGCTAAAGTGGTGGTAAGATAAACTCCACCTACAACGACTCTTAGAATATAATTAATCTCATTTAAACAAAATCCCGTTGCTGATATAAAATATCAACAACGGGATTGTTGTATCTACATGAGAGTTGAAACAGGTATAATAAAGCGAGTGTAACTACATTTATTTGCTTTTAAACATTCCAAATCAGTTCACCTCCAGCTAAATCAGGAGGCAATTCATAACGTGGTTAGTCGCTGGTGGTCTCTATCCCCCTCTCCTTTGGAGGACTTGTCCCGATAAAGTCGGGAGGGGTTAGGTGTGAGGTCTATCTGATTGTTAGTCGTTAGTCGTTAGTCCTGAGTCAAGAGATGAATTAAACATCCACAATCGCATTCGGTTATGAGTAGGATTGGGCTGAGAGTTAAAAGAATAGCACACTGATTTTACTGATGGAACTGATTAAACTGGTTGTTAGTCGCTGGTGCTTAGTTCTTGGATCTAATAGCCAAAAGCCAAATGCCAACTGCCAATGGATAACAGCCAACAGTCAAATAGAGTTTCCTCACTTCGAAAAACTTCAATGCTTTCCGTTTTTCTTGTTCGGAATGACAAGCTTTCTTTTATTCATGCCGACGGGCAGACCTCTTAATTAATTCAACATCGCATCACCGTCGGTGAGCACGGCTTCCGCATCCGTCGGTGATACACATCCCTTCAAGCCGATAATGGTTGCCCGACGGACAATGTAAAAATAAACATCCTGTCATCCCGAACGGAGTGAGGGAACTGGTTGTCGTTAGTCGCTGGTCGCTAGTCGCTAGTCGCTGGTCGTTAGTTCTTAGTTCTTAGTTCTTAGTTCTTAGTTCCTAACTCTTAGTTCTAATGACTTTCCGATAAACCGGAATCTTCGAAATGGCCAAATGTTTCGATACAAAACCATTTTAAACTTCATCAACCATACAATGTTTCGATACAAAACCATTCTAACTTTATTTGAAATAGAAATGTTTCGATACAAAACTATTCTGACTTTGTTTGAAATAGAAATGTTTCAATACAAAACTATTCTGAACTTCAATAACCACACAATGTTTCGATACAATATTAGTTTGAACTTCAATAACCACACAATGTTTCGATACAAAACCATTCTAACTTTGTTTGAAATAAAAATGTTTCGATACAAACACCACAAATTTTTGTAGAAATAGAAATGTTTCGATACAAAACCATTTTAAACTTCAATAACCACAAAATGTTTCGATACAAAACCATTTCAAACTTCAATAACCACACAATGTTTCGATACAAAACCATTTTAAACTTCAATAAC
>CAZMQV010000113.1:0-4182 GCA_964568675.1 uncultured Paludibacter sp.
GGAAATGTCAACCCTTATTTTTTTCTTTGCTAAAAAGGTTTACCGGACAGCAATGCTTTCGAATAAAAATGAAATCACATCATCATCTGCTCAAATACACTCCAAAGCTTATCATCGGCAGGAACTGGAGCTACAATATGAATCTCTTGTGAAGAAACAGGATGAATGAAATCAACTGAACGCGCATGGAGGCTTATACCCTGATTGGGATTCGAACGGGGCGAACCATATTTCAAATCACCTTTGATGGGGCAACCCATGGCTGCCAACTGACAACGGATTTGATGATGACGCCCTGTTTCTAATTTCACTTCCAAAAGATGATATCGATCGGAGCTGGCTATCAACCTATAAGTGAGACATGCTTTCTTGGAATTTTGTTTTTCCGATTCATACGCGAAGGATTTGTTTTGTTTCTCGTTTCGAACTAAGTAATGCTCCAATCGTCCTTCCGCTTCTTTCGGTTTGTTTTGAACCACAGCCCAATAGGTTTTCTCCACTTTTTGTTCACGAAACATCTCATTGAGCCGGGTAAGCGCTTTGCTCGTACGGGCAAAAAGCACTACGCCACTCACCGGACGGTCGAGCCGGTGTGTAACGCCCAGAAACACATCGCCGGGTTTATTGTATTTTACTTTAATATAATCTTTCAGAAGATCTGAAAGTGGTTTATCGCCCGTTTTATCGCCTTGAACAATCTCCGACGAGGTTTTATTCACAGCAATAATGTGGTTATCTTCGTATAATATATTCATAAAATGATTGTAGTGATTTGTCTGTCTTTGTGTCAAAACAGCGCCAACTTCCTATCGAATCTAAGGAAAAAACGCCACCTCACAAAGTCAGATTATTCAAGCTCTTTGCCTCACAGCCTCATAGATGAGTACTCCTGCAGCTACAGACACATTCAGCGACTCGATGTTTCCCATCACAGGAATGCGCACTTGCTCGCTACAAAGCCGTAAGTTTTCGGGTGCAATGCCTTCTTCTTCCGAACCCATTACAATGGCAATCGGCTCCTTGTAATCGACTGCCGTATAGCTTTTCTGAGCTTTTTCGGTGGCTGCAACCAGCTTCAGCCCCGAGTCGGAAAGAAAACGTAAGGCTAAAAAAAGATTCTCCTCGCGACATACGGGAATGTTGAGCAACGCGCCTGCCGAAGTTTTGATGGCATCGGCATTGATAGCGGCTCCACCGCGCGAAGGCACCACAATGGCATCGACTCCGGCACATTCGCAGGTGCGCGCAATCGCTCCGAAGTTTCGCACATCGGTAACTCCATCCAATACCACAATGAAGGGCGTTTTTGCAGTTTCGTAAAGATAAGGTATAATATCCTCCAAGAGTTGAAAGCTCACCGGCGAAATAAACGCGATAACGCCCTGATGGTTTTTGGAAGTCAGTAAATTCAGTTTCTCCTGAGGTACTTTCTGAATTGGCACTACCCTCCCCTCAAGCGCGGCATTGAGCGAGCGCGAAAGCTCGTTGCTCATATCGCGACGAATCATTATTTTCTCAATCTCTTTTCCGGCTTGCAATGCCTCTATCACCGCTCTGGTACCAAATATCATCTCCTTCTCCGGACGACGCTTTTCTTTGAATTGTTTTTTTTCCATTAATTTTGTGCCCAATACTTATGAGCTTAATTTAATTTATGTTGATGCCTTGTTTGAATTTATTTGCAAAATTAGCTATAAATCAGCACAAATCAGCCTTGTTGAACGTATTTATTCATAATCCCCTCTATTGAATCTAATTTCATGTAGAAATTCATCGAAGTTTTATCAGTATCATTTTGGCAACATTCTTCATACTTTGCACAATTAGCTCTTTCCACCATCCTATTTTATTGTTTGTCCAACGCTGTGGATGGGTATTAATCATTACTGAATGAGCAGCAGATTTATTCGTCAAAAAACCTGCTAATTCTTCTGTGGTATGTACACGAACGTTTGATTTTTTGTTCCGATTTATGGCTTTATCACGTACATTGAATTTGTCGCCATCCCACATACGCCCCGTGTCCGTGAAGTAAAACTTTTTTCCTCCGTCTGTATTTACATTTTCATCTATAAAATCAAAATAAGGCTCTCCAATAATATTATAAGCACGATAATCATTTGTTTTCCAAATATCCCGATTGTCATACTTACTTGCAGGGCTTCCATGCATTGAAATGGTTTTTACCGGATAGAACTGACGAAAATAGTCCAAATGTATCTTATACTTTTCGTAGGCTAACTCAACATTGCCTTTTGCCAACGTCAAATCTTCATAATGATACGCTATTTCATGTCCTAAACCGGCAATGGCACGAATGTGTTCGGGCTGATTGCTTTCAGGAACAATGCGGAAATAATATGTAGCTTTTATATCCAAACTATGTTCTATCTCTGCCAAAACAAGTGAACGATTAGGTAGTAAATCCACATCATGACGCAGGATAATATGGCGTTCTTTTGGTTGCTCAGCGCAGTATTGTTCAAAGGTAACAAACAGATAACCTGCGTTTTTTAATGCCAATAGTAGTTTTTGATATGCTTGTGGGGTGAAATCCATTTTTTAGTGATTAATGATTAGTAATTAACGATTAGTGATTAACATGTAATCTCTTTGTCTTATTTCTTTTTATTACTTTCTTCAATTGATTTTTTTGTTGTTATGATGCTGGATGTTATCAATTTCATTAATTCTGTATTATCGAATAGTAAACTATTAAATTCATTTTCGGACAAATAATCCGTTTTAAATAATAGAGTGATCAAATAATCCGTCTCGCTACACTCTTTTTGAGCAATCGCATATTTATGTACAAAATCCAATTTACTTTCCGCATATCTACCTTCGCTAATTAAAGCCCCAATTGCAGTTCCACTTCTTAATAATTGTTTGGATATAATCTTTTCATTTTTCACTTCTAATAAATGTTTGTACAAATTCACTATTCTGACAGCAAAATTAAAACTTTTATCATATAACACAGATGTTTTCATTATTTTACCACTTTACCAGTTATCACTTATCACTTATCACTGAACACTCTTAACTCATTCTCTATCATTGCTACAATCCGTTCCGCCGTTTTCCCGTCCCAGTATTTCGGCGTATGTCCGGTTTTCCCTTTTCCGGCGAGAATCAATTCTATCTCCGAAACAATTTCATTTGTTTTTATCAGTTTATTGCTACCTTCCCAAATGGTTACAGGGCGTTCGGTATTGGGACGGACGGTGAGACATGGGATATTCAGATAAGTTGTTTCCTCCTGAATGCCGCCGGAATCGGTCAATGTGAACATAGATTTGCTTACCAAATGAATAAACTGTAAATATCCCAACGGCTCGACAAAATAAAGATTCTGATATTTATCTATTTCGCTTTGAAGCCCAAATTGCTGTATATTTTTATAAGTGCGAGGATGTACGGGAAAAATCAATGGCACTTTTTCCGATATTTGTCCCCAAATGGCTACTAATTTACTCAATGATTCTTTTTCATCTACATTTCCGGGACGATGAAATGTGAGCACGCCGTATTGTTTTTCGGCAAATTCTTCTCCTATTTTAATGATTTTGTTTCTATTAAGCAACGAGAAATTAAGACTTGTCGCATTCGTTTTAGGGAGCTGCTCTACCAACGAATCAATCATCAAATTGCCGAGCATAAAGATTTTCTCAGCCGGCACATTCTCTTTCAGCAGATTTTCGTCCGCATCGTTGCTGGTTGTGATAAACACATCGCATATCGCGTCGGTTACCAAACGGTTGATTTCTTCGGGCATTGCGCGGTCGTTGCTACGCAAACCGGCTTCGTAATGAATGGTTTTTATTCCCATTTTAGCGGCTACCAACACACAAGCCGCCGTACTGTTCACATCGCCCACCACCAGCACATAATCAGGTTTTTCGTCCAAACATACCTTTTCAAAACCTTCCATAATGCGGGCAGTTTGCACAGCGTGGCTTGCCGACCCCACTTCGAGGTTAATATCCGGCGCGGGGATATTCAGCTCATCAAAAAACTGTCCCGACATTTTCACATCATAATGTTGACCGGTATGAACCAATATCGGTTTTATATTTTTATTTCCTTCCAACGCGTGCATCAATGGCGCTATTTTCATAAAGTTAGGACGCGCGCCCGCAACGAGAATTAGTTTTATCATAATAACGATTAGTGATTAAC
>CAZMQV010000114.1:0-4004 GCA_964568675.1 uncultured Paludibacter sp.
GCAGATAAGCATTGGGGCAAAAACTGCTTCAACTCGAGTTTTCCAGCCGCTGTTGCAAGCTATATGTTGGCGCATGATATTCCCGCAATTTATAACAAACTAACACTCGTTGACGGGATACTACGCGTTCAGGCTTCAGAGATATCCATCAGAGAGGTTTTTAATTGCGTTGATCTCGCAGTTACTGATTTAGATTTCCATTTCGAGTCACGGTTTGAGCCATATCAACAGTATTCGTTCGATACGATTGATGGCATTGATCTTATAGTTAAAGCCACTGATGGACGATTTCTTGCTCCTTTGGAAGTGAAGCTAACTGTACTGCCGACTTCAGGCACAGCGAATCTGTTAGAAACACAGTGGGGATGTGAAATGGTAGTCCGTTCTGCCACAACATCATACTGCGCCCTTGGAATGTTCGATTCGGTTATGGCCGATGCAGTTGCGGTGCGCGGCATTTTCGAGAGAGCTTGTGCTGATATTGGTTCATGGACTAATGACTTCGAGATGAGTCACAAAACGCCAGCGTTGTCGGAGTGTGTCAATACATTCCAACGCGAGTACTTAACAAGACAGAAACCGCTCGTACTGCAGACCATCTGGAAGACAGACGGTCAATCGCCAGTACTCGCTGAAAATGCTTTTGATATAGTGGTATGGAGCGATTACGCTTTCTCACGGCTTTTTGTTGATAGTGCGCTTACGGTTGAGACCACGATGAGCCGTCCAATGAGGGCCTCTGCAAAACTTGCGAGGTGCTTATGGGAATTGAGCAAATCCGGCAGAATTAGGCTCGCAGAAATTTATCGACAGATGGCGTTTGATGCGCAGACTGACAAGGAGTTTGCCATCAATGGACAGCGGTGGAGAAGCTATGTATCTTCCGAGCGTATCAACACACCGATTCTGCGAAAGGATGTCTTGAGTGAAATCATCCAACCGGGCTACATAGAACGCCTTCGACCTGAACGGAGATTTGATCAGACACTATATTTCACAGTCAGAAACCAACCTGATGACTAAAATATCACATCACTTTACTCGGATTTGTGTGTTTAACCACGCAATTTGAGACCGTTGATAGACTGGGGTTTGTTTCTATAAAGGTTTTTATGGAGGTCATTATGTTAACAGGTCATTTTGAAAATTGTTATGGTTTGGAGTTATTCGATTTGATTGAAATTCCTTTCTCATCTAATGACAATAAGACAATAATATATGCACCTAATGGCGTAATGAAAAGCTCGCTCGCAAATGTTTTTGACAATCTCAGCAGAAAAAAAAAGACCGAGGACAGAATATTTACCGAGAACAGCTCTACCTTTGCGATTAAATACTACGATGACACATTTAATGAGAAGTACAAGAAAGCAGTTCCCAATATATATGTAATAAACTCCTTCAACGCAACTTTTGAGTCATATAATGATAGTATTGCAACAATTCTGGCAGATGATGAATTAAAACGCGATTACAGTGAGGTCATGCATTCATTTGCCGAAAGGTTAAGACCGCTTTTTGATGCTCTTCAGAGGCATTGCACACCCGGGGTATCTATACAAGAACTTGTTTCGGTGTCGTTTTGCGGAACCCCGAATGCAGAGTGGGATTCAATAATCAAATCTATGAAAGTATTTTTGGATTTTGAGAAACCAAGTGAACTCTTAGCATCTGTTCGTTACGATGAAATATTTACACCCCAAGTAGAAAAAGTAATAAATACACCGGGATTTTCAGATAAAATAAAACGATATGTTGGGGTTGTGGATTCGATTATTCGAGATTCTCGTCTCTTGAATACAGAGTTTGATGACCGTAATGCACGTGATTTTGGTGATTCCATTGCTAAGACAAAACTATTTGATGCACACCATAGAATCCTTTTGAGTGACGGCACAGTCATTGCTTCTATAAAAGAGTGGTCAGCGGCAGTTGATGCAGAAATGACAAGAATTAATGAAGACGTTAATGTTAAAGCTTTGTATTCAGAAATCGACAAAGCTCTAAATGCAAACACTGCAACAAAAAAGCTAAGAGATATCATTAAGAGCAACCATATGCTTTTAGCATTTTTTGATGATATCGTATTACTTCGAAAACGTTTGTGGGCATCATATGCAGTAACCGAAGGAATTAATATTGACGATCTGGCTAATGCTGTTGAAATAAGAAATGAGGATCTTAAACGGCTTAATAGACGTGCTGCGGATCAACAGGAGCGTTGGAAACGTGTAATCGATGTTTTCCGAGAGCGTTTTCGAGCCCCATTCACTGTTTCCATAGAGAATGAATCTAAAGTTATATTTCATGGAGAACCCGCTCGACTTGAGTTTACATATAATCGACGTGATCAGACAAGAGCGCAAAGTAAAGAAAACCTCATGAATTACTTAAGCGTCGGAGAGAAACGTGCGTTTTACATCCTGCAAATACTTTTTGACTTGGAGAAAATACGAGCGAGTGCGATTACAGCTAAGAAAAAGCATCTTGTCATTGTTGACGACATTGCAGACTCTTTTGATTATTCTAATAAGTACGCCATAATTGAGTATTTGGATGAGCTGTCTCGGAACAAATTAATCGATTTATTGATTTTAACACACAACTTCGATTTTTATAGAACCGTTTCTTCACGCCTTGGAATAAATTACAATATGTGTTTTGTAGTGCAGAAGGATGCACATGGGTCTCTTTTAATGGAGAAATTTGCATATAAGAAAGACTATTTTACAAATGGTATACTTGAAAATATTCGAAATGGTAAAATCGGAGATGATCCTGCAAAAATAATCCTCATCATTGCATCAATCCCTTTCTGTAGAAATATTGCACAATACCTTGGCTTGACTAAACTTGAAGAATCGCTTACATCATTACTCCATATCAAGCAAAATTCTACTAATATCAAATTATCGGACTATTGGGAGAGTATAAGGAGTGTTTTTAATTTAAATGAATTGGATTGTCCTTCGTTGGCTGGAATTCCAATTATCAATACTGTTTTCAACATTGCCCAACAGCTTGTCCGTGAGAAATGTGAGGCTGTGTCATTAGAAAACAAAATAGTTATGTCAATTGCTATAAGGCTCAAAAGCGAATTATTTTTACAGCTGATTCTAAAAGCGAATAACGAAGAATTGTCATGTGAAGAGAACCAGACACAAGTATGGATAAATCACGCCCAACCCTATCTCACTCAAGTTCAGAAAGATACCTTAAACGCAGTTAAACTTATTACCCCGGAAAGCATTCATGTAAATGCATTTATGTATGAACCGTTAATTGATATTCCAAATTGGCAACTTTTTAATTTGTTTACTAATGTTGAAACAGATTTAGTATTATGTAACAAAAAGTGATATTGACAATCAGATTATTACAGGAGGAGACATGAAAATGAAAAAGGTTAAATACAATAGATTTGTTAGAGAAGAGGAAATCGATGGAATTCTTCAGCAAAAATACAAAAATTACATATGTCCTTCTTGCGGAAAAAAAGGAATTTACGCCGGTTGTATAGAAACGCAATACGATGAAAAGAATGACAAAAACGTTGTGCTATCTTTTGATGTTTTCTGTAAGGACTGCGGTGGTGTCTTTGGAAAATGGGATAACACAAATCGCGAATATTTTTTAGGTAAACGCGAATAAAAAATTTAGAAAATCCACACATTTTATACTCTGGCACGAAACCTTATACTCTTGCACGAAACCCCCATACTCCCGCACGTTGCCCTGGGAGAGGGTTGCATTTCTGAATTGGAAATAACACTATTTTGCTAATGTGCAATAAAATGACGATTTCAGAGCCAGAAACAATGTCCGCATAAATCTTCCTGTATTAGACTTGTTTTCGGAAACCCTTATATATCAAGGCTTCTGCCCTTAACAAACAACAAACCCCACCTCGAAATGAGATGGGGTTTATTGTATCAACCGAGGTTGATGATGTGGCGGAGAAGGAGAGACTCGAACTCTCGCGCCGGTTTCCCGACCTACGCCCT
>CAZMQV010000115.1:0-3628 GCA_964568675.1 uncultured Paludibacter sp.
TTCAACATCGGTTTCATTGCTTGCCCTGCGGGCACAACGAAACCTTAGTTATTGTGTGCAGGTTTTTATTCATTCAATATTACTACTATCGCTTTTTCGAGCAGTTCGTCCTTTCCTTTTCTGATACCCTCAATTGTTGGCTTCACTTCAATGTCGGGAACTATTCCTATTCGTTGAGTTTCTTGTCCGTTTGGATAATTTACTCCAATTCCCGAAATCATTGTTCGTAATCCACCGGGAAGTAAAATAGCAGATACATTTCCGTCAGCTCCTGCTGTTGTACTTCCAATAATAGTAGTATTGTCTCCTGCTCTAAATGCCATTGATGTATATTCAGCCTGACTTTGGGATAATTCATTGACCAAAACAATTAGCTTTCCTTGATATGTTTTTCCTTTACTTGGAATCTTTAAGTTTTCTGTGAATGTGAATTCACCTGGGTTGTCAACATTTCCGTTTGTAAATTTCACAAAAGGTGTCGATGAGGAAACAAAATAAGAGCCCAAACTAAAAGGAACAAAGGTTGACGGATAACTGCGAATGTCAATGATGATTCCCTTCGTGCTCTTGAATTCATCTTTGATTTGTGCAATATCATCTTCTTTGATTGTCTGAAGCGTAATATAACCTATGTTATTATCCAACAATTTATAGGACTTATCATCACTTTTTCTGTACCAACGATAAATGTCAAGGCTATCTTTTGGGTAAAGTTCAAGTGTCTTTGTTTGAGGAATTGAATTTTCTGAAACAAACTCAATTTCAATATTATTTGAATTTGAGCGTAAAAGGTCTGCCGAAATATCACGCAGTCTTGTTGGCTCATTGGAAGCTGGGTAATATTTGGATTTTTCTTTTACGATTTTGGCGATAGGGTTTCCATTTATTTTGGTAATTATATCGCCAATTTTCAATCCAACTTTGTTTTTAAGTTCTTCGTTGTAATAATCCGTGACCACTAATTGATTTTCGATAAAACGCAGGTGAATTGGTGGATAGTACGAGCCTTTCCATTCATCAATTTTGTCCGCTCCGCCCCAAAGATTGGCGTGAGTATCTTGTATATCTCCAATTATCTGAACTGTTGCCAATTCATATTCCAATTCATTTTTTGCATTAACAAATTGAGGAATATATTCCTTTAATTTTTTGTTCCAATCTTCATCCATTAAGTGTTTATAAGGGAAAAAGTAGTTTATCATATTCCAATAACGATAAAGTGATAGTAGTCTAAATCCATCATCGGGAAATGACATATCTGAATATGGGTTTTCATTTTTAAATTCAGGGTTGCCAACATTAGCAGTCATTTCAATGTAATAGTGTTTGCCTTGAAAACGGTTATTGTAAATGTAGAGCAGTTTGTTTTTCAAATCTGCACTTTGATTGTTAATCCACTCCATATCGGGTTTTAGAAAAGCATTTTCATCTGTCTTCTTACACTTTTTACATTCTATTACTTGACCAAATGAGTCAATCCATTCAACAAGAAGTTTATCTCTTTCGACAATGTTTTCTGCCTTAACGTATTTTGGTAAGAACCTAAAAAGTTCATAGTCCCAATTATAGTTCCCTTTAGCAATTTCGGGATGATGATATTTAAGAAACCCCCAAACTCTGCCTAACAATTCGAGTTTTTCTATTTTATCGGTGGTCAAATAAGATAGTTCAATTGAAGACCCATTATCAAATTCCTTGTCAAGCTGTGCTTTGGACAATTGTTTTTCGACTTCTTTCAGATTTTGAACATTTTTGCCATCAATTGATAAAACAAAATCGTCAAACCAAGCTTCTCCTTTTCCCGAAAGTATTCCCGCAATGTAGATATTCTCCGCTTCTTCTGGATAATCAAGTGTTATAGAGTATTTCTGCCAATCTTTTGTTCCATTAATCTTTTGATTTTGCATATTGTCAAATACCAAAGAGGTACCATTTCCGTCAACTCTTAGCAACAAACCTGCAAATCCGTTTTCAACATCTTTGATTTTCATAAAACCCTCAAGTTTTATTTTTTTGCCTTCATAATTTGCTGGTATTTTGTATGCAATGCTACCAAAAGAGCTCCCTGTTTGGTCAGATGTAATTTTGCCCGATTTCTTTCCTGAATGAGCGACTTTATCTATTGTCAGTTCATAGTTTCCCCACTTAAACCATCCGTCAGAAAGTGTTTTTTCTTCGTTTTGGTTTTCAAATCCGAGATTATATTTTTCGGTTTTTTGTCCTTGACAATTCAAAGAGATAATTGTCAATAATGCGATTAGTATTTTTTTCATTGATTTCGTTTTTTCAAACTTGCACACAACGTTTCTCAGCTATACGCAGGCAGGGATTTTAACCACTGAACTTCCTACGAAGAACTGAACTTCAAATTTACCACTTTCCTGTCTTACGAAGCACGAACCCCCTGCTTGCGTATAGGTGATGTTATGCGGTCGGCTTTCATTTTCTCTTCTTTCTCGTTAATTTGTCAAGCAAAGTTACTAAATTTGCAGTCAAGCAATTTCAATTTTCTTGAATTCAACTTGCAAATGCAACTTTTAGTCGACGGAGAATAAGTGAGAAACAACAATTATTTTTTCAGAGAGGAAAGAGAGAAAATATCCCTCTTTCGCTCTGCTGAATGGATAAAGTTAACTATCTTTGCTTTGATTGTCCGTCCAAAGAAAAAAAAGTTGCAGATGAGTAAACATATAACCAGAGAACAAAGGTACGCAATTTCAATGATGTTGCAAACACCAATGACTAAAAAAGAGATAGCAGAGGCTATTGGGATAGATAAAAGTACTGTGTACAGGGAAATAAAGCGAAATTGCGATGCCAGAAATGGCAACTATAGTATGGAGCTTGCCCAGCGTAAAGCAGATAAGCGCAAGGCAGAAAAACGCCATAAAGAAGTACTTACCGAACAAATGAAAAAACGGATCATAAAGCTATTAAAGAACGGTTATAGTCCGGAACAAATAGCTGGTAGAAGCCGTTTAGATGGCATTTCAATGGTATCGCACGAAACGATTTATCGCTGGATATGGTCGGATAAACGTAGTGGAGGTAAGCTCCACAAATATCTTCGACGGCAAGGGCGCAAGTATGCCAAGCGTGGTTCTAAAAATGCAGGACGAGGATTTATTCCTAACAGAGTAGACATTGACGAGCGTCCAGCAATAGTAGATCAAAAGGAGCGATTTGGTGATTTAGAGATAGATACAATTATTGGTAAGAATCATAAAGGTGCCATTCTTACTATAAACGATAGGGTAACAAGCAGAGTCTGGATACGTAAGTTATCGGGGAAAGAAGCCATCCCTGTAGCTAAAATTACAGCCTGGGCACTGCGTAAAGTAAAAAACTTAATACATACAATTACGGCTGATAATGGTAAAGAATTTGCTAAGCACGAGGAAATTGCACAAAAATTGGAAATAAAATTCTATTTTTGTAAACCATACCACTCATGGGAACGTGGTGCCAATGAAAACACAAATGGACTTATTAGGCAGTATATCCCAAAAGGTACGGAATTTAGTGAAGTAACCAAAAAGCAGATTAAAAGGATTGAGAACATTCTTAATAATCGACCTCGTAAAAGACTTGGATACATCACACCAAACGAAAAATTTAAACAAATTAT
>CAZMQV010000116.1:0-3617 GCA_964568675.1 uncultured Paludibacter sp.
GTTTGTGAATTTAACGGAGAAAATTGGCGGACTGCAATGTGCAGTTTGTGAATTTGATTTATTCGGAAGAAAAGCACACAGAACTTGTGCCGATTAATCGGTATAAGACAGAGGTCGTTAGTCGCTGGTCGCTAGTCTTTAGTCAATAGTTGTTAGTCGCTGGTCGCTGGTTGTTAGTCGATAGTTGTTAGTTGTTAGCCATTAGCCATTAGCCAACTCGCAGATTCCGATTTATCGGAAAGCCAACAGTCATATAAAGTCATGCAAATATCGTTCTTTCCATTGCTTGAGTGGTTAGATGTTAATATGTCTGTAAGTCAGGAATACTTCCATAATATTATAGTATCAGTTTAAGAAAAAATAAGTACTTTTGTACCTGTTAATTTTAAATAGAAAGTAATAATATGAAACCTACTTTATTTATCCTCGCAGCCGGAATGGGAAGCCGTTACGGTGGTTTGAAACAACTCGATGGCCTTGGTCCAAATGGTGAAACCATCATGGATTACTCTGTGTATGATGCGGTACGTGCCGGTTTTGGAAAAATTGTTTTTGTTATCAGAGAAAGTTTTGAACAGGATTTCAAAAACATCGTATTGAAAAAATATGAAAATATCATTCCTACCGAAGTTGTATTTCAGGATATAAAGAACGTGCCTGCCGGCTCGACCTACAACCCGGAGCGCGAAAAACCATGGGGTACCAATCATGCGGTGATGATGGGCAAAGATGTGATAACTGAGCCATTCGCGGTGATCAATGCCGATGATTTCTACGGCAAAGAGTCGTTTGAAGTGATGGCGGATTTTCTTCGCGGCGTTGCCGGAAAAGAAAATGAATATGCCATGCTGGGCTATCATCTTTGCAATACACTCTCGGAAAGTGGCACTGTGGCGCGCGGAGTTTGCGAAGTAGATGACAACAACAACCTTACTAACGTGGTAGAACGCACATCCATCATCCGCAAAGATGGAGTTGTCGTATTCACCGATGAAGATGGCAAAGACTATCCATTGGCCGAAAAAACACCCGTTTCGATGAATTTCTGGGGTCTAACTCCCGATTATTTCCGTTATTCGGAAGAGCAATTTGTTCAGTTTCTGAGCGAACACGGCAATGAATTAAAATCAGAATTTTTCATTCCTTTGGTTGTAAACAATTTGATTGTTGCCGGAAAAGCATCGTGCAAAGTGCTTGACACCACCGCCAATTGGTTTGGGGTAACTTATGCCGCTGACCGCCCGGAGGTAGTAGAAAAAATCCAAAAACTGGTGGACGCCGGAGTATATCCCGCTAAACTTTATAACTAATGCCATAGGTGAAACATTCTGAATGAATAGGCAATAAATTATTGAAAATAAAAATATTATGGCTAAAATTTTAGTAACAGGTGGTACCGGATACATCGGTTCACACACAGTGGTTGAGCTGCAACAAGCCGGCTACGAAGTTGTTATTGTTGACAACCTTTCCAACTCCAGCATTGATGTGCTTGACGGTATTGAGAAAATCACAGGCATTCGCCCCGCGTTCGAAAACATTGATTGCGTTGATTATGTAAACATCGATCGCATGTTTGAGAAGCATCCCGGCATCGAAGGCATCATTCACTTTGCCGCCAGCAAAGCGGTGGGCGAATCGGTTGAAAAACCTTTGCTTTACTATCGCAACAATTTGGTGTCGCTGATGAACCTGCTTCAGTTGATGCCCATTCACAAAGTTGAAAACATTGTGTTCTCCTCTTCTTGCACCGTTTACGGGCAACCCGATGTGCTCCCCGTTACCGAGCAAGCTCCTATCAAAGTGGCGCTTTCGCCTTATGGCAACACCAAGCAAATTTGCGAAGAAATAATCCGCGACACCACTTATTCCGACCCATTTTATCAGGCTACCATCTTGCGCTATTTCAACCCCATAGGCGCGCATCCTACTGCCGAAATTGGTGAATTGCCAAATGGCGTGCCAAACAATCTGGTGCCCTTTATCACCCAAACCGCAAGAGGTATCCGCAAGCAATTGCAAGTATTCGGTAATGACTACAACACACCCGATGGCTCGGCGGTTCGCGATTATATCAATGTGGTGGACTTGGCTAAAGCTCACGTAATAGCCGTAGAACGCATGTTGAAAAAGAAAAGCAAATCGAATGTGGAAACATTCAACCTTGGAACCGGACGCGGACTTTCCGTGCTCGAATTGGTCAACACGTTTGAAAAAGTAAATGGAGTGAAAGTGCCTTACAAAATCGTTGATCGGCGCGAAGGCGACATCGAGCAGGTTTGGGCCGACCCTGCATTTGCCAACAAAGAACTGGGATGGAAAGCGCAGGAAACAGTGGAAGAAACATTGCGAAGCGCATGGAAATGGGAACTTAATCTCGCACAACGAGCCAAATAACACACGATATTCAAGCCCGATTTCCTTACTGGAGATTGGGCTTGTTTGGTTTTCAAAGAGTTGTTTTCCGATATCATTTTAATTAAATAAACACAAAGTCCATGTATCCAATTAAATTCAAACCCATCGTTAAAGATAAAATTTGGGGCGGCAATCGTCTGGAGAATATATTCGGTAAAAACCCCGAAATGCTTCCCAATATCGGCGAAAGCTGGGAGTTGTCGGCTGTGCCCGGCAATCTTTCTGTAGTTGCCAATGGCTATCTGGCCGGAAAAACTTTTACCGAAATAATTGAAACTTACAAAGATCAATTGGTGGGTAAAAAAGTGTATGAACAACACGGAAAAGACTTTCCGCTACTCTTCAAACTTATTGATGCCAACGACGACCTTTCCATACAAGTACACCCGAACGACGCGATGGCTGGCAAACGCCACAATTCGTTGGGTAAAACCGAAATGTGGTATGTGATGGATGCCGAGCCGGAAGCCTATCTGATTATTGGTTTCAAGAAAAACACGACCAAAGCCGAATACCTCGACGCCCTCAACAGGGGTGAAGTGGAAGGACTTTTGCAAAAAGTAACAGTAGCGCCCGGCGATGTGTTCTTTATCCCCGCCGGATTGGTTCATGCCATTGGCAAAGGGGTGGTTGTTGCCGAAATTCAACAATCGAGTGATATCACCTACCGCATTTTCGATTTCAATCGCAAAGATGACAAAGGCAACACGCGCGAACTCCACACCGAAGAGGCGCTGGATGTAATCAACTTCAAAGCTTCGAAAAACCCAAAGACGGAGTATGTGATACATGCAAACGACGACATCAACATTGTGAAATGCGAGTATTTCACCACTAACCTGGTGGAGATAGACCGACCGATGAAATTCTATACTACCAAGATGGACACATGCACTGTGTATATGTGTCTGGAAGGGAAATTTACCATTTCGGGCGGCACATCAATTGTTGAAATAGCGAAAGGCGAAACCGTGTTGGTGCCGGCATCGATGAACGAATACGAGCTAAGTCCCGAAGGTAAAGCGCGCATGATGAAGGTGATAATCTGACAAAAAAAAAGACAACTTTGATAGCAAGCATCGAGCTTGAAGTGTGTGAATCTCCAATTATTTATTATCATTGCTGACCGACTAAATATGTATTCAATGAGTTTTCTCACTTCGTTCGAAATGACAATCAGTCAGTTAGGTGTCTGGGAG
>CAZMQV010000117.1:0-3490 GCA_964568675.1 uncultured Paludibacter sp.
TGTCGCGAAAAAAATGATTTTTTTATAATTGTGTCGGTTCTTCGTCGCGTCGGTGATTGTCGGTAATTCAAGCCAATGCGTATTTGTGGGTAAGTGCCATCCTTTCGGCATTTGATTTCGGGGACGGGGTGGGGCGGTAAGTATCGCAAGCCTTTTAGCGTCGGAAGTCCATTGCTGCCGCAGCGCTATCCACTTCCGAATATTCACTTTATATCCCCCCGGTTAGCGCGCGGTTTGGTTAGTCGGATAGCCGTTGTGCGCCTTTCCGATTGCTTCGATGAGTATTTTTGTCAATTTCAGGCAGCAATCCGAAGTTTTTCTCTGAAACTTATAAGATTGCCAGCTCGTTTTTATTACCGTTTCTGTTTTTTCAAACGATACACGTCGTCATCGTCTTTCACTATCAGGGTCAATATCCCAGCCAGAATCATAAACACGCCGCCCAGCGCCAATGTGTAGATGGCATGGTTGTGAAACAAATGTTTGGTGATGCTCCCTAAGATGGTGGCGGCAAGTATTTGCGGTAGCACGATGAAGAAGTTGAAAATACCCATGTAAGTGCCCATTTTGTTTGCGGGCAATGAGCCTGTGAGCATGGCGTAGGGCATGGATAGGATGCTTGCCCACGCTATGCCCACACCAAGCATGCTGATAAGCAGCAGGTTTGGGCTACGGAATATGACAAGCGAGATTAAACCCAGTCCGCCAATAATCAATGCGGTGAGGTGGGTCATTTTTCGGGAAATGCGTTTGGCTACTACCGGCAAAAGAAAAGCGGTGAGCGCGGCGAACAAGCTGTAGGCGCCGAAAAGCACTCCTACCCAATTGGCTCCTTCGTTGTAGAGGCTCGATTTGGTGTCGCTCGTGCCAAAATGGTATTCGGTGATGGCAGGTGTGGCATATATCCAAAGAGAGAACAGCGCTATCCAGGTGAAAAACTGCACTACGGCCAGCTGCCCCATGGTGCGCGGCATTCGCATCATGTCGGTCATGATTTCGGTAAGTCCGTTGCTTATGTCTCTTTTTCTGAAAAAACTAACCAAATAAAAAAATAGCGCGATAAGCAGGAGTAAGCTACCTAAAATATAGATTTGAACATCCATTTTGAAGAAATAGACCAAGCCGACGATAAGCGAGCCACCCAAAGCGAAGTACATGGCGAATTGCCTGAATTTACTTGTCCGAATCTCACTTTCCTGTGTCGTGTTGCTCGTTGTGGCTGTATCCTCTCCGAAGCTTGCCAACACTTCGGGCGCATACTCCTTTGTGGTGAGGATGGTAACTAACACCGCGCCGAAAAGCACAGCGCCTCCGATGTAGAACGACCATCTCACCGTGTCGGGGAGCGCCTCGTTGCCCGTGGGTGTGTTGGATACTCCCGCCCAATTGCTCAAGACGTAGGGAAGCGCCGAGCCGGCAACCGCCCCGATGCCGATAAAGAAACTCTGCATGGAGAATCCAAGTGTGCGTTGCTCCGAAGGGAGCATGTCACCCACAAAAGCGCGAAAAGGTTCCATCGAGATGTTGATCGACGCGTCCATTATCCACAGTGTGCCCGCGGCAATCCACAGTGCCGGCGAGTTGGGCATTAATATCAGCGCCAGCGATGTGAGAATGGCTCCGGTGAGGAAAAAAGGTTTTCTTCGCCCCAGCCGGTTCCATGTCTTGTCGCTCAGGTGCCCGATGATTGGTTGAATGATCAATCCCGTAACCGGCGCCGCGAGCCACAAGATGGGTATGTTGTCGATACTGGCGCCGAGGCTTTCGAATATGCGGCTCACATTGGCGTTTTGCAGCGCGAAGCCAAACTGTATGCCTAAGAAGCCGAAACTCATGTTCCATATTTGCATGAAACTCAAGCGAGGTTTTTTCTGTCTGTTCATCATGATTTGGTATTTAAGCGTAATAATTTTTTTATAGAAAATGTGGTGGATGCTTTTCACATCTGTTTTTAGTTTGTCGGGTGAAGCATGTTTGCCGAATGTTTCAAACACATTTAGTAGTGCCGCGCACCATTAGTTTTGTTTTAATAATTCGGTTCGAGAATTGCCCTATGGTTACTCCATTAATCTTATCCACAAGTAGTTTTGCCGCCGCTTTTCCCACTTCATAGCCATGTTGCTCCACTGTGGTGAGCATCGGGTCGCAGACTATAGCCAGGTCGCCTCCCGAAAATCCGCAGATGGAAATGTCGTCGGGCACGCGCAGTCCGGCTTTCTTCACGGCATAGAGTATTCCGGTGGCGGTGTGGTCGTTGATTGCGAAAAAAGAATCGGGCGGATTGGGCAATGCGAGCACCTCCGGCGTGAGCGCTATGGCTTCGTCGCGCGTGTCGCACGTGAAGATAAGCGATTCGTCCACCGGAATGTGATGTTTGCGCAAGGCATCCATGTATCCGTTTTTTCTGTTTTTTGATATTTCCAGATGAGGCTGAGAGCTGAAGAACGCGATGCGCTTTGAGCCGCATTGAATGAGATGCTCCACAGCGGTGAAAGCGCCGGCATAGTCGTCCACCACCACGCGGTCGGTGATTATCCCGGTGCAGATGCGGTCGTAAAACACCAATTGAATGTCGTTGTCAAGTATTCGCTGAAAGTGATCGTATTGGTCGGTTTCTTTCGATACGCTTGCCAACACCCCGGCTACGCGCATGTCAATAAGGCTTTCGGCTATTTGAAGCTCTTTTTCATAGCTTTCCTGCGAGCGAAATACCATCACATTGAATCCTTCGGCCGACGCTACCTCTTCAATACCTTGTAGAATGGATGAAAAAAAGTAATGAACAATCTCCGGCAACACCACTCCGATGATGTTGGCGCGCCCCGTGCGCAGGTTTAGTGCCATCATATTGGGTCTGTAGTTTAATTTTCGGGCACATTCCTGCACTTTATCTATTGTCTTTTTGCTGATGTCGGGATGATTCTTTAGCGCTCTCGATACCGTAGAGGGTGAGATGTTCAATTCGCGCGCAATGTCGATGATGGTGAATTTTGGTTTTGCCATGGTGCTTTTAAGTATTTGAATGAAACGAGCATAAATGGAATGCTGTTACAAAGTTAGTTTAGAATTTGAGCTTGTAAAAGTAAATATAAATATTGGGATTTCAATGCAATTGCAATCGTTTGCATCTATGGAACTATTTTTTGAACCGATATATGTTTGATATTTGTTAGTCTAATCTCTACTTTTGCCTATCGAAAACACAGAAAAGAAAAAGACGCGAAGTAAGTCAGGTGATAATCTTAACATGAAATTTCAAAACAATATCTATTAATAATAAACCTCAAAAACAGAATTGCATGAAGGACGCACGATTTAACATTAAAATGCGATCATTATTGATCGTAGTGCTTACACTTGTGATTGGCTTCAGTGCCAATGCACAAAAGAAATCCGTTACGGGGGTAGTAAGAGATGCAGCCGGAGAAACTGTAATCGGTGCCAGTGTTCTTGAAAAAGGAACAACCAATGGCATGATGACAAATTTCGA
>CAZMQV010000118.1:0-3324 GCA_964568675.1 uncultured Paludibacter sp.
TCTTTCATGGTAACAAAATAGACGATATCATTCTGCAATAGTTCATCCTCGCCACTTGGGATAATTGTTTTACCGTTTCGGTTTATAGCCACTACGCGATACTTGCCATGTTCAAAGAAACCCGAATTAAACTTTTTATTGAGAATCTCCGCTTTTGTTCTTACTTTTATTGCCAACAAAACGAGCGCGTCGTTACAAAAGCTAAGATTTTGGCGCAACCAAGGGTATTTCAAAGACTCGACAATTTCTTTTGCAGCCAGATTTTCGGGGAAAATCAGATAATCGACACCCAGTTTGAAAAAAAACTCTTTGTTTTCGGGTAGCAAGTACTCGTAGTTTTCAATTCTCGCTAAGGTCTTTTTCGCACCAAGATTGGTTGCCAGCATACAAGCAGTCATATTAACCGCCTCATAAGGAGTTACCGCAATAAACAAATCGGAATTTGCTACGCCGGCTTCTTTCAAACTTTCGATGGAAGTAGGAGAACCAACTCGCGTAAGCAGGTCGTAGTTCATCTCCAAATTAGAAAGGCGATCCGGGTTTTCATCAATCAGGGTAATATTGATGCTTTCGCGAGCAAGAAGTTTTGCAAGATGAGTGCCCACTTCGCCGGCGCCGGCAATAATAATCTTCATACGATTTCTTTGTGTTTTTATTCTTGTGAAACGTTAAGAACTAAAAGATACATTTAAAACCTTTGACATCTTCCGATAAAGTCCATCATCATCAAGTTCAAGAAGTTTATAAAGTTCATCGGGGCTGCCATGCTCCACAAATTGGTCGGGTAAGCCGATTCGGGTTACATCTACCATATACTTATGTTCAGATACAAACTCAAGAACCGCAGAACCAAATCCACCAATTATTGTTCCATCTTCGATGGTGATTATTTTCTTAAATTTCCGACAAATCTGACGTAAAAGAGCTTCATCAATTGGTTTTACAAACCGGGCATCATAATGCGCTATTGACAACCCTGTTTCATTTTCAAGGCGATTAATCGCTTTTTCGGCAGGATTTGCCATCGTTCCTAAGGTCAAGACAGCTAGGTCATTTCCTTCTTTCAGACAAACGCCCTTGCCTACGGGCAATTCTTCCATCGTATTGTGCCAATTCACATTGAATCCCTTGCCACGCGGATAGCGGATTACAAAGGCTCCTTTGTTAGGCAACTGAGCAGTGTACATCAGATTGCGCAATTCCATTTCATCGCGAGGCGCGGCTATCGTCAGGTTGGGGATGCAGCGCATATAAGCTAAGTCAAACTGTCCTTGGTGTGTAGCGCCATCGGCTCCGACAATGCCCGCCCGATCAAGACAAAAGATAACCGGCAACTTCTGAAGCGCCACATCGTGAATCACATTGTCATAGGCGCGTTGCATAAAACTGGAGTAGATATTACAAAACGGCGTCATTCCATCTTTGGCCAACCCGGCCGAAAAAGTTACTGCATGACCCTCGGCAATACCCACATCATACACCCGTTCCGGGAATCGTTTTTGCATGATAATCATGGAGCATCCCGAAGGCATTGCCGGTGTTATCCCTACTATCTTTTCATTTTGTTTTGCCAATTCGAGTAGAGTTTTTCCAAACACGTCTTGAAATAAAGGTGGTTCGGAATTATTGTTGTTGCATACCAATCGCTCGCCGGTATCGGGGTCAAATTTTCCGGGAGCGTGCCATTCGGTTACCGATTTTTCGGCAGGTTCGTAGCCTTTCCCTTTTTGCGTAATTAGGTGCAGTACTTTAGGTCCTTTGAAGTTTTTAATTTCTTCGAATATCCTCACCAATCCATCTACATCATGTCCATCAACCGGACCAAAGTAACGGATATTAAGACCCTCAAAGATATTGTGTTCTCGTTGTGTCAGTACGGCTTTTAGGCTATTATTAATCCGGAGCAGTTTATTTTTCTTCTCTTCATCAACAAGATTTCTATTTTTAAAGAAGTTGTAAAGTCTGTTTCGGATTTTATTGTAGGTTCGGGATGTAGTAATATCAATCAGATATTGGGTAAAGCCACCTCGAATGGGGTCGATAGCCATTTGATTGTCATTAAGTATGATAAGCATGTCGTTGTTGCTCATCGATGTATTATTCAGTCCTTCGAAAGCCAATCCACCCGTCATGGCGCCATCGCCTATCACCGCCACCACCTTTCTGTCTTCGCCTTTCATTTTTGCGGCTACTGCCATCCCCAACGCCGAAGAAATAGAAGTTGAGGCATGTCCTACTCCAAAAGCGTCGTATTCACTTTCCGTTATTTTAGGGAAACCGCTGATGCCTCCAAATATGCGGTTGGTATGAAACACGTCACGCCTGCCGGTTAGTATTTTATGCCCGTAAGCCTGATGCCCCACATCCCACACAATACGGTCGTAGGGTGTATTGAATACATAATGAAGAGCAACAGTGAGTTCGACAGTACCCAAGTTGGAACCTAAATGACCTGGATTTTTAGCCACTTGTTCTATTATAAAATGCCTTAGCTCCTCACATACAAGCTTCAGCTCCGCTCGGTCAACTTTCTTCAAATCAACGGGCGAGTTGATGGTACTTAAATATTTATATGTTGGTTTGTCCATTCTATCAACTTAACTTTGTAACTTACAAAAGTAATACATTTTTTGTGGTTGAACGCTTATTAACGAAATATATTTTTAGGGTATTTTTGAGTAACTAC
The DNA here is from genome assembly GCA_964568675.1 of uncultured Paludibacter sp. Taxonomy (GTDB): domain Bacteria; phylum Bacteroidota; class Bacteroidia; order Bacteroidales; family Paludibacteraceae; genus UPXZ01. The sequence continues at coordinate 2,687 of CAZMQV010000118.1, forward strand.
TCACCCTATTTCCTCTGTGAATGGTCGTTTGCGTTACTACTCACCCGCTTTCGCTCAAAAATGAATGTTTTTTGCGTCGGCAAATTCGTTTATGCTTTAATCGGATCCGCTCCATACTAACGTCTTTTTAAAAGTTACGCAGGAAGTAGCGACAAGCAATATCATGTCTGCATTCTGGCGAGTAGTAGATTCGCTGTAGATTAGGCATTGGATTATAAGATAACATTCTCATTCCCCCTCGTTTGCGCGCGAGGGGGAGAAAGACAGCCGTTTTTCAACAAATTTCATCGCGCCATCCTTCCAAGTATGCGCGCAAGCGCCTATCCGGGACAATTGTATGGGTGCATTGCTACCCGACAAAGCAAGTCGTAACTCTCACGAGCATAAAAAAGTCATTCACCATTGCAAGCCGTAAATGACTTTCGCTCCGCAATGCAAACTCACAATCCACACCCACACAAGCCTACACCTCCCATTGCAGCCTGCAATGCTTGTGAGTAATCGGCTACACCTCCCATTGCAACTTGCAATTCATCGTATCAAAGATACATAGATAAGATTGTAATCTTACAAAACCATGCGCGCAACTGCACGGAAGGTTTTGCAATATAACAAAACTAAGCGTGCAATTGCACGGA
>CAZMQV010000119.1:0-3315 GCA_964568675.1 uncultured Paludibacter sp.
AAATAGACTTGAAAAAAGCGGTATCAAACCAACAGCCATTAGGCTGTTGGTTCTTGATACCATTTCTAATAAGACAGAGATTTTTAGTTTGTTAGATTTGGAAGCCGAATTGGAGACCATTGATAAGTCAACCCTATTTAGGACTTTGACACTATTTCTGAACCATTTAATAGTACATACGGTTGATGATGGCTCTGGGTCATTGAAATATTCGGTATGCGTTGAAGAGTGTGATTGCAGCACTGCATGGCAACATGTCCATTTTTATTGCTCCGTATGTAATCGTGCGTATTGTTTAAGAGATATTTCGATACCTAAAGTTACGTTACCTGTTGGATTTGAAACAAAAACAATAAATTATGTTATTAAGGGAGTGTGCAACCACTGTAAGAAGTTTGCAAACAAGTTGCATTAAATACACATTACTTTTGCAATAAATATTAAATAACTGAGTCATGAAAAAAACTAAAAATTTGATTAAAGTATGTGTTGTAATTGCAGGAGTATTTTTTATTTTCGGCAAGGGTTATGCACAGGAGTGCGGTCCAAATTGTCCGGCATGTTCGGGTGGCAGCAGTGGCGGTATTATTGCAAAAAACAATTTGGTTGTATCGGTTTTAGGAATGCCTACATCCGATGACGAATACACTGTTGCAAATGTTCGTTATGGTGTATTCAAATGGATGGATGTGGGAGTAGGTTACGCCTTCAAGGCTAAAAAACCGATATGGAGTTTACGTATAAAGGCTTTAGCTGAAAAAGAAGACAAATGGTATCCGGGTATTATTATCGGAACAGGAAGTGTTCGTACAGGTGGAAATGACCAATCGGTTTATGGGATGCTGACAAAAACTTTTGAGTTTAACGAGAAAGTTGCATTACAAGGTTATGTGGGCGCTGCATCTGTATTTAAGGATTTAGACCAACCATTTTTCCTTTCGGGCTTATCTGCTATCTTCTTTGAAAAATTCACTGCTTTTGGTTCTTATGACGGTAGAAACTTTCATGAAGGATTATCATGGACTGCCACAGATAATCTTACGCTTACAGCTCTCATGATAGAAACCCTTTATCCGGCATTATCGGTGAGTTATAGATTCGATTTAGGTAAAAAAATGAAAAAGATAAATAGCCAAAAGGCATTTCTTTCTGCGAACTGAAAATGACAACAGCCAACTTCCAACTAAACAAACAGTGGTATATTTACAGTCAAAAAATACAAATAGAAATGACTAACTATTCACAAAATCGAACATTTTCGTAAAACAGAACGAATATGAAAAAATATAAATTGAATAACTTGGATTGCGCATCATGTGCATCTAAGATTGAAAACAGCCTGTCAAAAATGGAAGAAGTGAAATTCGTATCGGTAAATTTCGCAAACGCCACCATGACAATTGATGCAAATAATATCGAAAAAGTCAAAGCCAAGATTAAAGCAATTGAACCGGACGTTGAAGTTCAAGATTTTGAGAATGTAAAAACATTGGTCTCAGTAAACGAACTTGCAGAGAATAAAGGAACCATAATTAAAGCTGCCTCCGCTTTGGTCTTACTGGTTATCGGGATAGTATTTGAAGAAAAGCTACACAACACCCCATTTCAACTCGCTGAATACGCTGTATATGTTACCGCCTACCTTATTGTGGGTTGGAATGTGATAGCTTCTGCTGTAAAAAATATCATTAGAGGCCAATTCTTTGATGAACAGTTTTTAATGGCCATAGCTACACTTGGAGCTTTTGCTATTCATCAAATGCCCGAAGCAGTGGCAGTGATGCTATTTTATGTGACAGGTGAATTGTTTCAGGACATTGCAGTGGGTCGATCACGCAGGTCAATCAAATCGTTGTTGGAAATTAAACCCGATTATGCCAATCTGAAATCAGGTGAGGAGGTAGTCAAAGTTTCTCCCGAAGAGGTGAAAGTTGGAGACACCATTATCGTTAAGCCGGGCGAGAAAGTACCACTCGATGGAACAATACTCAATGGAACTTCGTTTGTTGATACCGCAGCACTAACTGGCGAAAGTGTTCCCCGAAAAGTATCTGAAAAAGATGGAGTAATGGCCGGAATGATTAATCAATCCGGCTTGCTTACAGTAAAAGTCGATAAATTATTTGGAGAGTCGTCTGTCTCAAAAATCCTTGAGTTAGTCGAAAACGCCACTTCACAAAAAGCGGAAACCGAGAAATTCATTACAACATTTGCCCGGTATTATACACCGATAGTAGTTATTGGTGCTTTGCTTCTGGCTATAGTGCCACCGCTTTTATTTAGTGGACAAACCTTTGGCGATTGGATTTACCGCGCACTGGTTGTATTGGTTATTTCTTGCCCTTGTGCATTAGTAATAAGTATTCCCTTAGGCTATTTTGGCGGAGTTGGGTTAGCTGCCCGGAAAGGGATTTTAGTAAAAGGGTCTAACTTTTTGGATGCACTGACACAGGTAACTACCGTAGTGTTTGATAAAACAGGCACACTTACAAAAGGAGAATTTAAAGTTTCAGAGGTAGTTACGGCCAACGGTTTTTCGAAAGAAGAAATATTGGAATATGCAGCTTATGCTGAAGCCAATTCGAATCATCCGGTTGCACAATCCATTACAGTTGCTTACCAAGGTAAAATTGATAGGGCTAAAATTACAAAAACTGAAGAAATTTCAGGACATGGTATTAAAGCTACCGTTGATGGAAAAACAATACTTGCCGGCAATGACAAGATGCTACACAAAGAAAACGTCGAGCATTCGGTTTGTCAGGTGGATGGAACTGTAGTGCATGTGACCATTGATCATGTATATGCTGGCTATATCATCATTTCGGACACCCTGAAAGATGATGCCATTGAAGCAATCGAAAACCTAAAAGCAAAGAATATTCAAACGGTCATGCTTACTGGCGACAATCAATTTGCCGCACAAGCCTTTGCAAAAAGATTAGGTATCGACAGCTTTTACTACGAACTGTTGCCGGAAGATAAAGTGAAACATATTGAACAATTAATCGCCGAAAGTAAGGGCGGCAAAGTTGCCTTTGTGGGGGATGGAATAAATGATGCTCCTGTGATTGCTCGTGCGGATGTAGGAATAGCAATGGGAGCACTTGGATCCGATGCTGCAATTGAAACAGCCGATGTCGTGTTGATGACAGATTCACCCTCAAAAGTTGCCTTATCCATTGACGTTGCGAAAATAACGAGAAACATTGTTTGGCAGAATATCTGTTTTGCCATGGGTGTAAAACTGATTTTCATTGTTCTGGGTGTTTTTGGCATTGCCACCATGTGGGAAGCTGTGTTTGGAGATATTGG
>CAZMQV010000120.1:0-3302 GCA_964568675.1 uncultured Paludibacter sp.
CAGGACTTCGGGCGGGGTAATTATGCAGTTTTAAGTTTTACCGGACAGCAATAATAAAAATTAAATGTAAAACAATTGTAGGATTATAAACAAAAAACTGTAAACAAATTTCAGGACGGCACATCTACCTGAGATTTCGAAACTGCGTCTTGTTCCCCTCCTTTGGAGGGGTTAGGGGAGGTCGCATTCTCATTGTTAAAGTTTGGATTCATATAAGTAGATTTGATTTGCGATTTGGACGTTAAGACTTATGGGTTGCCTTCTCCTGCATCTTCCAAAGCAACAACTGCGTCCTATCCCCCTCTTTCGGAGGAGTTAGGGGAGGTCGCATACTCATTACCAAAGTTTTGATTTGTATAAGTAGATTTGATTTGCGATTTCCATTTTTAAGACTTATAAATGAGGCAATTCTATGGTTGAAAATCAATTTCACCCAATATGTTTTTATCCTTATCGAGCAATACAATAACCCAATAGGCATCCCAAGGCAAATCTTCTTGCTCCTTAGAGGCATAGTTATACACCATAGACCAAGCAATTTTATTCTCTTTCGAAAATTTTGTGAGCCACTCGAAAGCCTTTGCGTTGTTTTCTTTCGCGTTCGGCTTATCGGCAAATAACACAGGCACTTCATACATTCGTTTCAGCTTCTGCAAATCAAAAACCTCCGTTTTGCCCATTTCGATGGTATTGTGAAACTTCGGATTGGTTTTCTTTATCACGTAACTCACCACTTTCAGCGAATCTTCATTCGTTTTACCGCGTTTCTCGTTAGCAGTATTCGTTGCGGGTTGGGTACACGATGTTGCAAAAACTAACACAAGAGCCGGTAAAATTGATTTCTTTAATTGTTTCATCTGATTTCTTTTATTTTGGGATAATATTCAATGTTAATAAAAAAACGCAAATCTCGCCACCTTACTGTTAGAATAATAACGAGTAAGAAATGCGCTGGTGCAAAATTCGTTAAAAATAAGGAGTAATCCAAATCAATTGGTATTCATTCTGATAAAAAACATCACTTTGCAAATGACCAATATTAATATTGAAGCCATTTTGACAATGCAATTCAAGTAATTCACTTCTAACACCTATATTTCAACTTCTCATTTTATCTTCATCACGGCTATGCAATCGTCGTTTTAGATTGCGATGTAAGATAAAAAGCGACATAAAAGATGAGAACACTTATTTTGGAACAGAATTTGCAGTATCTTTGGAGTTCTTATCAATTATTTTATAAAAACTTGAAGAGGAACTTTTAGCCTTAATTTATTTCTCTAATAATAATTATCAATTAAAAAAAACAAAAAAGACATGAAAAAAATTGTTTCAATGTTAGCCATTGTGGCTGTACTTGCTTTTAGCTTAAACTCTTGCGCGCCAAAAGACGCGGACATTAAAAAAACTGTGGATACTGCTATCGCGGCCAATCCCGATGCGACTAATGTGTTAGCCGATGTACAAAAAGGTGTATTAAGTTTGAGCGGCGAAGTAAAAGACGAATCGGTGAAATCGACCATCGAAGCTACATTAAAAGCCGTGAAAGGTGTGAAATCAGTAGTAAACAACCTATCCGTTACACCTCCCGCTCCTGTCATTAGTGCTCAAGACGAAGCGCTAATCAAAAGTTTGACCGACGCTCTGAAAGACAATCAAGGTGTAATCTTTGAGGTGAAAGAAGGCGTTGTAACACTTACCGGAGAGGTGAAAAAAGCAGATTTGAAGAAATTGATGCAAAAGGTTCAGGCGTTGAATCCGGTGAAAGTAGATAGTAAAGCTTTAACTATTAAATAAAAATTATACAGATATGACACTTTCAGAAAAATACAAACCCATCACAGATGCCGCTTTAGAAGCAGGCGCTACCCTCCAAGTAACCGAACAAGCCGGAGTGCTTCACATCACAGGCGATGTGCCTACTGCCGAAGTTAAGGATAAACTGTGGAATATTTATGACAGCATTGATACAAATTATCAATCGGGCGACTTAATTCTCGACGTGAACGCTGTGGTTGTGGAAGGTGGTAAAGTGCGTGTTGTTACCAAAGAGAGTAATTTGAACATTCGCAAAGGACCAGGCACCGACCAACCCATCGTAGGGAAAGCAGCAAAAGGCGAAATCATCACACTTTTGAGCAAATCAAACGAGGAGTGGTGGCTTGTGCGTACAAACGATGGCGAACAAGGATATTCCTATTCGCAATATCTTGAGCCGGTACAAGGATAAACAGAAACTACATTGATGCTATGTGGCGAAGCTTTGAATCAAACACTTAGCTACAAGCACTAATACCAACCACTAACAAAAGCTGAATTCATCCATTTGGATTCAGCTTTTTGTTTCTACAATATTTATTTTCCCCGCTCTTACCCCTTGCGACATCGGTAATTGAAAGCGTAAAACAACTAAACAACTCCAGCAAAGGAGCAAACAAACAGAGAAATCAATGCTACAAATTCTATATTCCGACGCATATCTGACGGTGATCAACAAACCCTGTGGCATGCTTGTGCATCGCACTTCGATAGCCGACGATGACAAACCTGTGGCGCTACAACTGCTTCGAGAGCAAATTGGTAAGATGGTGTATCCGGTGCATCGCATCGACAGACCCACTTCGGGCGTCGTAGTGTTTGCTCACAGCGATGAAATCACACGAGTTTTGCAAGAAGAATTATCTACGGGAAACAGCAGGAAAATCTATTATGCACTAGTGAGAGGATGGATGGATGAGAATGTAACCAACGAACGTGATGTGAAAAACGACCGCGGTATGCTCCGCGAGGCTGCAACTCGCTTTACCCCTTTGGAGAAATTTGAATTGCCCACTCCTACCGACCGCTATGCCACAGCCCGATTTTGCATAGTAAGAGCCGAACCAATAACCGGACGATGGCATCAGATAAGGCAACACCTGGCACAAATGCGACATTACATCATCAACGATCGTGTGCACGGCGATGGTAAACAAAACCGCATTTTCACTTCGCAATTTGCTATTTCCGAAATGTTTCTTCATGCCGAGACAATTGAATTTGATCATCCGGCAACTAATGAGCGGATTAGTATTTGCGCGCCATTTCCCGAACACTGGCAAAAATTCAAACTACTACCCGGCGTTTAATATAGCCTACATCCGGCTAATGTTTCGACTCCTAAAAAAAACCTTCCAAACTTTTATCAATTCAAATTCTGAATCAGAAGATTAATTTCACCAAGTAAATTCATAAACTGCACGTTGCTGTCAACCAATTTTCTCCGTTAAATTCACAAACTGCACGTTGCAGTCAACCAATTT
>CAZMQV010000121.1:0-3168 GCA_964568675.1 uncultured Paludibacter sp.
AAATTCATTCCACCAACATAATGTACTAAATTGATTCTACAAATTCGTCCAGTTAATTAGGGGCTAAGACAATTTCATCGAGCAATGTCAAATTGTCTTTTGCCGAGGTCAACACCAACTTTCAATAAAATAAGGACTAAGAATAGTAATAACGGGGTAACTTGGAGTAATCCCGTTATTGGTCAACAAAATCATGTTTGGTGATTGGCACGAAAACTTAAGTTTTTGCCAAAAACATGCTTGGTGATTGGCACGAAAACTTAAGTTTTTGCCAAAACCATGCTTGGTGATTGGCACGAAAACTTAAGTTTTTGACAAAAACATGTTTGGTGATTGGCACGAAAACTTAAGTTTTTGCCAAAATCATGCTTGGTGATTGGCACGAAAACTTAAGTTTTTGTTAAAAACATGTTTGGTGATTCGCCCGAAAACTTAGGTTTTTGTTAAAAACATGCTTGATGATCGGCTCCAAAACGTTTTCTTTCATTAATTCCAGTTAATGGCATTTAACTATAATCCGGATTTTCGAGCAAAATATGATTAGCTACCCTAAGACTGATTAATGGCTATCACAACACCATAAAGGGCTTTTGGGCTGCAATGGATAAAAAAAACCGTAAGAACAGGATGCGATTTATCTCATCGCTTGGAGCGCAAACAGCGTATTTAACTTTATTTTATGTTAATTAGTGAATTATTATTAATTTGATGGAGAGGTCTGATTTTCCAAACATATTAAATCTTTTTGCATGAAAGACACGCTAAACCACGAAGCGCGCGGACGATATGCCAAATTGACGAAAACCTAATTTTCTCCGCATTGTCACACTTGTCAAAAATCCATACTTCCTTTGCAAAATTGCAGTTGATAAGTTTTTCGTTTATACTTCTTTTTGTTTGCGAACAATTGCTTATCTTTGTCATAACAGAAGAGACACGTAAGAATTGAAAATGAGCCTTACAGAGCGAATTAAACAACCGCGCAAAGATCGCCAAATGCCACAGCGACATTTTGCTGTGGCTTTGGAATTAAACACGGCGACCTATTCCAAAACAGAAAAAACCGAGCGGCGTGTCAAAGCCAAACAGCTTGTTGCTCTTGCAAAGATGCTTTCTATTGATGAAACGGAGCTGATAACGTTTTGGTGGGCTGATGAAATGAGTGAAGTAATGGAAAACGAAGATTTGATTGCTGGAAAGACGTTGGGAAAATAGTTTTGAAGAACACTAAAAGCTAAATTGTATATGAATCTGCCAACAGATAAACACCTCGACACGAGATTATTGACACAAATTTACAATAATACAGTAGCCACATACAAGTATTATTGGTTTGTGTCTATTCTTGATATTGTGGTAAAGGAACAACGCCGACAGGTTTCTTTTTGGGAAGTTATTGTTGGCATGATAACCGAGGCATGGTATCCTATACACTATTTCAGGTTGTCTTTTGGAAAATCTGATTCTTTATTTGACAGAGCAAAAACCATTCAACAGCAATTAAACATTCCCATAGATATTAACAAGAATGATTTGAAATCGTTACTGATAAATCAATTGGAAGACAGAGACTTCAAACGGATAATACGGGTTTTTAAGCAAAACGTTCCATATTGGTTTTTATCGCCTTGGATAAAAAGTAACGACCCTCGTGAGGTTATGTTTCTATCTCAATCTTTTCAAAATAACTGCCCTTATGCTATCAATGGAGAAACAATCGAAGTAAATCCCCAATGGGAACAATATCTCAATGACAACTATCTGATATTACGTGATTTTACTTTCTGGAATTTGACCATTTTTCTACAAAAGCGAAATCCAAACGTCCCTGATGTCCCTTCAAAATTAGTCAAACCTATTTTGCGTGATTCTCTTTTGAAACAACGCCATTTTTGGGATACTTTCATTGATATAAATGGTTCAATGAAATGTATCTACACGGGAAAGGAATTGTACAAAAAGAGTTATGATTTAGACCACTTTGTTCCGTGGAGTTTTGTTTCACATAATCTATTGTGGAATTTATTACCCGCTGACTCAAGCATTAATTCTTCTAAGAGTAACAATCTGCCGTTGTTAAATGAATATCTTCGGCCATTTGCCAAAATGCACCAACAGGCAATCCAAGTGATTTATCCGAAAAATCCGAATAACAAGCTATTGGAAGATTACCTCACTTTACATGATTCATTATCTGACTTGATGCAACTTTCAGACAATGATTTTCTGAATGTCTTTCAGAAAACATTTTCACCAATGGTTCAGATTGCAGAAAATATGGGTTTTAGGTACTGGCAAAAATCGTTACTACTATGAAAAAAATTGTCAATAATCCTCATTTAACTGCCATTGAGCGAACTTCAATGTCATTTCCAACTCGCTGGTTGAAACAGAATAATCTGCTGAAAGGTGAGATTCTTGATTACGGTTGTGGGTTTGGCTTTGACACAGATCAACTCAAAGAACAAAGTTTTGACATTATGGGTTACGACAACTATTATCGTCCCGATTATCCACAAAAACGCTTTGATACAATAATCTGCAATTATGTGCTGAATGTGTTAGAACCCAATGAACAAGCGGAAGTTCTAATGTCCGTGTCCGAATTACTGAAGTCAACAGGGAAAGCCTATTTTGCAGTTAGAAGGGATTTAAAAAACGAAGGTTTCCGAACTCATTACGTTCACAAAAAGCCCACATATCAAAGCAATGTCATTCTTCCGTATCAAAGCGTATTTTCTAATGAGAATTGCGAAATTTACGAATACCAACATTACAACCAAATAGTTAGAGAAGATAAAAATTGCCCTTTCTGTAACCTTGTTTCAAAGGTTGAGTTGATTAGTGAAACAGCAACGGCAGTAGCATTTCTGGACAGTTATCCGGTAAATCCCGGACACACATTAATTGTCCCCAAGCGGCATATTGCCAATTATTTTGAACTTACCATTCACGAGCAACGTGCTTTGTGGTTGGTTGTCAATCGTTGTAAAATACTTATTCAAAAACGGTTCAACCCCGATGGCTATAATGTCGGTATAAATGTTGGCGAAACGGCAGGACAAAGCATTTTTCACGTTCATATTCACCTGATTCCTCGTTATAAAGGCGATGTTGAAAATCCGAGAGGCGGAGTAAGAGGTGTGATACCGAGTAAACAGAGTTATT
>CAZMQV010000122.1:0-3121 GCA_964568675.1 uncultured Paludibacter sp.
TGTCAAAACCAAACAGCCCCTAACGTTTTAGGGTGAAGATATTAATTTTAGGTTACAAAGATAAACTGAAATATCCGAACGTAAGCATTTTTACAATAGATTTTTTCTTTTTTTGTCTGTTCCCTGCGCTATTTTATCTAATTTTGCTTCGTTTATCATTATAATCGAGTGTAAAATCAACTATCTGGCTCCCGCCACGTTGTCGAGCGAATCGGTAGAAACGGAAGCGAACTTCGAGGCGGTACAGTCTGCTCAGTCGGTATCGGGGGTGTTGAAGCTCAATTACACGCCACTTAGCTGGCTCGACAATCCGAAGTATGCCTATCATTTCACCCTGTCGAAATTTGAAAATGGCACTTTCCGTTTGCTGAATTATGACGAAGAGAAGGTGAATTGGGAGAATATGTTTAAAGCCGGAACTCGTGTTGATGGCGGCTATTATATGCTCGTAACGGGTGCCCTTCTTGCCAATGGCGGCGTGCTTTCCAATGTGAAGTTTTTTACCGTGTCGCCCAACAACACCACATGTGTGGATATGATAATGCGCGAGGACAAAAATAAGGTTCAGGTTATCGGCTCCTTCAATGCTGAAAACCGCTTCACGCGGATGGATGATTCGGAAAGCAGTTTGCTGAACGTGTGTGGACGAGGTTGTTATATTGTGGCTTTGCTGGGAGTGGGGCAGGAGCCTACTAATCACGCCCTTCGCGACATTGCCACTCAGGCAAAGGAATTTGAGAAGTGGGAGCGTAAAAATCGTGTTGCTGTTTCCCGACGAGCAAAATGCGAAGCGCTTCAACGCTTCCGAGTTTCCCGGATTGCCCAATACCATTGTTTAATAAGTTTAACAGCACTTTATTGATGTAGTAGTTGCCGGCACCTAATCTTTCTTTTACCAACATGCTGTCCGCAGCCAATTTATTTAAATAATTTGCTACTGTTAATTTTGATACTCCCAAATCATTTACCACAAATTCTATTTTAGTATAGGGATGTTTGAATATGTTATTCAACAAGTCTTGACTTTAGAATTTGTAATTATCCCGAAGTCGGTGTTTGTAATCAAGCATTAACTCCTTTATTTTATTTGTCAATTCAATCGCCTCTTTAGCGGTTTGTTCAATTCCCGTAATAATAAACAACAACCAAATAAATCATTTGACGCTTGTTTGGTTCCATCAGGTAAAACCTGAAATAGCGCGCTCTGCACCTCATGTAAAGAAACCACCTCGCAAATCATTGTGAGGTGGTTTCTTCAGTTTTTTAACGTCAGGATGTACTTCGCGTAACCCGACCTGGTCGCTTGCTTCGCGTGTTATTTTTTTAAGATTTTATCAAGGATAGTATCTTTGTCTATCTTTTTGGTGCAGAAGAACCAGTCATAGCATTTCACCGATTCGTCTTTGCTCTCCATGCGTTCTTTTGCCACGCCACACGAACCCGCTGTGGGTACAATCACTTCATCGCCCGGACGCCAATCGGCGGGTGTTGCCACGCTAAATTCGTCAGCCGTTTGCAATGCGATGACTACGCGATACAGTTCGTCGAAATTACGACCCAAGCTAAGCGGATAATAAATAATAGTACGGATGATTCCTTTCGGGTCAATTACAAACACTGCGCGCACGGCTTTGGTATTGCTCTCGCCGGGCATCATCATGCCGTATTTTTGAGCCACTTCCATCGTAATGTCTTCAATCAGAGGGAATGTAACTTCCACATTCTTCATGCCTTTGTATTCAATCTTTTCTTTGATGGTGCGTAGCCAAGCAATGTGGCTGTAAAGTCCATCTACCGATAATCCTACCAGTTTGCAGTTTGCTTCATTAAATTTTGGTTCTAATGTGGCAAATGTCATAAACTCGGAGGTACAAACCGGCGTAAAGTCAGCCGGGTGGCTAAACAGGATAACCCAACTCCCTTGGTAGTCGGATGGAAAGTTGATTTCACCTTGTGTGGTTACTGCTTTAAATTCAGGCGCGTTTTCGCCAATTCGAGGCATCGAAAATAGTTTTTCTTCCATGTCATTCATTTTTTAATGGTTTAAGATTTATTTTTATTACTCTGTTTTATGAGTTCAAAGTTTAGATACTATGTGGCTGCTTATTCGATTTGCTTTGCCGTTTTCCCGAAAAAGAAGGCTTTTCTCGCAGCCGTCTGAATGATATTCAAATTATATAGGTTTTCTATTTGGTCTGATACGACGAGTGCTTGATGGAAGGGCTTATTTTTTTTGGTTCTAAATTCATTTGCTAATCATTTCTTCAAAAATTACTTTGTAAACCGTATCAATGCCAAACAGCAAAGCGTTTTCTAATCCTTTCTTTGCGATTTTAAGTTCTTCTTCATTTAATTCTCTGCCAATTTTTTCTATTGCTTCTGCTTGTATATCTTCTACTGTAATAGAAAAAAGAATTTCATTTGATGCTGTTCCCATTTACAAACGAATATTAAGTTTAGTAACAACTTGTGTAGAGCCGTTTTCGCCAATTTTCTTTATTCGTCCGTATTGAATGAGGTAGGATATGTTAGCGGTCGTAACAGTCTTGCGAATATGGCTTGTCGCCCATTCACTTGCTTCCTTTATGGTCAAAAGTTTTTCTGTTGCTATCATTTTTTAGTTCTGTTGTCAATGTCTTGCAAAGGTAGTTTTTTATTCGTGTCGGTCAGCCGCATGTTGTCAAAATATTACACAATGTTTACTTATTTGGCCTGAACGTTGATGTTTGCACGAACGCTCGGAAGAGTTGTGTCTCACGTTCAAATATACGAATTTTTTTCCTTACTAAAAAAGTTTATCCGTTGTTTTGAGCTTTTTCTGTCTTATTTATAATTCATTCAACTTTCGCTTGTGTGTGAATTTGAGTGAGTCATATTTGCTGTCGCCCAATCAGTTTTCTACATGCGCAGGACTATCGTCTATCTTTACTTTTCTTTCGCAAGTTGCAATCCGGCGCTTCTATTCGTTTCATCGCTTTCTGCAAGGATGGCGTTGTCGAAACAAAAAAAGAGAAGCTCCCGTGTTGTAGCTTCTCTTTTTTATTCATTTCAAAGAATATGATTGCCGACCGACTAAATATGCATTAAATGAGTTTTCTCACTTCGTTCGAAATGACAATCA
>CAZMQV010000123.1:0-3111 GCA_964568675.1 uncultured Paludibacter sp.
CCGGCTCCGCGTTTGTGGATGCTCGAGAATAGAGGAAGTATTGTGCAGGAGCAAACAGCCAGTATGGTACCAGAAACGGCAGCTACTGTATAAGCAAGCCATTTCTTTGCGTTTGCACCGAAATATCTGAGTACAGAACCCTGGCTTACAAACACAGATATTACACCAGCGATGAAAAATGCCGGCAGCAGACACAAGACCACATGTTCCCGCGCATACCATTTTACAAGATCTAAAGTTGCTGAGATTGCAGTGGTGAATCTCACACTGTCAATCGGGAGAAAGAAAGCTGCCGCGAATAATACTATTATTGACAGAAGAATTTTTAACTCTTTTTTATTTTCCATTTTTAAATATAAATATTTCGTAAAACGACGAATTGCTAAATCAAAAAAAATCAGAAAACCCTAATAAGGTAGTAAATGCCCACAAGAATGAACAGAACGGCAATCACCTTTCTGAACCATTTTTCGAAGGCTTTGACTTTGTTGTATACACCTCCGATTCCTGACAAAGTGTATGCAAGTACCCAAGAGAATATGATAACCGGAATACCGGTGGCGATTGCAAAAATAAGTGGAAGGTATAGCCCTGATGCACTACTTATGGTCATCGGAACAAGCATCCCGAAGTACAGAACCCCGCTATAAGGACAAAAAGCAAGAGCAAATAACATCCCTAGCAAAATAGCATCAAAGTATCCCCAACCTCTCTTTTCCTCCATCTTTGAAGTAAGTCTTCCAAGGCCGGGGAATTTAATCTTTACAATATCCAGCATGAAAAAACCGATTATTATAAGAAGCGGTCCGAGTATCTTTTCCCCGTATTGTTGGAAAAATCCGGAGAACTTAAACTGATCTGCACCCAGAAATAGAATTAATGCAATTGCTGTATAAGAAATACCACGTCCTAAAGTGTACAGCAGACCGTTTATAAACACTTTGTTGCGATTTTCCAGGTCCTTGCTTATAAATCCGACGGCTGTAATATTTGTGGCTAACGGGCAGGGACTTATGGCTGTCATAAGACCAAGTACAAATGCCGTGATCCACGGCATTGTACTGTTCTCCAATATGTTGTTCAGTAAATCCATATTCTCTTACAACAAAAGAGCATCAATCTTCTCTTTTATGATCGATTTGAATTTTTCGGGATCCTTCTTTGCATACATGAAACCTTCGTTTGTAAGATTCAATTGCTTGCCTCCCTTAACGATAAGAAGAGCCTGTCCGGGTACCTTTAACTTTTCTGCGATTGTTTTACTTGAAGCATCATCAAGATTGATCGATTTGAATGAAACTTTACCTGCGTAAAGGCTCTCGATTGTCTTTTTTGCTACTGATTCAACAGCAATACAGGTCGGGCAGCGTGAAGTGAGATGGAAATAATATGCCTCTACTTTTTCGGCACTAATTGTTGAAGCTGCTGTTTTAGCGACAGGTACGCTTTTCTTATTTACATTTTGTGCGCCGCATGGAATAACAGATAAAGCAAGGATTAATGTAATCCAGATTGAAATAGTTTTCATTGTATTATATTTTATCTTAATATTTACTCAATACTTGTTTAATCTCTTCTGCAGAAGGAATACGTCCCTTGATTTCAACCTTTTCATTTACAACTAAAGCCGGGGTAGACATAACATTGTATTTCATGATGTCCATGATATCCTCCACTTTGGTAATGTTTGCATCAAATCCGTTTTGTTCAACAACTTCACGGGTAATTTTCTCAAGTGTCTTGCACTTAGGGCAGCCGGTGCCTAAAATTTTTATTTCCATTTTTAAATATTTGTAGTATTAATGTTTTGTCTATTATTCTAATTTCATTTCCGATTTCGTAGAAATCCGAAATATTTATTTAAAAATTTTTACCTGTTAAAAAAGTCTGACATCAACGCTTTTGCTTCCTCCCAGTTTTCTCTGTTTATGCAATACTTGATATAAGGTGGATCGATCTCTCCCTGTATCAACCCGGCTGCCTTGAGCTCCTTAAGGTGCTCTGAAAGTGTGGATCTGGCAATTGGAAGTTCCACTGCCATATCGCCGCTGTAGCAACATTTGTCAAGATTGTTGGCCAGATAGTCCAGGATAAATGTTCTTGCCGGATGGGACATTGCCTTTGCATATCTTGCCACCTTCTCCTGATATGGTGTGTAATATTTCTTTTTTGCCATTCTTAATGTGTAAAATCATTTCGGGAAATCCCGAAACAAAGATATAATATTTTTTTTATTAAGCCGCTTTTTTTATTGCAGAGATATATCGTCTCAGGGCAGTCCATCCTCACTCATTTCATTCGCTCCGGCTGAAAATTGCCCTGATCCGGTATATCTCTGCATATTTGTAAGCGGCTGCTGAGAAAATGGAGATTCTTATTTTGGTAAAGCACTCATAAATCACTAAAAAACGAAGGTCTTTTGCAACTTAATGTCTGCAGGAGCTCCTGCCTACTTATTTCCGGCTGAAATGCCCTGCTCCGGTATTTCTACACTAACTTGTAAGCGGCTTCTGAGGCTATTTAAAAAATCATTACACCGCTTGAGGAGGTAGGAGATTCTATGAAAATCCTGCTTTTTTGAAAATGAAGAAGTATGTGGATTTAAGCAATGCGAAGGAGGTGGCTTTGTTGATTGGTGATTTAGAATTAGAGATGATAGGATATAGGGATTTGAATAATTAAAAATAATACTTAACTTGATGACGTTCTTGTGAATGCGGAATTATGTTGTTTGTATAATAAATACTACAAGTTCCGCTAAAGAATGAAAACTCAAGCACAAATAAAGAAACTATTTAAACAAAGTATTTAATTGGGACTTGTGCTATAAGGAAGATTTTGACAATTGAAACAATAATCGTTTTATGATATAGATATTATCCTGTAAACATGCACACCTTTCCCGTTTTTGGAATGATAAATTCAATGAATATGAATCTATAAACGTTACCGCCAAGTGTAAGAGACAGACAACGACATTGAAAAATTAAAAGTAAACCATTGTGAAAGGACAGAAAAATAAAATATTGACAAGACAAGAAAGCCAATGCACAAGTCGACCCGATGTTTTTTATTTTTTTGCCACCGCACATTTTTTAAAACAATTGCCGA
>CAZMQV010000124.1:0-2765 GCA_964568675.1 uncultured Paludibacter sp.
GGCTCCCACCGCCAGGCAGGTCTCGGAGTCTCCGCACTGGCTGGAGAGCATCACGGTTCCATAGGCGTCGATCGTGTTGACGGTCAGCAGGTACGTGCCGGTCTCCTCTGGAGTGTGTAGCCGGCCACGCGTTTCCGCCTGACTTCGGCCAGGAGGTCGCCACGAAGCGGGGCACCTTGAGGTGAGCGTCGGCCCGGTTCAGCGGTAGCGGAGGCTGACGCCGGTGAGAGGATCGCGGTCGTTCGCGTCGGCTTCGAGCAGTTGGCGGCGGCGGACGATCGGCACGAGGTCGCGATTGCCGCGGTAGCGGTCGATGGCGGCGGAGAAGGACGGGACGTCCCAGCCGCGGCGCGCGAAGTACTCGTCCATCGTCACGAGGTACCCGGCCCACCGGAGCTTGAGTTCCTGCTCGCCGTGAAGCCGCAGCAGAGGACGCACGAGCGCGAGGTCTCGCGCCCAGCGGACGGTCATCGGCGCGCCGTGGAAGCGCGCCCATTCGGCGGCGGCCCAGGCGAGCCAGGCTTGCTCGGGCGTTTGCTTGCGGGTCTTGGGGTCGTTCTCGGGAAGGTCGGGCATTGGCAGCGTGAGTTGCTTTGGCATGGAGGGGCCAGAAAGGAAGACCCGGCCACGGCACGGTCGCCGCGGCCGGGAGGGTTGAGGAGAGGGTCAGCGCTTCGGCTTGCGCGAGGCCCGGTCGGCGGCTTCGCGGTGGCGCCATGAGTCGGCGTCGATGTCCACGACGTGGCAGTGCTGCGCGAAGCGGTCCACGAGCGCGGCGACGCAGGCGGCGCCAGGGAAGACGGTGCCCCACTGCTTGTAGGCGAGGTTGGTGGTGACGACGGTGGACCGCCGCTCGTGCCTGCGGCTGACGATGGTGAAGAGCAGGTCCGCGGAGCGGCTGTCGCAGGGCAGGTAGCCGAGTTCGTCGAGGACGAGCATGTCCACGCCGGTGTAGCGGCGCAGCCGTCGCTCGAGGGCAGGGAGTGACTCCTGCCGCGAGAGGTCGGCCAGGGCCGCGGCGAGGGTGGTGAAACGCACCGTGTGGCCCTTGAGCAGTGCGACCTGGGCGAGGTTCTGCGCGAGGTTGGTCTTTCCGACGCCGCTCTGGCCGCGGAAGAGGACGTTCTCGCCGTGCTCGAGGAAGGCGAGCTCGAGCAGTTCCTCGTAGAGCGCGCGGTCGATGGAGCGCGGGTGGTTCCAGTCGAAGCGGTCGAGGACCGGGAAGCCGCCGAGCGTGGCCATCTTGGTGCGACGCGCGAGGTTGCGGTCGTCGCGCTCGCGGCGCTCGAGGGCCACGAGTTGCTCGAGGCACTCGGCTGGCGAGGCGCGCGACTTGGTCAGGTGCGCCAGGAGCGCCCGCAGGGCGTCGGAAGCGGCCCGGATGCCGAGGGCCTTGAGACCGTCGAGCAGCGCGTCAGGGCTTCTCATCGTAGGTCTCCAGGGCGTGGGGGATGACGTCGCGGTCGTGGACGTGCCCGGCGAGCGGGACATCCAGCGGGACCGGGGCGCTCCGGGCGACACGTCGCTGCTCGCACAGCGCCGCCAGGGCGCCGGGGTCGTGGAGGCCGCGCTCGAGCACCTGGGCCACCGCAGCGGCGAGCAGTTCGGCGCCGTAGAGGTCGAGCAGCTTGAGCGTGCGCGCGGTCATGGAGCCAAGGTTGCGACCGACCTCGACCCAGCGCTCGTAGAGGGTGTCGATGCCCGGGACGGCGGCGCGCAACCGGTCGCGACCCTTCGGCTCGAGTGCGACCTGCTTGAGCGCGAGCAGGGCCTCGCGATGCTCGGGGACCTCGACGACCTGGCGTCGGCCCCAGCATCTGGGGTGGCGCGCGACGAGCGTCGAGCCCTCGACGAGGCGCACCTCCTGGTCGTCCGCCGTCAGCGTGAGCGTCTTGCGTACGTGCTCGGGCGGGACCGAGTACGAGTTGGTGTCGAAGCGGCAGAAGGCGGTCTTGTCCACCACGACGGGCACGAGCTGATTGGTGCAGGGCGTGTGCGTCGGCAGCGGCAGCAGCCGGGGGCGCTCCTCGGCGAGGCAGTCGCGCACGGTCCGGCCCGGGAGCGTCGGGTGGGGACGCGGCAGCGCGATCTCGTCGAGGAAGGCGAGCAGCTCGCGGTTGCCCTGCTCGACGCTGCGGATCGTCCGGGCGGCGAGAAAGCGCTCGCGCAGGTAGCGGATCTGCCGCTCGACACGCCCCTTCTCGTTGCCGCGGCGCACGTTGCATAGCCGCAGGCGCGCGGCGTAGCTGCCGGACAGCTCGAGCAGCAGCGGGTGGAAGCGCGCAGCGGTGCCGTGGCGCTCGAGGACGACGATCTTGGGATTGTCGAAGAGCCACTCGCGGGCGGTCCCCCCGAAGTACGCACTGGCTCGGGTGAGCGAGCGCACGAGGGACCAGGCCGAGAGGTCGAGGACGAATTCGGCCCAGAGGGCTCGGGACCAGGCGAGCACCATGACGAAGAGCCAGAGGGCGCGGCTGCCGCCGGGCACGGCGATCTCGCCCACGTGCGCCCAGTCCACCTGGGCCTGCTCGCCGACGAGCGGCGAGAGGCGCAGGAAGGCCTCGTGGGACGGAGCGGGTCGCACGTCCTGGACGTACCTGCGCAGCGTGCGCTGCGAGCCTGTGAAGCCGCGCGCCCTGAGCATGTCGTGCAGACGCGTGGAGACCAGGCGCGGGTAGCGCTTCAAGGTCTCGTCGATGAAGTCCCGGTAGGGCTCGACGAGCCGCTCGCGCGGCGCGGCCGGGGGGCGGGGCTCCTGCATCCCG
>CAZMQV010000125.1:0-2637 GCA_964568675.1 uncultured Paludibacter sp.
TTGATTTTTCAATTGCGACACACTCAAAGCTGTATTCGTTTTTTTCGTCGGTAACTTTCAGAATAGAGAATTATAAACAAAAAAAGGAGCCGATTCAGCTCCTTTTTTTGTTGTCCTATGTTTGTTTGCGATACTTATTTCTTTTTTTTCTCGTAGCGGGTATTCAGTTGTTTGATCACCTCGTTGGTAATGTCATACCCTTTTTCAGCATACAATATATTGTCGTTGGCGGTATTGCTGATGATAAGTTGGAATCTGCCATCCTTGTTATACGATTTCAAGAAAGCATTCACAGTGTCGCGAAGTTGTTCACTCATTTTTTGTTGCTGTTCCACAAGTTGTTGACCGAGGTTTGCTTCCATCTTTTGTAAATCCTGCTGTTTTAGCATTAAGCCTCTTTGCGCATCTTCGGCACGCTCACGACTAAGGAAAGCCTGATTTTCTAATTTTCGGTTGAACTCGTCCATCTCTGTTTGAAGTTGACGGGCTTTGGCGTTCAGCGTAGCTCTGGAGCTTTCTTGTTTGCTGATAAGCGCTTCATTGGCATTTTTTGCAAATGTGTAGTTAAGCAACAATGAATCGATGTTTACATAAGCGATTGGGAGTTTCTCTATCGAAGTTGTGTCTCCTTTTTTTGTGAAAGTGGATACCGGGGCGCTACTTTTGTTGCCTAAAACCAGAATGAATAGTACAATAACGGCAACAAACAAAATGCCATTCAGAATGAGTGAAAGATTTTTCATTTTTAATTATTTTTCGATTTCAGATAGTATTTCTTTTATATCAATTTTCTTTTTTGATTTTTGAGCATCAGCATCTTGCGTGGTTGCGCAACTAATGCCGCGATTGCCAAGCGCTTTGCTTCCGCCTATGTGTATGTTGGGGAATTCTCCATTCTTGAAAAGGAAAATCCGAAACCCCAAAATAAATACCGCGAATAAAACGATAGCTATTGTAATAATGATTGCAAGAACGTTCATCTTTTTTTTTGATATTTGTTGATGTCTTTATCACGTGCAAAGATAATGGATTTGAATAAAAAAAAAGAGTAGAATTGAAAAATTTAGAAAAATGAGTTAGAAACAGCTCCTTTTTAACATTGCTTAGTTTATCAAATAGCTGATTACTTGACAATATAACACGTAAAAAGCCGGAAGTGTCAACAACTCCCGGCTTTCTACGTACTTTTCTTTGATTAAAAACGAGCGGAAACCACATCCCAATCTACCAAATCCCATAGGGCTGCCACATAATCGGCGCGGCGGTTTTGATAGTCAATGTAATAGGCGTGTTCCCATACGTCAAAAGTAAGCAGTGGCACGAGTCCGCTGGTGATGGGGTTGCCGGCATTGCTCTCTTTCACTACGTCGAGTTTCCCGTCGGCAGTTTTCACAAGCCATGCCCAGCCCGAACCGAATACGCCTACTGCCGCGGCGCTAAATTCTTTTTTGAAATTCTCAAACGAACCGAATTTTTCAATAAGTGCGGCTTGCAGATTTTCTGATGGTTGACTTCCTTTGTTTGGAGTGAGTGATAAAAAATAGAAATTGTGATTCCAAATTTGAGCTGAGTTGTTGAAAATAGGACCACTCGATTTCTTTACGATGGTATCCAAATCCGCATCTTCAAATTCAGTGCCCGGAATCAAGCCGTTTAAGTTATTTACATAAGTCAGGTGGTGTTTCCCATAGTGAAAGCTGATAGTGGTTTCACTCACAATAGGTTCGAGCGCATTGTGCGCGTAGGGTAGTTCTGGTAAGGCGAATTTCATAATGAATTTGTTTTTAAGTTGTTTGTAATGATTTAGTTATAATCGTATGTTCAAAGTCAATCGTTCGTTGATCTACATGTTCGTTGTTTGATGATGAGAAGAATAATCTTGTTTTTGAGTTTGCATAAGTTGTTGAAAATCATTATTTTTATAGATAATCCAATTCCTGTAAAGGCATGAGATTTCCAGGACTTATTTATTATATGGAGGTTTTCTAATTATTAGTTTTTTTCTTTTGACTTTGTGCGGAGCCGAAGTTCGATAAATACTCATGCAAAAGTCATTAGATTTGCATCAAAGATAGTAAATAAAACTTTCATAAAAATATTATTTCAAGAAAAATATATCTATCAATCGATTGTCAAATCTTGTTATTTATGCCTTAAATGGTAAAAGCTGTAATCGCACCACCTGAATATGGCGGGCTTGCGGTTTTGACGAAGTGGTGGCAATTTAGCACAAAAGTTTAATAGAATTATCCCGAAACTTCGGGATTGAATTTAGCACAAATGTTTCATAATAGCTCGTAAGCCAACATTTTTGGAGATACCGTGTTATAGCCTTGGCTCTTGTCTTCCATATTTGTAAACCATTGTCATTGTTGAGTTTTCGTGTCATTGTGTGTTGGGTTGCTCACTCATAGTTTCTTCATTGCTATACTTCTTCTCCAACCGGTTCTTTCCTCAACGCCTCTCTCAAAACCTGTTGCAGTAGTTTTTCGTTTTGTGCTTCACTTTGTTTAATGCTTGCTTCCAACTCATTGCAATACTGCATCAGTTCATATAGATTTTGAACGATGCGATTTTGTTCGGAGAGTGGGGGGAGGGGGATTATAAATTGTTCAAGATTATATTTTGGCAAGCCCT
>CAZMQV010000126.1:0-2578 GCA_964568675.1 uncultured Paludibacter sp.
TTCTTTTGTTCGCTGTCCACGCGGCGTTCCAGTTTTTTAATATCTTCGGCTGGTGGCAGTTCTTCGGGTTTTATGCCACGTTTTTCAAGCATCTCGCGAACGCTGGTATTGTTTTGTATGTGTTCGTTTGTTATAGGGTTTTCGCCGTATAAGTTTTTGGTTTCCACGTTGTAGTTGGTCATTTCGGCAGCAAGGTTTTTGGCTGCAATGGTTAGCGTAGGCAGAAAATCGGCAAGTGGTCGGTTGGAACTAATACCTAAACGGTTTTTCATGTCTTCGGTGGTATGTCCGCCAAAAAGAGCCGTATCTCCCTTAGAGCGAATGCGTCCGAAGCCTTTATCGTCAACGCCGCGCTCGTAAATATTTTGCGAAAGTTGTTTTTCCGATGCTCTTAATTTATCTCTTGTTTCAAGTCTGGATAATAGGTTTAGGCGTTCCTCTATTAATTCGGCTTTTCGGGTCTGCACCGCAAAATAGCTTTGGGCAAAAGCAATTTCTTCTTTTTTGGGGTCGCCGTTTTGGGCTATCAGGTAACATGCATAGCGGGTAAGCATAAAATCAACGACTTCGCGTTTACCACCTTTGCCAATCTCTATCATTTTCGTGATCTCACGAAAATGATCATCTACGTTGATATTCTGCGATTTGCACGATTCAACGGCACGGTTTATTGCTAACGTGAAATTTTCCCAACGGGCATAACCGAGCAATTCCTGCAACTCACGGGCAAACCAAACTTCGACCTGCTCGCTATCGTCGTTGTTATTAATAAAATGAACTACAGTATCGAAAATTGATTTTAATTGATTAATGCGTTGTATATCCATAGTTATAGCTTATATCCTATTTTTTCGAGGTTCTTTTTTATTTCATTATCCAAAGCATTAGCCTTTTGCATTTGTTCCTTTAAGGTTAAAGTTAGTTGTTTCATTTTATCGTTAAAAGCAACTCCATCTTCTGCTACTTCTTTAAAGTCAATATATCTACCGGGTGTTAGAATGTAGTTATTTTTGCGTATATCTTCAATGGTAGCCGATTTGCAAAATCCAGCGTTGTCTTTGTATTCCTTTTTAAAATCTTTACTTCTCCATTTGTGGTATGTGTCCGAAATTTTGGCAATGTCTTTTTCGCTCAATTCCTTTTGTTTACGGCTTATCATTGTGCCTAATTCACGGGCATCAATAAATAAGATTTCATTTGTGCGGTTTCTGAATTTAGTAGTTTCGGTTTTGTTGCGTGCTAAAAACCACAAACACGCTGGAATTTGAGTATTGTAGAACAACTGCGATGGCAAAGAAACCATACAATCCACCAAATCGGCTTCAATCATTGCTTTTCGGATTTCTCCTTCGGTTGCTGTTTCGGAACTCATACTGCCATTTGCCAAAACAATACCTGCTGTTCCATAAGGTGCAAGTTTGCTAACAAAATGCTGTAACCAAGCGTAGTTAGCATTTCCTGTTGGTGGTATGCCGTATTTCCATTTGTGCGTTTCGGCTTTGTTTATATTGTAATCGCTAACATTAAAAGGTGGATTGGCTATTACATAATCAACTTTGAGTTCGGGAAACTTATCGCTCATCAAAGTATCGCCCAATTCAATTTTGGCATCAATACCACGAATAGCCAAATTCATTTTGGCTAATTTATGCGTTGTTGGATTGCTTTCTTGTCCGTAAATAGAAATTTTGCCTTTTCGGTGTTCGTGCATTTCAATAAAACGTTCGCTTTGTACAAACATTCCACCACTTCCACAACAACCGTCATAAACCCTTTTTTCTGGTTCTGGGGCAAGCATATCAACCAATATTTTTACAATGCTTTGCGGGGTATAAAATTGTCCGCCTTTTTTACCTTCGGCATCGGCAAATTGTCCCAAGAAATACTCAAATACAAAACCTAAAACGTCTTTGCCTTTTCCGTTTCCGCCCTTACTCAAAGTAATTGAACCAATTAAGTCAATCAATTCTCCTAATCGCTGTTTATCTAATGCAGGTCTGCCGTAGTCTTTTGGTAATACTCCTTTAAGTGTAGCGTTATCTTTTTCAATGGCATCCATTGCATCGTCAATGTCTTTGCCAATTGTTGGTAGTTTTGCTCTGTCTTGTAGCCACTTCCAACGTGCTTGTGGTGGAACATAGAAAACTCTTTCGGCGGTATATTCGTCTTTATCTTCGGGGTTGGCTCCTGTTTCGTTTTTCTCACTCTCCAACTTTTTAAAAAGCTCATCAAAAGCATCGGAAATGTATTTCAAAAATATCAACCCCAAGACTACGTGTTTGTATTCAGCCGCATCCATATTATTGCGAAGTTTATCGGCTGCTTGCCAAAGGGTTTTTTCTAATTCTAAATTGTTAGTCATTTCGCTAATTCCTTTATACTTGTTTTTAATCGACAAGATACTAAAAAATTCATTTCATACATTATTGTATAAAATCTATTCTTCTTTTGGACTAACTGCGGACTAAACCCTAAAAGAAAAAACCGTAATCGATTCATATTCAATCAATTGCGGTTTTAATATGTGGTGAGGGACGGGATTGAACCGCCGACACACGGATTTTCAGTCCGTTGCTCT
>CAZMQV010000127.1:0-2474 GCA_964568675.1 uncultured Paludibacter sp.
ATCGGTATTATGGCGCATATTGACGCCGGTAAAACCACTACTTCTGAACGTATCCTTTTCTATACCGGTTTAACACACAAAATAGGTGAGGTTCATGATGGAGCTGCTACTATGGACTGGATGGAACAGGAGCAGGAACGCGGTATTACCATTACGTCTGCGGCTACTACCACATCATGGAATTACCTTGGCGATAAATATAAGATTAATCTGATTGACACTCCGGGACACGTTGACTT
This sequence comes from uncultured Paludibacter sp., assembly GCA_964568675.1. Taxonomy (GTDB): domain Bacteria; phylum Bacteroidota; class Bacteroidia; order Bacteroidales; family Paludibacteraceae; genus UPXZ01. The sequence continues at coordinate 240 of CAZMQV010000127.1, forward strand.
TACGGTAGAGGTAGAACGCTCATTGCGTATTCTCGACGGTGCAGTTGCCGCATTCTGCGCGGTGGGTGGTGTTGAGCCTCAATCAGAAACTGTATGGCGTCAGGCTGATAAATACAATGTTCCACGTATCGGTTATGTAAATAAAATGGACCGCTCGGGAGCCGATTTCTTTGAAGTTGTTCGCCAAGTGAAAGATGTATTGGGCGCCAAACCTTGCCCAATTCAAATCCCAATTGGAGCTGAAGAGAAATTCAAAGGAGTTGTTGATTTAGTGAAAATGAAAGCGATATTCTGGCACGATGAATCAATGGGTGCTGAATATTCTATCGAAGATGTTCCGGCAGATTTATTGCAAGAGGCACAAGAATGGAGAGACAAGATGCTCGAAGTAGTAGCTGAATTTGATGATAATTTGATGGAAAAATATTTTGACGATCCTTCAACAATCACTGAAGATGAAATCAAAGTAGCTATTCGTAAGGCTACACTATCAATGGAAATTAATCCAATGATATGTGGTTCTTCATTCAAAAATAAAGGTATCCAAACTATGTTGGATGCGGTTTGTGCATATTTGCCAAGCCCGCTCGACACTCCCGAAATCGTAGGTAAAGATCCTCGATTCGAAGATAAAGATGTCGTGCGTCGTCCGGATGCGAATGAGCCATTGACTGCACTCGCATTTAAAATTGCTACAGACCCTTATGTTGGGCGTCTTTGCTTCTTCCGTGTATATTCGGGTAAACTTGAAGCCGGAAGTTATGTGTACAATACTCGCTCTGAAAAGAAAGAACGTATTTCACGTATTTTTCAAATGCACTCAAACAAACAAAATCCTGTGGAATTAATTTCGGCTGGAGATATTGGTGCAGGTGTTGGTTTCAAAGATATCCGTACAGGCGATACACTCTGTGATGAAGCAAATCCTATTGTTCTTGAGTCGATGGATTTCCCAGAACCGGTAATCGGAATTTCTGTAGAACCCAAAACTCAGAAAGATATGGATAAGCTTGGAATGGGCTTGTCTAAATTGGCAGAGGAAGATCCAACATTTACAGTAAAAACAGACGAACAGTCCGGACAAACTGTAATTAGCGGAATGGGTGAGCTTCACTTGGAAATCATTATCGACCGTTTACGTCGCGAATTCAAAGTTGAATGTAATCAAGGTCGTCCTCAGGTTGCATATCGTGAAGCAATTACTAATGCGGTCGAAATACGTGAGGTTTACAAAAAACAATCGGGAGGTCGCGGTAAATTTGCTGATATTATTGTGAAAGTAGAGCCTGCTGATGCTGATTTTGTAGGTGCATTGCAATTTGTAGATGTAGTAAAAGGTGGAAATATTCCAAAAGAATTTATTCCATCAGTACAAAAAGGTTTTACACTAGCAATGAAAAACGGCGTATTAGCCGGATACCCAATGGATACATTGAAAGTTACACTCATTGACGGTTCGTTCCACGCGGTTGACTCGGATCAACTTTCATTCGAAATTTGTGCTCAATTGGCATACAAAACTGCTTGCGCGAAAGCTAAACCAGTTTTAATGGAGCCTATCATGAAAATGGAAGTGGTAACTCCCGAAGAAAGTATGGGTGATGTTATCGGTGACTTAAACAAACGCCGTGGACAAGTTGAAGGAATGGAATCGAGCCGCACAGGTGCTCGTATTGTAAAAGCTAAAGTGCCACTGTCCGAAACCTTCGGGTATGTAACGGCTTTGCGTACAATTACTTCCGGACGCGCAACCTCTTCAATGGAATTCTCACACTATTCTGAAGTTTCAGCCTCTATCGCCAAACAAGTGGTAACTGAAGCTGGTGGAAAAGTAGAATTAATCAAATAAAAATAAAAAGCCTTCTGCTGAACGAATGACTCTTTAGCAGAGGGCGCTTTATATCATTAATAATAAAAAAATTATGAGTCAGAAAATCAGAATTAAACTGAAATCTTACGATCATTCATTGGTTGATAAATCGGCCGAGAAAATCGTCAAAACAGTAAAAGCTACCGGAGCAGTTGTTAGCGGTCCTATTCCATTGCCAACACACAAACGTATTTTCACTGTGAACCGTTCTACTTTTGTGAATAAAAAATCACGCGAACAGTTCGAACTTTCATCTTACAAACGTCTTATCGACATTTATAGCTCTACGAGTAAAACTGTTGACGCGTTGATGAAACTTGAATTGCCAAGCGGAGTAGAAGTAGAAATTAAAGTCTGAGCCATTT
>CAZMQV010000128.1:0-2458 GCA_964568675.1 uncultured Paludibacter sp.
GCAATAAGGGTTTCAGTGGTAATTCAAGCATTCTGCCCCGCTCAAACTTCGGTGTAGGTGGACAGGAAAGTAGCCCGCAATCCCTTACTGCATATAGCCTCGACCGTCAGACTGCGCAAAAACATCAGCGGATGTTTTTCAGAGATAAATTAAATTTGCGTGAAAATAGACTTTTTAATAGTTGCATATGTGTTGATTATTTTGTAACTTTATGCTGTAAATCAATAAATTACAATTTATGCAACACATACAGGGAGAAGAGCGAAATCAGTTACAGATTTTTTGTTTGGAACAGGTGATTGAAGCTGATAGTTTTGTTCGGGTGATTGATTTCTTTGTTGATTCTATCGATTTGGCAAGCTTCGGGTTCAAACATGTAACATTCAAAGAAGAAGGGCGTCCGCCTTATCACCCCGCTGTGTTACTCAAACTCTATTTCTATGGTTATCGTTACGGGATTCGTTCCTCGCGTAAGCTGGAAAGGGAAGCTAAACTCAATCTGGAAGTGCGTTGGCTGCTTTGCGAGCAAACACCCTCTGCACGTACCATTTGTATGTTCCGCAAAGAGTATGCTGATGCGTTTCGTAATATCTTTCGTAAGTTTGTGTTCCTGCTCAAAGAACTGGGGCTGATTGAAGGCAAAACCATTGCCATCGACTCCTTTAAGGTGCGGGCTCAAAACTCGCTAAAAAACAACTACAACCAGAAAAAGATAGACCGTCAGCTTGAATATATCGATGGACGCATCAATGAGTTTGAAGATGCCCTGGATAAAGCCGATTCGCAGGAAGTAAAAACCGCCTTGCTGGAAAAGATAGAGACACAAAAGAGCCGGAAAGAAAAGTATCAGGCATTGGAAGCAGAGTTGAAAGAAACCGGTAAAGACCAGATAAGCACAACGGACGAAGATGCACAAGCCGTAGTTTTGCAACGGGGAATTACGGTGGTAGGCTACAATGTACAGGCATCGGTGGATGCTAAGAACAAGTTGATTACACATTTTGATACCGGAGGAGTAAACGATACAAACGCCCTGGCTCCTGTAGCTATTGCCGCCAAAGAAGGGTTACACGTGGAGGAAATGGATGTGTTGGCAGACAAAGGTTATCATACGGGTGAACAAATACGACAATGTGAGCAAAACGGAATTACGACCTATGTATCGCCTAAAGAACCGGCTTCGAACGATCCGGATATATTTCCGATAACAAGTTTTATTTACAATGCAGGGAATAATAGCTATACCTGCCCGGCGGGGGAGGTTTTGACCACCAATGGTACATGGCTTACACATAGCAGCAAAGGATATAAATCGGCTTATAAGTTTCAGCGTTATAATACAAAAAAATGCAAAAGTTGTGAACTACAGGTTCAATGCACCAAGAGTAAAACCAACGGGAGAAATATTGACCGCAGTGAATTTGCCGCTGATGTGGAGCAGAACAACAAGCGTGTAAAAGAGAATCCTGCTTACTATAAACAACGACAACAACTGGCCGAACATCCCTGGGGAACGCTCAAACGACAACGGGGATTTGATCATGTGTTGACACGGGGAAAGAAAAATGTATTGGGTGAGGTTAGTCTGGTCTTTATTGGTTACAACCTAAGCCGTTTTGCCATGATAACAGAAGGTATAAATACCCTCAAAGAGTTGATTAAGGGAATAATGGCTCAGCTTTGGCAAAAAAGGACTTATTATAAGGCAATATAAGCTCCTCAAAAAAGCAGACAAAAATATAAACAGCTTCATATAAAGTTCCGTATATGGGCACAGATGAAGTGTACAAACAAATAAAAACCATTGAAACGGGAGATTAAGTGGTTTTTGCGCGGACTCTCGTTAGAGCTCATTATAAAAAAACATACCATGAAGCACAAATTGATAAAATTGACAATTGTCATGTTTCTATTACTTCAGATTAAAGTAATTGGACAAACATTCGAATTGATTGATTATCCTTTTAATAAAGGTAGCTATCATACAGGTATTTCTGATACTCGTTATTTATACTGTTTAAGTGATTTTGGTATTCATATTTGGAATATTGAAAACATTGAAAAACCAGAGTTAATTTCTTCTCAAAGCTTAACTGGAATTTATTATGATGGGAAAATTGATAAATATCAAAATAACCTATTTATCTTGAAAGGAAATAAACTATACAAAAGTAATGTTGAAAATGTAGCTCATTTCGAAATAAAAGACTTAGAATTAACCGATAGTCGGATTGAGAATTTTACAATTATTGACTCTTTTCTTGTTGTATCCTCATATGGTTTTGATGGACTAAATGTTTATCAAATAAAAAATGACACTATTGAACTTTGTTCAAATTTCAAAATACCTGCTGGTTACACTTTTAAGAAGTACAAAAACAGGATTAACTTTTTGAAAGGTTCCGATATAATAATGACAGAATTAATTAATGGTCAAATTGAAATTTTAGACACTATA
>CAZMQV010000129.1:0-2445 GCA_964568675.1 uncultured Paludibacter sp.
AAATTTCGACGCAAATCTTTACCCTAAGTGGGTCAATTTTAGATGCAACTCAACATACTGGGCAACAAAAGTTCATGATCCCCGGCGGCGGCAATGGCATGATTGACCCTGCAACAGGCCAAAGGCACGAACTTATTAGCCCACCACCTACCCGTCGAGTTTATGATCAACCTCAACAGATCTCGGCCTCCCAAGCCTGCGGCGAGGCAAAAGCACAACTGAATCTCGCACTTTCAGATCCAAACCGAACAATGACAACTATTAGACGAGCTCAGGATCGGTATGACAGGCTCTGTGGCAGATAGGCCTAACAATTCGTTCAAGCCGAAACTGCTTCGCTCAAGTGTTAGGCTTCCTAGAAAATCAGCATCACATGACATACGAATATTTCAGCGACAAAGAAAACGGCTCAAGAGAACTGAGTTCGGAAGAAATTCCATTAGACGTTTGGAAAGCCATTGTTGCAACTTACGATAGATTTGTTAGCAATTGTGCGTTGGCTGGCGAATTTCCAGAAGAATGCCCAGATGGCTCAACAATTTGTGGCTGTAACAAAAGACAGCTAGAAGATGTTTTAAAAGATGAAGTGCCAGACTTATCTTTACCCGTGAGCAGAAGTTATTACGATTAGGATAGCTTACCGGACAAATATACTGTATTAGATTTTCTGCAATTTCTTTACAGGCATATCAAAGACTCAACCGAAATTAGTTATCACGGCTACTATAAACATAATCATTATTCATTTTCAGATGATGACTTATTAAAATCTCAATTCAGAGAGCGCATCAATACAGTATTTAGCAGAAATGGAATCATTTTTTTCTTAGATGAAGACGGGAAAATTAAGCGATCAATTCCAAAATCGATAGCAAAAATTATAACTGACATTAGGTTTAACACAGGCGATGAACGCCTGAACGAACTACTTGAAATAGCATATTCAAAATTTATTTTACCTCGTCCAGAAAGCAGGGTTGAAAGTTTAGAAAAAATATGGGATGCCTTTGAAAGGCTAAAAACCTACTTTGAAGAAAACAAAAAAATGTCTGCGAAACAGCTAGTTGACGTTGTATCAGAGAGTAACTCGTTATTTTGCGAGCACATAGAGAGGGAATTTAGCGAATTAACGAAAACAGGTAATCAATTTCAAATAAGGCATTTTGAGCGCGATAAAATCCAATTGAAATCTAATTTACACATAGATTATTTTTTCTATCGTATGAGTTCATTAATTCATTTATGTGTTGAATCTTTAAAAAAGGGCAATTCTAATGATTGAACTCAAAGAATTAATGTGTTTACTCGATGTTAGTGAAACTGATGCTATCAAAGCAATTTTGAACTTGGTATCGCCGCCACCGCCTCCTGCAACTCGACAAAACTGGACAAGGTTGTCCACCTTTGGTCATAGCGCACCAACGACACAAGATTTATGGAAAAAGTTGGAAGACGCTGATTTTCGCTGCCATCGTTGCGGTAGCCAAATGAGGCTTTCTTTTAATCACATAGATGGCAATGCGACAAATCACGAATTAGACAATTTGGAAGTTATTTGCTTCGATTGCAATCGGGCAGTGTCAAAAAAAGGAACTCGTGATAATAATCAACACTACAAACTTGCAATGGCAGCTATTTCTTTGTGGAAAAGCAAAGGTAAATTTGCCTCCTTAAATGAGATTCGTGATATGGCAGAAGTTGAACAAATCGGCGGTGCTACCTATTTGCTGAAATATATCGAAAGACGTTTAAGCGAAAAAAATGCGTATGAACAGAGCGATAATGAACCACTTGAACCAAGCCTAACCCGCGTAAGGTGGAACGCGATAGCGGTTCCGCCGCATGAAAGCTAAAAGAGTCACGGAATATGCATTTTGAATGGGATCCGAAAAAAGCTACAGCGAATCGGCGCAAACATGGCGTTACCTTTGAAGAAGCGACCAGCACATTGCGCGATGCGTTTTCGGCCACTGCTCACGACCCTGACCATTCGGATGACGAGGAACGATTTGTAACCTTGGTGTTTCTTCCCAAGGGCGATTACTTGCGGTGTCACATACCGACAGAGGTAATGCAATTCGCATCATATCGGCACGACTGGCAACCAATGCTGAGAGGCAAATTTATGAAGAAGGTTAAATCAGAAATGACAGACGAACTTAGACCAGAATACAAACGATCAGATTTCGGTGAAATCGTGCGTGGCAAGTACGCAAACCGAATTAAGGAGGAAACCAATGTGGTACTCCTTGAGCCTGATATTGCAGAAGCTTTCCCTAATGATGAAGCGGTAAACAAAGCACTTCGGTATTTACTGGAAGTGGCAAAGACATCGACCAGCCTAACCCAACGCTCCAGCGGACTACGCTAACGCTCCGCCGCTGAGCTTTACGTTATGCACATAACTCTCAATTGCCACACACCCTCCATACGCCAAAAGATTTT
>CAZMQV010000130.1:0-2389 GCA_964568675.1 uncultured Paludibacter sp.
GGATATTGCCAAGGCAACCGGACTTACCAAAACCGAAGTTTTAAACATGGCCGACAACGCCAATTCTCGCGATTATTCTCACTTGGAGCAAACCATGAACACCACCGCCCGCAAATCCTTTGATTCTCAAATCCTCGCCCGTTCCTTTGACTTTGAAGTTCAGAAGGCTGGACGGTCATATCTCAAGGCCAAGGATGTCGCATTGAAAGCACGCGGCCAACAACAAGCCGAACTGATCGAAGAAGCCAAGGCCAAGCGTCAGGACTTCATTAACAGTATGAACTTCGCCCCGGAAGAAACAAGCCTTTCCGATATTGTTACCGAATATTGCGGGCTTGGTCGGGAGTGGAACGCAAACGGCAAGATGGTAAAAGATTTCGCAGAAGTTAACGGCGTGGATCAAGCCCTTGCCGCTGATCTTGTTAGCCGTCAAATGACGGTAGCACAGGATTATGCACAGGCCACGCGCGGTATTAAGTTCGGTCGTTATCTATCCTGGCTGGAGGATGCAGCAGCCGAAGCAACCGGGGACGAATTGCCGCGCAACTTGGAAGAAATTGTGCTATCCGCCTACAACCGCGCCGCCCAATGGAACCAGCCAGCCGATGGCCTGCTAATCCGCGAATTCGCTGAACAGATGGGCATTTCGGAAATTATGCCTAGCTGGGCTGATTGCCTGAAGCGCAACATGCCAAGCGCCGAAGCAGCCATGGAAGCTCGGAAACGCATGAGCAACCGAGCAGCCGCAGCAGCAAGCGCCGAGCAGGAAGCCGAACAGGAATTGACGCAGACTTTCGGCACCTTCTAATAGGTCGGTCATACAGCCCCCTTGCACCAACATGGTGCATCGGGGCAAAAAATTTTCTCGCGCTTCGCGCTCGTGCTCCACTTCGTTACGCAATATGATCCTCGCTTCGCTCGTCACTCAACTGCGTAACGCTCCGCTTGGACAGTCGCTTCGCTTGGTGTCCAGGCTCCGCCTTTAAAACCATAACAGTAGGCTCCGCCTAACAGGTAAAAGCAAAACCAACGCAACACCCGCCGACTAATCCTGTTCAGCAGGGGAGCAGGGGCAGGGTCGGTCATTCAGTATTTAGTGGCAACTTTTAAAAAATAACACCTCGATAGTTAAATGGATATAACATAAGCCTTCTATTCTTAGATTCTAGGTTCGATTCCTAGTCGGGGTGCCAAAGGATATAATCTACTTTGAAACTAAATAAAGAACTCTTTTATTTAATTTGGGATATGGAAGGCTTGCAACATGCAGCTAGAACTGCCCATAACAGCGGAGTTTGTATCGCTCAGACACAACTCTGGACGAAAGCAAGATATGGCTACAAAAAAGTATCACATACTAGCAAAATGTTACGACAAAAAAGGACGCTTGCTAGCAGCCGCTTTCAATTCGTACACTAAAACTCATCCATTACAGGCATACTTTGCCAGAAAGGTCGGTCATCATCACTGTGAATACCTTCATGCTGAAATCCATGCAATACTTAAATGTCGCGGAAAGCCAATTCACCGAATCACTACGGAAAGATATGATGCGCGAGGATTACCAGCGAATGCGAAACCATGTCCAATCTGCACAGAAGCAATAAAAGCTTTTGGCATTGAAATAATTGAGTATACAAAATGAAACGATCTGAGTTCATTAACCTTCTTTTAGAACAAACCACACATACATCTGACCCAGAAATTACTTTTTGGGTATCAGAAACAGAACAACTAGTTCTTTTATCTGTTTATACAAGTTATAATGACAAAAAGATTTGTATTGATTTACAATAGGAGTAAATAAATGATTACACAAGAAATCAAACTGTACGAAGAACCACTTCCTGTTAAACCTCAGCATACTACGCAAGTAAAAACTGATACCAAGTATGGCTTTTATCGTCAATATTCTTTTTTGGAGATTGTATCAGAAGTTCAACGAGCAAAAATGAATCGTATTGAAATCGGTTCTATCTTTCGAAACAAAAATACTGGATCTCTAATTCGTGTGGAATCATTCGTAAATACACCAGATGAATTGGATGAAACACACAATACATATAATGGAAAACCAATGGTTATCCAAGCATCGCATAGCACCTTAAAGTATGAACTATACTATGGTGTTGACGAACTACTAGATCTCAATTACGAACGTGTACTATAAAGGAAATCAAATGCCAAATCGCATCGTCATTAAACGCGCAAATCATATTATTGATGTATTCCATGGTGAGCAAGGTTTTGAACAAGACACATGGACTCGCTTCTTGCTAGTTCGTGGTTTTCTTAAGTTCATTAAAGGTAGTAACCTATCACCATCTGATTTTAACTATGTTAAAAAAGAATTGGGGATCTAAATGTATTTAGTTGTTAATTGTGTTAC
>CAZMQV010000131.1:0-2376 GCA_964568675.1 uncultured Paludibacter sp.
CAACTTGATACTTTGGTGCTTTTAACGAACCGAAGTGCTAAATTGATACGAAAGTACTGTAAATCCAGCAACTACGGCTACCATTTTTCGTTAGCAACTGTGCGACCTGTAAAGGTCTGATTTAGATTGATTAACTAAGTTCTTTGGATTTTGATTAATCCTGCTGTTTCGTCAGCAGTACCTTACCGGAGCAGCGGAAGTATGGTGAAGCCATTATCGGCTGAAGCCTCCGGGACAATGTTCCTAATTGCGGCACGTGTGCCATGAGCAAGGGTTTGAAATGGGCGACCAAAGTAAAGCCTCTGATGTTCCCCACAGTCAGTACAAGGGCTAAGGTAGTACGACATGGTTAAATTAATTGAAGACGTGCAGAACCCGTCGTAAAACGTAGTCAAGCCAAAAAGGGAAATGACAGGCTTGGGTCAAAACGACAAGTGGTATGGATAAGCATCTTGGCTGCTATTGCTTACGCGAACTACAATTCCACCGGCGGATAGCGTCTATACATAAGTAATTGTGTATATGAGAAAACACTTCGACTTAGCTCAGTGCATCGCCTAAATCGTACGTTAATTCTAATTCAGGCAACAGGGTAACCCAAATACGTAGTGGCGCAGTGCTTTGTGTAAGACGCCATCAGAGTAACCGCAAGGCATCCCTGAAAAGTGTTTGGAGTAAGATGTTGGAAAAAGCAAACGCTGTATTGTAATAATACAGATAGGAGTCTGGTACTCTAAGCCGAAAGGCTGCCCACGTCCGACTGGTGTTTCTTTGTAAGAGAATTTGTAGAATTTGTAAATTCGGGAAAGCAATGGAACTCCTCACAGAGTGTGCACCCGAAAATGTTTTTTTGAAAGTATGAATATAACTAATTTATTTAGCAATGCTGTCAAATATGTTCGCAAACTGCAAATGCGTATTGCAAAGGCTGTACAATTAAACAAATTTAATAAAGTACGAGTTTTAAGCAGAATTTTAGCCCGTTCAATTTATGCAAAAATCCTTTCTGTATGGAAGGTAATAAATAATAAAGGCGGTAAAACGCCCGGAATTGATAACGTAGTATGGACAAATGACACCGATTTGTGTGAAGTTGCAAAAACTTTAAAACGAAGAGGTTATAAACCACGTCCGCTGCGAAGGATATATATTCCCAAACGAAACGGCAAAAAACGTCCGCTGGGTATCCCAACCATGAAAGACCGCGCCATGCAAGCCCTGTATTTATTAGCATTAGAACCTATTGCAGAGAGCATTGGAGATAAATTCTCTTATGGATTTCGCAAATATCGTTCTTGTCGTGATGCAATCAAATATTTATACACTTGCTTATCTAAAAGAAACAGCGCAACATGGATACTCGAAGCCGACATAAAAGGCTGTTTCGACAATATAAGTCACGAGTGGTTACTCAAACACATTCCCATTGACAAACAAATACTTCTCAAGTGGTTAAAGTGTGGATTTATCGAAAACAAACAATTGTTTCCCACCACAGCAGGAACGCCGCAGGGCGGAATTATCTCACCAACGCTGATGAATCTGACATTAGACGGTTTAGGAAAACTCATTAAAAAAAAATATCCTATCTGGCGCAACTATTTGAAAGTAAATTTTGTTCGTTATGCCGACGATTTTGTAATTACTGCCGTAAGCAAAGAACTGATAGAAACAGAAATAATTCCATTAGTTACTAATTTTCTGGCAGAACGTGGTTTGACACTTTCACCCGACAAAACCAGGATAACCCACATCTCAGAAGGTTTCGACTTCCTATCGCAAAACACCCGAAAGTATCCAAACGGCAAACTATTCCAAATGGCTTCCGATAAAGCCGTTAAGGAAATCAAATTCAAATTGCGCGATACTGTGTTTAAAAACCTCAACGCCAAGCCTAATAAATTAATACTCCAATTAAATTCAATCCTCAGGGGCTGGACAAACTACCACAAACACATCGTATCAAAAGAAATCTTCAAACAAATAGATTACTACCTCTGGCGCTTGTTAGGAAAATGGTGTAAACGCCGTCATGCAAATAAATCGTGGGATTGGATTAGAGAGAAATATTTTTTGGCAAGCGAAGAATCATGCAGCTTTGCATCAGTAACCAAGTCGAAGAAAGGTAACACCGTAAGAATTAACAAAATATTCAGAGCCGGAAAAGTGCCGATTCTAAGACATCAAATTATTGATTCCTCTAAAAATTATTTCTGTCAACAAGATAAACAATACTTTAAAGACCGCAGAATTTCTTTGCAAAAGAAAAGTTTGAAAACCAAACAAAATTGCATAATTTTGAAAAAGATTGAAGATACAAACAAAAAATTATTAAATTTGTGGAAGGTAGAGCCGGTGGAATCACAAAAGAAACCA
>CAZMQV010000132.1:0-2213 GCA_964568675.1 uncultured Paludibacter sp.
AGATCAAGCGAGCTGTGAAAATTGCCGCTGCGGATTTCGATAAACAGTGTGAACAGGGCTTTAAAGTCGACGATAACCAGACGTTTGCGGAGTACGCCGAGTATGTTTTGAACCTGAAAGAAGCGAATGGGACGAAAAAAGGTACCCTTCGAGCTTCACGTCAGATGCTTGGTCGTATCAACGCGGTGCTGGGCAATGTTAAGCTTAAGGATATCCGACCGCAGCATCTGAATCTTTTTTACACCGAACTGAGTAAGAAAGGTCAGCGCATTAGCGGTCATTATGCTTATGTGCTGGACGCGGAGAAGTTCAAAGAAACAATTCGTAAGAAGTTCGGCTCGTTCGACAAGTATCATGAAAACGGTGGCCCTAGCTGCGCGACACTTGCGAAGATTTGCCGGGGTGAACACTGCGATTATGACCTAGCAATTCGATCTGCAAAGCAGCTTGGAGTCAAATTTAACGCTCTGTTTCGGGAAGAGAAGCAAACGGAGCCGCTTTCCGCAAACACGATCCATCACTATCACAACATGATTTCCATGATCCTTGCGCAGGCTGAGCGTGAAATGATTATCCCTTATAACTCCGCTTCCAAAGCCAGCCCTCCGAAGGTCATCCGAAAAGAGCCGAACTTCATGCAGGTGGACGATGTGATGCGGATCATGGAATGTTTACAGCAGGAGCCGCTGATGTGGCAGGCCGTTATGATGCTCCTGATTGCTACGGGCGCGCGGCGTGGGGAGATCGCGGGATCGAAATGGAAAAACGTTGATTTTGAGAACGGGAACATTCGTATTGATTGCGCCCTTCTTTACGGCTCAAAAACAGGTGTCTACGAAGAAACGCCAAAAACAAGCGCCGGATACCGCACAATAGGCATACCCGGCGAGGTAATGGACTTGCTTCGTCGGTACAGGGTTGAACAGAACAAGCAGAAACTGCGTATGGGGTCCGATTGGGAGCAGACTGATTACGTTTTCACGAACGAAACCGGCCGGTATATTCACCCTTGTACATTCTCTAGCTGGCCTGGTAACTTTGCTAAGAAAAACGGCTTGCCACACATCAACCCACACGCACTACGGCACACGCAGGCGTCGGTACTTTATCAGAACAACGTCGATCCAGTGACTATTTCGCGAAGGCTGGGTCATAGCCGAGTTTCGACGACGCAGGATATTTACTGCCATTTGCTTGAGCAGGCGGACGACACAGCGCGGGATGTGATTGGGAGCGCATTATTTGGCGAAAAGAAAAAGCAGCCGCCGACGCCGGGAAAGCAGAGTGCAAGATGATTTTTATAGTTATGCCCTCCGCGAGGAGGGCACACATTTAGTGCAATTGACATATTTGCTTCCTTTAGGCTGACAGCTTTTTTTACTGTTATAAAACCACTATTTCTACTTTTCTGTACAGCATACTGTAGTTAATTTGCTAGTTAACCGAAGTCGGATAACTTTTACTGCTAAATACGAGTTTTCATTGTGAAAGACTGTTGCCAATGGCCTTGCCAACTAAAATTCCAGTATTCCAAGCCCAATGTAGGTTATATCCTCCGCATTCACCCACAACATCCAGTATCTCGCCTGCAAAATACAGATTAGGGCAAATTAGCGATTCACATGTCTCAGGATTAATTTCCGTAAGTGGAATGCCCCCTTTTGTCGCTTGCGCTTTATTCCATGCAAGATGCCTAGAAGGGGAAATTGGAAACCGTTTTAACCCCTTTGTGATGAATAGAATGTCCGATTCAGATAAATCTGAAATTCTTGCATACCGTTGGGACAAAGAACATAAGTGTTTTAACAAAAAAAGTGCAAGCCGATTATTTAACATGCCTACTAGAAAATTGATAAGTAGCTTATCATAACCACTCTTCCAGCGGATAGTGAGTTCCTGCCTTAGAGCCTCTAATGTGATTTCTGGAAAAAAATCCATGAATATTGTGTACTCATTTGATTTGCTAGGTGTTTCAAAAAATCTAGACAATTGGAAAATTGGTATGCCGGAAATGCCACCCTCAATAAATTGAACTTCTCCAATATCATCGAAAATTCGTGTATTACCTTTATACATACTAACTTTGCAATGTGTCCTAACACCTTTAACGCTTTTGTCAATAGTATTACTTTCGATTGGAACTAAACAAGGATATAAAGGAATTGTCGAATGCTGGAACATTCTAGAATAACTAAAGCCACTCCCATTAGAAC
>CAZMQV010000133.1:0-2179 GCA_964568675.1 uncultured Paludibacter sp.
ATCTGGTAGACAAATCTGCCGAGAAAATTGTGAAAACTGTAAAATCTACAGGTGCAGTAGTAAGCGGACCAATTCCACTTCCAACACATAAACGCATTTTTACAGTAAACCGTTCCACTTTTGTTAACAAAAAGTCACGCGAACAATTCGAACTTTCATCTTACAAACGTCTTATCGACATTTACAGCTCAACCAGCAAAACTGTAGACGCGCTGATGAAACTTGAATTGCCAAGCGGCGTAGAAGTAGAGATAAAAGTGTAATTTCCGAATTCATTTTTTTAACAGGAAATATAATAAACTAAATTAATAACAATGCCGATCCCCCGAGAAAGGGGTTAAGGGTAAAATCAATTGAAATGCCAGGATTATTAGGAAAAAAAATCGGAATGACATCCGTATTCAGTGCCGATGGTAAAAATCTACCATGCACTGTTATCGAAACAGGTCCTTGTGTTGTTACTCAGATCAAAACGTTGGAAAAAGACGGCTACGAAGCAGTACAGTTTGGTTTTCTGCCAAAAACAGAAAAACACACTACTAAGCCAGAAGCAGGTCACTTCAAAGCAGCGGGAGTAGCTCCACAGCGCCACTTGGTTGAGTTCAAAGGAGCTGATAGAGAGTTCCAGTTGGGTGAGGTAATCACCGTAGACAATATGTTTGAAGAAGATATCTACGTAGACGTAGTAGGAACTTCAAAAGGTAAAGGACACCAAGGTGTCGTAAAACGCCACGGATTTAGCGGTGTAGGAGATGCTACACACGGTCAGCACAACCGCCTTCGCGCTCCAGGTTCTCTGGGTGCATCTTCATGGCCTTCCCGCGTAATGAAAGGTATGAGAATGGGTGGCCGCACAGGTGGCGAACGCGTGACTATGCAAAATCTGCAAGTGATTAAAGTTATTCCGGAACAAAATCTTTTAGTAGTTAAAGGTTCGGTACCCGGAGCTAAAGGTTCAATCGTAATCATCTATAAATAACCATGGAATTAAATATTTTAGACATTAAAGGAAAAGAAACCGGAAAGAAAGTATCGTTAGACGATGCAATTTTCGGCATTGAGCCAAATGACCATGCTATTTATTTAGATGTGAAACAATATTTGGCAAATCAGCGTCAAGGTACACACAAAACAAAAGGCAGAAGTGAAGTTGCCGGTAGTACTCGTAAACTTGGTCGTCAGAAAGGCGGCGGAGGAGCACGTCCGGGCGATATCAAATCTCCGGTACGGGTAGGTGGAGGCCGTATTTTTGGTCCGGTACCACGTGATTACAGCTTCAAACTGAATAAAAAAGTTAAACAGCTTGCACGCAAATCAGCGCTTTCTTACAAAGCTCAAAACAACGCTATCACTATAGTTAACGAACTTAATTTTGAAGCTCCAAAAACTAAAGATTTTGTAGCTATGACAAAAAATTTGCAAGTTGCTGATAAAAAGACACTTTTCGTTTTGACAAATGGAAATAAAAACGTATATTTGTCGGCTCGAAATTTGACAAATTCAAAAGTTATAACTGTTTCAGAATTAAATACTTATTCAATTTTGCATGCGCACAATTTAGTATTTACTGAAGATGCGGTTGTAACATTGCAACAAAATTTTAAAGCATAAGGAGATTCAGATATGTCAATAATTATTAAACCAATCATTACTGAGAAGATGTCTCAACTTGGCGAAAAACTGAACCGCTATGGCTTTAGAGTAGATAAAAACGCAAACAAAGTTGAGATTAAGAAAGCTGTAGAGCAAATGTACAGTGTGAATGTAACTGAAGTAAACACATTGGTGACCGCACCTAAGAAAAGAATCCGCTACACAAAAAGCGGCTTCAACAAAGGAGCTACATGTGCTTACAAAAAAGCAATCGTTACGCTGAAAGATGGCGATACAATAGATTTTTATAGCAACATCTAAAAAATTAGAAATCTGAAATTAGAAATTAGAAAAATGAAGGTCATTTGCTGAGAAGCAAAACTTCTAACTTCTAACTTCTAACTTCTAACTTAAAAATAAATGGCTGTACGTAAATTAAAGCCCACAACACCGGGGCAGAGACACAAGATTATTGGCACATTCGAAACAATTACTGCAAGTGCGCCAGAAAAATCTCTTGTAACAGGCGGAGCAAAATCCGGTGGTCGTAACCACGACGGTAAAATGACCATGCGCTACTTAGGTG
>CAZMQV010000134.1:0-2142 GCA_964568675.1 uncultured Paludibacter sp.
ATTATTTATTTCTGATATGAACCCTTCAATATCCTCCATTTGAATTATATTTATTCCTATTGACTTATATTATACCCGTTTCATTTTTATCCTCATCCCACAATGGCTTCGGTAAGTTCATTGATGCTGAAGCCACCGAAATAGTCGTTGAAAGGCAGTGAGGTTAATCTTTCTTTTACTGCTTCCACCGTATAGCGAGTTCCTACAAGGCTATTCTCTATTTCCATAAGATTACTATTATTTCCAAAGAATGTGCCGTAGAAGCGTATTTCATTTATCAACGCATTTCGGATGTCGGCGTGAACCTGAATCTTACCGGCAGTAAACCTTCTGTTTCGTTCAATGTCGAACTTGGGTGAATGACCGTAGTTCCACTCCCAGCTTGCAAATTTTGATGCGCGAAGTTGTTCGATCTCGTTTTGTTCGTAATCGGTGAAGTGGTATTCGCGCATTTCAGGGAACTCGCTTTTCATCTTTTCCAGTAGCTTTGCGGCAAATTCGTCAATTGTGATTTGCTCCGGCAAATTAGGAAGTATATTATCAACTACACTCCGCACCGATTTTGTCGATTTTGAATCAATCGTGTCTTTTGGCGCTTCGAGCGCATGAGCGAGCACGCTCAGCTCGGTGTTGAACAGGAGACAACCGTGATGCATTACCCTGCCTTTGATATAAGCTTGAGCATTTCCACAAATCTTTTTTCCGTCAATCATAATGTCGTTTCGCCCGGAAAATTCTGCTTTCACCCCTAAGTCGTTCAGGGTTTCAATCACTGGTCGGGAAAAAGACTTAAAGTCAAAGCTTGCATCTTTTTCCTCGTTCGAAATGATGGTGTAGTTGAGGTTGTTCAGGTCGTGATACACAGCGCCACCACCCGAAATTCGCCTCACCACATGGATTTTGTGCGCTTTGACATATTCGGAGTTTATTTCCTCGATGGTATTTTGGTGTTTGCCCACAATGATGCTTGGCTCGTTAATCCAGAGGATAAACACCTTGTCGTGTTGCGTGAGGTTCTTGAAGCAATACTCTTCCAATGCGATGTTGTAGTCCGGTTTGCGCGAATTGTTGATAACATATATCATTTTTCAGTTGTGGTTATAATGAAACATAAATGCCATTTTTATGAAATGTCTCGGACAAGTTAATGCTTCTCAAAAAACGTGGAAAGAATAAAAAACTGCATTTTCCGCCATTTTACATTCCCATTTCTTGTCTGTATTTTTAAACTTTGGTGTATTCATTTCCGACAAATACACTAAATCCGTAAGGCAAAGTTACAATTAATTTGCAATAATGCCAAAAATTAGTGAAATCATCTTTCAATCGAATAGATGTAACTGGTTAGTTTCATAGGGTTGTTGATGGTGTTTTTCCTCTTCCGAGTGTGATGAAGGCTTTACCGAAACGGAGCTTGGATGAGGAAATGGGGCGTATCGGTCAAAATGGTTGTTAAAAAACGATGTAATCAATTGCATGTCATATCTTTGCGTCAAATCAAAGCTTATGAGCAAAACAGATATGCTTTTATTGTAGTTCTCCCATTGTTAGGAAAAATGGGAAACGAAACGGTCATCAACACTGTTTTTTGCTATTGCAGTGGGAAGAGTTACACAGGTGGCGAAGGGTTGAATGTGTCTGAACCTTGAGAGTTATACGCTCAGGCAAACAGAATTACAAAAAAAATCATCCAACACTTTCAGGGAAGGCACAGCGCCATTAAAAGGCGTATAAGTCTGGCAGTAGTATATCAATTAGATATCGCCATTTGGTAAAATACTATTTCCATTTGGGAAAATAGGTGTCGCCATTCTTTCTCTCCCTTGTTTGCAACGAAGGGTTATTGGTTTTACGTTTCCAAGATTTGTCGTCTGCCTACAGGCAAATTCTACATCTTTTTTGAATACTCTTTCGTCGTTATAAACGATTGCTCGGTGCCTCCTCGTTGCAAACGAGGGGGAGTGATTCGCACCTACATACAATTGTATTTCGACATTTCCTATTCCAATTCTCTCCAACATAAAATTGCAATCCAACTATTTATAATCCAATTCACACCATCATGCAATTGTAAACCAACTATTCATATTCCAATTCATACCAACATCCAATTGACGACTGACAATTACTATTATAATACTG
>CAZMQV010000135.1:0-2120 GCA_964568675.1 uncultured Paludibacter sp.
GGGCAACAAATCTTTTTGACAACAAATCTCTCGCTATTCATCCTGCAAGTACCATATTCGGAACCTTCAACGATGAACAGAGAGCAGCCATGAACATTTCTCAAAAATGTATAAGGTTATCTGTCGGTCTCGAAAGCCCGGACACACTTTTCGAAGATATCGGGAACTCCTTGAATAACGTTAAATAGTTGAAATTTCACTACTGTCCCGTTTAAATTCCGAAACAGCAATTTAATTTGTTAATATTTAAATCATTATAAGCGTAAAATTTTTCAACGATTTGAATTTTTAAATTTATGGCAGGGTTGTAATAATCTTTGCCATGAATAAAGGAAAAACAGTTTTTGCTCAACTTATGAACATGATGCCGGCATATGAATTTGATAAATGCGTAGACAGGTACGGAGGGAATTACCGTGTACGCAACTTCTCTTGTCGGGATCACTTTTATATAATGAGTTTTGCACAACTTACTCAGCGAGAAAGCCTGCGTGATATTGAAAATTGTCTTAATGCCGTTTCCAGCAAACTGTATCATTGCGGAATAAGACATGCTGTTCCCAGAAATACTCTTGCAAAGGCTAATGAACTTCGTGATTGGCGCATTTACGCAGATTTTGCCCAGGTTCTCATAGGAATTGCACGCCCGATGTATCAAAGCGACACCAGCTTCAGGCTTGACATGGATAATTTGGTGTACGCGTTTGATAGCAGTACAATAAGTCTGTGCTTGAAGTTGTGCCCGTGGGCTGAGTTTCGACAACACAAAGGAGGGATTAAGATGCACACCTTGCTGGATTTGCGTTGCAACCTCCCTGTTTTTGTTCATCTCACTGAGGCTTCTACACACGATGTCAAAGTATTGGAGAAGCTGTATATTGAACCTGCAGCCATTTATGTAATGGACAAAGGATATGTAGATTTCTTTCGTCTGTTTAATCATATGTACAAAAAACGGGCATTTTTCGTTATCAGAGCCAAGGATAATATGAAGTATATTGTCGAAGATACCTTTCCGGTGGATAATCAAACTGGTGTAATAAGTGATGAGCTTATCAGTCTTACCGGATATAAATCGTCCCGACAGTATCCCGAACCGCTCAGATTGGTTACCTATGAAGATTTTGAAACGAGTGTAGTTTATCGTTTTATTACCAACAACACCGAGTTTGAAGCTCTTACTATTGCTGAACTTTACAGAGAGCGTTGGCAGGTCGAATTGTTCTTTAAATGGATAAAGCAACATCTTAAAATCAAGTCTTTCTATGGCACTAGTCAAAATGCGGTTTATTCTCAAATTTGGATTGCTTTATGCACCTATCTCCTATTAGCAATAGCTAAAAAAAGATGTAACATTGAGCAATCATTATATTCATTTTCTCAAATATGTGGCATAACCCCTTTTGAGAAAATGCCTTTAAATGAACTGTTTAGCAAATCTTCACTTTCTGTCCCAATTGATGATTTTCCTAACCTGTTCTCTAGTAATGTTTTTTAACGGGACAGTAGTGTTGAAATTTAACAAATAATGTTACAATCTGATTAAAATGATTTATATTTGCTACGACAAATCAATTGTCTGGCATATATGGTATTACATAGAGTTAGATTGTTAATAGGAGCGCTCCTTCTTGTATTAGTCGCATCTTGTCTTAAATTCCCGGATGCAGATATTGATATAGAGGAGGACACCTATGAAGGTTACATTTATCCTTTTGCTTTAGAGAATCGTTTTATTTTAGCGGAGATAGTCATTGAGACGGATGGATCCGTATCACTTGAAAATCTTGAATTTGAGATACCGCCTCTCAAATACAATAAGTCGCTTTTGTTTTTTCTTACACAGGATGATTGTAAACAAACTGCTTTTTGTGCAACATGGGCTGCTATTAATGGCAGGCCACTTTCTACTGACTATTTTTATAGTCTCAAACATTTAAATGCCGGCGTTTTTCCAACAGACACCCACATGCTTGGTAATACGCTGGGTTCTACTGATGGTGCCGGCAATGAGGTTCGGTTTCATTTTACAACCACAATTGCGCCAGAGTTGGAATTTATGAAAAGCGATATAGATGTAAAACGTTTGAGCAGTATTCCTAATAATGACCAATTCAAAG
>CAZMQV010000136.1:0-2072 GCA_964568675.1 uncultured Paludibacter sp.
CCCTGGTGTTTCACCACCCGGCGGGCACGCGCTGTTTCTGGCTCCAGTTTCTGCTGGAATGGATCGAAGGCGGCGCGATGCTCGACTTCGGGCATGCCAACGCCGTGCGCCGGATCGTGCTGGCGTTTCTCGACGAAACCTTCGTCCTCGGACGTTCCTCGCTCGGTTCCTGCCGCCACCTGACCAACAAGCAGAAGGCCTGGGAGCTGCTGCAGCTCACCAGCACCACGGAGATGATCCCGGAGATCGACCGGGCCGCCGTGAAGGTCTCCCGTTTTCACGGCCGCCAGAACCGGATGCGCCTGAACCACAAGGCCCTCAACGACTGGCGGCTGCCGTACACCCGTGTCGGCGAGGATCGGGTTTCCTTCTGCACGCCCATCTACACCGGCCGCGATTTCGAAGGCGATGTGCTGGAAAGCGGCTTCGGGCTGGGTGAGAGCCATCTCAACCGCAAGCCGCTGACCCATGGCGAGACCGCGCTGCGCTACTGCTTCCGGCAGAAGGATTTCTTTTTCGACACGCAGGCGGAACCGGTCGAACGGGCTGAGGCCAAGTACGACCTGCGCCTGCCCCTGGAATCCCGGCACCGCCTCTGCTTCCAGCTTGGCCGCGCCCGGCTCAACGCTGGTCTCGATCTCACAGCCAACCAGGGCGGCATCAGCAATCTGCTGCTCGCCTCCACCGCTGGCTGCGACGCGGACGTCACCCTGGCCGTCGACCGGATCGACCGATGGCGGCGGAGAGGGCCTGTGTTCCGGCTCAACGCGAACACCCTGAACACCCGGTATCTGAGCAATGCGAATCTGACCGGCGAACGGGCCTCGCTTGAAGTCTACGTGGACACGGGCTCTCTCCAGCGCCATCGGGTCGAGACCATGAAGCTGGGCGCGAGCCCGCTCAACACCACCGGCCTGCGCCTCTCCGTGGATCGGACCCGCCCCATGCGCGTCAGCCGCATGCGCCTCAACCAGGCCGGATTCCGCTGGTCGCGGCCGTCCTACCGCTGGCTGTTCCGTCAGCAGGACCTGCACGCGCCCACGCAGGCCGGGTTCGAGGCCGCCACCAACAACTATCGCGCCACCCAGTGGCCCACCTGAAGGAGAACCCATGGCGATTCATCTCTATCTTGACGAAGCGCTGACCCAGCAGATTTCCGAGGGGGATTTCAGCCGCCCCGAGGCCGAGAGCTACAACGGCACCGACGGCGACATCAAGGATCGGCAGCTCTACGTCGCCAACGAGCAGACGAGCCTCGCCTCGGCCATCGACGCGGCGCAGACCGCCATCGCCCTGGCCGAACCGCGCTTTGCCGACGGCGAACTCATCATCATCGACGGCGAGCAGATGCTCGTCGAAAGCGGCGGCGGCACCGCCAATCTCACCGTGCAGCGGGGCGTGGCCAACACCGCTCCGGCCGCGCACGACGCCGGAACGACCGTCTATTCCGGCTACGACTACACCGGGCTGGTGCTCGATCCCATCGACGAAACCGGCACCGACGAATCGGTCTGGTACCGCCTGGCCCTGACCCAGGCCGGACTCGACACCGCCACCCAGGGCGCACCGCTCAATCTCGGCGACAAGGCATTTCAGCAGACGTTGTCTTTCTGGCGGCGCTGCACCGTACTCCCGGGCACACCGGTGCAAAACAAACTCGACATCAAGCTGCGCCTGACCGGCACGGAAAACCCGATTCTCTAAAGGCGCATAGATGGCTGGCATCACGGTTGACATCGACATTTCCGCAAGGGTGACCCGGCATTGGGCAAGGGACCTTGACACCCGCCAGGCGCTCCTGAGCTCGCTCCTGGTGGATACGGATACCGCCAACCGGGTGGTTTGCGCTTTCGAAGCTGAGGTGGATGCGGCGTGCCGAATCCATCAATCCGTTGAAATGCTGGCGCGGACGCAGGCAGTCGTCCTCGCGGAAATCACCAAGCTGCTCGCAACCGGCCAGGCCATCCACAACCGCCTGAACCGGAGCGCCGATCTGTGGCTCGTCGTCCATGGCCGTCTGGGCATCGATGCCGACGCGGCGGTGCGGGTGACGCGCCCCTGGCTGCGGAGCA
>CAZMQV010000137.1:0-1951 GCA_964568675.1 uncultured Paludibacter sp.
CGTGATTTGAGAGGCGTTGTAAATGATATTCAGAAAACGGTAAACGAAAAAATAAAGTTGCCCGAAGGGTATCATATAGAGTATGGCGGTCAGTTTGAAAGCGAACAAGCTGCTTCGCGAACCTTACTAATTACATCCATATTCTCAATAATGGTAATATTCTTGCTGTTATTTGCTCAATTCAGAAGTGTAACACAATCTGCTGTTATCTTATTGAATTTACCGTTAGCACTTATTGGTGGCATATTTACCATATTTTTTACTGGTGGAATAATAAGTATACCTGCAATTATAGGTTTTATTTCTCTTTTTGGAATTGCTACGCGAAACGGTATGTTGCTCATTTCTCGTTATAACGACTTGCAAGACGAAGGTTATTCGAAATTCGACAGTGTTATGCATGGGTCTTTAGATCGTCTGAATCCAATCCTGATGACAGCATTAACTTCCGGTCTTGCGCTTATTCCGCTTGCTTTAGGCGGTGATCTTCCGGGTAATGAAATACAAAGCCCGATGGCGCAGGTTATTCTCGGAGGATTATTAACATCAACATTATTAAACGGTTTTATCATTCCAATTATGTATCTGCTTACAAACAAAGAAATTGTACGAGAAGTGATGCAAGATGATGCGATAACCGATAAACAAATATAATATGAAAACAATATTAATTAGTATTATAGTATTTTTTGCAAGTATTTCGCTTTATGCCCAAAACAGTGTTGTTACTGTTTTGAAAGCTGTTGAGGAAAATAACACCACTTTAAAAGCACTAAAAGAGACAACTAAGGCACAAAAGTTAGAAAACAAAACCGGAATATACCTTTCGAACCCGGAGGTTGAATTTAACTATCTTTGGGGAAATCCTTCGGCTATTGGGAATCGCACTGATTTTAATATCTCTCAAACTTTTGATATTCCTACCATAACGGGTATGAAAAGAAAAATGGCAGATGAACGTAATGGTTTAGTCGAGTGGCAATACAAAGCTGAAAGAATGAATATTCTGTTGGAAACAAAACAGTATTGTCTGGAACTAATCTATTTGAATGCTTTGAAAAAAGAGCTAGAGATAAGGTTACAACATGCCCAAACCATTGCTTTTGGATATCAAAACCGTTTAAATAGTGGAGATGCCAATAAGTTGGAGTTTAACAAAGCGCAATTAAGTTTATCTACAATAACAGGCGAAATGGCTCGTATTGATGTTGAACGCAATACCCTGTTGTCTCAACTTAAAAGGCTGAATGGAGGCTTGGATATAAGCATGGATGACTATCGATTTGATCAGGAACAGCTTCCGCTTAATTTTGACGATTGGTATCAACAGGCAGAACAAAAAAATCCTATTCTGGCATATGTCAAACAAGAAGTTTTAGTAAGCCAAAAACAGGTTTCATTGACCAAAGCAAAGGGCTTACCAACATTTTCGGCAGGCTATATGAGTGAAAATGTTGTTGGACAAAGATTCCAGGGACTTGCATTGGGTGTTTCAGTCCCATTGTGGGAAAACAAAAATCGTGTAAAACAGGCAAAAACAGCGGTTGTTGCAGCCCAGGCACGCGAAACGGATAGTAAGCAACAATTTTATAACCAGCTTCAAATTCAGTACAACCGTGCTTTAGGGTTGAAAAACACAGCAGAAGCATACCGAAAATCGTTAACAATGACAAACAGCACCGAGTTGCTCAAGAAAGCACTTGATGCGGGTGAAATTTCATTGTTAAATTACATGGTGGAATTGGGTTTCTACTACAATATGGTGAACCAAACATTGGAAGCAGAACGCGATTATCAAAAGGCACTTGCTGAACTGTCCGCTGTCGAGTTGTAAAACGTGTTAATTCTGAAAAAAATCAAGATTCACTTTCGTAACATGATAAATGAAAAACTTGAAAATAGACTTGAAAAAAGCGGTATCAAACCAACAGCCATTAGGCTGTTGGTTCTT
>CAZMQV010000138.1:0-1910 GCA_964568675.1 uncultured Paludibacter sp.
CCGCTGCGCCTCAATAAACCGCTCGTCAAGGTCCTTCCGCTGCCGTTCTTTATCGGCTTCCAACCCTAGTGCCGATTCGATACCTTTGTCCCTCCAGACTCTGTCATTATACATATCTTGGTTGAGCTCAGTAATATAGGCGTCAATCATGGCCGGCTTCGCCATAGGCCGGCCCCCGGCGTCACGGAAAAAGGGCATACCATCATGTGCATATCGCTGTGCCGTTTTGGGAGATTTTTTTATGTATTTTCCGATTTCCCGCCAACCGCAAAGCCATTCTTCTGTTACCATAATTTTGTACCTCCCAACCTTAATTTTGGTGCCTATGACCTATTAAGGTGTTATAGGATGAAGCTGGAATATCTAGAGATAAGCTTGTCTGTAATCCAAAAAAATATTCCAAATTTAATGTAACTAAATTGTAACCGTCTTAACCGAAAGTAAACCAAAATAACCTCACTTAAACAAACTTGCCCTCTGTAACCAGTCGATATATAAGCAATTAATTTTGATGGAGAATCGCCTTTTTTAAGTTATCGACTCAAAATCCCCCGCTCGCAAGGGCATCTCGGTTCGATTCCGAGCTCCGGCACCAGTAATAAATTCAAATAGTTATGAGATAAATCAAAGGGTTTGAAGCTGTAAAAGTTTCGCCTTTTTTGTTTGCCGAGTCAAAAATTGCCACTATGTTGCCACCTTGGGAAATATTACGACAAAAAAACCACTACAATATGCCAGGGTTTTTTCGCATCCGAGAGATTGCTTCAAGATTGAATTCTTTACCCTATTGCTTAATTTGGGTTAAATACCATATGGGATTTTAGATGCCATCATTTTTTTCCGGGATAGTTTGCGCCCATCTACGATAAATGTACCGTCGCCGACGGCGTGAACAGTTCGTCTCTCTTTGTGCGAGGTGTCAAAGTAAGCCGCAACGGTTTCAAGAATGACAATGTTGTGTTTTTTGACGATGTCGACGACTTTACACTCGATATTAGCGAGGCATTCTTTTATCAACGGTGCTTTTACTATTCTACCTTTTACGGGAGTGAGCTTGAATTTGGTAAATTTGTCTGTATCGGCACCGGAGCATGTTCCTATTCCAACGATTTTATCAAGCATATCAAACGTGGGAATTGAAATAACACACTCCTTTGTTTTCCGAAGAGCCGTAAAAGAATAATTCCATTCTCCAGTGGTTATGGCAAAGACCGGTGTGAAATCCACAACCATTGTCCATGAAATCGTCATGATGTTGTTTTTCTTTCCGTCTTTCGTTGTAACAAGGACAACGGGCCCGGATTCCATCAACGTGAAGGCTTTGCTCATATCCAATTGCTTCATGTGTACACTCCTTAATACATCCTTTTTCGCCTAACAAGCCTTTGGTAATTTTTTATGCATCATCCGCCAAGTGCTATTTGCCGACTTCTTTTACAGGCTCGATGTAGGAAGTAGCCGGATCTGAGCAATAGGCAGGATTTACTTTGTAATTTTTCAACTGTTATCAATTGTAATGTAACATAAAACGGCAATATTAGGGAAACAACATTTCAGGGAAAACATCACGGGATAAATCCATCATCGATGTTTTAATTTTCGGAAATGGTCATGTCTTGCATCATCCACCTCTTAAGAAAAAAATTGTGAATGAATATTTTTATAATTTGTATTTGCAATATTCGTATAATCAATTACACTCCCGCCTCCAAGCGGTGGTATTGGAAGCCATACAAACATAAGGAACGAGACATGAAAACTAAAAACAGGAGAAAATACGTGAACAAGTGGATGATCGTCGTCAAAGCAACGGTTGTAGCAGTGATTCTGGCAGGTGCTAAATTCGGCATACACACCTTAAATCTTGAATTTATGCGTCTCGATTCCCTTATTTCAGCATTGATAAGCGG
>CAZMQV010000139.1:0-1855 GCA_964568675.1 uncultured Paludibacter sp.
CATTTTTACTGACCTACGGTGGTGGGTGCACTGCTCATGCAGGGCACACACAAGGGTTTTGCGTCAGGCGGGCTGAAGTGCAAAATCCAAGTTTTGTACTTCTATTGAAATTTGTATATTAGCTGAACGTTTCGGCTTCGAAATCCCGCCCGAACGCAAAGCCCCAAAACGTTAGCGGTAATTTTGCATAACTGACACAATAACTGAATATTTAGAACGATATGATAAAAAAGCTAATAGAAAAAAACGCCAAATTATTTTTTTTCATTCTTCCCTTATCGTTATTTTCATTGATTGGCTTTGTCGCATTTTACTTTGCAATTAAATTTCCCGAAAATATACCTTTTTATGGTTGGATTACTATTTTAATATTTGCAATTATACCATTAGTATTAATCTATGGTCTTGTTTTTGGATTTTCGATTTCTGAAAAACAGCAAAGACACATAGAGGAAAGACGAAATAAGTTATTTTCTGATGATAAAGGAATTACTATTGAAATGCCTTTATTTGATAAAAATTGTTTTATAAGTTGGCAATCTATTGAGGCGATTATTTATTATGATTATGTTGTCAGGAGTGATTTTACAGAATATTATGAGGGTTATAAACTATATTTGAATACAATTCCTATTTATACAAAGTCCGAAAAACAATGGTGGCTGAATAAGTTATTTCTTAAAGACTCTCAAAGTAAAATAATCAACATAAAAGTAGAAACAAAACACTTCGAGGAAATACCAAAAATAGTTGAAAAATATCTAAAATCAAAAGTAGATATAGATTTTACAGACCCAATGAGAGGCACTTTAGTTTCAAGCCAAACGTATCAAAATAAGAATAAAACTAAAACTACAACCATTGAAAAATGGAACCCAAGTAAAAAAGAAAGTGAGCAAATTGTTTTTGACAAATTCAATAGAAATGTGGACGAGATTAAAAAAAACTACCGCTAATCGAGTAGATGGTCGGTGAGCTAAGCTCACCGATGCACCTCTCCCACCACCGTGCGTACGGGTCTCGTACACGGCGGTTCGTCAAGTTCCGGGAAAAATTTTCAAATAATAATTCAGGAATGATTCATACCCTCGTCTTTGAAGACGTTCAATTGTAATGGTTGTTCGCAAAATAGGACTCTGGGCTACTGCCCATCCTCCCATTCTTGTTCTGCTCCAAGCATAAGCATCTCCCTGATTTACACCAAGACGTATTAGGTTTTTCCGCTTACGTTCCGGTTTCTTCCAGTGATGCCAAATACAATACCTTAAGCGATTGCGTATCCAGCCGTCAAGAGATTTGAGCTTTTCCTGAATACTTGCAAGTTTGAAGTATTCTGTCCAACCCCGCATTGTCTCAATGAGTTTCGAGATACGTTCGTCAAAACTCATCGGCGTGGTTTTGCGGGTTATTGTCTTGATTTTCTGTTTCAGGGTTTTCCAACCCTTTGCACTTACAATCAATTGATATTGACCTTTCTCCCCTTTTTGATAGGTTGGAACAAAACCATAACCTAACAATGTGAAGTTGACCGGTTTTCGCAAACCGCTTTTCTCCCTGTTTATGGGCAGTTTGAGTTTGTTCTTCAAATAAAGGTAAATTCCGTTACCTGCTTTGCGGGCTTCGTGCCAAGTTTTACAGTAGATACTGAAATCATCGGCATAGCGAACAAAACGCAAGCCTCGTCTTGTCAATTCCTTATCCAGTTCATTCAACAGGATATTGGACAACAAGGGGCTTAACGGACTGCCTTGAGGAACTCCCTTTCGTCTTTTCTGCAATTTCCCGGCTATCAAAATAGGTGCTCGCAGCCATTTGCGAATTAGGCGCATAGTTGCTTTACATTGAATTTGATTGT
>CAZMQV010000140.1:0-1848 GCA_964568675.1 uncultured Paludibacter sp.
CCGTTTTTGCTGTTTAATCAATTATTGTTTGGTAAACCGGTGATCAGTCAATAGTTACAATCGGCCAGGGTTGAGCCGTTTGCCAGGCTCCGCGTGTAAAATCAGGCACTTCAATGCTACGACTTTTTTTCTCAACCGACATTTCGCTAAGCTGAACAATGCTTGACCATGCTGCAGCATCGTAAACATCCTGGTCGAGCGGCAATCCTTTACGCAGGCAATAGATAAGCCGGTAATCCATAATGAAGTCCATCCCGCCGTGTCCGCCTACTTTCTTTGCTTTTTCGCCTATTTGCTTTGCCAGGGGATGTTCATATTTCGCCATCAGGGCATCAAAGTCCTCTTTTTTCAGGAATTCGTGGGCTGATGGTTCGAGTGCGATATTCTGTTCAGGATACTTAATCGCCATCCCTTTTGTACCGCTGATGAGGTGAATGCGATTGTAAGGCCGCGGGCTGGTGGTATCATGCTGGACCATCAGGGTGTGCCCTTTTACAGTATGTATAAGTGTGGTATTCATGTCGCCCAGTTTATACTCCTGTAAAGCATCCTGAGAGTTAGCGCCAAATTTTTCGGCAGCGTATAAGCTAAGTCCAGCCTGCTTTGTCGACATTGACGTCAGGTATTCAAAACGGTCGCCACGATTAATGCCCATAATCTGTGCAATGGGGCCAAGGCCATGGGTCGGGTACAGGCTTCCGTTATGTTTCTTACTATAATCGAGCCTCCAGCGGTGGTAGTATCCTCCTTTGTTTTCTTCTGCAAATTTGAGCCAGCGGAGGTCATGAATATAAGCGCCCTCGGCATGTAGAATTTCGCCGAATACCCCGTTACGAGCCATGTTCAGCGTTGCCATTTCAAAGAAATCATAGCAGCAGTTTTCAAGCATCATGCAATGCCGCTGGGTTTCTTCGGCAGTATTCACCAGTTGCCAGCATTCATCAAGTGACATTGCTGCCGGAACTTCGGTGGCAATGTGCTTACCGCAACGCATTGCATAGACTGCAATGGGTGTATGCAGGTACCATGGAGTACAGGAATATATCAGGTCGATATCTTCTCTTTCGCAAACTTTTTTCCAGTCTTCATCACCAGTATATTCAGCTGCGGCAGGAAGTCCGGCATCGGTAATTGTCTTGTTCGATTCTTTAACGAGGTGTTCAACCGGGTCGCAGAGGGCAAGTATTTTAACGCCTTCAACCTGTAGTAAACGACGTACTGCATCACTGCCCCGCATGCCAACACCTATCACGGCAATTCTCACTGTTTCCAGTGGTTCACATGCAAGACCCATTACCGATTTTCGTGTTGCTTTTGGTGCCAGCGGCGATGATACGGAAGGTAAAACATCTGATACATTATCAGCATTGCCTGCAAATGAACCTGTGAAAGGGGCAAGGCTGGCGGCGGCTGTCCCGATGGCTGTCAGTTTGAGGAAATCACGCCTGCTTTTACGATTGCTTTTCTTCTGCATGAGTAAAACTTTCTTTTTGTTTCGCAAATATAAAAATAGAAACCAAACGCAAGATGTTTGACCGGAATAATTTTCAGGAAAATAAGTGACAGCTTAATTTATTTCTTAAGAATCCAGAAATCAGGAGTCAGTCCCAATAGCTATCGGGATCAGGAGTCAGGAATTCGAGCTATTTGAACAATTTGAACAATTTGAACAATTCGAACAATTTGAACAATTCGAACAATTCGAACAATTTGAACAATTTGAACAATTCGAACAATTTGAACAATTCGAACAATTTGAACAATTTGAACAATTCGAACAATTCGAACAATTCGAACAATTCGAACAATTTGAACAATTCGAACAATTTGAACAATTTGAACAATTCG
>CAZMQV010000141.1:0-1751 GCA_964568675.1 uncultured Paludibacter sp.
CTTCGGGCGGGGTAATTATGCAGTTTTAAGTTTTACCGGACAGCAATAAATTTTATCGAAATATTTTCGAATGTAAAAGAAAATTCTTATTTTTGTCTAAACATTTTCGAGTATGGACGAATATATTAAATCATTAGAAAAATACAATTTCTGGAATGGCAACGTTCCCGAATTAGGGTTTCTACGCAAAAATTACACCGACAAAATTATTGATTATACCGGTAATAAACTTGTCAAAGTATTGATTGGTCAGCGTCGCGCAGGGAAAAGTTATATCCTTCGTCAGATAGTCCGCAAATTGATTCAAAGCAATATCAATCCGCAGAATATTTTTTTTATCAACAAAGAATTTACTGATTTCGACTTTGTAAGAGATTATAGAGAGCTTGAATCGTTGGTCAAACTTTATCGGGAAAAATTAAATCCGCAGGGAAAAGTTTGGTTATTTATCGACGAAATACAGAATGTTCATGGTTGGGAGCATTTTGTCAATTCTTATTCGCAAAATTTCGCCGAAAGTTACGAGATTTTTATTAGCGGTTCAAATTCCAATATGTTGTCGGGCGAATTGGCTACTTTACTGTCAGGCAGATATGTAAATTTTGAAATATTCCCATTCAGTTTTGAAGAGTATGCGGGAATAACGCAAAAAGAGATTTCCAAGCAAACCTATATCGATTATATGGAAAGCGGCGCTTTGCCCGAACTTTTCGTGTTGCCGAACGATGAAACCAAACGCAATTATATTTCGGCAATAAAAGACACAGTATTGTTGCGTGATATCATACAACGTCACAATATAAAAGACCCGAAGTTGTTAGAAGATATTTTTATCTATTTGATAAATAATGCATCCAATCTTATTTCAATAAACAATATCGTGAACTATTTCAAAAGCAACGGACGTAAAACGACATACGATACTGTTGCCAATTACATTGGTTATATAGAAGATACATTTTTGATACATAAAGTAGAACGATACGACATTCGAGGAAAGGAAACTATTTCGGGCAATTACAAATACTACGCAAACGACCTTTCATTTAAAAATTATCTCTATCCCGGCTTTGGATACGGAATAGGCTATAAAGTTGAAAATCTGGTTTACTTGGAGCTTCGCAGAGCTGGTTACGAAATATATGTAGGTGCTATGCGGGATAAAGAAGTTGATTTTGTGGCAAAAAAAGGCGACCGGTTAATTTACTTGCAGGCAACTTATATGTTAGTCGATGAACAAACCATACAACGCGAATACGCCTCGTTGGAAGCAATACCAGATAATTACGAAAAAATAGTCGTTTCACTTGACGATGTCGCTTTGCCATCTAACAAAGGCATACAGCATATACAAGCGTGGAAGCTGCATCGTGTTTTGTAATTTGTTGACAAACAAAGAGGCTGTAATGCCCAGATTATCAATCAACTGATTGACAAGTAGAACCAACCTAACAGGCAGAACATGAATAAGTGCATGAGATAGCTTACAGATAACATTATCATGGAATACAAAAAAACACTAAAATAAAAATCATTTTAATTATATTTGCATACCATCAAAAACTTAAAACTACTACATTTGCATAATAGAAAGCAAGCTATGAATAACCAAATAAAAATCTACGTAAACACCAAATTTTACACACTTGCCCTAGTTTTGGCTATCGCTATCTTTTCTCTCGTGATATTTTTTTCTTGCGAAGGAGAAGATATCTTTCCGCCAAGTGTGCCTGCAGGTCTTAGCTATACAG
>CAZMQV010000142.1:0-1705 GCA_964568675.1 uncultured Paludibacter sp.
GCCCGCTCGATGCTGAACATCAGCGTCTCTTGCGTTTGCACTTCCAGACTCACACCGGACGACACGTTGACGTTGCCGAGGTAACCACCAGCCTTAGCGTTGTATGCCGGCAGGGTGCCCTTCAGGTCCGAGCTGGTCGCACGTGGATCAATGGAGCCGTAGCCCAGCTTGATGGTGTAGCCCGACTGGGCGAAAGCGGAACCGGCCATCAAGGTAGCGGCCAGGGAGAGCGTCAAGGGAAGGAACTTCATGTGAAGGGCGCGAGTGCGTCAGAGAGGTGTCAAGGCGAACATTGCATTTTATTTGCAACGATTGCACCAACAGTGCAATCGTTGGCATTCAATGACGCGGGTTTACCCTCGATTGGTGCTGGCGTCTCTTCCAAAACGAAAATGCCCGCACAGGGCGGGCATTGAGGTCATGGAAGGGGCATAGCTCAGAACTTGCGGCCCACCGTGAGCATCCAGATCGACGGGTTGAACTTGTACTTGCCGTACTGGGTCGCGCCGGATGCGGTCTGGATCTTGATGTTGTTCGCCACCTGGGCCGTGGCATAGCTGGCACTGATCAGCCATGTCTCGTCGATGTGATAGTTCATCCCGACTTGCAGCGCCAGTCCCCAGGAGTCGGACACCTTGGTCTTCACCTTGCCGTCGTTGTAAAACGCTTCGCCTGCGGCAGTGGGTTCCGGCTTGACGTGGGTAAAGTTGACGCCCACACCGACATACGGACGCCAGGTGCTCTGCGGCGTGCCGAACCTGTAGTTGATGAAGGCCGTCGGTGCGAACTGCTTCAGTTTGGCCACTTTCTCGCCATCATAGGACGCGATGTGCTTATAAACCGCCGACCTGATGAACGGCCTAGGATCTGGACTGGGAGAGGGCAAGGGTTGGTCCACAGCTGCTTTGACATCCGGGTTATTCACCCGCATCTTGACCTCGTGTACAGGCGGGAAGCCCAACATCAATTCCCCCTCCCAGTTGTCCCCGAAGGAACGGGCAATGGTGAAAATGAACGCGGTTTGAGGCTGCACCTCCAATTGAACCCCTGGGGTGACCGTCTGATTAGGCACGGAGAGGGTTGCCGTAGGGTTTGCAGGGTTGGGAATGTTGAGCGTCATCGTCCCCGTCAAGTCATTGCTCGTCGCATTCGGGTTGATGTACGCCGCCCCCATCTTGACGGTGTACTGCTGGGCGCTGGCCGAAGTGGCCAGCAGGGTGGCCGCCACGGCCAGGGACAGAGGCATCATCTTCATAGGTCTCTCCACATACACGGACAAGTTGGAAAAGCGACATGGCATGCCATGGCAAGCACCTTCATCCTACGTAACGCCTGACGCTTGATGCCGTGTGTTTACGCTTACGTCACCCATCAGGTTTTCCCCACCCAGGCTGCGGCGGCCACAACCGGCCGCTTCCACGCTGCGGGGTCGAAAAATCGCGCACACCGGCACTTCGCCGGGCTATAATCTGCCTCTTTTTTAAGCAGCCCTGATCGCCCGCCGGTCGGGGCTTTGCCTCTTTCAGGCCTGCATGAACGCCCCTCACCCCACCCTCAGCGCCCTCGCGGTCGGCAACGTCACGTTGCCGAACCGCCTGTTCGTGGCGCCCATGGCCGGGGTGACGGACCGCCCGTTTCGCCAGTTGTGCAAGAGCCTGGGGGCGGGTTACGCGGTCAGCGAGATGGTGACCTCGCGCAAGGACCT
>CAZMQV010000143.1:0-1686 GCA_964568675.1 uncultured Paludibacter sp.
TTTCCTGACTTCGACACTATAAAATTTCAGATTTTATAACCGCCTATTGTACAGTTATATACAATTTCTGGGACACCAAAACGGGTGTCCCAGCTAAAAAATAAGGTTATTTTTACAGCATGTTTATTCGAAAAAAAACCAACCCAAGCGGTATTGTAAGTGTTCAGGTAATTGACAAAAGTTGCGGACGCTACAAGGTTGTCAGAACAATTGGTAGTAGTTCAGATAGCAATACTATTGAAGAGCTTTGCAAACAAGGAAAGCAATGGATTGCTGGTTACGTTGGAGAGCAAAATGTTTTTGACACATTCAATAAAGAACAAGAAGAAATGCAGGTTACAACTCATTTGCTTTCCAATATTGAGAATATTCTATTAAACGGAACACAACTGATTTTGAATAGGGTTTTTCAAAAAGTTGGATTTGATGCTATTAAAGATGACATTCTAAAACAGTTGGTAATTGCGCGATTGAGCCAACCGTTGAGTAAAGCCGGAACTGTTGAATATTTGAAATCTCACTTCGATGAAGATGTTGAATTGCACAAAATATATCGTTACCTGGACAAGCTGCATAGTTCGCAGCAAGAAATTGTTCAGCGAATAAGCATTGATCATACTAAAAAGATTTTGGGAGGCCGAATAGGATTGGTTTTTTATGATGTAACAACGCTTTATTTTGAAACCGATGTCGGTGACGAGCTGCGCGAAACAGGTTTCTCAAAAGACGGAAAACATAGCCAACCGCAAGTGGTACTGGGCCTTTTGGTAAGTCAGGATGGTTACCCGCTGGCATATTCGCTCTTCAATGGCGGGCAAATTGAAGGCAGAACAATGATACCTATTGTAGAAGATTTTGTGCAGCGATTTGGCCTTAAAGATTATATTGTTGTCGCCGATGCAGGATTAATGAACAAAACAAATATTGCACTTTTGGAATCTGGCAATCATAAATACATTCTTGGGGCAAGAATTAAAAATGAAACGGATAAAATGAAAAAGTGGATTTTTTCATTAAAAAAACAAGACGGTTTGTTTCACGAAACCAGAAAAGCAAATGCCAGACTCATTATTGGCTATTCTGAAGATCGAGCTAAAAAAGATTATTACAATCGAGAAAAAGGCGTAATGCGCCTAAAAGCCGCTTACAAAAACGGAACAATTACAAAAGACAAAATAAACAAAAGAGGATACAACAAGTTTTTGGATCTTTTTGATAATGTAAAAGTCGAAATAAATCATAGCAAAATAAAGGAAGATGAAAAATGGGATGGTTTGAAGGGATATCTGACTAACACCACGCTTTCAGCGTCAGAAGTGTACAATCAGTATAGTTCTCTTTGGGTTGTTGAGCGAGCTTATCGGGTAACAAAAGGCACCATTGAAATGCGACCAATGTTCCATTTTACTCCAAAACGCATTGAGGCTCACGTTTGTATTTGTTTTGTTGCTTACAAAGTGTACAAAGAATTAGAGCGTATTTTAAAACTGAAAAACATGAATCTAAGTGTGGATAAGGCTTTGAACATAGCAAAAACCGTAACAACACTCAAAATTAAATTGCCAATCAGCAACAAAACTATTTTGAAAACCATGTTGATCACTCCACAACATAAAACAATAGCCCCCCTGTTCGATGAAAATTTTTGGAAATCAATTTAGGGTGTCCCAGTGGCGAAGTCAGGAA
>CAZMQV010000144.1:0-1570 GCA_964568675.1 uncultured Paludibacter sp.
GTTTCAGGTCGTATGTTTGCAAACTAAAAAAAGGTTTCAGATATTTATTGAGTTTTTCAAAGCAAAATGTAAAACAACAATAAAAACTGAAACCCATGAGAACACAAAGAAACGAATTAAATTTTGGTGGACAAAATATTTACATTGGAATTGATGTCCATCTGAGGAGTTGGAGTGTAACAATTATGTCAGAAAATATTAGTCACAAGACTTTTTCTCAAGACCCTGATCCGAAAATTCTTTGCGATTATTTAGCAAGGAATTTTCCTGGAGCATCGTATTATTCTGCATATGAGGCTGGTTTTTCCGGATATTGGATACATAATTATTTACTGCAAATGGGAATAAATTCTATTGTGGTGAATCCAGCTGATGTTCCAACTACAGGAAAAGAGCGTGATCAGAAAAGTGACCCTCGAGATAGTAGGAAAATTGCGAGATCGTTGAGAGCAAAAGAGTTAATACCTGTTTATGTGCCTTCGCTCCAAACTTTAGAAGACCGGGCGTTAATACGCGTTAGAGCAAAATTGGTGAAAGATATTACCCGAAATACAAATAGGATAAAATCGTTTTTGTATTTTCACGGGATACATATACCCGATGATTTTTCAAGGAAATCTCCCTTGTCTCTACGTTTTATAGAATGGCTGAAAAGTATTGAATTGCTTGATCAAAGTGGGAAACAAGCGCTAATGGCAATTATAAATACCGTAATTTCTCAGCGTGCGGTCTTACTTCAAACAAATAAACAAATACACACACTATC
Source organism: uncultured Paludibacter sp. (assembly GCA_964568675.1). Lineage (GTDB taxonomy): Bacteria > Bacteroidota > Bacteroidia > Bacteroidales > Paludibacteraceae > UPXZ01. The sequence goes on from CAZMQV010000144.1 coordinate 767, forward strand.
GAGAACAGAGCAATACTGCGAAAAGGTTGGCTTGTTAAGAAGCATTCCTGGAATAGGACTATTAACAGCAATGGTGGTATTGACAGAAATTGAAACAATGGAAAGATTTAGCAGCAATGATACATTTTGCAATTTTATTGGTCTTGTCCCATCAATGCATTCTTCTGGGGAAAAAGACAATAAGGGTGATATAACTTCAAGAGGACATGCAATATTGCGCTCTGCAATTGTCGAAAGTGCATGGGTTGCAGTTAGATTAGATCCTGCCCTCATAAAATGTTATAATACTTATTGCAAACGAATGGACGGGAATAAAGCAATTATCCGAATTGCTAAGAAATTGGCAAACCGTATTCGCTATGTTTTAAAAAACAACAAAAAATATGAAAAAGGAATTGTTTGATACATTGTGTTTTGTCTATAAAAACAACTTTTTTTTGAGATCGCCAGTAGATCCTTGCAGTTTTTAATGTAATTAAAAATCTGCTCTATTCAGGATGCGACTCAATTAACTATAAACACTGAACGCGACAATGCAGCTTGAAAAGTCTGCTGATAGAAGGTTGTTTTTATAGACTTTTTTTTCAAAACCCAGTTGACGGTATGAGTTTTATTAGCCATTGCCGACCTTGAAGCAATGAAAAAAACTCCCTCCGAAGAGGGAGCCATTTGTTCAAAGTCACAAGTTCTATTGCTGATGAGTTGCTCTCCAGCAGAGCTCACTTCCTCTTCAAACTTGCAAAACAAAAATACACAAAATGAAAAAAATTGAAAAAATATTTGGAAAGCAACATAGAAGGATCT
>CAZMQV010000145.1:0-1515 GCA_964568675.1 uncultured Paludibacter sp.
GTGAAACGATTTCAAATTATGAAAAGAATCGGGTACTTTTGAAAGGCTATCCCGCTGAAGCGGGATTTAGTTCAACAACGGGTCATAAAACATGCCGGTTTTAGTGGGTTTTCGAGCGTTTCGTCCCGCATCGTGGTTTGTCACGGGGGATACATTCGCAGCTCCGAAATCCGGCACGTTTCTTACCCGCGACCGTTATAGCCAATGGCAGGAAGGACCGAACCAAAATTGCAGGGTATTAAAACTTGTTCTATCGCGGTGAAAAAACACATTAATCACCGCACATATGCGGTGTATAATTAGTATATTTGCCGCAAAATAACATTAAGTAATGGCTAAATACATTTACGAACATAAAAATTGGACAGATTTTTCATGGCAGGATAAAGCCATAAATGTCGTATTTGGTGAGGTGCGGCTTATGCAAGGAAAAATAATAGGACAAATGAACGCTTTGGGTTTTTCTACTAAAGAAGAAGCCACACTTACAGCCTTAACCTTAGACGTAGTAAAATCATCAGAAATAGAAGGAGAATTGCTCAATTATGAACAAGTACGTTCGTCCATTGCGAGACGTTTGGGCATCAACACTGCAGGTCTCGTGCCGAGTAGCCGTCACATCGAAGGAGTAGTAGAAATGATGCTGGATGCCACTCAACGATACACCTTACCTTTAAGCGAAAAACGCTTATTTGGTTGGCATGCAGCGCTCTTCCCTACAGGGTACAGTGGTCCTTACTTAATAGAAGTGGGTCGATACCGTACTGGTGAAATGCAAGTGGTTTCGGGCGCAATGGGCAAAGAAAAAGTCCATTACAAAGCTCTAAAGCCTGAATTGGTGAAAATGGAAATGGACAAGTTTCTGGATTGGTTCAACAACGAAACCCGACTTGACCCTGTTTTAAAAGCCGCCATAGCACACTTCTGGTTTATCATCATTCACCCCTTTGATGACGGAAACGGCAGAATTGGAAGAGCCATAGCCGATATGTTGCTTGCTCGTGCCGAAGGCAGTGGGGAGCGTTTTTACAGTATGTCAAGCCAAATATTGACCGAACGTAAACGCTATTATGAAGTATTGCAAAAAGTGCAACATAGTTCAGGCGACATTACCGAATGGCTCGACTGGTTTTTGCATTGTCTTAAAAATGCAATGCTCGCCACCGAAAATACCACACAGAAAATATTGCGCAAAGCGGAGTTTTGGAAAATACATGAGCATACCCCCATCAACGAACGCCAACGCTTTGTACTTAACAAACTCTTTGACGATTTTGAAGGAAAACTACAAACCTCAAAATGGGCTAAAATTGTCAAAACTTCTACTGACACAGCATTACGAGACATAAAAGACTTAGTAGAAAAAGGTATTCTGCGACAAACTGACGAAAAAGGACGAAATGCTAACTACGAATTAATAGATTTCAAATCAGAATAACCACTGGCTATAATAAATAGGCATATGAGCGGTCTGCAAGACCCAGCGATTATTCCATGTTGAACTACATCCCTTCG